>JBGAMI010000013.1:0-78645 GCA_044223085.1 Cyclobacteriaceae bacterium
CAATCCAGAGTCCCTAAATTGGTCAGTTTTCCCGACAACCAGGTCCGCAGATTAGCCGTTAACCGCCTATGCTTGTAATTCGCCTCATTGGGGAGAGTTTTGCCTTCGCCTGGAAGGCCCTTCGATCCAACATCCTCCGCACCATCCTCTCTTTGCTGGGTGTCACGGTAGGAATTTTCGCCATTATCGCGGTGTTCACGCTGGTGGACTCGCTGGAGAAAAGCATCAAGTCCAGCTTCGACTTCCTGGGCTCGGATGTGATTTACATGCAGAAAATGCCCTGGACTGCTGAGGGCAATGGACCCTACAAATGGTGGGAGTACTTCCGCCGCCCCACCTTGTCAGTGAATGAATACCGTTTTCTCCAGGCCAATCTCCGAAACCAGGAAGCCATGTCGATCTATGCGTTCAAGGGCAACGCTACCGTGAAGCGGGGCAACAGCAGCCTGGGTCAGGTGTTGCTGCGCGGGGTAGGAGATAACTATGAAAAAATCAGAGAAGTAAACGTAGAGCAAGGTCGCTACTTCACCAGCGACGAAGTAGACGGTGGCCGCAACGTGGCAGTACTCGGTTATGAAGTAGCCGCAACGCTCTTTCCCAAACAGGAAGACCCCATCGGTCAGTTTGTGAAGGTAAAAGATGTGAAATACAAAGTAATCGGCGTGATCAAACGCGAAGGACAGAGTTTCATCGGAATGCAAAGCAATGATTTCAACGTGTATGTGCCCTACAACTCCTTTCGGAAATTGTATCAAACCGGTACGGGTCTGTGGTATGAAATAGAATCTACCGTAGGTATCAAAGGCAACCCAACGGATATTGGTCTCGTGGAACTGGAGAATGAATTGAAGGGCATGATGCGGGTGCGTCGCGGGCTAAGACCGGTCCAGAAAGATAACTTCGCCATCAACCGCCCGGAGGCGATTATGAATACCATCGGGCAATTGTTTGACGTGGTGGGATTGGCCGGTTGGATCATCGGAGGATTCTCTATCCTCGTAGGGGGCTTTGGTATTGCGAATATCATGTTTGTATCCGTGAAGGAAAGGACATCCATCATCGGCCTGCAGAAATCGCTGGGTGCCAAAAACTACTTTATCCTCTTTCAGTTTCTGTTTGAAGCGGTCTTCCTCAGTCTGATCGGAGGTCTGGGCGGCATTCTCCTGGTATTCTTGCTTACCCTGATTCCCTTTGGAAGCCTGGATGTTGCACTCAGCTTCAAAAACATCATGTTGGGGCTGGGCGTATCGTCCGTGATCGGTCTGGTGTCCGGTATCGTGCCAGCGGCAGTGGCTGCCCGGCTGGACCCGGTTATCGCCATCCGATCCTAACCTGAAGGTCAGTTCTTTCCGCTCGCCAAAAATCCCACAACCAGAAGGCAAAGAATAGCGTTATTTGCGCTATGCTGGTATTACGATTAATCGGTGAGAGCTTTGCCTTTGCCTGGAAGGCCCTCAAATCCAATGTGCTCCGCACGATTTTGTCACTCCTGGGTGTCACAGTGGGCATTTTTGCCATTATCGCTGTGTTCACCCTTGTGGATTCGCTTGAGTCCAATATCAAATCGAGCTTCGACTTTTTGGGTACCGGTGTGATCTACGTAGGCAAAATGCCGTGGGCCCCCGAGGGCAATGGGCCTTACAAGTGGTGGGAATACTGGCGGAGGCCGACCCCTTCCTATAGCGAATACAAGTTTCTCAATGCCACCATGCGCAACAAGACAGCCATGTCAATATTCGCAGTTAAAGGCAATGCCGTAGTACGCAATGGAAACAACAGCATCGGTCAGATTGCCCTGCGGGGAACAGGTGAGTCGTATGATGAAATTTATGAAGTCAACGTGGCCCAGGGCCGGTACTTTACCCGCGATGAGATTGACGGTGGCCGTTCCGTAGCCATTCTCGGGCATGAGGTGGCCTTGACCCTGTTCCCCAATGGAATGGATCCTGTTGGTCAGGAGGTGAAAGTGAAGGACATGAAATACAAAGTCATTGGCGTCATCAAGCGGGAAGGGCAAAGTTTTTTGGGCACACCCAGCAATGACTTCTCCGTACTAATACCCTATCATTCTTTCCGCAAACTGTACCAGACCGGTACCGGCCGTTGGAATGAACTTCAATCGACCATTGGTATCAAAGGATCCGAAACCGACCTGGGTCTGGTAGAACTGGAGAATGAAATCAAAGGACTCATGCGTTCGCGTCGTGGTTTGCGTCCGATCGAAAAAGACAACTTTGCGCTCAACAGACCGGAAGCAATCATGAATGCCATCGGTAAACTCTTCGATGTGGTGGGATGGGCCGGCTGGATCATCGGCGGATTTTCAATCCTCGTCGGTGGCTTCGGAATTGCCAACATCATGTTTGTTTCTGTTAAAGAACGCACCAGCATCATTGGTCTTCAGAAGTCACTAGGCGCCAAGAACTACTTCATCCTGTTCCAGTTCTTGTTTGAAGCAATTTTCCTCAGCCTCATTGGAGGACTGGGTGGTATCCTGCTGGTATTCATGCTGACCTTCATACCGTTCGGCAGCCTCGAAGTGGTACTCAGCTTTAAGAACATTGTCCTCGGTCTCGGGGTGTCATCGGTGATCGGACTTATTGCAGGTATTGTGCCTGCTGCGGTTGCTGCCCGACTGGATCCGGTTATTGCCATCCGCTCCTGATTTGAATCAAACATAAAGAAAAAGGTCGCGAAATGTTCGCGACCTTTTTTATTGAATGTTAATGGAGGCTATCCTTCTTTTTCTTCAAGCACCTTCGCGCCATCGGCCGTGGACAACTTTTCCTTGATCTTCTTCTCCAGATCTTCCATCAGTTCCGGATTGTCTTCGATCAACTGCTTCACCGCATCACGACCTTGTCCCAGCTTGTTGCCATTGTACGAAAACCAGGAGCCGGACTTCTGAATGACGTTCAGTTCAACACCGATGTCAACGATTTCACCTGACTTGGAGATGCCGCGTCCGTACATGATATCAAATTCAACCACCTTGAAGGGAGGTGCTACCTTGTTCTTCACCACTTTCACCCGCACGCGGTTTCCGGTGATGTCATCAGCCGCTTCTTTGATTTGACCGATGCGACGGATATCCAGACGCACGGAAGCGTAAAACTTCAGGGCGTTTCCACCGGTTGTTGTTTCCGGGTTACCAAACATGATTCCAATCTTCTCACGCAACTGGTTAATAAATACACAGGCGCATCCTGTTTTGCTGATCGTCCCCGTCAGTTTCCGCAGGGCCTGGGACATCAGACGTGCCTGAAGACCCATCTTGCTTTCTCCCATTTCGCCTTCGAGTTCGGCCTTGGGTACCAATGCCGCCACCGAGTCGATGACAATAATATCAATGGCGCCGGAACGAATCAGATGTTCGGCGATTTCAAGGGCCTGTTCGCCATTGTCCGGCTGTGAGATCAACAGGTTCTCCGTATCAATCCCCAGTTTTTCAGCATAGGATTTATCGAAGGCGTGTTCAGCATCAATAAATGCAGCAAGCCCGCCTTTGCGCTGCGCTTCCGCGATGGCGTGCATCGTCAGGGTGGTCTTACCGGAAGATTCAGGTCCGTAGATTTCTGTCACCCGGCCGCGTGGAATGCCTCCAATGCCGAGGGCTATATCCAAACCCAGTGATCCCGTGGAGATCGCCGGAACGTCAATGACCTTCTGGTCGTTCAGTTTCATCACGGTGCCCTTTCCGTACGCCTTCTCCAGTTTGTCAATCGTCAGCTGCAGGGCCTTCAGTTTCTCTTTGTTGTCGCTCATATAAATAGGTGTGTTTGTTACGCTTCGAAGGGGTTGAAATTACCACTTCAATAATAATAAGGGAAACGAGATCCTGGAATTGTTTGCGTGTCCGATATTCCGGATTGATTTTAACTGGCTAACCGTTAACGAATAACGACTAACAATCTTAATTTGCACTTTCATGCTGCAACGCGTTTCTTTTTTCCTGTTTCTACTCATCGGAATGGCCAATCCGGCCCTGGCCCAGCTCAATAACCGGGTTTTTCAGGATGCGCAAACCATCAATGAAGCTGACTCAGGAAAGCTCTACCTGGGCATGAATACCCTCGGATTTTTTAAGAACAACGAGTATTTCCGAACCATCGTTGACGGCTATACGCTGTATGGTTATCAGTTCCAACCAGTGGTGAGCTATCACCTCACTAAAAATATACGGATTGACGCCGGTGGTTATTTTCAGAAGGACTTCGGAAACAACAAATTCACGACTAGCGCTCCGATATTCACCTTTAAGTGGCAAAAGAAGGCCTACTCCGTCATCTTTGGTAACCTCGAAGGAAGCCTCAACCACAACCTGATTGAACCGCTCTATGATTTTGAGCGCGTACTCAACAACCGCCTTGAAACCGGCACCCAACTTAAGCTCAACCGCGAAGACCTGTTCGTTGACATGTGGATCGACTGGCAATACATGCAGTACTGGCGCGACACACGGCAGGAACAACTGGTGGCGGGCCTTTCCTTGCAAAAGCGAATCGCAAAGATCGGACAGGGAGAACTGAGTGTTCCCTTCCAGGTGGTATCGCGACATCAGGGCGGGCAACTCGACATCGCCGGCTTACCCATTCAAACATTGGTTAATTATGCTGCCGGTATCCAATGGAAGCAAAACCTGGAAGGTCGGATCAATGGCATTACCGTGAATGGCTTTTACGTCTATGACAAAGACATCACCAAAACGCGGCAAGCTTATATCGATGGAGATGGATTTTATGCCAATGCCACCGTATCCACTCGCTTTGGGTTGAACATGATGGCCAGCTATTGGTCGGCACGGGAATTTATGGCCTTCGATGGTGGCCCCACGTACCAGGCGGTATCCACCTTCGACAATAACCGGATACAGCCCCGGCCCAACCTGATGATCTTCCGGTTCCTCTACGACTACAAACTCACCGACAAATTATACGTCTCGCTCCGGTATGAACCTTACTTTGATCTTTCATTTAAAACATTCCAATATTCATATGGATTGTACGTTAACTACCGGGATCGTTACTTCCTGACGCAGAGAAAGAAATAGTCATGCTTCGCAAAATCCTGGGTGTCCTGTTGGTGGTCGTGGTGGTTCTCATATTCATCTACCGCGATCTTTTGATGTATGCCATCGGTCAGGGCTACGGTCAGTTAAAAATTGTGTATGAGGCGAGGCCGGTGGAAACTTATATGAACGACCCGGCATTTCCGGATTCTCTCAAAGCCAAGCTCCGGTTGATTGAGCAGGCACGACGCTTCGCCATTGATTCGCTGGGACTCCATGATACGGACAACTACAAGACCTTGTATGACCAACAAGGCCAGGAATTGATGTGGGTCGTTACAGCCTGCGAACCGTTCCGCCTCAAGGAAAAGGTGTGGGAGTTTCCGGTGGTGGGCGCAGTGCCGTACAAGGGTTTCTTTAATCGCGAAAAGGCGGTTAAAGAAAAGGAAGCGTTGGAGAAAGACAACTATGATGTGAGCATCAGAAACCCCGGCGGGTGGAGCACACTCGGTTGGTTTACTGATCCGATTCTCAGCAACATGCTGCGGCGCGGCGACGGTGACCTGGCAAGTTTGATTATTCATGAGATGGTACATGCTACCTTGTATGTGAAGGATAGTGCGGAGTTCAATGAAAACCTCGCATCTTTTATAGGTGATCGGGGTGCCGAGTTATTTCTCATCCGCACCCGCGGCGATACCTCGCAGGCGCTGCGCGAATTCCGTGGCGATGACAGCGACTACCGGAAGGTGACAGAACATATGCTGCGGGCTGCCCGCAAGCTCGACAGCTTATACCAAACTTTTACGGACAGCGATTCCCTGTCAGTCAAGAAGCAGCGAAAGCAAGCCTTCATCCAGCGGATTGTTGACAACCTCGATACCCTGTCGCTCAGCGATCCAAGGCCCAGGTCAAAACGGTTCGCGAAACGACTACCCAACAATACCTACTTCATGGGTTTCAAAACCTATGAATCCAAACACGACCGCATGAAAGAGGAGTGGTCTACCATCTACCACCATGACCTGCGGTTGCTCATCCGCAGCTACAAAGACCGGTATCCCTACTTGTAGTCCAGATTAAGAATTTGTTAAACCCGTAACCCTGGTTTTTAATTGGGTTGTTTTGGGGTACTTTTGATGGTCATTAATAACCATGGGTAAAAAAGCCGCTTACAAAGTTTTGGTGGTAGATGATGAAGAACCCATTCAGGAACTCCTCAACTACAACCTCGAAAAAGAGGGCTATGATGTAAAAACAGCCGGTAATGGTCAGGTGGGCGTAGAAATCGCACGCCGCTTTAAGCCGGATCTGGTCCTGCTGGATATCATGATGCCCGTGATGGATGGCGTAGAGGCCTGCCGCCAACTGCGGGCCATGCCGGAATTAGCGAAGACATTTATCATTTTTCTTACGGCGCGCTCAGAGGAATATTCTGAAGTAGCAGCATTTGATGTAGGCGCGGACGATTACATCACCAAGCCCATCAAGCCCCGCGCGCTCATGAGCCGCATCAACGCTTTGTTCCGCCGTGACTCGAAAAGCAAACCAGCCGCATCGCAGATTGCCATGGGTGAATTGATTATTGACCGGTCCAGCTATACCATCAAACTTAAAGACCGCGAAATCAACCTGCCGAAAAAGGAATTTGAACTCCTTTTCTTTCTTGCCCAGCATCCCAATAAGGTTTTCAGCCGCGATGAGTTGCTGCAGCACATCTGGGGCGCCGACGTGTATGTGCTCGCCCGTACCGTGGATGTACATATCCGTAAGGTGCGCGAAAAAATCGGAGAGGATTACATCACCACGGTGAAGGGGGTGGGGTATAAATTCAATACAATCTAATAGGATATGGTGTACAGCGCCCGGACAATGGCCCTGCTATTGGCAGTGCTCATTGCGCTGGTGACCGTGCTTTTTTTGTCGCTGGTTGATTCAGTTAACCAGGAGGCCCTGCTCGTGGCTGGCGTGATTAGTTTCTCCGGATCCTACTTGCTCGTATATGTCACGTTGGAGTTCCTCGTGTTTCGCGAGATCAATAAGATCTACAAGATGCTGGGCAAGTTGAAGAAGAAAGAACTGGGCGGCATCCAGGGTCAGAAGTCCGGTGCCCTCAACCCGATCAAAGATATCAATGAAGAAATTTACTCCTTCGCCTTGCTGAAGCAAAAGGAGATCGATGAACTCAAAAAACTGGAGGCATTCCGGAAGGAGTTTATTGCCGATGTATCTCACGAATTGAAGACCCCGATTTTCGCCGCCCAGGGATTTGTTCACACCCTGATCGATGGGGCAGTTAACGACAAACAGGTAAGAACCAGATTCCTGAAGAAAGCCGCCAAGAGCCTGGACGGCCTTGATATGCTGGTGCAAGACCTCCTCACCCTGTCACAAATCGAAACAGGAGACATCAAAATGAAATTCGAAATGATCGACCTCCACAAATTGTGTGTGGAGGTGGTTGATCAATTTGAAGAGAAAGCCCAGAAAAAAAACATCAAACTCAGGGTCAACGACATCAACGGCAAAGGCCAGGTGTGGGCCGACTGGCAGCGCATTTCGCAAGTGGTCACCAACCTGGTATCCAATGCCATCAGCTACACGCCCGAAGGTGGTGAGGTGGTAGTGTCATTCGATGTGTCCAAGAAGAACATCACCACCCTGGTGACTGATACCGGTGAGGGCATTCCGGCGCAGCACATCACCAGAATTTTTGAGCGCTTCTATCGCGTTGACAAAAGCCGAAGCCGTGAAAAGGGGGGTACTGGTCTCGGGCTGGCCATTGTAAAACACATCCTCGAAGGACATGGCACCCGTGCCGAGGTAGAGAGTACCGTGGGGAAGGGATCTACGTTTAGTTTTAAGCTTGCCCGCACCAAACCCGGCGAAGACAGGGAATAATCATTCCTTATTCCCAAATTTGCGCACCCGATTTGATTTGAAAGCGCGAATCTCCTTTTCTGACTTAGTCCTGTTCTCCAACCCGGATTACCTGGTGATCAGTAAGCCGCCATTTATTTCGACCCTGGATGACCGGGTAGAGCCGACAAATATTCTGGAGTTGGCCCGGGGCTCGGAGCCGGACCCCCAGGTGTGTCACCGGCTTGATAAGGATACTTCAGGCGTGCTGGCCATCGCACGGAATCCGGAGGCCTACCGGCACCTGAGCATGCAATTTGAGCACCGGGAGGTCACCAAGATCTACCACGCCGTTGCCGATGGACGGCACGATTTTCAGGATCAACTGGTGGACGCACCGATCCTTAAACAGAACGATGGCACCGCCCGGATTTCCTCCAAAGGCAAGGATGCCCAGACACGATTTACCACGCTGCAGATATTTTCCAATCACAGCCTGATCGAATGCCGGCCTGTAACAGGGCGGATGCACCAGATCCGGGTACACCTCGCTTCCCTGGGGGCGCCCATTACCGGAGATGAGATGTATGGGGGCAAACCCTTCCTGGTATCCTCGGTAAAGCGGGGGTTCCGGGTCAAGAAGGATACCGAGGAGCAGCCCCTGATCAAAAGGATGGCATTGCATGCGTTTTCGCTTCAATTCAGGGGGTTGGACGGATCAGAAATTACCGTGCAAGCGCCTTATCCTAAGGACATTACGGCCCTTTTGAAGCAACTTTCGGCAAACGTCCGGTAAAAACCGTTTCTGGCTTGCATAATCTATTTATTGGGCCTACTTTTGTGTCCCTTTTTGAAGAGGGGTAGAATTATTAAGGTAGTTTAACCGATTATTCAAGTGGATTCGATCAGTTATAAAACAAAAAACCTCAACAAGGCCACAGCTGAGAAAGGCTGGGTTCTGGTTGATGCTGAAAATCAGGTATTGGGTCGTGTGGCAAGTGAAATTGCCAAAGTGATCCGTGGTAAAAACAAGCCTGGTTATACACCCAACGTGGATTGTGGTGACCATGTGATCGTGATCAATGCCGAGAAGGTGGTGGTTACGGGCAAGAAAGAAACCGACCGTGTCGTGTTTACGCACTCGGGTTATAATGGTGGTCAGCGCGCTACAACGCCCAAGATGACGCGTGCCAAGCACCCCGAGCGTCTGATCGAGCACGCCGTTCGCGGTATGCTTCCCAAGAACCGCATCGGAAGTGAGCTGTTCCGCAGCCTGCACGTATATGCCGGCACCAGCCACCCGCACGAGGCACAGCAACCAAAGACTATTAAATTCTGATTTATACTTTCATGGAGATAATCAATACCATCGGTCGCAGAAAGACATCCATCGCACGGGTGTACGTACAGCCGGGCAAAGGCACCATTGTGGTAAACGACCGCGAACTGAAGTCCTACTTCCAGTCAGAAATCCTGCAAATCACGGTTAAGCAGGCGTTGACCCTCGCAAAAGCTGAAGGTTCATATGACATTACTGCCAACGTAGAAGGTGGTGGTATTAAAGGACAGGCAGAGGCCATTCGCCTCGGTATTGCCCGCGCGCTGGTGAATATCAGCGACGAGCACCGCGCTCCCCTCCGCAAAGAAGGCCTGCTTACCCGCGACAGCCGAATGGTAGAACGGAAGAAGCCAGGTCGCCGCAAGGCAAGAAGAAGATTCCAATTCAGCAAACGTTAATCGATTGATCAGCAGCATGGCAGAGAAAATCACAACCCAGGAATTGATGGAGGCCGGCGTACACTTCGGTCACCTGACCCGCAAGTGGAACCCCCGGATGGCCGAGTATATTTTCATGGAAAATAACGGCATCCACATCATCGACCTGAACAAGACCATGAAGTGTCTTGAGGAAGCGACGTTTGCAATCAAGAATATTGTGCGCTCCGGCCGCAAGATCATGTTGGTCGCCACCAAAAAACAGGCGAAAGACATCATCGTGGAAGAAGCAACCCGCCTCAACATGCCGTTCGTTACCGAGCGTTGGTTGGGTGGTATGCTCACCAACTTTGCTACGATCCGCAAGTCATTGAAGAAACTGGCCCAGATCGACAAGCTGATGAAGGATGAAGCCTTCAACAACCTGGCGAAACGCGAGCGTCTCATGATCTCCCGCGAGAAGGCCAAACTGGAGAAATTGCTCGGTGGTATCGCTGACCTCAACCGTCTGCCTGCCGCCCTTTTTGTAATCGACGTGAAGCGCGAGCACATTGCCGTAGCCGAAGCTCAAAAGTTGAACATCCCCGTGTTTGCCATGGTGGACACCAACTCTGATCCTTCCAACATCGATTTCCCGATCCCTGCCAACGACGACGCATTCAAGTCCATCTCTATCGTTACCAAGCACATTGGTAAGGCCATTGAGGAAGCACTCATGGAGCGCAAGAAAGACAAAGAAGAGTCCGGCATGAAGAAGGACGAGGACGAGAAACGCAAAGTGGACGAAGCCGTTCAGGAGGCTTAAGCCGATAGAAAGCATACGTATTTACTGCGTCCTGCTTCCTTCATCGGTGGCAGGACGTTTTATTTCAAACCCATTCCGAAATACATAAATCACAATTCTAAATAGTTAAAGAGATGTCAGCAATTACCGCAACCGATGTTAATAAACTGCGCACCATGACCGGTGCCGGTATGATGGACTGTAAAAAAGCCCTTACCGAGGCCGATGGTGATTTTGAAAAAGCCATTGAAATCCTGCGCAAGAAAGGCCAGAAAGTTTCTGCTTCCCGTTCCGACAAGGAAGCCAAGGAAGGATCTGTATTTGTAAAAGTTTCTGACGACAAGAAAGAAGCGGTGTTGATCGCCTTGAACTGCGAGACCGACTTCGTAGCCAATACCGAAGATTTCAAGAACCTCGGCAAGAGCATCATCGAGACCGCCTTCACCAAGAAGCCCGCCACCACCGAAGCATTGCTGGCAGAGATCGTCAACGGACTTTCCCTCAATGATCGCATCACCGAGCTGGTGGGCAAGATCGGCGAGCGCCTGCAGGTAACTTCTTACATCGTGATGAAGGGTGAAGCCATTGTTCCTTACATCCACGCCGGAAGCAAACTCGGTGTGCTGGTGTCGCTGAAAGGGGTGAACGGAAAAGATGTTACCGATGCGGGTAAAGATGTTGGAATGCAGATCGCTGCCATGAATCCCGTAGCCGTTGATGAGAAGAGCATTGATCCGGCTATTATTGCCAAGGAACTGGAGATTGCCAAGGCGCAGATCATTGCGGAAGGCAAGCCCGAGAACATGGTAGAGAAGATCGCCATGGGCAAACTGAACAAGTTCTTCAAAGAGAGCACCTTGTTGCCCCAGGCATTTGTAAAGGACAATTCAAAGACCGTAGCTCAATACCTGGACGGTGTGAGCAAAGGACTGACCGTTGCCGAGTTCAAGCGCGTTGCTATCGGGTAATTCCGTTTAAAAGCTAAGTAATAAGAAGGGGAGCGATGAGCTCCCTTTTTTATTGGGGGTTATTGGCCGCGGAGGCGGAGAGGCGCGGAGGTTAGTAGGTGCCGGTGTTCTTCACCGGCATAAAATGCAAGGCAGACTGAGCTGGTCGGGATTTGTAATCCGACCCTAGGCCTGGGCATTCAATCGCTTAAGCAACATCACCACTGGAACAGACCCAATCAACAGACCTGTTATCATAACAACAAGGGACGTCCGCGCGGCTTGAGAGATAGCTGTCGTCACCGCTTCCTTTCCGCCAACCTCCATCACATCAAATGCTCCCAGTAGCCCCAGTAACATACTGAAGCCCGTCCAGCTTACGGCCAGCAGAAGAACATGGGCCCGGAGTGCGGGCCATGTCTTGCGTATTTGATCGGTGTTAAGCAGTTTTAGAACCAAGGCGACTCAGTTTGATGATGATATAGAGGAACATGGCGACGCAGTATACTGCCAGTCCGTACAACACGGTGATGAGCGCAACTTTCATTCCGCCGCAAATGACGGGAAATGGAATGACGTCCTTGGCAGCTTCTAGAGCACCGAAGGCCTGAAACAAACCGATCAGCGTAGACCAGGTACCCCATACGGCCGCAAGCCCGCCGATTTGCTTGATGGATTCCAGCCAGTAGTCTCCGATAGTTTTCTTTTGAAGCTGTGAGAGCACAACAAAGGCTGCAATGCCCAACAGGATGACAAACATCAGGGTGATGGGTACCATAAATACGATCCCGCCTGTAAGGTGAAATTCTGAGATTGACATGGTAGTAAAGTTTAGGTTTGAATTTTGTTTTAGCAAGTATAGAACATATTCATGTTGATAAATTTGAATTATGACGAGTTGAACAGGTCTATGCGGATACTCCCACTTTGTTCAACCCTTTGGCGAAAGGGGTTGCATTCAGGTAGAAAAGGGCTCTTTTGGTTGCTGATAATCCGGTGACAACAGACCGGTGAGGGTAATTTCGTTATTTAGCGTCCATGTCCCGTCAGGATCAGTTCATGGAAGCGCTCTTTACCCGCTATCGCTGGGTGCTGCACCTGATATTTTGGATCGCGGTCCTCGCATTCTATGTTTTGTTCTTTGGTCGCCGCACAAGCAACTATGTACAGACCATGTTCTTCGTGGGGCTGTTGATGCCGGTGACTATTGCAACAACGTATCTATTGAACTATTACCTCGTACCCCGTTACCTGCTTCGGGGGCGCTACGGATTCTTCCTGTTGTATTTTGGTTACACCCTCGTGGCGTCTCTCTTTCTGGAGTTGACCATTGCCATGCTCACCTTCCTGGTGATGGCCGGCCAGAATACCCGGAACATGAGCCCGGCCTCCATCGATATTTTCTTTCTCCTGGCTTCGCTATTGGTCGTGGTCTTTCTGGGCGTAGCCGTAAAGATGCTGCTGTATTGGCGCACCGCCCGGCTGGATAATGAAGTGTTGATACGTCAGAAACTGGAGACGGAATTAAAGTTCCTTAAGGTTCAGCTCAATCCCCACTTTCTCTTCAACACACTCAATAACCTGTACTACCTGGCTTCACAAAAGTCGGACAAAGCACCCCAGGCGATTCTGCAATTAAGTGAAGTCCTGGACTATGTAATTCATCAGAGCCAGCACACCGAAGTACCACTCCCGGCTGAATTGCAGCAGGTGGATAATTACATAGAATTGGAATTATTGCGTTATGGTGATCGGGTAACCGTGGAGAAGGAGGTTTCAGGCGATCCAAATCTCCATACCATTGGCCCTATGTTGCTCATCACCTTAATGGAAAACGCCTTCAAGCATGGTGTCATGAATAGTACCGGATCGTCGTGGATTCGATTTGGTCTGGACTGTACCTCAGATAGGGTAGAAGTACACGTGAGCAACAGCCGTACACCTTCCGTGTCGGGTTCGGGTATCGGCTTGGCCAATCTGAAAAGCCAGTTGATGCACCTCTATGGTGAACGTCACAGTCTGGTATTGGCTGATAATCTGGATCAGGAATTCAGCGTTACACTTTCCATACGCCGATGAAGACCACCTGCCTGATTGTTGATGATGAGCCGTTGGCGCGTAAACTGATCGCTTCGCACGTAGCGCAGATCGACAGCATGGAGGTGGTTGGGGAATTCGGGTTGGCCATTGATGCGGCCAATTTTCTGCGAAAACAAAGGGTCGATTTGATTTTTCTGGATATTCAGATGCCGGAGATCACCGGACTACAGTTGGCGGCAACACTGAGAAATCCGCCTGCCATTATCCTGACCACCGCATACCGGAATTTTGCTCCGGAAGCGTTTGAACTGGAAGTGGTGGATTATCTGCTGAAGCCAATTTCGTTTGAGCGGTTGTTAAAGGCAGTGAACCGCTATTACGATCGCAAAGCCGGTGGACCCGCTGCGTTTGAGGTAAGGGAAGAAACGGACCCCTGGGTGCTTATCAAATCTGAGCGGAAACATCACCGTATCCTCCTGGAGTCCATCCGTTACCTGGAAAGCCTCGATGATTATGTCAAGGTGGTGCTGGATAAGGAGGTGTTGATTACCCGGGAGAACATCAGTTCCCTGGATGAGAAATTATCCCCGTCAGGCTTTGTGCGTATTCATCGCTCCTTTCTGGTGAATGCGCGGCATGTGAAGTCGTTGGGCGCGGAGTCGGTGGAGGTGGGTGGAAAGGAGCTTCCTTTCGGAAGAGCATTTAAGAAGTCAGCGATGGTGAGGTTGGGGGGGTAACTGTCTATGTAGGACCGGAATACAATCTAGTCCAGCGAATCTCGGAATTGGTGTTTCCAGGGATCCTCGAGCGATTGATATTTTGTGACAACGGGGATAGCTTAGCTGAACGTCAGAAGAATCCTTTAGTGAGAATATTGCCCTGCCGTTTACAGTTTGTTACCGACCACGTAGGTATCATTGAATGGCAGGTTTCTAATTTGGTTATGGGTTAAAAGTCAAGAATTCCGCTCAAGGGCCGCGCGGCCCCGTTCCCGATGGCCATCGGGATCGATCAGAAAATTCAGCACATGGTGCAATATGATCTCATTTCTTAACTCAACGCAAATCTCGAAGGCGCTGTCCGCAATGACTGTAGATATTTGGCTTCGATCCGCTTGTCGTTATGAAGTGGCTTATAATGCCATTAATCAACTCTCGTTGTACAGTTTCTTACTCATACCTTAACGTATCCGCAGGATTAACCGCCGCGGCCCGAAGGGTATGATAACTGACCGTAAGCAGTGCCAGCACTAATCCCGCAAGTACACTCCAGGCGAAGAGTTCCCATTGTAAGGCTATCCGGAACTTAAAGCCTTCCAGCCATTGACCCATCAGGTACCAGCTCGCAGGCGCAGCCAATAAGAAAGAAATGAACGACATCCAGAGATAGGGCCTGCTCATCATCACCACGATGCTGGAGGAGCCGGCCCCCATGGCCTTGCGAACACCAATCTCCTTTCGTCGATTGAGGGTATTGATCCCGGCCAGTCCGAATAAGCCCAGGCACGATATCATGATTGCGAATGAGGTGGCGGCTACTGATAGATTGGTCCAGCGCTTATAACTCGCATATTGCGCCGCTACATCTTCATCCACAAAGGAGCACTCAAATGGCCGGTCCGGGGCCACTTCTTTCCAAAGGGTCTTCAGTTTGTCAACCGCGCCTGTCAGCTCACCTGCTTTTAATTTCACAAGAATAGCGGTGAGGTAACCGACATCTTTTTTATTCATGGATAAGAACATGGGCTCGATATTCTCCTCCAGTGACAAATAGTGATAGTCTTTCACTACACCAATTACGGGAGAGCCAAGACCCAGGGAATCTTCCCGCCAGTTCAGGTGTTCTTCCAGGGGATGGTCCCATTTCATATCCTTCACCAGGGCTTCATTGACAATCACACCCAGCGTATCCGAAGGGATGGCCGGATCAAAATTTCTTCCTTCCACCATCGCCAGGCCCAGGGTTGGAATATAATGGGCATCAACACCATATACATAGGCGGCTTTCTGTTCATCCTTGATCTTGTATCCGTACTGGGAAATTCCTTTGTTGAATGATGCGGTGGTGCCTGCCACTTCGGCAATGAATGATTCTTGTGCTGCACGGGCGCGGAAGCGCTCCACGGTTTTATCCGCTTCTTTATTCCACCCGGTTTGCGTTTGAATCACCAGCAACTGGTCCTCATCATACCCAAGGTCCTTGGTGGTTATGTATTCCATCTGCCGGTTCATGATCACCGAACAAATGATGAGTATGGCTGACAACGTAAACTGGGCCACCACCAGGTAGCGCGTGGCGCCCGCATTCATTCTGGTCTGAATCCCTTTGAGCACCAGGGCAGGCCGGAACCGTGACAAGTAAAATGCCGGATATCCGCCGGCAAGAATACCAACCAGTACCGTGATGACAAAAGAAACCCCCACCAGCATCGGAACATTGGACCAGTTCAATTCAATTCCTTTTTCGGTGAAGTCATTGAAGAAGGGGAGGAACGTAACGACCAGCACCATGGCGAATACCATCGAAATCAGGGCCAGGGCCAACGATTCAATCGTGAATTGACTGATCAACTGCGATTGTTGTGCACCCACTGTCTTTCGAATGCCCACTTCTGTGCGCCTGGCCGCGGAGGTGGTGAGGGCGAGTAGAATATAGTTCACGCAAGCAATGGTGAGAATGAGCAAAGCAATCCCTCCGAGGATCCAGGAATACGTGGGGTCGCTGACCTTGCGCCAGCTCACCGCTTTCTTCATGTGAATATCCGACAGCGGTGTGAAGAGGTACTCAAACATGATGGCGTCAGCAGGAATGGGTACGGTAGCGTTCTTCCGCCATTTCTCCATTTTGTCTCCAAAGTATTTGTCAGCCAATTGATCCAGGTTGTGTTTGAACACCGCTAGATCGGTGCCCGGTTGCAGCATGACAAAGGTGGGTGTGTTGAAGTTTCCCCATTGCGTAAGACCTCGCTCATAGTAGGGTTTGTTCTCCTGGGGCAGAAGCAGGTCATATGTCAGGCTTGAGTTGGCGGGGGGTGATTCAATGATGGCGGTGACGGTGAATAATTTCTTACCCTCATTTTCAAACTCAATGGTCTTGCCGAGAGGCTCCTCATCACCAAAATACCGGTGTGCGACCTGTTCGGTCATGACAACTTCAGAAGCAGATTTGAAGAGTTTGTCGGGATTCCCTTTGAGGATGCGGAATGAAAACATGGTAAAGAAGTCGGCGTCCACATAGGTTGCCTTTTCGGTGAAGACTTTGTCGCCGTACCGGAGGGTACCCGGGTAATCCGCATTATATCTTGTCGCATATTTTACTTCCGAGAGGTCAGTTTTCAGTGCCGGACCAAGTCCGGTCTGTAACCAGGCCATCGTGTTGTAGGGATCTGCACTTTGATTTCGCCAGGTGTCATAGCTCTTTCCTTCCATCCGGTACAGCAAGTCCTTGTTGGTATGCCACTGGTCAAAACTCTGCTCATCGCGGATGTATAAGTAGATTAACACGCAAAAGGCGATGCCCGTGCTGAGACCGAAGGCGTTGATAAATCCATAAAGCCGGTGACGGGCCAGGCTGCGGATGGCGATGCGGATATAATTCTTGAGCATAGGTCTGATGGTTGTTGCTTGTTGGAAGTAATTCCGGGTTAGGATGAATAAAGATCGGATAAAGTTTAAAGGGCCTCGGATTTATTACGCGCCGCATGGATTCTATCTGAGGATTTTGGGCAATCAGGCCCGGAATTTGAGGTTATTCTCAGGATTGGTAACTTTTCTCCATCTTTACCGTATTACCTGACTTTACAGGTCAGTTACGCCTATGAAGCTCTTGTTTTGATTTGACGTAACGTCAAATTTCCAATCCCGCTGCGGGGGGATGCTTCTGCATTATTCATATATAAGCGTAACACATGACTCAAAATAACAAATCATCATCTGTCTTCTCCTTGTTTTGGCAAGCCCTGAAAGGCGAAGAACAAAACTATACCGAAGGCAGTATCAACCGCGCCATTTTTCTCTTATCGATTCCCATGATCCTGGAAATGGCCATGGAGTCCTTGCTGGCCGTTGTCGATATTTTCTTCATCAGCAAATTGCACGATAACAATGCCGTCACGGCGGTGGGCCTTACCGAATCCGTGATCGGCATCGTCTACTCCCTCGCCATGGGGCTCGGCATGGCGGCCACCGCCATGGTCGCCCGACGCATCGGTGAGAAAGATGCTCCCGGTGCCGCTGTTGCAGCCGTCAATGCTCTATATATCGGACTGATCATTGCCGTTGTTGTTGGTTTCACCGGAATCGTATTTTATGAGGACATTCTTCGCCTCATGGGTGCATCGGAGGAAGTCATTGCGGTCGGATCCCGATATACCCTTTGGATGCTGGGGGGCAACATTACCATTGTATTGCTCTTCCTGGTGAATGCCATCTTCCGGGGTGCCGGCAATGCTGCCATCGCCATGCAATCTTTGTGGATAGCCAATATCCTGAACATGATCCTCGATCCGATCCT
Source organism: Cyclobacteriaceae bacterium (assembly GCA_044223085.1). Lineage (GTDB taxonomy): Bacteria > Bacteroidota > Bacteroidia > Cytophagales > Cyclobacteriaceae > ELB16-189. The sequence goes on from JBGAMI010000013.1 coordinate 17,867, forward strand.
GATTTTTGGCTGGGGTCCGATACCCGCTATTGGGGTGGAGGGTGCAGCCATCGCCACCAATATCGGACGCGCCGCAGGTGTGCTCTATCAGGTGTATTACCTGATGGGTGACCGCGGTATCATCAAAATTCATAAAGAGAATGTTCGAATTGATACGGACATCATTGTTCGACTGTTGAAAGTCTCCGCAGGCAACGTTGGTCAGTTTCTTATCTCTACGGCCAGTTGGCTCTTTCTTGCCCGCATTGTGGTCAACTTTGGAAGCGCGGCATTTGCCGGATATCAGATAGCCATCCGGGTAATTATCTTCACCATCCTGCCTTCATGGGGTATGGCCAATGCGGCCGCAACACTGGTTGGACAAAACCTGGGTGCGGGCCATCCGGAGCGCGCCGAGCAATCCGTGTGGAAAGCAGGATTCCTGAACATGATTTTTCTCGGACTCATCTCGATTGTATTCTACTTCGTCTCAGAGCCTATCATGGGTGTTTTTTCTAAAGATCAACAGGTGATCGACTACGGCGCCCAATGCCTCCGCATCGTTGCGTTTGGTTATGTGTTCGTTGGGTACGGTATGGTGATCGTTCAGGCGTTCAATGGTGCGGGTGACTCGCGCACGCCTACCATCCTGAATTTATTTGGGTACTGGATGTTTCAGATTCCGTTGGCTTATATGTTGGCGATGAAGCTTGACTTCGGAGCGTCCGGCGCATTCTGGGCCATTGCCATTGCGGAATCGGTCCTTGCCATCATTGCCATTCTGCTGTTCCGAAGAGGAACGTGGAAGACCGTTAAAATATAGTGAGTGGTGAGTGGTAAGTAGTAAGTGGTAAGTAGTGAGTAGTGGGTTTACCGCTGACTACTTACCACTTACTACTTACTATTTACTTTTCTTACTAAACGCTGCCTTCGCGGCCTTCTCCAACTCCTCGGCTGCTTTCTTCAGGCTGGCCTCTACTTCCTTCCACTTTTCCTTGTCCTGGGTTTCCTTTTTTAGTTTGTCTGCGGCAGCACGCAGTTCTTCATATTTCTTTTTCAAATCCGTTTCAACCCGGGTTCCGGCTTCCTGAGCTTCCACCAGAAATCCATCCAGCTTCTTACCAAACTCTTTAAAGAATTTTTCTGCCTTTCCTTCCTGATTTGCGTCCATATAAATGGGGAGATTATTTGAATGCCTAAATTACGCACTTATTAGACAAAGACCATGGAGCAGGAGCAGGACCCGTTGGACCGGATTCAACGCATGCTGGAAAACAAGTCGACGGCCAAGCAAATCACCTACAAGAACCTGCTGGCTGCGTTTGACCAGCTGAGCAAAGAGGCCAAACGGGTGACCGGGGAATTGAAGAAGAAATCAAAGCCCGGCGATCAGGACGTTACGATTGATTTCAAGAAAATCAATGACCACGAGTTTCAGATCAAATTAGCCGGCGACATGCTGGTGTTTGTGCTCCATACCAATATTGTCACCTTCGAAGAGGAAAGCGAAGTGATGAAGGACCCGTATATCCGCGAAAAGGAAATCAACCGGTACTTCGGCCAGATCATGATTTATAATTTCATGTCGGATTCTATCAAGTATAACCGGGTCAATGATCCGGGTTACCTGTTGGCCCGGCTGCTGGTAAATCACGAAGGGCGCTACATTGTTGAAGGAGAAGGCAAATTGGGAGTTGTATTCAGCCAGATTTCCCCGGCGCCGCTGAGTGAGAGCGACCTTAATATCCTCGTGAAGCTTGCCCTCACACTGGCCATCGAAAACGACCTGATGGCACCTCCGTATCCACAGGTTAAGTTTATCACCCTGCTTCAGAAAATTGAGAAGACCCAGGAGTTGGGTGGAGGTCAGAAGATCGGATTCAGGATGAGTTACCACGGCAAACTGGATGCCTGATCACCGAATTTTACTTGAGCTCTGCTCTAAAATGAGTTACTTTTGATTTGAGCCATTGCCCATGTCATTGATCACATTTCGACGGATATTATTTACCCTGGTGGCTGCCTGTATGATAGTCTCATGCGCTTCAACACACCATCAGCATAAGAAACTAAAACCCGGAAAGCCTATTCCATGTCCAAGAAAGGATTGCTGAGGTATGCGGAAGATCATTATTGCCATTGATGGCTACTCGGCCTGCGGAAAAAGTACTACTGCAAAAGAGGTGGCCCGTGAGCTGGGGTACCGGTATATCGATTCCGGTGCCTTACCAACCCTAAGGAAGTAAACCGGGCGTTGGAACAAATCCGGATCTCTTTCCAGATCAATAGCAAAGGGAAAACCGAAACATTCCTGAACGGAATCATTGTTGAACGTGAAATACGTGAAATGCGTATCTCCGAAAATGTCAGCCAGGTGAGCACACTCGCAACGGTTCGTCGGGCGATGGTGGACCAGCAACGGCGGATGGGCAAGGAGCGGGGCATTGTCATGGATGGCCGGGACATTGGCACCGTTGTATTTCCGGATGCAGAACTAAAGATATTCCTCACCGCTGATATGATGGTGCGTGCTTTCCGGCGTCAACAGGAGCTGCTGGAACGAGAGGAACTCGTAGAGATAGACGCCATCGTGGAGAACCTGACCAAAAGGGATAAAATTGACAGCACCCGGGCCGAGAGCCCGCTGCGGAAGGCGGCCGATGCGATCGTCATCGACACGACGCATATCACCATTGATGAGGAGGTGGATGACGTCATTCGCCTGGCGGTTTCCCGCATGCTCAGAGCCCGAAAATAGGGGGCACCCCACTCGCGTAAAAACGGCTAACAAAAGGCCGCAAAGCCCTTGTCAGGCAGAGATAATTGCTAATTTTGCCCCGGCCTAAATCTATTTAATTGCCAATTATATCCATGGGCAAATTTATTCGTCTCAAGAAGGGATTTACCATTAATCTCGCCGGCAAAGCAGCCCCCAAAATCGTTGAAATTGAACCCGCCGAAACGGTGTCTGTCAAGCCAACTGACTTTCATGGGGTGTATATGCCCAAGGTGGTGGTGAAGGAGGGTGATTCGGTAAAAGCCGGTACCCCATTGTTTCACGACAAGCGCCATGAAAATGTCCAGTTCACCTCGCCGGTCTCCGGTGAAGTGGTGGAGATCAAACGTGGTGAAAAGCGCGCGCTGCTTGAGGTGAAAATTCTGGCCGACAAGGTCAGCCAGTCCGCGGCATTCAATAAGTACTCCATTTCGGAGATTGCTAACCTGTCTCCCAAGGATGTGAAGTCGCAACTGCTCGCATCGGGAAGCTGGCTCAATTTTGTGCAGCGTCCGTTTGGCATCATCGCTGATCCAGCGGTAACACCCAAAGCCATTCATATTTCAGCCTTCGATACAGCGCCCCTCGCGCCTGATTACAGTATTTTATTCCGTGGCCAGGATCAATTCTTCCAGGCCGGTATCGATGTGTTGAAGCGGCTTACCCCGGGAGCCGTGCACGTCAATACGCACACCACCAGTGAAATCTCCACGGTATTCTCTCAGGTGAAAGGTGCTGAAGTGAATAAGTTTTCGGGTCCGCACCCGGCAGGGTGTGTGGGTGTGCAGATTCACCACATTGACCCGATCAACAAAGGTGATATTGTCTGGACAATCAATCCATTCGGCGTTATTCAGATTGGCAGGCTGTTTCTCACCGGCCAGTATGATGCCAGCAAAATTGTTGCGGTGGTTGGATCTGAAGTGAAGACACCACAATATTATAAGACCGTTTCAGGAGCTTCGATTAAGAAATTGGTTGCCAATAATGTGAACACCAGCCATGCCCGCTATATCTCCGGCAACCCGCTCACCGGTACTAACATCGGAGCGGAAGGTCACCTGGGTTTCTATGATCACCAATTGACTGTATTGCCCGAAGGCGACCATCACGAATTCCTGGGATGGATCACGCCGGGCAGCAACAAACTGAGTATGCACCGCGCCTGGGGACTTTTCTCGTTCCTCATGCCAGGCAAAGAATATAAACTGGATACCAACACACACGGTGAACATCGCTCATTTGTAGAAACGGGCGTGTTTGAACAAGTGGTTCCCATGGATATCCTTCCCACCTACCTGATCAAGAGCATCCTGGCGGATGATATTGATGAGATGGAGGCCCTCGGTATCTATGAAGTTATTGAAGAAGACCTCGCCCTCTGCGAGTTTGTTGATGTCTCCAAGCACGACATCCAGGAGATTATTCGCGAAGGACTTGAATTGATCAGATTGAGCTAAGTGACCTATGAAGTTTTTGAGAAACCAGCTTGATTCCGTCAAGCACAATTTTGAAAAGGGAGGTAAGTGGGAGAAATTCTATTTTGCCTATGAGGCGTTTGATACGTTCTTGTTTTCCCCTGCTACCACCACCGGCGCCAAAGGCGTGCAGGTGCGTGATGCCGTCGACCTCAAAAGGCTGATGATGACGGTGGTGATTGCGATGTTGCCCTGCCTGGTATTTGGCATGTGGAACGTAGGCCATCAGCATTTTCTGGCCATCGGTCAGGCAGCTACCTTCAATGAGAAGTTCATGCTGGGTATGGTCAAAACGGTTCCCATCATTATCGTGGCCTACGCTGTGGGACTGGGTATTGAATTTGTTTTCTCTACCCTGCGTCGCCACCCGGTGAACGAAGGTTTCCTCGTGACGGGTATGTTGATTCCACTCGTGATGCCCGCAGACATTCCGCTCTGGCAGGTAGCCATCGCCACGGCATTTGCTGTTGTAATCGGCAAGGAGGCATTTGGTGGTACGGGCATGAACGTATTGAATGTGGCCCTCACGGCCCGCGCATTCTTGTATTTCGCATACCCTTCGCAGATTTCAGGTGAAGTTTGGACGGTGCTCGGGGAAGGATCGAAGACGGTTGCCGGATATTCTGGTGCAACACCCCTCGCCATCGCCGCACAATCTACAGGCAATGTGGTGACGGACCTCAACACATTTGGTGCAGGTTGGGCAGATGGTATCTATGACTTTTGGAATATGTTTCTGGGTGTGATGCCAGGTTGCATCGGAGAAACCTCTACGCTGATGTGCCTGATTGGTGCAGCCATTCTCGTGATCACCGGTGTGGGAAGCTGGAAGATTATTTTCAGTGTATTTGCTGGTGCATTGGCCATGGGCTTCTTCCTGAATGCCGCCGGATCAACTCCCTTCTCACAGATGCCTCCCCAGTATCACCTCGTAATCGGTGGTCTGGCTTTTGGTGCCGTATTCATGGCAACCGATCCGGTTACCGCTGCTCAAACCGAGACCGGAAAATGGATTTATGGATTTCTGATTGGTGTTTTCACCGTGCTGATTCGGGTATACAATCCGGCTTATCCGGAGGGTATTATGCTGGCGATTCTGTTGATGAACGTTTTCGCTCCGCTGATCGATTATTTTGTAGTATCTGCTAACAAAAAAAGAAGAATACAACGTGCGACAGTCTAATCTTTACATCGTTTTATACTCCGCCGCCATTACCATCGTGTGCGGGGGCCTGCTGGCTTTTGCTTCCACCAGCCTGAAGGAAAAACAGGATGCCAATATTGCCATGGAGCAAAAGCAGAACATCTTGTCCTCCGTGCTCACGCTCAACGAGGGTGATGATATTAATGAAATGTACAAACGTAAAGTCAATGGGTTTGTCATTGATTTTGAAGGTGCCGTAAAAGAAGGGTTGAAGCCGGAAGATGTGGTGATCGCGGCAGAGTACAAGAAAGCACCCAAAGACCGGTTGTTGCCGGTCTATGAGTTCCGCAGTGACTCTGGTCATGTGGAATTTGCGGTTATGCCCGTGTATGGTTATGGTCTCTGGAACAACATCTGGGGGTATGTTGCCGTGAAATCCGATTTTAACACCATTCAGGGCGTTAAATTTCAGCATGCCGGCGAAACGCCAGGTCTTGGCGCCCGCATCGAATCCGAAGAAATTCAGGCCCGGTTCAAGGATAAAGCGATCTTTGACAATGGTAACCTGGTTTCCGTCGTTATTCAGAAGGGTGAGGGTCACGACTATGCCGACAGTCCGCACAAAGTGGATGGTATGTCCGGCGCTACCCTTACCGGAAAGGGAGTCAACAACATGTTGAAGGATTATCTTACTTGTTACGAGAAGTATTTGAAGAAGCATTCCGAGGGTTCTAAAACAGCATCTTTATGAGCACAGAAACAGCAGAAGTAGTAGAAGTAGCACCGAAAAAATCGGAGCCGCTCTTCTCCAAGAAGAACCGTAAGCTCATTTCCAATCCGTTGGATATGGATAACCCGGTAACGGTGCAGATTCTCGGTGTGTGTTCTGCTTTGGCCGTAACCACCCAGATGAAACCGGCCTTTGTAATGTCCCTGGGACTTACCATTGTAACGGCTTGCTCCAACGTGGTAATCTCCATGATGCGCAACAGCATCCCTTCCCGCATCCGCATTATCGTCCAGTTGGCCATCGTGTCGCTGTGGGTAATCCTGGTGGATCAGATTCTTAAAGCATATGTGTATGATGTCTCCAAGCAGTTGTCTGTGTTTGTGGGGTTGATCATCACAAACTGTATTGTAATGGGACGTCTGGAAGCCTATGCCATGGGTAACAAGCCTTGGCCTTCGTTTTTGGATGGAATTGGAAACGGACTGGGTTATGGATTGATCCTGATGATCCTCGCTTTCGTTCGCGAACTTTTTGGTGCCGGATCATTATTTGGATATAAGGTTTGGTCGGAAATGGGCTTGCACTATCAGGGCAATGGCTTGCTGCTGCTCCCTGCGGGTGCTTGTATCCTGTTGGGTTCCATCATCTGGGTACAACGTACCCTCAACGGCTATCGCGAATCGCACTAAATTGACTGACTATGGACAACCTGATTAATATTGGCGTTCGGTCGATTTTTATCGACAACATGATCTTCGCTTACTTCCTGGGTATGTGCTCCTTTCTTGCCATCTCCAAGAAAGTGAAGACCGCCTTTGGACTTGGAATCGCGGTAATTTTTGTGATTGGTATTACGGTGCCCATCAACTGGCTGATTCAAAATTACGTGCTTACCGCAGGCTCACTGGCGTGGTTGGGTGAGGATTTTGCCAACATCGACCTGGGCTTTCTCCAGTTTATTGTATTCATTTCTGTTATTGCGGCTTTCACGCAGCTGACTGAAATGGCTGTTGAAAAATTCTCACCGGCGCTATACGGTACACTGGGTATCTTCCTGCCCCTGATCGCTGTAAACTGTTCGGTACTTGGTGCCGCATTGTTCATGGTGGGTCGTCCGTATAATCTGACTGAGGCCACCGTATTCGGTCTGGGTTCAGGCACGGGCTGGATGTTGGCCATCGTGGCCCTCGCCGGGGTACGTGAGAAAATGAAATATTCAAATGTGCCGGCTCCACTGCGTGGATTGGGAATCACATTTATCCTCGTTGGTCTCATGTCGCTGGGCTTCCTGAGCTTTATGGGATTCTCTCTGTAAGAAATTTAACCTCATCAAAATGAAAGGCTTCCGCGAGGGAGCCTTTCTCAGTTAAAGCAATATGAAAGGTCTGTTCGGTAAGGTTGTTCGCTACTTCTTCAACGGCACTTTGTTTATCGTGCCGTTGGTCGCTACCGTGTATTTCTTTGTGCAGGCATTTCAATGGCTCGATAGCCGCCTGAATCTCCCTTATCCGGGTGTTGGATTTGCAATCATCATCGTCGCCATTACCCTGTTCGGCTACTTCAGTACCAACTTTGCGTTTGAGACTTTCTCCAACTGGTTTGACCATTGGATCAATCGCATTCCTCTCGTAAAGTTGATTTACTCCTCGGTGAAAGATTTGCTGGCAGCCTTCGTTGGCGACAAGCGCAAGTTTGATAAGCCGGTGCTGGTGACGATCAACAAAGAGAATTCCCTCCACCGGATTGGCTTCGTAACCCAATCTGACCTGAGCGAGATTGGCCTCAACGAAATGGTCGTGGTCTACTTTCCACAGTCGTATGCATTTGCCGGCGACCATTTTCTGGTGCCCCGCGACCAGGTAAAGCCCCTCAACATCTCCGGTTCGGTGGCCATGAAGTTCATAGTTTCCGGTGGCATTTCAGGATTTAAAGAATCCTGATCGTATCTTTACTTGATGCGATACCTGATCATATTTTGCGCGGGCTTATTACTGGCTTGCCAGGACCCGGAGCCGGATGCCCCCAATGTGATCACGCAGGATGCGCAGCAAATTGGCAGCACCAGCGTGGTCATGGGTGCTGAAATCAAGCAAATGGGCCCAATCAAACCCATGAACTACGGCTTTTTATTTGATAGCCAAAGCGACCTTTCAATTGTGGCTGCCTCAAAGAAAATCGTGTTGGGCACGACAAGCGATCCCAAGCTGTTTAGTATCAAATTGGAAAACCTGAGCCCCAATACAAAATATTATTACCGTGGCTTTGCAGCCAATGGGGATTATTCAAAGGTGTACTACAGCAACACGATCACATTCTCTACGCTTCCCTGATCGGGGTATTTTATCTGCTCATAATATTTTAGTTCTTTAGGTGGTGAAGCCATTTTTCGCCATCGCTTTAATATGCCTGCCGCTTTATCTGGCGGCCCAAAAGCCCCTGGAAGCTGCGATGAGTCGATTGACGTCGGCTGCCTCTCCCCGGGACGATGAACGCATTATCAGGGAAGTGATCCGCCTCAAACCATCGTTACAGGAGCTTACGGCATTGATCAGGCGCGGTCCGCAATCCACCAACGTGCGTCGTGGATTTTTTACCAGGTCGCAAAATAACCCCCTGCTGCCTCCGGCTTGTCTGGTGTTTGTTCCTTACGATTATTCGCCAGCGAAATCATACCCCGTTCGCATATTCATGCATGGTGCCGTATCCAACAATGATCCTGACTTTGTCTTCAGGGGTGTGGATACTACCCAATCGGCTTATCGCTCGTCGCAGGTGATTCAGTTGTTCCCTGCGGGCTGGAGCCTGGCGCCCTGGTGGAGTGAAACTCAACTGAACAATGTGCACGCCTTGTTGAAGTTCCTGAAGCAAACTTATCAGGTGGATGATAATGATGTGCGCCTCGCCGGGGTTTCCGACGGCGGTATTGGCTCGTTTTACATGGCGAACGCAGACATAACACCCTGGTCAACCATCACACCATTTATTGGATCGCTGGAAGCCTTGCAACGCATACATGTGAAGCCAGTCTACGTGAATAATTTATCGGGACGCCCGTTCCTGATTATCAATGGGGGCAAGGACAAGATCTTTCGGAAGGAAACGCAACTACCCTACTTTGAATTGCTCAAATCGGTGAACCGAAGAGCCAGAACCATCATGGTTGATTCAACAGGTCACAGCATGAGCTGGTATCCAGTGCTGCGGGATACGATCCAGCAATTTTACCTGCGTCACCGGCGTGAGCCATTTCCGGACACGATCACCTGGCAAACAGAATCGGAGGAGCAGTTCAATCGATGTCATTATTTAGTTATCCGGCGCCTTAAGCTTGAGCCAGACGCAGGACCTGATGTAAATCAACTACCCGTTGTGGACAAGAGAGTGGCTTTCTTCAGAAATCCCGTCACCGGATATGTACAAGTGATCCACGAGGGAAATAGTTATCGGATCAAAACCCACGGTGTCGCCCGCCTCAGTTTGTTGATCGGCATTGGTGAGATCGACTGGAATAAGCCGGTGATGGTGGAGTTGAATGGAACCCGACGCCAGATACTGGTACAGCAAGACATCAAAACGCTGTTATCCTGGTTCGCCCGCGACCATGACCGGCAGATGTTATTTGGTGCAGAACTTGACCTTGCGGTGCGCTGATTCCAGCGGATTAATGGTTATTTTTGTGCCAACACCCCACCCGTGAGAAAGGTAATTCGGACCCTCTTCTGGCTGATCTTCGGATTGTATCTCGTGATTCATTTTTTTGATGGAATCGAAGGGGAGAACATTAGCACCACAACGGACAACCTTGACGAATTGAGGATCGACACCCTGAGTCAGGATACCTTAATTTTTCATAAGCGCGTGTGGAATGATCCCTCAGAGGACGCTCAGCGTCAGTTGTCATACACCGTGTCTGCCAATGAGATGTTGAAATCACACTACTATCGGGATACGGTACAGGTGGAGGAAGACGGGACAGAAAAAGGTTTTTGGCGCAACCTGTATTATGATATTTACGAAAACGATAAGCATAGCCTGAGGGCCTTTGGCGACTCCATTCGCGAGCTGGCGAGGAAAGACCAGATATCAGACCATAACCTCGCCTACACCACTGTGTCGATGATACAGGACATGCCGTATCATTATGTGCTGTCCGAGGATAGTTGCGCGGTGCATACCGACTTTCCATGTATCCCTTCCCAACGGTACGGCATTCTGTCACCGATAGAATTCTTATATTCATTGTCCGGTGACTGCGACACCCGCACCCTGACATTGTTTACCTTATTCAAGAACCTGGGATATGATCCCATTATCATCAACAGTGCACAGTATAAACACTCCATGCTGGCCATCGACCTGCCTTCTGAAGGAGACTACTTTGTGCACAAGGGAAGAAAGTTTTTCTACTGGGAAACTACTGCCACGGGTTGGATGCCTGGCATGTTGCCACCTGATATGAATAATCCTGATTACTGGACCATAATCCTAGACCATGAATTCCAAGCTGACCCTACTCGCAGTTATTGAAATTATTTCCGCGCTGAGCCTTGGCATTGCCATCCTCGCGGCGACCTATCAGGTGCTTAAATATGTGGCCCAGCGTCGCTATGGCATTGGAGAGAACAACCAGGCTTTCGGAATATTCATGGCCAGCACGTTGTTTTCTGTGGGCTACCTGGTGAGTGGTGTGATACGCCCCTTGCTCTCCTTGTTCCGGATTCTGGCCACCCGCGATATCAGCACGGTCCAGTTGGCAGCGACATTTATCGGTTATGGGGCACTATATGTTTTCCTCGCATTCATAGCTGCCCTGATCGTTATTTTCCTGAGCGTTACGATCTACAGCTACATTACGCCTACCGATGAGGCAGCTGAAATGAAGAATAACAATATCTCTGTGGCCCTGGTTGTGGCAAGTATCATCATTACCCTTAGCCTGATGACCAGCGATGGCGTGGAACTGCTCATTGAGTCGTTCATTCCCTATCCGCCGATGTATCCCAAGTAGGTCAGGAGATTGTCCCTGAGCCGATCAATTCTTCTCCATCATACCAGGCAGCAAACTGCCCTGGGGTAACACCGCGTTGTGGCCGGTTAAAAATGATGTACAACCCTTCCGACCGCTGGTGAAGGGTACATGCTTCCAGGGGTTGACGATAGCGGATACGTGCCTGGTAGTTGCGAGAGTCACCCTCCTCCAATTTCAGGTCAGGTCGAATCCAGTGCACTTCGGATGATGGCATGAATAGTCCCTTGCGGTACAAGCCCGGATGATCTTCACCCATGCCGGTATAAATTACATTGTGAGTTGTGTCAGTGCCAATCACAAATAATGGCTTCTCAAAACCGCCGAGGTTCAGACCGCGTCGCTGACCGATGGTATAGAAATGAGCCCCTTGATGTTCACCCACTATCTCGCCGGAATCCGGTGTAAGCGAATAGGGTTCTGCCATGTGGGCCAGGTCAGTGTCCGCCCATCCGTTTTGAAACACTGATGCGTTAGCAGGGATTTCAATCACATTCCCTTTTTTGGACGCAAGACGTTGTTGCAGAAAGTCGGGGAGGTGTACTTTACCGACAAAGCACAAGCCTTGTGAGTCTTTCTTCTCCGCGGTGGCTAACCCCGCTTTGCGTGCCAGGTCCCTGACTTGCGGCTTCAGAAGTTCGCCAATGGGAAACAAGGCTTTGGAAAGCTGATCCTGGGTGAGCTGACACAGAAAGTAGCTTTGATCTTTGTTGGGATCCTTACCAGCGAGTAACTGATACCTGACTTCACCGTTGGCACCCTTGATTTCACCTTTGCGGCAATAGTGACCCGTAGCCACATAATCAGCACCCAGCTTTAGGGCAGCCTGCAGAAAGACATCAAATTTTATTTCCCGGTTGCAAAGCACATCCGGGTTCGGTGTTCTGCCTGCCTGGTACTCAGCAAACATGTAGTCGACGATACGCTCTTTGTATTCTTTGCTGAGGTCAATGGCCTGAAAGGGTATTCCCAGGTGCTGCGCAACAATATTGGCATCGTTGCTATCGTCCAGCCAGGGACATTCGTTGCTGATCGTAACGGTGTCGTCATGCCAGTTCTTCATAAACATGCCAATCACTTCGTATCCTTGCTCTTTGAGCAGGTACGCCGCTACACTGGAGTCTACTCCACCCGACAAACCGACAACAACGCGTTTTTTCATGTTCAACTTAAGAACCGGTTTTTTCGCTCAACAGTTCATTGATACGGTTGTTGAACTGCCTCTTGAATTCATCAAAATGCTCACCGGTGCCCGGGCCTTCAAATCCGGTGCGGATGTGTTTCACTTTACCATCCTTACCGATAAAGATAGTTGTAGGGAAAGCCAGTACCTGATTGAGCATGGGCAATGTGCTCGATGCCTGTTGTTTGTCATACGTTCCGGCAATTACGTAATCAAAGGCAACACCCAGTTTTTCTTTCATCTTCCTGACCCGTCCGCTGGCATAATCAAAATCACTTTTGCGTTCATAGGCCAATCCCAGCACTTCCACACCGCGGTCATGGTTTTCATCATACCACTGGGTAAGAAATTTGGTTTCATCCATGCAATTGGGACACCATGTGCCAAAGATCTGAAGGATCAATACTTTTCCGGCGAAGCGGGGATCGGAGGGTGATACAGGCTTACCATCCAGACCAGGAAAGCTAAAATCAATTTTTTCATAGCCGGGTTTCAGGTACGTGAGTGATTCCGGGTCTGGTAATTTGGCCTGGGCGTTCCGGCGGCCTTTCCATTGCTGATGAAATCCCTTACCCGACCAGTAGTCACCGTGGATAGAATCGCCCTGAAGCGTGGCAGTAAATAGGAATGCATGATGACCATCAAACGTACTGAGGCGCATGATACCGTGATCAACGCTGCCTTCGAGGTAACGATAGTCACCGGTAGGGGTGAGAAAAGTGCCGCTTACACCGCCCGCCGTCTGGGTAAAAATACCGACTGCGTCGGTGGATTCATCCGGATTGCTGAAATACACCTGAAATGTACCAGTGAAGTCAGGCGCCGCTTCTGCAGTCTGGGTAAACCGATAGTCTTGTCCTGCTTTGGCTTTGAACGGCAATCGATAATTGGTTTCAAAATTCTTGATATAATAACCCACAAGGCTGTCGCCCTGAAGGCGTGCACGCAACTCCGTATCAAAAATGTGCATGGCAAATATGACTGTGTCACCTTCGCGCCGGATGTCGTCGAGGGCCAGCCGTTCCGTCACGTTTTTCAATGCTGCGGAATAGACACCATTGGTTTCGGTTACTTCAAAGTTGAAAGGCAGGGATTGACCCTGGAGCAGGATTTCTCCACGCCACCATCCGGTTGGCAATTTCTGGGGCGGGGTGGAACATCCATAAAACAGGGCGAAAACAGCGATTAGTGACAGTAACCTCATTACTTTTGGTAGTTAAGTAGCCTCAAAACGATACAAAATAAAGAAATGTTCACTGGATTTAGGGTAGTTGAATTGGCGTCTGTATTAGCAGGCCCCAGCGTGGGACAGTTCTTTGCTGAGCTAGGTGCAGAGGTGATCAAGGTAGAAAATCTGAAATCGGGGGGTGATGTTACACGGAGTTGGAAATCACCCGGCGAAAAAACGGATGATCGCTCAGCTTATTTCTCTAGTTGCAACTGGGGGAAGAAGTCTGTTGCCATCGACTTGACAACGCACGATGGAAAAGCAGCTGTTGCCCGACTGATTCAACAAGCAGACGTTGTTATAGCCAGCTATAAGCCGGGCGATGCAGAGAAACTGGGGGTGGCGTATGCCCAATGGCAAGATAAACATCCGCAATTAATCTACGGACAGATCACCGGATATGGTCCTGACACGGACCGCGTTGGCTACGATGCGGTCGTTCAGGCAGAAGCGGGGTTTATGGATATGAATGGTGCTTCAGATGGCCCACCTACTAAGATGCCCGTTGCCTTAGTGGATGTGCTGGCCGCGCATCAACTCAAAGAAGGTCTCTTGTTGGCTTTGCTTCATCGCGAGCGAACCGGCAAAGGTAGTTGTGTTGAAGTCTCTTTGTTGGATGCCGCACTGGCGTCGCTGGTGAATCAGGGCTCCAACTGGTTGGTAGCGGGAAATCAGCCCAGGCGACAGGGATCAGCTCATCCGAATATTGCTCCTTACGGCGATTCATTTGCTACAAGTGATGGTGCCCTGATTCTGCTGGCGGTGGGCAATGACAAGCAGTTTGCTGAGTTGTGTATGGTGCTGGATATACCCGGGATGATGGTCAATCCGCATTATCAGACCAATGAAAGTCGCGTCAGGAACAGGGCAGAACTCACCCGGCAATTGGCTGAAGCTATCCGAAAAAGAAAGAGCGCTGAATTGCTGTCGGCGCTCTACAATCGCAAAATACCGGCCGGAAAAATTCAAACCGTTCCCGAGGCATTATCGATGCCCCATGCGCAACAGCTTATGTTGCACCATGATGGGTTGAAGGGATTGCGGAGTCTGGTGGCACGATCCACAGCCTGGTCAGAACGGAAATTGAGTTATCCACCACATTTTGGGGAACACACAAAAGAGGTGCTGGGCACCCTGTAAAGCGGCCCAGGGCTTAGGTGAGGCGTTGAAATGTCGTATATTGCCCCCTCACTTGTCACGGAAAACAACAATATGTTTCTTGAATCAAATCCTTACGCTGCACTTTGGAATAAATACCGCCCCATGATCCTCAAATTGATGGTGGAAGCGAACGAAGACCCCCAGCAATACCGTCTGTTTGAGCACGAATTTAAGGCGGTTGGAATCAAGGAAAAGACAGGATACCATTTTGTAATGGAAATTTTCCAGGGCAAAGCAGTGAACTCCATAAAAGGTTCGACGGTTGCCCGCGATCTGCTTGCTGTCCTCCAGCAATCTCAGAAGGCCGGTCAGTTAATGAATGCGCACACCTATGAAATGAAACTGGACAAGCAGTTCATGTTTCATGTCAAGCGCAAGCCGACTGAGCAGGCGCCTGCTTAGTTTGATCAGGTATTGAGCCAACGGAGAAATTTACCCAACCACGTTTTGGGTGGCTCTTTCAGTTCCTGTGCACTGAATTCCTCTACAGGCTCATCGATGAGCCGGACACGTTTCATCGGTGGCTGCGCTTTTACTTTGCGCTGGTAGTGTAGCGCTTTCTTTTCTTTTAACTTTTCCAACTCCTGCTGTCGCTTGGCCTCAGCTTCTCGCTTCTCCTGCTCGCGTTGAATAGAAATTGGATTCTTGCGTGGTGCTGATGCCTGACGATCCCGCCGGTTGTTGAATGATTTTCTTGTAACCTCGGGTTGAGGTTCTGTTTCAGGTTTCGGCTCTTTCTTTTTGGGCTCTGGTAATTCAATCTTGCCCAATACCTTAAGGCCCGCCAACTCAATCTTCGGCGCTTTGATGGTTTCCGGAAGTTCGGTCACAACTTCTGCCTGCGGTTCCTGAGAAGGTGCTGCGTTTTCAGGCATGCTGACTACTTCTGGTTCAACTGGATCTGGCTCAACCAATGCTTCCGAGATATTATCTTCCGTCAGTTCCGGTGCAAAGTGGTGGATGATCATCTTTACATGGCTATCCTCCAAACGGGTATTGTTACCCGGGTCAACGGTAATGTCATGCTGATTCAGAAAAGCCACCAGGTCGGTAGTTCTCAGGGCCAGTTTGCGTGCTAATTGTCCAAGCCTCATGGGAGATTTGAAATTTCGATGGAGCCGTAAATATACCACTGGGCAGCGAAGTGGGAAATGCGCCTGAAGACATCGGTGATAGTATATGTGCCTTGTCGGCCAATTGAATTATATTTAGATATAACCAACCCCTCAAAACTCATGAATCAACCAAAAATTAACCATGTGGCGGTTCTTGTCAGCACGGTGCTGTGTTTCGTCATCGGAGGTACCTGGTACGGACCGCTTTTTCAGGATCAATGGCTGACGATGGTTCACCTTGACCTTGAAACTGTTAATCAAAATCCCCCCTCAGCGGGCGCCTGGATGACCAATGTACTATCGGCCGTTGTGCCCCTGTATGTGATGGCATGGCTGTTTGGGAAGCTGAATATTACCACCGGCGTAAAGGGTGCCATGACTGCTTTTGTGCTGGTGTTTGCCTTTTATCATTTACCGACCATGACGGCTGGAATGTTCAGCAAGTTTCCTTATGGCCTTGCCTGGCTAACGGGTGGCTTTGAATTGGTCAGCCTTACCCTGGGCGGATTCATCATTGGTGCCTGGCAGAAGAAATAGGCTACTTGCCAATCCGAAGTAAGTAGATACTTAACTCATTCAGGTGGTCGGTGTTGATCATGTCAACACCGACTTCCATTAACGCTTTCCATGCTCCTTCATGGTCTGGAATGGCCCATAAACGCAGCTTCTTTCCTTCCTGATGCACGCGCGCTGCCAGCACCCGGATTTTCTGCAGGTCATTTTCAGTTGCCGGTGATTTGCCCCTCCACGAAGACCAATTGCTGTAATGATCGCTGATCACGGGCATCAGGGTTGAATCATATCCCTTGCCCACATCGTCGGGCCGACCATCGATGCCAAGTCCCGAATAGCCATCCTTCAACATCAATTCCAGCGGACGGTTTCCTGAAAGAAAGATCTTTACGGGACCCTTGTCACCATTTCTCGTAAGGGCCGGGTATTTCCGAACGGCCTCCCTGATCGCCTCGTAGGTTCCGGTTGATGTTTTACAATCGATCATCAACCAGAACGGAGCATCGTAATTTGGATACACTTTTCCGTCATGTAAATGAACCAGACTGTCCAGGGGGCGGAGGTAGAGTTGCTCCAGGGTTTTTGCTTTTGGGCCCGGGGTGTTGTGGGATACCAACAGCGTTCCATTAACCAGATATACGTCTGCTTCCACCGAACCAAACCCATTCAATAGCGCATCAAATAGGGGACGCGTGTGTTCATAGTCGTTGTGGGCATGCGCATTGGGGTGAACCTGCGCAAGAACGGAATGGCCTAACAAAAGCAGGACAATCAGGGGCCTCATGGGTGCAATGGTGTAAGCATGATGTTCTTAAACTCAACCTCAGCTCCTTCTGCCTGCAGTGCAATCCGACCGTGGTCGGCTGTGCATCCCGTACCGGCATTCACCAGTGTATCGTTTACCCAAACGGTGATGTTGTTGCCTTTGCATTCAATTACATAATGATTCCATTCGCCCAATGGTTTTTCAGAACCATCGGTCAGGTTGATGATGCGCCGCAGTTTCCCTTCCGTGGCACCCCATTCTGCCTGAGGTCCCCGTCTCTTCTCCATATCGGGTACGGTGATGTCTTCACCAATGCACCAGAAGTCGCCGGCGTCATCGGTGTGTAACTGGGCTTCGATAGATTGTGGGAACATTTTATATAGCATGCGCGGACGCGAGACATGCACCAGCACACCGCAATTACCTGCTCCCTTGGTGAAGCGATAGTCAAGTGACAGCCGGTAATTGCCATAAACTGAATCGGAAATGAGATGGCCTTCGGGTTTCCCCATACTGACCAATACGCCATCGCGTACAGCAAAGGAGGCGGGGAGTCCGGCCACGGTATCCTGCTCGGGAATATCAGCGTGCCAGCCTGTCAGATCGTGGCCATTAAACAATGAAATAGTTGTGGGCTTGGTCTGGCAAGAGGCAGCCGCCAGCACCACCAGGAGGAGAATGAAATTTTTCATGATGTAATATATAGGTTGTACGTTTTATTTCGATTGGATTTTTGATGAGGTCCAGGCAGATTAGATACCTTTGGAATCAAACAGGTTATATGAAGAAAAAGAAGTTGGGATCTCAGGGATTGATGGCATCGACCATGGGATTGGGATGCATGGGAATGTCGGAATTTTATGGTGCCACCGATGAGGCCACGTCAATCAAAGTAATGCATCGTGCCCTGGACCTCGGGATTTCATTTTTTGATACGGCCGATATGTATGGACCGTACAAGAACGAAGAATTGGTGGGTCGTGCCATCAGGGGAATCCGTCAGGAGATTACCCTCGCCACCAAATTTGGTATCATCCGCGATATCAATGATCCCACGAAACGTGGCTTTAATGGGAAGCCTGAATATGTGAAACAGTCCTGTGACGGAAGCTTGAAGCGACTCGGTGTGGATGAAATTGATTTATACTATTTACACCGCAAAGATCCGGCTACCCCCATTGAAGAAACGGTTGGAGCTATGGCGGACCTCGTTAAGGCAGGAAAAATCAAAGCCATTGGCTTGTCAGAGGTTTCTGCCGATACTTTGCGTCGCGCTCATGCCGTATATCCTGTCACGGCAATACAAACGGAGTACTCGTTGTGGAGCAGAGACCCTGAGGATGAGTTGCTCAGCACCTGTCGGGAATTGGGAATTGCCTTCGTGGCTTATTCGCCGCTTGGCCGAGGATTTCTTACTGGTCAGATCAAAAAATTTGAAGACCTGGATCCAACCGACTACCGCCGGTATTCACCGCGGTTTCAGGGTGACAACTTTGTCAAAAACCTGAAGTTGGTTCAGGCAATAGAAGACCTGGCCAGGAGGAAAGGATGTACTGCCTCACAACTTGCGCTGGCCTGGGTCATGGCACAAGGCGATTACATTTTCCCGATACCAGGAACCAAGAAACTTTCATACCTGGAAGAGAACGCAAAAGCCATTGGGGTGTTGCTCACCAAAGAAGATTACGAGGAGATTGATGCTATCGCACCGAAAGGTGTTGCGGTCGGGACCCGCTATCCGGTGGAAATGATGAAGGTATTGAATGGCTAAAGAAAGTGATACAAAAACACCAGTAAGCCCCGGAAAGCAGGCTTTGGGTTGTCTTTGATCTCGAGTGTAACATCTACTTCAAATTTCGCAATACCGCGGAGGTTGGTTATGGAGTGAAGTTTTGCCCGCAGGCGCACCTCGCTGTTGACCATCACCGGCTGATTGAACTTGAGTTTTTCAATTCCATAATTGATCATCATTTTGATGTTATGAAATTCGGTGATCTGATCCCATAGGTGTGGCACGAGGGATAAGGTGAGGTAGCCGTGGGCGATAGTCGACTTGAATTCGGTTTCCCTGGCTGCACGTTCCGGATCGGTGTGAATCCATTGGTGATCCAGGGTAGCGTCTGCAAACTGATTGATTTGAGGCTGGGAGATCTTCACCCAGTCTGAAACACCCAGTTCTTTACCTGCATATTGCTCAAACTCTGCGTAACTCGAAATGACTAGTTTGGACATGGTACCCGTGTTGGTATCACCGAAGATAAAGATTTTTTTTACTCCTATGGAGCCGGTGACGGGGTGACCAAAGGCAGGCCTGCCGCTGTCCAGGCTTTTATGCCACCGTCCAGGGTCATAACATGTTCAAATCCTTGTTCCCGCATGAAATCGGCTGCTTTGCCACTGCGCATGCCACTGAGGCAATACACAAAATAAGGCTTTGTCTTGTCCATGCCGGCTATGAGCAGTTTAAACTCTGGCCGTTTGTAATCCATGTTGATTGCCCCTTTGATATATCCCGATTGAACTTCCTCGGCGGTGCGCACATCAATCAGAATGGCTTCAGCAGTGGTCTTTGACTGTTCATCGAATTCAGCAGGGCCGAGTGATGTCTTCGTGTCGGTGGAATTGCCTCCGGTACAGGCACTCATTACTACACAACAAATGGCGATGATGAACTGTTTCATGGTAATTTTTTTTGTTCACCCCAAAGATACTATAACAGTTCGAACGGTAAACCCTCAGTCGTTTCTTAGTGAGTTTACCGGATTGGCACGTGCTGCGCGCAAGGCTTGCGTAGCTACAATCCCGATGGCAAATAGCAAAGCAATCCCTCCGGTGGCAGGAAATATCCACCAGGGTACATCAGTTCGGTAGGTGTATCTGTTCAGGAATGCATTCATGGCCCACCACGCCAGGGGAGTGGCAATGGCGAGCGCGATGAGCACCAACCTGGAAAAGTCCTGTGACATGTGAATCACGAGCCCACGTACGGAGGCACCCATAACTTTTCGTATGCCAATTTCTTTGGTGCGCTGCTCCGCGGTAAAGGCTGCCAGGCCAAACAGGCCAAGTCCGGTGATCAGAATCGCCAGGGTGGCAAATAAGGCAGCCAACTGTCCGGTCATGGTTACCGACTTGAACTTTTTTCTGAACTCCACATCCGCAAAATCATAGTCGAATGGATAAGCGGGGTTGTACTTCCTGAATATATCTTCTACGGTCTTCAAAGATGACTGGATGTCGCGGGTTTTCTCAAGTCGAATGGTCACCGAGCTTGACCAATTGGGATCAAAAACCATAAACAAAGGTCGCACCACATTATCGGGTGATTCCATGATAACATTGTCGATGATACCAATCAGGGTTTTCTTTTTACCCCACAGTTCCAGTTGCTGTCCGATCGGATCTTTGAGTTGCATCAGGTCCAGTGCCGCTTTGTTGACGATGATGCCCGCAGAATCGCTGCTAATATCTTCGGAGAAGTCCCGTCCCTCGAGCATGCGGATGCCCATGGTCTTGCTGTAGTCATATTCACAAGCAATTGTGCTGAACATGACTTTCCGGTCTTCGGGCTTACCCGGCCAACCCAAAAAGTTATTGGACCATATTGCGGTAATCGGGCTGTTTGATTTGGCCACCGCACTTACCACTCCCGATTGCAACAATTCATTTTTGATTGCCTTAAACTGTTTTTCAATTTCGCGGGTATACTCTACCGTGATAAGTCCCTCCTGGCTATAACCAATATCGCGGTTCTTGACATGTTGAATTTGTCGGTAGATGACCAACATGCTGATCACCAATAATACCGACACAATAAATTGCATCGTAACAAGTACTTTACGGGGTGTGGTGCCGCCTTTCCCAATGGTGATTTTTCCTTTGAGCACCTGGGTCGGCTGAAAGGATGACAGATACAACGCCGGATAGCTTCCGGATATAATGCCTGTGAACAGAATCAGGCCAACGGCAAATTCCCAAAATTGAAGTGATGCGTAGTCGAGACTTAATTTCTTTTCAACAAGGTCATTGTAAAAGGGCAGTGCCAGCTCCGTGAGCAACACTGCAATGGCAAATGCCAATGTGGTGATGAGGATGGATTCACCAATAAATTGAAATACCAACTCCCGCCTTCTGCCGCCTACTGTTTTCCGGATACCTACCTCACGCGCCCTGCGCTCAGATCTGGCCGTGGCCAGGTTCATAAAATTGATGCAGGCAATGACGAGGATGAAGATCGCTATCGATGAAAACAGTTGTACGAATTCGTTTTGCCCGCCAGACTCCACACCGTTTTCAAACCGTCGATGCAATCGCCAGCGTTCGAGGGGATATAGAAATAGCTCGCGCTTAACTTCAACTTCACCATGTCGCATGAGAAGGTCATGAATCTTGGATTCTACCGCCGACTGATGTGCGGGGTCACTCAATTCGGCATATACCTGAAACGAGTAGTTACCCCAGTTGTCTTTGTTTCGCTTGACCCAATCGCGGGTTTCGTTGAGCTTCCAGGGGATTAGACAATCAAACTGAAACGATGAGTTGGTCGGCACATCCCGCAGGATGCCTGTAACCTGTAACTCATCCTGATTGTCGAGGCGGATTACCTGTCCCATGGCGTCTTTTTCGCCAAACAGCGCCCGTGCGACAGATTCTGTGATTACTATGGAATTAGGTTGTTCGAGTGATTGTCGCGGACTGCCGCTGATCATTGGGAATTCGAACATTTCCAGGAATTCCTCACTGGCATAATAACCCACTTTGTTGATTCGATTTTCACCAACTGTAAGCAGGTGATCCCCACTCCAGTCGGTTACGGCGGTCCTGATCAGGCGTGCGTCTTCTGTTTTCAGCCCCTCATACAAGGGCAGGGGCACCGAGGTCCAGGAGTTTATTTTTCCGTCGAATTCGGCATTTATCCATACCTGATACAAGGTATTGAGCTTGGGATGAAAGCGGTCAAAGGATATCTCGTCAAAGACCCATAGCAGGATTAGCAGGCTGCAACTGATCCCGGTGGCTAGCCCAAAGATGTTGATGAACGAGTAAACCTTGTTCCGGAACAAGTTCCGCAGGGTAACGACGAGGTAGTTCTTGATCATAGAGGACTTGTGAATCCAATACTTCACAAACCGCAAAAGGTTGCTTAAGACCCTCGTGAATAGTCATGGTGGTATCAGGAAGCTTCGTCGTTTTGGCCCTCGAAGGCCACTATATGGACAAAATGGGCTGAAAAAGGGCCCAAAATGTAAAAAAGTGGTATAAAGTGGGGGAAAGTGGTTGAAAATGTAGTTTTTCTCTTTATGTTTGCTTTAGGAGAAAAAGACAACCACTACGTCTATGACTTTCTTCACCAGTGAGTTCGAAAGTAAACTTGATGCCAAGGGCAGGCTTGTACTGCCTTCGCGGATCAAATCCCAGCTACCCGAAGGGGATAGCCAGGAGTTGGTTATTCGCCGTGGTTTCGAGCCTTGCTTGATCGTTTACCCCATGGTGGAGTTTAAAAAGGTCTTCTCGAAAATTTCAGGTCTCAGTGAGTTCAACGAAGAGTACCGCAAACTCCAGCGGAACTTTTTGTCGGGGGTCGTAACGGTCGAATTGGATGCCAATGGCCGTTTTTTGATTCCCAGGAACATGCTGACGTATGCGCAGCTCGAAAAAGAAGTCTTGCTGGTGGGTACGGGAAGCAAAGTTGAGATCTGGAATCGCAGTGTCTACGAGAAGCACCTGATCCAGGACCCGGGTGAGTTGTCAAAACTGGCAGAGAAGTACCTGAACGAGTGATGTGCCCTGCACCCACCAGCGTTCAGTTCAACTTTTCTTTCATGTTACTCCAGGCTGCCAGTGGCAGACTGCAGTCATTACTTAATATAAAGTCAATGGGGGTAAAGGCCCCTGATGTTCATTGGAAAACTAAAGAATCGAAACGCTAACCGTAGCAAACGATGTATCACCGGCCGGTCATGTTAACGGAATGCCTTGAGGGCTTGCAGGTTAAATCGACCGGGACCTATGTGGATGTCACATTCGGCGGCGGCGGACATAGCATGAAGATTCTCGAGCAATTGACCGAAGGCAGGCTAATTGTTTTCGACCAGGATGATGACGCCCGGAAACAGGCTGAAAATATTCAAAGTCGTTCTTTCACATTTTGTCAGGCAAACTTCAGATACCTCAAGCAGTATTTGAAACTCCATGGGGTAACCCAGGTAGACGGCATACTCGCCGACCTGGGCATTTCATCGCACCAGATCGATACGCCGGGTCGGGGATTTTCTACCCGATTTGAAGGTCCCCTCGATATGCGCATGGATACAAAAGCTCCGGTCACAGCGGCCTCCTTACTCAACAGCAGTTCGGAGGAGCAGTTGCACAAGATCCTTGGCATGTACGGCGAGGTGCGCAACGCGAGAACCCTGGCTTCGGCCATGGTACGCCAACGGGCCACCGCACCGTATCGCACCAGCCAGGATTTGTTGGCCGTGCTTTCGCCGTTGGCGCCACGCGGTAAGGAATTCAAATACTATGCCCAGGTATTTCAGGCGCTGCGCATCGAAGTGAACAAAGAGTTGGAAGCATTGGAGAGTTTCCTGTTGCAATGCGGTGAAGTAATTGCTCCAGGCGGGCGATTGGTGATCATGAGTTATCACTCGCTGGAAGACAGAATGGTAAAGAACTATATGAACACGGGAAAAGTGTACGGGGAGTTGGAAAAGGATTTTTACGGCAACCCCCTGCGCCCTTTCCGGGCCATCAACCGCAAGCCCATCGAGGCTTCGGACGAGGAAGTAAGAGAAAATAACCGGGCCCGAAGCGCCCGACTGAGAATAGGAGAACGGGAACCAGTACGGCAGTAAATATGAGCGAGAACAAATTCAGAATTGGTGGACCAGAACGGGTGAATGAACCCCGGGTGAAGCAGCCGTCTTCCGGCGGCGGCCCGAGTGTCTTTTCTGGCCTGGAAAAACGCTTGCAACTGGAAACTTATTTTGATGAAGGGTTCCCTGTACAATATCTGCCCAAGATTCTGTTCGGACTTTTTCTCGGCTTGCTCTACATCAGTAATACCCACTATGCCGAGAAGACAGTTCGCAAAATTGATCGGGTACAATCAGAAGTAGAAGACTTGCGCGCCGACTACACCACGCTGAAGTCAGACCTTATGTATGCCAGCAAGCAAAGTGAAGTGGCCCGCAAAGTAAAATCATTGGGATTGAAAGAGAGTTTGAATCCCCCTACGAAAGTTGTGGTTGAGGAGTGAACATTAAGAAATCCATATTGATCCGTGTACGGCTGGCGTTTCTCGCCGTCGTAGTCTTTGCTGTTTGTGTAGCGGCCAAGATTAGTCACATCCAGGTGATCGAAGGGGAGAAGTGGATTCGCATGGGCAACGAAATCTCTTTCGACTACAAAAAGATGAAAGCCACCCGGGGTAACATCTACTCCGATAATGGAAGTCTGCTGGCCACCTCGCTGCCATTTTATAAGGTAGCCATGGACCCTACGCTGGTGAAGAAAGAAATATTCGATGCGGGTATCGACTCTTTGTCCATGCTGTTGTCACGGCACTACAAGGACCGTTCAGCAACCGACTACAAACGTATGATTCGCGATGCGCGGGTTACCGACAAGCGATACATCACCCTGAACCGCAAACAGATTAACTACCAGACCAAAAAGGAAATGGCATCCTGGCCAATCTTCAGGGAAGGCCGTTTGCGTGGTGGCGTGTTATTCGAGAAAATGGATGTGCGTTATCGCCCGTTCTCCAACCTGAGCCGTCGTACCATCGGTTTTGTCAATGAAAATGGGAAAGGTGTTGGCCTGGAATTCAGTTTTGAAAAAGCACTTGGCGGACAAGATGGTGAAGCACTGTTTCAGAAAATTGCAGGTGACACGTGGAAGCCGGTATTCGATGCCAACAATGTAAAAGCCATCGATGGACTGGACATCCAGACCACGATCGACATTAACCTGCAGGACGTAGCCGAGACTTCGTTGTATCGTGCCATGCAGAGCCATAACGCTGACCAGGGTACGGTTGTTGTGATGGAGGTAAGTACGGGCCACATCAAAGCCATCTCCAACCTCAGCAGCGATGGCAATGGTGGCTACCTGGAAGAGTTCAACCATGCAGTAGGCGGTTCCTTCGAACCGGGATCCACGTTCAAGCTGGCGACCATGCTCGCCTTATTGGAGGATACCAATATTGAATTATCTGACACCATCAACACGGGTCGCGGAGAGTACACTTTCTACAATAAGAAAGTACGCGACCACGAAGAAGGGGGTTACGGACGAATCACCATCCAGGATGCCTTCGAGAAGTCATCCAATATTGCCATGGCCAAATTGCTCGACAAGCACTTCGGCACCAAGCCAGGCAAGTTCCTGGAGCATGTTGATGAACTCCACCTCTCTCAGCCGCTCGGCCTTCAGATCAACGGAGAGTCGTTCCCCAAAATTTCACGCCCTAAAGACAAGAACTGGAGTGGCATCACGTTGCCCTGGATGGCTTATGGTTATGGCTTTGAGATTTCGCCCCTCCATACCCTGGCTTTGTACAATGCCGTTGCCAACAATGGCAAAATGATCAAGCCCATGTTTGTGACGTCCATACGTCAGGCGGACGAAGTGATTCAGGAATTCGAAACGGAAACACTGAATCCTAAAATATGCTCCAATGAGACGCTAAACCAACTGAAGATATTATTGGAAGGCGTAGTGGATCGGGGTACGGCCAAGAACCTGCGTAACTCCTACTATCGCATTGCCGGCAAAACGGGTACCGCCGTAATCCTGAAGGATGGTCGCTATGAAAAGAAGTACATCACTTCGTTTGTTGGTTATTTCCCGGCCCATGCTCCAAAGTATTCTGCCATTGTGCT
Source organism: Cyclobacteriaceae bacterium (assembly GCA_044223085.1). GTDB lineage: Bacteria > Bacteroidota > Bacteroidia > Cytophagales > Cyclobacteriaceae > ELB16-189. The sequence goes on from JBGAMI010000013.1 coordinate 43,851, forward strand.
GATCAAGAATCCGAAAGGCATTTACCAGTATGGTAACAGCGTGGCCGGTCCGGTATTCAAAGAGATCGCCGACAACATCTATTCACGTGACCTGCAATTGCATGTGGCCATGGAGAAAAAGCCAAACCTGGAGCTTGGCGTGTTCCCCACTATCCGGGCAGGATATCAGCCAGACCTGGTGCTGCTTTGCAATGAGTTGGGTATTTCAAACCACTCCCAGACTGATGAAGAGTGGATCCGTGCTGCGAAAAACGGGAATGCCATTACGTGGAGGCGCAACGCCATCATCAAGGACCTCGTGCCGGATGTGCAGGGCATGACCCTCCGTGACGCCATTTATTTATTGGAGAAGGCCGGGTTAAGGGTCGAACATCAGGGCAAAGGCCGTGTTTCGGATCAATCACTTAATCCGGGAACCCGCATTTCAAAAGGCACCAGAATCCGTATTCACCTGAATTCATGATGGAACTACGCGACATATTATACGGCGTACGCATCACATCGACTTGTGGGGACATGGATCGCTCGGTACAGGGCGTGGCTTTTGATTCCCGACAGGTGAAGCCTGAATTCATTTTTGTTGCCCTGAAGGGTACCAAGTCGGATGGACATGGCTTTATTGAAGGTGCCATCCGCGATGGTGCAACAACCATCGTATGCGAAGTGTTGCCTGAGCAGGTTGACAGCCGCATCACCTACATCACCGTGAAGAGCACGACCAAGTCACTGGGTATCATTTGCGGTAACTTCTACGGCAATCCTTCCCGTAAACTAAAGCTGGTTGGCGTGACGGGTACCAATGGAAAGACCACCGTTGCCACCTTATTGTATAAGCTGTTCGGGGCACTGGGTCACCCATGCGGATTATTGTCCACTGTTGAAAATCGCATTCTTGATCAGGCCATTCCCTCCACACACACTACGCCGGATCCCATTCAGATCAACTTGTTGCTGATTAAAATGCTCGAGGCTGGCTGTACACATTGTTTTATGGAGGTAAGTTCTCACGCAGCCGACCAGGGACGCATTGAAGGGCTTCATTTTGTGGGCGCATTGTTTACGAACATCACCCATGATCACCTCGACTATCACAGGACGTTTGAAAGCTACATCCGCGCCAAGAAAATTTTCTTTGACAACCTTACTTCCGATGCATTCGCCCTGGTGAATGTAGACGACAAGCGAGGGATGGTCATGCTGCAAAATACCAAGGCATCCAAAAAATTATACAGCCTTCAGAAGGTGGCTGATTTCAAAGCGAAAATTTTGACCAACTCTATCCAGGGGTTGGAACTTGAAATTGACAACCGTCCGGTTTGGTTCAAGCTGATCGGCGATTTTAATGCGTACAACTTGTTGGCGGTATACGGCGCAGCTGTACTGCTGGGTGAAAATAGTGAAGACGTTCTCTTGAAGCTTTCAGCCATGACCGGCGCGGTGGGACGCTTCGAACTTGTACTGCCCGGATCAAAGTTCACTGCCATCGTGGACTATGCCCATACGCCCGATGCACTGAAAAATGTGCTGGAGACCATTTCGAATTTCCGCTCCGGACAAGAGAAGGTGATCTCCATCGTAGGCTGTGGAGGCAATCGAGATAAATCCAAACGACCCCTGATGGCAGCTATCGCCTGCAAATATTCAGACAAGGTCATATTCACCTCCGACAATCCACGGGATGAAGATCCGCTGGAGATCATTCGTGAAATGCAAAAAGGTGTTGGTCCGACAGATGCCCGGAAGACACTGGTGATGCTGGATCGTGAGGAAGCCATCAAGACAGCTTGCATGATGGCCAAAGAAAAGGATATCATACTCGTGGCGGGCAAAGGACATGAAACCTACCAGGAAGTAAAAGGCGTGAAGCGCCCATTTGATGACCGTGAGGTAGTTACAAGAATGCTAAAAATGTTTGCGAACTAATGCTGTACTATTTGTTCACATACCTGGATAAGAAATTCGACCTGATTGGCGCCGGTGTGTTTCAGTACATCTCCTTCCGGGCAGGCATGGCGGCCGTGTTGTCGTTGCTGATCACCATCCTCTTCGGAAAGCGGTTGATTGACTTCCTGCGTCGTAAACAAGTAGGCGAGGATATCCGTGACCTGGGTCTGGAAGGTCAGATGCAAAAGAAAGGTACGCCGACCATGGGTGGAATTATCATCATCGCGGCTATCCTGATTCCTACCTTGTTATTGGCCAAACTCGACAATGTGTATATCATTTTGTTGATCATCGCTACGGTGGGCCTTGGTCTGATAGGCTTCCTCGATGATTACATCAAGGTATTCCGCAAGAACAAAGAGGGACTGGCCGGACGGTTTAAGATTGTGGGTCAGGTTGTGATCGGTCTGATTGTAGGTCTTACCTTATACTTCAATGATCATGTAGTCATCCGAGAACAGCCGTCGGTCGCCGTGAGTGAAATTCAGGCCAGTGACCTGAATGGTCTCGCTGAAACAGGTGTTAAGTCAACGAAGACGACGGTTCCTTTTCTGAAGAACAATGAATTTGATTACGCCAGTCTGATTTCATGGTTGAATGCCGATTACACCTGGATTATCTACACACTGATTGTTGTCTTGATCGTCACGGCCGTCTCCAACGGAGCCAATATGACCGATGGTATAGATGGTCTGGCTGCAGGTACTTCCGCGATCATCGGATTGACGCTGGCGATTTTTGCTTACCTCTCCGGTCGCGTTGACTTTAGTAATTACCTCAACATCATGTATATCCCCAACCTGGGAGAGTTGGTGATTTTCTGTACGGCATTTGTGGGCGCTTGTTTAGGATTCCTTTGGTACAATTCGTATCCCGCCCAGGTCTTCATGGGCGACACAGGCAGCTTGTCGATGGGAGGAATCATTGCCGTGGTGGCCCTGGCCGTGCGCAAGGAGCTGATGATTCCGGTGTTGTGCGGTATCTTCTTTGTGGAGTCATTGTCGGTGATCCTGCAGGTGTCCTATTTCCGGTATACCCGCAGGAAGTATGGCGAAGGGCGACGCATCTTCCTGATGTCACCGCTGCATCACCACTTTCAAAAGAAAAACATTCACGAATCAAAAATTGTAACGCGGTTTTGGATTGTCGGAATTCTGCTGGCCATTGTGAGTCTGGCTACACTGAAACTCCGATGAGACGAATCAAATAAAAACCATTGAATACAACATCCATGAGCGAACGCATTGTCATATTGGGAGGAGGAGAAAGCGGAACCGGTGCAGCCATGTTGGCGAAAGTCAAAGGCTTCGACGTTTTTGTGTCCGACTCTGGCATGCTGAAACCCCACTACAAGAAGGACCTGGAGCAGCATGGTATCGCGTTTGAAGAGGGGCAACATAGCGAAGAAAAAATCCTGACCGCCAACCTGGTCATCAAGAGCCCGGGTATTCCGGATAAGGCCGACATCGTTAAGAAGATCAAGTCAAAGAAGATTCAGATCATTGATGAAATCGAATTTGCCTTCCGCTATGTCAAGGGAAAGGTGATCGCTATTACCGGAACGAATGGAAAGACCACCACCACGTTGCTTACCCATCACCTGCTCGCTTCTGCCGACAAGAATGTGGCCCTGGCTGGAAATGTGGGAGAGAGCCTGGCCCGTAAGGTAGCCTCCGGTGATCACGACTGGTATGTCGTGGAAATCAGCAGCTTCCAGCTGGATGGTACACAAACCTTTCATCCACACATTGGTATCCTGCTCAATATCACGCCCGATCACCTTGACCGGTACGAGAACAAGATGGCCAATTATGTCAACAGCAAATTCAAGCTCGTTAAAAACATGGGCTCGAAGGACTATTTCATCTATTACGCTGACGATAAGATTGCGGGCCCGGAAGCCAAACAACGTTCAACCGAGGCTTATCGGGTTGAAATCTCCATCGATCCCGAAGCCATTGCATCGGCTCACTTCGATGGCAAGAAGATGGCCTTCCAGTTTGGAAAGAAAAAATTCAAAATCGCCCAGTCCGACACTACCCTCAAGGGCGTGCATAACCTGGTGAATACCATGGCGGCGGTTTCTGCTGCCTACCTGGCCAAAGTACCTGACACCAAAATCAGGGAAGGGCTGAAAACATTTAAGAATGCACCTCACCGGCTCGAAACGGTTGGTGTGATCAATGGGGTTGAATTTGTCAATGACTCCAAGGCCACCAACGTTGATTCGGTGATCTATGCCCTCGGAAGTTTTGATAAACCATTGATTTGGATTGCCGGTGGTGTCGACAAAGGCAATGACTATGGTCTCATTCGCGCCGAAGTGGAAAAGAAGGTGAAGACCCTCATCTGCCTCGGTACCGACAGCGATAAACTGAAAAAGTATTTCAACAAAGTGGTTCCGCAAATTCTGGAAACGCAACGGATATCGGAAGTGGTTTCGTTCGCACTCGCCGTGGCTAACAAAGGCGACGTGGTGTTGCTCTCGCCGGCCTGCGCAAGTTTTGACTTATTCAAGAATTACGAAGACCGGGGTAATCAGTTTCGGGAAGAGGTAATCAGGGTTAAAGCAGCTATGGAAGCAGCTCATAATTCTAAGAAGTAATGAAAAAGTTCAAAGAATGGTCTGACAAAAATCTGCAGGGCGACCCGGTTATCTGGGCTGTTGTATTTGCACTGTCGATTGTGAGCATCCTGGTGGTCTATAGTTCCATCGGCACGTTGGCCTATAAGCGCACGGTCAGCCCGGAGATGATCCTGATCAAGCATACGTTCATGGTTTTCCTGGGTCTTGCTGCCATGTGGCTCGCACATAAGGTTGACTATCGGTACTATTCCAGAATATCCCGGTTGGCTTTGTGGGTAAGCGTGCCGCTATTGATCTATACGTTTACCAACGGTACCACCATCAACGATGCAGCCCGCTGGATCTCTATTCCCATTATTGGTTCGTTCCAACCTTCTGACTTTGCCAGCCTTGCCCTGATCATCAACCTGGCCAGCATGTTGTCCAAGAAACAGCAAAATATTGATGATATCCGTGAATCGCTCATACCAATCCTGATCTGGTCGGGTGTGATCTGTGGACTGATTGCCTTAACCAACCTGTCCACAGCCGTACTGCTTTTCGCAACCTGTATGCTGATCATGTTCATTGGCCGTGTGCCTGTAAAATACCTGGCGATGCTTGTGCTCGTCGGACTTCTCGCTGGTGCCGTGGCACTTAAGTTTGGTGTGCGTGGCGAAACCGCCAAGAACCGGATCCTGAGTTTTGTGAATGGTTCTGAGCTTCCCTTCCAGGCCAAGCATGCGCGGATCGCCGTGGCGACGGGTGGAATTTTCGGCAAAGGACCAGGCAACAGCGACCAGCGCAATATCCTGCCACACCCTTACTCTGATTTTGTCTATGCAATCGTGATTGAAGAGTATGGCATTGTCGGCGGCGTGGTAGTACTGATTCTATATATCATCCTCCTGCATCGGGGTATGAAAGCCGCTTACAATTCCGAGCGCGCTTTTGGTGGATTGCTCTCTGCGGGTTTGAGTTTTGATTTGGTCTGTCAGGCCATGGTGAATATGGGAGTCGTGGTTGGACTGGGCCCCATCACGGGACAGCCATTGCCCCTCGTGTCTATGGGAGGAACTGCCATGGTATTCGCTGGATTATCCGTAGGTATCATTTTGAGTGTGAGCCGTGGTGAACTCGAAGAGAACTGGGGACAGCAATCAGAAGATGAAGACAGGGAAAAAGGAACCAAGAACGTAGAAGCAAAGGCAGCCTGATATGATGAAACAACCGTATCGGATTATCATTAGTGGTGGCGGCACCGGTGGACATGTCTACCCGGCGATCGCTATTGCCAATGCTTTCCGTGACCGGCACCCGGACGCTGAAATCCTTTTCGTTGGTGCTTTGGGAAAAATGGAGATGATCCGCGTCCCTGAAGCTGGATATAAGATCGTGGGACTCTGGATCAGTGGCATCCAACGAAGCCTTACCCTGGCTAACCTGAAGTTTCCATTTAAGCTAATCGCCAGTTACTGGAAGGCGCGAAGCCTAGTTCGTTCATTTCGTCCGCACGTAGCAGTTGGTACCGGTGGCTATGCCAGCGGCCCGATGATGATCGCAGCAACCTGGTATAAAGTGCCAACGGTTTTGCAGGAGCAGAATAGCTATGCCGGATTGACCAACAAGCAATTGGCAGGACGCGCCAATACGATTTGTGTGGCGTATCCCAACATGGATAAATACTTTCCGAAGTCTAAGATTCAAATGACCGGAAACCCGGTTCGCCGTGACATTGTTAACCTCGAAGGAAAGCGGGACGAAGCCCTTCGTCACTTTGGTTTCGATGGGGGCCTGCGCACAGTTCTCGTCCTGGGTGGAAGCGGAGGCGCGCGCACCATCAACGAAAGCATCGTAGCCGGGCTCGACCAAATCGTGAAAGCCAATATCCAATTGATCTGGCAGACTGGCAAGGTATACTATGAGAACATCAAGGCTGAATTGACAGGTGCAGACCTTCGGCATGTGCGGGTGTATGATTTTTTGAAAGAGATGGACCTCGCATATGCTGCAGCCAACGTGGTCATATCCCGCGCAGGCGCGTTATCGATCTCTGAATTGTGCCTTGCGAAGAAGCCCGCGGTGCTTGTGCCCTCGCCCAATGTGGCTGAAGATCATCAAACCAAGAATGCCATGGCCTTGGTGAAAGAAGAAGCAGCCATTATGATCGCCGATTGGCAGGCCCGGAACACCCTGGTAGAGGAAACATTAAAGCTGGTGCGCGACAATGACCGCTGCACCGTATTGTCAGAACGAATCGGCCGGCTGGGAAAGCCCAGGGCTGCTGAGCAAATAGTGGAAGAAATTGAAAAACTGCTGGTGTGAAATTTAACGACTACGATAGCATTTACTTTCTCGGCATTGGCGGCATTGGCATGAGTGCCCTGGCCCGCTGGTTCAGACAGAAGGGCCTGCGTGTAGCCGGTTATGATAAAACACCCACTCCGCTTACCCATGAGCTGATGGAGGAAGGGATGGAACTCCATTTTGACGACAAAGTGGAATTCATTCCTGGCTACCTCTCAAAAGAGAAGACATTGGTAGTATTCACACCTGCCATCCCCAAGGACCACACGGAATATTTATACCTCAAGGACCAGGGTTTCACCATTATGAAACGTTCAGAAGTCCTGGGGTTGATTTCCCGTGACTACAAAACGGTAGCGGTGGCTGGCACGCATGGCAAGACGACTACATCTTCGCTCATTGCCCATATCATTTATACTGCCGGGCAGGATATGGTAGCGTTTTTGGGTGGCATCACGTCCAACTATGATTCAAACCTGGTAATGCGGGGTGATGTCAGCAAGGACACCGTAGTAGTTGCAGAGGCGGATGAATTTGACCGTTCCTTCCTTCGGTTGTTTCCGGATGTGGCCGTGGTTACTTCCGCTGATCCCGATCACCTGGATATCTATGGTGACCACCAGAGCATGTTAAAGTCCTTTGGTGATTTTATCAGCCAGATAAATAAAGGGGGGACGCTGATGATTCACCATTCGGTGGCATCATTAGCGGCATCCAATAAAAATATTACCGTGCAAACGTACGGGATGAACCAGGGGCAATTTTTTGCCGGGAACCTCACCACCACAGGTGGATTTTTTACATTCGATTTGATTGGACCTTCCACGCAAATCAATGGCATCACGCTCGGTGTCCCTGGGTTTCATAATGTGGAGAACGCGATAGCGGCAGCCCTCGTGGCGAAAGATCTGGGAATCAATGATGACGTCATCCGAAAAGCACTCGGAAGTTTCCGCGGTGTGCGGCGCCGGTTCGAATTCGTTTTCAACCAGCATGGCAGAATTTTCGTGGATGATTACGCACATCATCCCACCGAAATAGAAGCGTTCCTGCGATCGCTCAAGGCCATGTACCCGGAACGAAAGCTCACTGTAGTATTTCAACCGCACCTGTATACCCGGACTCGTGACTTTGCGGCCGGCTTTGCACAAAGCCTGAGCCTTGCCGATACCCTGGTCATGATGGACATCTATCCGGCCCGCGAAGTACCTATCCCAGGCGTTACATCGGATATCATCTTTAATGATGTGACAAGCCCGGTGAAAATCCGCAGTTCTAAAAAGGACCTTCTGGCCAAACTGGAGACGTTGCCACTCGAAGTGATAGCCACAGTGGGCGCTGGCGACATTGACACTTTTGTGAAACCAATAAAGGACATGTTGTCCAAAAAACAATGAAGTTAAAGCTGAACATCAGGAAGGAAATAAAGATTGCTGCGGCCCTTGTCGGAGTAACCTTCCTGATTGCTTTTACCGAACGCAAGCAAGGTGGATCACTATGTAATAATGTGGTCGTGGAACTGGACAACCTCAACGAAAATCACTTCCTCGATGAACGTGATGTGATGCGCCTGGTGGAAAATAGTGGACAGACGATCAAAGGAACCAGCATCACCCGCATCAACCTGAAGGCCATTGAATCCAAACTCATGATGGATAAACACATTCGGGATGCGGAATTATACGGCGACCTGAAAGGCAACTTGATAGTTTCCGTTGATCTCCGCCGTCCGATTGCCCGCCTCGTCCAGGAAGATGGCCCCGATGCCTACCTATCCGAAGAAGGTATTGTTATGGGTGTGTCTGACAAGTTCACCTCCCGGGTAATGATCATCAGCGGACGATGGGCCAAAGCGGTGATGGAGAAAGGCAATGTATATGAAATGGAAGGGGGACAGGACCTTATGGACATGATCGACTTCATTAATGAGGATCGGTTCTGGAAAGCACAGATCGCCCAGATGGATATCGACGCCCGTGGTGAAATCGTGATTTATCCACAGGTCACCGGTCAGCGCGTCGAATTTGGTACGACGGAAAATTATGAAACAAAGCTATCCAATCTGATGGTGTTCTATAAAGATGTATTGCCCCAAAAAGGCTGGACTCGGTACGAACGTGTGAACCTTAAATACAACGGGCAGGTAATTGCCCAATAGATGAACCACTTTTTTTAACTAAAGAAACAACCACTTTTAAAGCTTACAGTCATGGAAAAGGAAAAAATAGTAGTAGGTCTTGATATCGGAACCACGAAAATATGTGTGATCGTGGGTCGCAAAAACGAGTACGGAAAGCTCGAGGTACTCGGCATGGGGAAGGCCGAATCAGAAGGTGTGATCAAAGGCATCGTGACCAACATTGACAAGACGGTCTATGCTATTGAGAAGGCCATCAAAGAGGCCAGCGAAGTGTCCGGCATTGATATCGGCGTGGTAAACGTTGGAATCGCCGGTCAGCACATCCGCAGCACTATCCACCATGGAAGCATCACCCGCTCTTCCAACGAAGATGAAATCAGCATTGAGGACGTGAGCCGCCTCACCGAAGATATGTACCGGATTGTCATTCCGCCCGGCAGCGAGATCATCCACGTAATGCCCCAGGACTATACGGTCGACTATGAAGAAGGCATTAAAGACCCGGTGGGCATGAGTGGTGTTAAGCTGGAAGCCGACTTCCACATCATCACCGCACAAACCAGCGCCATCAATAATATCAACAAGTGTGTCCGCCGCGCCGGACTTGAAATTGAAGACCTGATCCTGGAACCCCTGGCCTCCAGCCTTGCGGTGCTCAGTGACGAGGAAAAGGAAGCTGGCGTTTGCCTCATCGATATCGGTGGAGGCACAACCGATGTGGCAATCTTTTACGATAACATTATCCGTCACACTTCGGTGATTCCGTTTGGAGGCAATATCCTCACCAACGATATACAAACTGGTTTGATGGTGATGGCCAAACAAGCGGAACAATTGAAAACGAAGTTTGGTAAAGCCATCGCCGAAGAGGCGAGCCCGAACGAAATCGTTTCGATCCCCGGAATCAGAAACCGTGCAGCAAAAGAGATATCGGTAAAGAATCTCTCTAACATCATTCAGGCGAGGATGGAAGAGATTATTGAAATGGTCCACACAGAAATCATCAGCTGTGGATTTGAAAATCGACTGGCTGGCGGCATCGTCATCACGGGCGGGGGCTCACAATTGGCCAGCCTGAAGCACCTGGTGGAGTATATGACCGGAATGGATACTCGCATTGGTTACCCAAATGAGCACCTCGGTAAGAGTAAGTTTGAATCGGTAAAGAGCCCCATGTACGCTACTGCGGTTGGATTGGTGCTGGCCGGTTTCCGCTCCCTCGACGAACGCGAAGAGCGATACCGCGAAGCGAAGGAAAACAAAGTTGTTTCCAAAGTAAAGAAAGTACGTCCTACATCAGATTTCTTTTCGAGTATCCTCAATAAGACCAAGGGTCTGCTGATCGATGACCTCGATGGAAAGAATGAATATTAACATAGAATTTATTCAACCACTACTAAATACACAAGTCATGTTTCAACCTGGAGCCACCTACAAATTCGACCTGCCCAGGCACCATAAATCAATCATCAAGGTGATTGGTGTTGGTGGCGGCGGCAGTAATGCGGTGAATCACATGTTCCGACTCGGCATCAAGGATGTTGAGTTTATCGTGTGCAACACTGATTTGCAGGCACTGAATAGCAGTCCGGTGCCCACCAAATTGCAAATCGGAACAAACCTTACGGAAGGACTCGGTTGCGGTGCTAACCCAGAAGTGGGTCGCGCAGCTGCCATGGAAAGCAAAGAGCAGATCCGTGAAGTACTCGCGGGAACCAAAATGGTATTCATTACGGCGGGCATGGGCGGCGGTACCGGAACAGGTGCAGCCCCGGTGATCGCCAAGATTGCCAAGGAAATGGACATCCTGACCGTGGGTATCGTTACGATGCCGTTCGGTTTCGAAGGCCGTAAAAAAATTGCCCAGGCGCAGGCCGGCCTCGATGGCATGCGGGCAAGTTGTGATACGGTGCTCGCCATCCTCAATGACCAGTTGCGTCAAATGTTTGGCAACTTATCCATTAGCCAGGCCTTTGGTGAAGCTGACGGAGTTTGTACCACGGCTGCGAAAGGCATCGCTGAAATCATTACCCTCGCAGGTTATGTGAACGTTGACTTCCAGGATGTGCGTACCGTCATGCTTAACGCTGGCGCAGCCGTTATGGGATCGGCAGAGACCAGTGGCGAGAATCGTGCACTGCGTGCCGCTGAGCAGGCACTGGCCTCTCCGCTACTCGACAACAAGGACATCATGGGTGCCAAGCGTATCCTGTTGTCGATTATTTCTGGCGAGCAGGCGGAGTTGCAGATGGATGAACTCAGCACGATCACCGAATATATTCAGGAACAGGCCGGTGATGAGTGTGAAGTGATCTTCGGTCATGGTGTGGATCCGCTGCTGGGTGACTGCATCCGCGTGACGGTCATTGCCACCGGATTCATGGGCGAAGGCCGTGTGGCACCCAAACGTGCCGAATCCCGCAAAGTACTCGACCTGGAGAAAAGCGTGGTTGTTGATGAAAAGACAGATAACTCTGTCAATGAGCGCAACCATGAAATTGAATTGAAAGTTACAGAACCTCTCATCGCAACAGAGCCGGCGAAATTGGAAACCATGTTTGACTTTCCGCGCGCTACAAAACCTGTTGAGCCCGTTATCGAAGAGCCTGTGATGGAAACCCCGGTGGTGACTCCTCCGGTGATTCAGCCCGTGAAGGTCGAGGCGCCGGTGGAGGTGAAGCCGGAACCCAAGCCTGTTAATAAACCCATCTATGTGAAGCCTGAGACCAGGCCAATCCGCAAGGAGGAAACTCCGCTGGAAGAACGCAGCTATACCCTGGACTTGTTTTCCCAGGAGCCTGTCAATCGCCTGGAGGATGATAATGAAGAAGAAGAAGATGAATCCATGGATAATTCACGTCGCGACGACGATGAGTTTGAAGTAGGTAAGGAAATTTCAGCCGACCAGGTTATCAATGAGGAAGGATTGATGGAGCTGCGCAAGACCAAGCAACGCCTCGAGCAGCAGGCCCGTGAGCGTCGAGAGAAACTCAAGGCAGCCCGCAAGCAGGAGATGAGCAAAGAAGAGTTCAACGAGAAATGGACCCTTCCCGCTTACCTGCGCCGTGGTGTGAAAATGGAGAACGCACCGCATTCCTCGGATCGGTTCATATCGAAGTACAATTTGAATGATGATAACAACTTGTTGGGCAACAATAAATTCCTGCACGACAATGTGGACTAAGCACGCAAACGGCATTTCGTCGACTGCACATGACCTGTCGGGGTTGTGTCGTTTGATCGTGCGTAAGACATGGCATTTCCGGCATGACTGGTTATTTACTCCATTCGTAGTGGTTGTTGGTGGTAAATATTTTTTGCCGGTGCCGGAGTGCCTTCTTTTTGGTTGGGTCACGCAAAGATCGCTTGTCGGTCAGTGCGCCAGTTTAGGCAGGTTTAGGAATTTTTAGCCGCCCCCAGCCGAATGCTTTTTTAAACTGGAAAGCCGGACACTATGGTCCGGCTTTCTTATTGATAGCCCGGTCGTTTCTCAGGTGAAATGAATCGGTTTCTCTATCTTTATCTTATCTATACCTATGAATAAGAAAATCATTTACGTCACATTCCCCATCATTCTGATTGGTGGTATTTACTTTCTGGGACCTGAGCCCGACCGTCCGCAATGGGATCCTGCACCCATGGTGGTCCCGCAAACAGCAGATGATCTCGAGGAATACGTCGCCAATCAGGAATCAAAACACCGCGTGAAGGCGGATAATGAAGCACGTATTGTGTGGGCAGATTCTTCCCGCCAAAAGACACCATTTAGTATTGTCTACCTGCATGGCTTTTCAGCCAGCCAGGCCGAAGGCGATCCCGTCCATAAGGCTTTTGCACGCCGCTACGGTTGTAACCTCTACCTGGCACGCCTCGCTGACCATGGCATTGATACGACAGAGCAATTGTTGTACTTCACTCCCGATCGATGGTGGAGAAGTTCGCGTGAAGCGCTGGCAATTGGTAAAGCCCTCGGTGACCGCGTGATCGTCATGAGCACCTCAACCGGTTCAACGATGGCCTTGATTCTAGCCGCTACTTATCCGGAAGATGTATATGCCTTATTGAACATGTCTCCAAATATTGCTATCAACGATGATAATGCACATCTCGTGAATGACCCCTGGGGACTCCAAATCGCGCGCCTTGTGGTGGGAGGGAAGAGCCGCATGATTAAACAAGATTCAGTGATAGACCGATATTGGAATAATCCTTACCGGATGGAAGCTGTTGTGCAATTGCAGGAGATGCTGGAAGACAAAATGACCCCCGCGACTTTTGCAGCCGTACATTGTCCAAGTATCACGCTATATTATTTTAAGAATGAGCAGGAACAGGACCGGACGGTAAAGGTTAGTGCGATGAAAGAAATGCATGCACAATTGGCAACACCTGATTCGCTCAAGGAGATGGTGGCCATTCCGGGGGCAGGAGGTCACGTGTTGGGATCTTACCTGGTATCCAAAGATATTCCAGCCGTTACGGCAGCGCTCAATGCTTTTGCAGAGAAGAAACTCAGGCTGAAGGCCCGTGGTGAGTGATCTCGCGAAGGTAAAGGCGGGCGCGTTCCAGGTCTTCGGGCGTGTCAATGCACATCCCATCCTCGAGATCAGTTTCTACTGTCTCAATGGTAAGTCCGTTCTCCAACCATCTGAGTTGTTCAAGTGATTCTGCTTTTTCCAGGGGAGATACCGGCAGTTCGGTAATTCGCTCGAGGATGTCCTTGCGATAAACATATAACCCCACATGGCGGTAGAAAGTCGTGGATGAAATCCAACTCTCTGGAGCTGTTTTTTGGACGAAGGGAATAGGCGACCGGCTAAAATATAAAGCTTCTTTCCGGTGATTGAGCACCACCTTGGCTTCGTTGGGAGAGTGAAGTTGGTCGAGTGTTTTTATCCGCTGAATAAGGGTGGCCAGTTCTGTCCGCTCATGCAAAGAGCTGCACAGAAGATCAATTTGCATGGGATTGATGAATGGCTCGTCACCCTGAATATTAACCACAAAATCAAACCCTTCAGTCTGCTTTTGCAATGCCTCAAAGCACCGGTCAGTGCCGCTGGGGTGTTGCTCAGAAGTCATGCATGCCTTGCCACCAAAACCCGTGACGTGGTCATATATCTGTTGATGGTCAGTTGCGACCACCACTTCGTTCAATTTTTTGGCCTTCTTACATTGAAGATAGACGCGCTCCACCATAGACTTGCCCAACAAATCGGCCAGGGGTTTCCCGGGAAACCGGGAGGATGCATATCGGGCAGGTATTACGCCAAGTATTTTCATTAGACTTTTTTCCGTACGCGCAAGGTAGAACTTTCTGTACTGATTACTTCAATGGAGTCTCCTTGCTCCAGGTATTCACCCCGGGTGAAAGCATCGTACACCACGTCGTCAATCAGCACCTTGCCGCTGGGACGCAATACGGTAAAGGCGGTACCAACTTTTCCTTGCAAACTTGCTGAATGGGTGGTAGAGGTGTAGCCTTTCTCGGCTTGTTGCGTGTCGGTGAGGGCAATGCGGCTAAAAGCCCGGGTCTGCGATAACCGGGCACCGCCCAAAAACAAGAGCAGGACACTACCGGATATTCCACCCAGGGTGGCAAACATCGCAACAACAATATCACCCAGGGGAACGAAATCAAAATTGAAGAAGTCATTGTTCAGCATGATGAGAATCAATGAGCCGACGGTAAACGCGATACCCAGCACCCCGGCCACGCCAAACCCGGGAAGAATGAATATCTCAACCGCCAACAAAACCAAACCTGCCAGCAAGGCGAGGATTTCCCAGTATTCGGCAAGGCCATTGAGGTAATAAGGTACCAGATAAAGCACCAGTGCTATGACGGCAGCAATGAGCGGAAATCCAATACCAGGAGTTTGAAGCTCGAAGTAAATTCCTCCAATGATGACAAGGATAAGAAGTCCACTGATAAATGGATTGAGAAAGAAGGCTATGATCTTTTCGGTGGCGGATAGTTTGAACCGTTCGATTTCATAGTTGTCAATTTTGTTTCGCTTAAGGATTTCTTCAATGGATTCCACTTTTGCCTCGCAATAGCCGTGTTTCATCGCCTCTGCGGTTGTGAAAGTGATCACCTTACCTTCTTCTTTCACACTCTCAATAACGAGGTCCTGATCCACCATACCCTCTGCGATACGAGGGTCCCGACCGTTGGTTTCGGCAGTAGATCGCATTATGGATCGCATGTAGGATTGGTATTTGTCCGGTGCCGCATTTCCACCCGCGCCTTCAACTACCGTAGCAGCTCCTATGCTGGCTCCGGGTGCCATGTAGATACTGTCACAGGCTATAGATATCAAAGCACCTGCAGAAGCGGCGTCTGAATTAACAAACACCCAGATGGGCTTCTTTACATTCATGATCTTGTCGACGATGTCTTTGGCATCCGTCAGTACGCCACCATAGGTGTCCATGTCTACGATGATGTAGTCGGCATTGGTTTTCTCGGCATGCTCGAGGGCAAGCGTTACATACCGCATCATCCGGGGATCAATTTCGGACTTGATTTCCATGACCATAACCTTCGTTTTCTGTTGGGCAGAGAGGCCAAAGCAGGCCAGAAAGAAAATCAGGGTGAACGGGAAGGACTTCATAGGCGTGTTTTTGTAAAAATAGTAAGTAATTCAACGCTTTTGGGTTGCTCCGGGTACAGCGGAAGTGGTAATTTTCGTTAGAATTACAAACTATGTTTCAATTACTGCTATTTAGCCTCGTCTTGTCGTCCACGCCGGATTCACTTCGTAGTGAAACCATCAACGGTAAGGTGTATGTCATCCACCAGGTTGGTGAAAAGGAGACCCTGTACAGCATTGCCAAAAGGTACGGCGCCAGCATTGCCGATGTATTGGCCCAGAATCCTTCTGCGGATGCCGGCATCGAAGTGGGCCAAATCCTGAAAGTACCCTACACGCCACGCGTTAAAGGGCAACCGCCCAAAGTGACCGCCGATGGCGTGGTGCACAAAGTGGCTGCCAAAGAGACCCTCTTTTCAATTGCCAGGCAATACAACGTTTCAGTGGATGACATCAAGGCCTGGAACAACCTCAAAGAGACGTCCTTGAGCCTCGGACAGGAAATTGTTATCAGAAAGAAAACCATTACGGATACTGTAGCAGAGACAACGTCTCCCACTTCAGCCAGCACGCATACGGTCGCACCCAAAGAGACACTGTTCTCGATTGCCCGGCAATACGGAATGACGGTAAGCAAGCTGAAGGAATGGAACGCTTTGGATGGAAATGAATTGAAAATTGGTCAGGTACTCACCGTGGCAGAGCCGACGAACAAGGCGATCGTTATTAAAGACCAGCCCGTAACGGAGGGGAAGCCTGCAGAGGTAAAGACCAACCCCGTAGCCATTTCTGAATCCATAACGGGTACGGATGAAATTCGGGAAACCGGCATGGTGGAACTGATACCAGGAACAGAAGGAAACAGAAAGTACCTGGGGCAACATCGAACAGTAAAACCGGGCACGATTCTTAAAGTCCGAAACCTGACCACCAATCAGGAAGTCTTTGTTCGCATAACCGGAGCGCCAACATCCGCTGATCCATCCATTATGCTTCGCATTTCGCGGTCAGCCTGTGAAAGGCTGGGTTCCACCGACTGCGCACCCTTTAAAGTTGAAGTCACCTATTATAAATAGCCATGTATCGTGGGCTGTTGATTGGGTTTTTCGCAGCAGGCTTTTTCACGTGCTTGTCTCAGAACCTGGTCAACAATCCAGGGTTTGAAGATCATATCCGGTGCCCGAATAATTTCAGCACCCAGAGCAAGGACTTTAATTTGCCAGGCTGGGCTTCGGTAAATCTTGGCACCCCGGACTACTTTCACCAATGCAGTTGGGGAGATTGCGACGTGCCGTTCAATTGGGCTGGCGAATCAAATCCACATGGCGGGTCTGCCTATGTGGGAATATATGTATGGAACCGACCCACCAGCAAGCCTCGGAGTTATCGAGAATACGTCCAGGGTGAACTCAAGGAGCCATTGAAGCCCGGACGTCGTTATAACATTGAATTCTACTTCAAGCTTGCTTCGTATTCGGTCTACTCCGTGGATCGGATCGGGCTACTGCTCACCGACTCTTCTTTTACCATCAAGGATGATCTGGTCATTAACCGGAAACCCACACTATCAGTTATTCATCAGGAGCCATTCTCAAAGAACAGCTGGGAGCTGGCGCAAATGACTTACACGGCCCACGGTGGAGAGAAATTTATCACCATCGGCAATTTCTTCGATAACCTGACTACCCAGTTTACGTCCCTGGACAACCGAAAAGGCAAGAGTCCCATGTTGTCAGGGAGTGCCTATATCTATCTGGATGATGTGTCGGTAAGTGCCATTGATCCTGACCCTGTTCCTGAAGTTGCACCAAAACCACTGATATGGTCCGATGGTCGCGAAATCAAACCAGAAGAGACCTATATCCTGAAGAACATACAGTTTGAGTTTGATAAGTATGAGTTATTGCCGGTGTCTTTTCCGGAACTGGATCGAATAGTCCGCATCATGAACGACAAACCGGATTGGCATGCAGAACTCAGTGGCCACACCGATGATGTGGGATCGGAAGAATATAATCTGGAACTTTCGCGTAACCGGGCAACACGCGTGGTCGAATACCTGAAAAATAAAGGCATTGCAGCCAACCGACTGGGGCAGCATGGCTATGGCAAGCAAAGACCCCTTGTTGAGGGTCGTGATGATGCTTCTCGATTCATCAATCGCAGGGTTGAAATCAGGTTTTTGAAATAGCCCGGTGCGAAAGCCATTTACCAGCCTTACAGAACTCCGGGAATTTCTCGATGAACGCGTTCAACGATATGAGCGACCGGAGTTTATTGTAGACGATCCTGTGTCGATACCGCACCGCTACACCCACCGCGCCGACATAGAAATCGCAGGGTTATTCGCGGCTGTATTGGCCTGGGGCCAGCGTTCCGTAATTTTGCGGAATGCTAAAGAAATCCTTAGCAGGATGGATAACAAACCCCATGACTTTGTTCTGCACCATTCTTCACAAGATCTAAAGCGCCTGGAAGGGTTTGTCCACCGCACCTTTAATGATACGGACCTGCTTTACTTCGTTCACTTTCTGCAACATTGGTACCGACAGAACCCCACCCTGGAAGCACTTTTTTCGCCAGCGGCTGGTGAAGCCAACATTACCTCTGGCCTCATACGCTTCCATGAGACCTTCTTTAGTTTGCCAGAAGCTCCAAGGCGTACGCATAAGCACATTGCAACACCGGCCAGAAACTCGGCATGCAAAAGAATTAACATGTATCTCCGGTGGATGGTGCGCAGCAATGAGGGAGGAGTTGACTTCGGACTTTGGAAATCGATCCGTCCAGATCAGCTAATTTGTCCCATTGATCTTCACGTAGAACGTGTGGCCCGCAAGCTTGGTCTGATTCATACTAAAGCCATGAATTGGAAGACGGCTTTAGCCCTGACGGAAAAACTGAAGCAGCTTGACCCGGAAGATCCAGTGAAATACGACTATGCATTATTCGGCTTGGGGGTAGTGGAAAATTATACTTTGGCTGCAGCTCGACGCAAGCGATCATTGATCGCCCGACCCAAACCCTGATCGGGAACTTCTTCTGCAATCACGACTTCGACAGGTGATTCATCCAGCGTCCGCATCATTGAAAACAGGTGATGGGCAGCTTCGGTAAGATCACCGTTGGGGGACAATACCAATTGTGTTGATTCGGATATTGAATCAAATCCCTTCCAGGAAAGGATCCCAAGTCGCTTGTGCTGATTGGCTATAGCCAGTGACTTTAATTCACCCAGCAGAAAGGGCTTGCGTGGTGCATAGTGACTGGTCAATTGTCCGGGAGCCTGAGGATGTGAAGTGGAGTGGGGTTTCACCAGTACCGGTCCGACAACGGATTCTATGAGTTCTGTGCTGATGCCGCCCAGCCGATAAATGACGGGTTCGTTATTTTCCCATCCCACAATCGTTGATTCAATGCCCACGCGGCTGGGTCCGCCATCAATAATATAGCCCACCTTATTCCCGAGTTGATCTTGCACGTGCTGCGCGGTGGTGGGGCTGATGTACCCAAACGGATTGGCACTGGGTGCGGCCAATGGAAATGGAGCATGGGCCAGCAATGAAATGGTGAGTGGATGCGCCGGACAACGAAGTCCTACACGATCGAGACCCGCCGTTACGAGATCAGGAATCTCCGTTGTTTTAGGTAAAAGCAGTGTAAGGGGGCCGGGCCAGAAACGACGGGCGAGGGCTTCAGCCTGCAGGGGAAATTCGGTGGTGTATTTTCGTGCATGTTGCATGGAAGCCACATGCACGATCAAAGGATCAAACGATGGCCTGTTCTTGGCTTCAAAGATTTTTGCCACTGCACGACTGTTCAACGCATTTGCAGCAAGACCATAGACGGTTTCAGTAGGAATCGCCACCAACTCACCGTTTTCCAGCAACTGGAGTGCCTTGTCGAGATCTTGTCCGATGGGTGCAACCATGGTAGGAGCTATGAAGAGAACCTTATGAGATTTTTGATTGCAAGACCTTGGTGCGCATACGCAGCACGGACTCCTCTTTCGAATAATCCGCCAGTTGTGAAAGCGCTACCCACCGGACATCAAAAGACTCCTCGCTCACGACAATGCGTTCGGACGGATCGCCATAGACCAGAAAACGCACATCATAATGGTCATGCGCTGGAAAATCCTTCCGCTGGGGAATGGGATGAATATCAAGATCAAATATGGCCGATGTGCTCAGACGGAGGGTATGTAGTCCGGTCTCTTCTTCGCCTTCCCGTAGCGCCACCCGTGTTACATCCGGGTCTCCATCACAATGCCCTCCCGGCTGAAGCCAACGGTTAAGTTTGGCATGATGAACCAGCAAAGTTTGTTGCAGGTCAGGAGACACGATGAATGCTGATCCGGTAATGTGACCCGGAAGATGGGTACGTTGATACGCATCAGGATGAAGCAACAGTT
This sequence comes from Cyclobacteriaceae bacterium, assembly GCA_044223085.1. Lineage (GTDB taxonomy): Bacteria > Bacteroidota > Bacteroidia > Cytophagales > Cyclobacteriaceae > ELB16-189. The sequence continues at coordinate 63,815 of JBGAMI010000013.1, forward strand.
TCTGGAATCTTTTGACGGTTAGAGTTTCACCAGCCGCCACATGGGCATAAGTCTCGAGGGCACCGGGGAGGTGAAAGACTGGATTTGTCATTGGATGACAACCCGCGCCTTATTGAATTTCTTTTCTTCCAGCGGTCCTACTTGTTCGCCACCTCCGATATTGTCTTTGTCTCCTTTACGTGCCAGCACATAATACTGCATCGGCTTAAGTTCTTTGAGACGGATGACACCCTTGGCATCGGTAACACCCTGTGCAGCTGGATTTTTCTCGGCCAGATAATCGTCTTTCTTTTCGAAAATCATCACTGTAGCGCCTTCTACTGAATTTCCAAGCTCATCGATAATCGTCAGGGTGAGCGAAGTCTTGAACAGCTGGGCTTCGGCAGGCAATACCATCATGGAAATAAGCAGGAAGGCAGGGATGAATTTTTTCATGGCAAATGCAGTTATCGGTATTTCGACCCACATAATTAAGCAACCGCTGCGAGATTTAAAAGGAAGAATTATCTCAACAACAGAATACCACCCCGTTGTTCCTGCACGCCTCGCTCCGGATGAAACGCACTTACATATTTAATGACATAGGCATAAGAACCTCCGGGCACAGGCAAATTCAATTGATTGTTGTACCCGCCATTCCACTTAAAGTAACGGTCACTGGAGGTATACACGAGCTCTCCCCACCGGTTGTACAGGAAAATCTGGAAGTTGGCATCGGTGATGAAGTAGCTGAAAATGTAGAATTCCTTGTTCTCCGTGATCGATGAAGCGGGCCGGAAAGCATTGGGGACATCAATTTTGGGAATGCACTCGTTGCGAACGACCACCTGATCGGAAGCAACACAGCCGAATGAATTGGTCAGGTCAACTTTGTAAGTTCCCTGGCTGGTGGCAGTGTATACCCTTGACGAATAGGAGATGCTAAGATCGTTTTTGAACCAATCATACTTCGTAAAGGCCCCTGGGTCAAGATCAACCTGGTTGGTTTTTGGATCTTTGTTTTCCGGATCATTACAGATGATGACTTGATTGGGCAAAACACCCACCGGTATAGGTGCCTTGATAATAATCAATTTTGATGTGGCCTTGCACGTGGCCTTCGTGATGTCCACCTGATAGGTGCCGGCATTCGTTTGTGAAATAGATGCTGTATTTAATCCGGTAAGTGTGGTACCATTGCGCGACCAGGCATAGCCTACCCCGGTGGCTGTTGTAGTAGCAGTCAGTGTAAAGGGTTTGTTGTCATCACAAACGGGCGTTGACGAAAGGCCAGCATCCACAACGCCTGTCACAGCAATGGTCTTCGCCGGTGATTTGGTGGAGCAGCCATTAACTGTATTGAATGTTTCAGTCTGATAGGATGCACCATCCTCACTTAATCCAAGCGAGACAAACTGACCCAGCAAGGTCGGTTGAAATACACCGGACTTATACCAACGGTACGTATAGTTACCGGTGGGAGCTGCGGTCAATACTACATTATTCTGGCAAGGATCACTTTGTGTAAAGGTAGGGCTCACCACATCCAGATCTACTGTGGTAGTTAGGGTGTTGGTACAAGCACCCGCAGAGGATGCCACCAAGGTATAGGTAAATTGGCCCTGACCACTGACTACAATACTGGAACCGTTTGTGGGTCCGACGATACCCGGTCCTGACCAGGAGTAGTTGGTTGCCCCGGAGGCTGTAATGGTTGGAGAGACATTACAGATGCCATTGGTATTGATCGTTACTGGTACAGGTAAGTTAGGTGTTACGGGCACGTTAATAGTATTGATACAACCTGCATTGTCCGTTAGTTGAATGGTGAATGTTGAGGTCTGTCCCGCGGTTACGGCCATGGCAGGCGAGGTTGTAAAATTAGCTATCGCACTGGATGTTGGCCCGGTGACTTGATTGGTGGCGCCATTCGTAACAGTATATTGAATGGGCAGGGTAGGCGCTGGTGCAGCCGAAGTGCTAACATTAAACTGCACAGGATCACAGTTGGTGACGGGCACTGCATTCGCTGTCCATACGGCGTCAGTCAATCCAAATGATTGCGAGATCGTACATCCGGACACCTGGTCAACCACAACCCCGGAATAGGTACCGGCTTTCAGCCCGGGAAGGGTAACTGACTTGGGGGCGGCCTGGTCAATGGCTTGTGAGTTGAATGCGCCTGGTCCTGTAATAAAGTACTGATAGGGTCCGGTGGCAGGTGACGTTGTATTTAGTTGAATGGTTAAGCTACCATTGGACCCCAGGCAAGATGTAGGATTGGTACCAGTCAGAATAAACGAGGGTGATGCCACCACCGTAAACGCAGCCTGGTCAGTTACGGAACAGGTGGTAACCGGATCGGTTACGGTTACTTTATAGATAAATGTGCCGGGTAAAGTGGTATCCAGTGGTCTGCTTTGAGCAGAAGTAGCCAGTCCGCCATTTACCGTCCATGCGTAAGTGGCACCGGGGTTCTGAGCGTTGAGTGCAACGGTAAATGAATTTTGACATAATGTTTGATCAGGACCGATGTCTACCTTAGGCTGGTTGTCGGCAACCAGGGTGGTGGCATTGGAGGTGCAACCATTAATATCGGTGATGGTGACACCTACAATAGCCTGCTGATTTATACTAATGGTCTTGGTGGTTTCACCATCGCTCCACAAGTAGGTAAGACCGGGCAAATTCCCAGTGTTGGCATCCAGCGTTACCGGACCATTGCATAAAGCGCTTGCTCCTGGCAATGTTGGCTTCTTGGGGGGATTGTTGATCGTAATTGGTTTCACCATAGTCGTATCGAGTCCGCATCGGTTGGTGAGGTGAAGGGAAACCGTGTACGGACCTGCCGTTGCATAAGTGTGCGTGGTAGTGCCTTGGGTGTCACTGCCACCGTCACCAAAGAACCATCCGAAAACATCTATCTGATCGGTGGGTGTACCCACAAAATTGGTGGGACTGCCCAGACAAAACCCTGTGATATCAATCGAGGGTCCGCCAAAGGCATTGGAAATTTGCTGGATGAAGTTCGGTAAGCCCAGCTGGCTCTTGGTTCCTGCAGCCAGGGTAAATCCGCTGAAATTAATAGGAGATGATTTGGTTGTGTCGCCCACCGATTGAATGGTGCCCAATACGCTACTTCCATTGATGGCCATGTAAATCTGACCGTCGGGGCCAACCTGCAATGCACCTAACTCGCTGTTGTTTTGTGTTCGGTTGCGGAAGTAAGGATGGCCAATGGAGTCAATGAAATACTCATGAACCTGAGAAGGCGATGGCGACCCTTTAAGGGTGGCAAATAATTTATTGCCACCGGAACCAAATTCAAGTCCGTAAATCTGACCATTTATACCATTCTGTTTCAGGGTAATCTTCCGGTAGTTGGTCAGCTTTCCGGTTGTGTCATTTAGGTGGAACAACTCAATGAGGTTATTACTTGGCGACAAAGACAAAGTAACGGCGAGCGTGTTCTTTGGCCCCAATTTCATATAGCCCTCACCAGCCTGCTGGTAGCTGAACGGATGGTCGCTACCAATCGCAGTGAGTATCGGGTCTCCAATACCGGCTGCCGAAACCGGATAAACACGGAATGTATTATTTCCGAGTTCATGCACGACAAGCCACTTTCCACTGGCTGTAATTCTTTCAGTGCCTTTGCTAAACAGAATCTGGTTTTGCTTCACCACTGCACCCAGGCCGTTGTTCTGTTTTAGGTCAAACAACGAATATTTTACAAGGTTTCCGGAGGTTCCATTGATCGCCTCGTTAGTAAAAATGTAAAAGAGTGTCTCGTCACCCTGTACAGGTACAATGATGGCTGACTGAGAAGCCAATGGATCCCCGCCGATGCCCGAGGCAATTTGGTTGTCTTTCTTATCATACACCTTATCTCCGTCCGTGTAGAATATCGCATTCCCGTTTCGGTCGCAGATGATCGCACAACCCTCCGGAGCATTCATAGCACTGTTGCTGAGCGCTTTGGGTGGATTCGGAATAGTATTAAAGTCAATGCCTGCCTTATTACCAAAGTACCAGATGTTGGCACGCTGATCCTGCAGTTTGTATTCTTTCACATTTACGCCGGCATACGTCGAGCAACCAGATGCGTCTTTAACCACCACATAATAATAACCTGCCGAGTCGGGCGTCAGGGTGGGACCTGTATCACCATTGGACCAGGTGTAGGATACCGGATTTCCACCTTGTACACTTGCCTTTACAGAAAATTGCTTGGGTGATGACGTGCCACGTGGCGGCGGAAACTCAGATCGACAAGCAGTAGTATCCTGAGTCATCTGAATTTTCAATGCAAAAGCAGTGATGGTTACAGGCTGTGTGGTGCTTTGACTTTGTCCCTGATAGAAAGCGGTTAACTTGACATTGAAAGTCTGTGCTTGAGCAAATTTGTGTACGGGACTCCATGCTTTGGAAGTTTGGGTGTCACCAAAATCCCAGAGCACACTGTCGGCGCCAGGCTGGATATCCGGAAAGAAGGTGGTGTTGTTGTTCTGACATGTGCCTATCGAGGTGAAACTGACAACAAGATTGGGATTTGTCCTGGGTGAAAAGGATGGGAACTGAGTGCCTGCAAAATCAGTTGAAGTAAATTGAGCGGATTGATAATTTACCTGAGATGCGATAGTGTCCGGCTTGGTAAATTTCCCAACCAAAAAGGGACCGCCTGAAACTTTTTGGTACAAGTGATAGATACTGCTGTCAGGCGCCATTTGTAATCCATAGCTTCTGAACACGGCCGATGGCAGAATCGAGGTAAGGGTCGTTGTTGGATTGACATAGTCATATTGCAATACATCGGCAGCTAAACCCGCCTCACCATAACGAGACAGGTACAGGTAGTCACCCTTCAATGACCATTCAATATCATAGATGGATTGGTTGGTGGTTGTCGGTTTTCCAGAATTGAGAATGTACCGGTCCAGGGCTATCCCCCCAGTTGTTGGATTAAAGTCAAGAATGATTGCGTCCGTGCTTGCATCCTGAGCAGCTGCGGCCAGCTTTTTCTTGCCGGCGTGATACGAAAAATTAGCAATCGTAGTAGGATAGGCCAGTCCGGAAACCGTGGTGGTTGTAAAGGTGCCAGTATAGCTTGAAGCATTAATAAGTGTGGATGAAAAACTCTGTGAACTTACTTGCTGGGTAATCAACCAATAATCCGTGCCATTGCTGTGGGGCACCAGGATCATCCCCTCTGATCGGTTGGAAAGTCCTGTAGGTAAATTCCTGGATTCAATATCGCCAAGCGGAGGTGACGGAAATGCGGCGTTGCCAAACAAGGCCATGTCCACTACACTTACACTGATCGTCCCACCGGTGGTGAAACTGGCTGTATTTGTAAAGATGAAATACTTGTTTTTATTGGCTGCCCCGGGCACCGGACAAATAGCTACAGGTTGATTAGCGGAAGTATTAGCCGTAAGCCCCAGGCCTCCCGGCATGCGGGTATGGATGGCATCGTAAATTAGTTGCCCATCTGTATAAAATAATAGGTTGGCGTTGCCAGGGTCTGTAGCAGTGGCACTGCCTCCCGTGCCCATGGGAATTGCCTTGGTGACCAGGCTTGGCTGTCCGGTTATCCGGTTAAACCGGATGGCCTGCGTCGAGTTGCCAAAATACCAGTTGTATTGCTCCAGGCTCTGCCCAAATGTACTCACCGAAGCACACCAGAACAGAATAAAATATCCAATCGAACGCATCCTGCTGAGTTCCAACTTCCGCTCCATCACGCAACCTGCTGATTCATGACTATACATTCCAATTTTAAAACGACCAAACTCCACTAAAGTATATATTTTGGCCGAATTTGTCGTTAATTAATCGGAACCGGGTTCCTTTCATAAGACAGCCAAATAGATTTACTTTGCTCAGATGAGGCGATTGACTTACCCCATGTTGGTGTACCGGGCTCTTCCGATACTGTGTGCTTTGATGCTGTTTGCAAGTCATTCGGTAACTGCGCAAGACCCTCAGTTCTCTCAGTTTTATGCGGCACCATTGTACCTCAATCCGGCTTTCGCTGGTTCAACACAACAGGGCAGGGTGGGAATGAACTACCGCAATCAGTGGCCGGCCATTGATGCCAATTTTACAACTATTTCGGCGTACGCCGATTTCTACATTGAAGATAAGAACAGCGGTGTTGGTGCCCTGCTCACCCGGGACTACGTGGGTAGCGTTGGTTTGCAGTCCATTAGCTTTGCTTTGCAATACGCCTATCAGCTTCAAATCACAAAGACATTATCATTCCGACCTGGAGTTCAGGTAGGCGTCATAAATCGATCCATCAACTTTGGAAGGCTCACATTTGGTGATCAGTTTGATCCCAACACCGGTGAAATTGTTCGGGGCACTGCCGAGGCCCTCAACACCGGACAGAGTGCATTTATCCCAGACATCTCTTTTGGCGGTTTGTTCTTTTCCAAGAACGCCTGGCTTGGCGTAGCAGCCCATCACATTACCAATCCGAGTCAGAGTATCCTCGGCGCGAAGGACAACCTGGATATGAAAATCTCGGTTCACGGTGGATATAAGATTCTCTTCAGACCCGGAGCACTCGGTACAGGGGTATATGCAAGACCCCGGGAGAGAAGCATCACACCGGTTGCGCAGTACCGCCACCAGGGGCAATTCAATCAAATGGATGTGGGCATGTACTATACCTTTGAGCCATTGATCCTGGGCACCTGGTACAGGGGTATCCCATTCAAGAGTGTAAATGGTTTTGCAAACAATGAATCAATTGTGTTGCTGGTGGGCCTAACCCTGAAAGGCGAGAAAGATGTTTTGAACATTGGATATAGCTATGACTATACCATTTCCAAACTCGGACCAGGCAGCGGAGGGGCGCATGAATTCAGCCTCGTGTATTCCTGGCCTACACGAAACCCGCGCAAGCCACCGAAGGATAAGTTGATTATTCCTTGCCCGGATTTCTAGAACTACTCTTCACCACTGGCTTCAAGCCGGCAGTGGTCGTCCATGCCTATATGTAACAAGGCATCACCCGCATTAACTACTGGATTATTGTTCAGTCCGACTACGTGGCCGGTCACTGATGTCTTTACCTCTTCGCGATATTCGCCGAACGGGTCTGTTATCGCACCCACCAATTGACCTTTATGAATCAGTTGCCCGGCTTCGACTATCGGGTGAAACAAGCCAGCTGTTCTGGCCCTGATCCAGGCTGAGCTCCAAACGATCTTGTTCTCATGGGCAGGTGCCGGGGCCTCATCAATCATGCCCAGGTATTTCATTAACCGCAGCGTGCCATTGATACCCTCTTGAATGGCAAACCCATCCATGCGAAGGGATTCACCACCTTCAAATACAATGATGTTCTTTTTTTTCTTGGCAGCTGTTTGTCGCAAAGAATGTGGACGAAACGGTGAATCAATGGTAAACGGTGCGTGAAAGGCGTGCGCCAACTCCACATTTCGTGGTTCCTGCATCATACACCGCACCTGGGGATAGTTCGTCCGCATAGCTCCACCGGTATGAAAATCAATGCCCACATCAATAACAGGTATGATCTCCTGGGTGAGGTGATAGGCTACCCTGGATGCCAGGGATCCGATTTTACTACCCGGGAAGGATCTATTCACATCTTTGCCGTCAGGTACCTCACGGGAATAGTTGAGAAAGCCATAAACATTAATTATGGGCATGCATACCGTGGTTCCCCGGGAGACTTTGTGCAGCCCCTGGTCAATCATTCGGCGCACAATCTCCATTCCGTTGATTTCGTCACCGTGCATACCCGCCGTCAATGCGAGGACCGGACCGTCTTCTTTGGCCCGGTATACATATATAGGTGTCTGAATCTGTGTCCTCGACGGCAGACGCGCAATCGCAATGTTAATTTCCTTGAAGGTCCCGGGTTCAATCCGCTGCTCCGCAATAACAATTTCCTTCATAAGGGCCTCAGGCGTTGATTTTGTCTTTTTGAATCTTCTTGCTGCCTGCGTTCCGCTCAAGATATTGAATAATACGTCCGGCAATGTCCACCCCGGTGGCAGATTCAATGCCTTCCAACCCCGGTGAAGAGTTTACCTCGATGATCAGGGGTCCACGCTTGGATGGAAGCATATCCACGCCAGCCACACCCAGCCCCATCTTCTTGGCTGCAATTATAGCCGCATGCTTTTCCTGACGGCTTAACTTAACTACCTGAGCTTCGCCGCCCCGGTGAAGATTGGACCGAAACTCCCCATCGCGTGCCTGCCTGCGCATGGCACCAATCACTTCACCATCAACTACAAACGCCCGGATATCCACCCCTTTTGCTTCCTTGATGAACTCCTGGACGATAATTCTGGCTTTGACACCGTGAAATGCTTCTATGACAGACTGGGCAGCTTTCTTATTTTCGGCAAGCACAACCCCAAGCCCCTGAGTGCCTTCCAGTAACTTGATGACAACCGGTGCCCTCCTACGGCCTCTATAAATTTCTTCAGTATCACGAGAATAATCCATAAACATTGTCTTTGGAAGCCTCCAAGTCCGGCCCTGGAAGAATTTGCAGGCTTCGAAGTTTGTCTCGGGAGCGGATCAGCGCCTGAGATTCAACCGCAGTAAACACCTTCATCATCTCAAACTGGCGTACTACGGCTGCCCCATAAAATGTGACCGACGCCCCAATGCGGGGAATAATGGCATCGAAATAGTCCAGTTTTCTCCCGTTATACCAGACCATGGGGTTCTTTTTCTCTATTAGGAGCGTGCATTTCATGTGGTCAATGATCTCGACCTTATGACCCCGGAGCTCCCCGGCCTCACGTAAACGCCTGGTGGAGAATAATTTAGAGTCCCGGGAAAGAATACCAATGTTCATAGCAGGGTTTCAGGGGGTTATTTTCCCTGGCTGAGTTTCTTATAAAAGTACGACAAGTCTCTTTTGGTAACATCGATCAAAAATCGATGCCGGAGCACTTTTCTGCCTAAGAGAACAGGAAATTTGAGGTTTCCTCGATTGCTAAGGGAAAACTCGGTGAGGTAGGATTTGCCGAACAATACCACCTTGGTTTTGATCACAAACCTCATTTCTGCCTCTCCAAATGAGTTTTTTATCTCACGTTGCTCAAATCTATCGAACCGGAATTTGATTCCGGTAAACTCGGGATGCTCTTCATCAAGCAGGACAAATTCCAGGCATCCATCAATTACTTCGGCCCTGAGGCAATGGAGGCTGCTGGTGTATGCCCCTGTATCAATCTTTGCATGTAAGTCCACCAACCCAAGCCCGGGCAAGTCTACTCGATCATATCGCCCCAGCGTCTCCATGTTTGTCGATTCTATGGGTTAAATCCAGGGCACAAAGCAATGATATTGCTTGCGATTTTTGATCTCGTAGGTTCAATTTTACCCACCTATTTGTCTTGGGGGATGCAAAAATACCGCCACCGCAAATGGTAGTATTTTAGTTAGGAAGGGCTGTGCGAAGGCCAAAAATGCCTTGAATTGGGTTGTTTTGGGCATTTGACCTTTAAAATCAGGTGATTTTAAGCCCCAGATGCGGTGTTTTTTGAATTTTTTGCTCAGAAAATCAGGCTGTTAGCCTGTTAGTCACAATTTTTTTAGAAGAAAAGAGGGGAGGGTTAACAAATGATTAAAACAAGATTAGCTATCTTACCCCCCGTATTATTCTCTAACCTAAACCTAAATCTATGAAGAAGATTGTACTACTGTGCTTCTCCTTCGTTTTTGCAGTCAGCTCCGTCTGGGCGCAGGAACGATTGGTAACCGGTAAGGTAACGTCTGCTGAAGACGGAAGTACCCTCCCGGGCGTGAACGTGGTTGTAAAAGGGACCACGAATGGAACTGTGACCGACGTAGATGGAAATTACAAGCTTTCTGTGCCTGCTTCAGGCGGATCGCTGGTGTTTTCATTTATTGGTTTGGCCACCCAGGAAGTAGCTATCGGCGAGCGGTCCGTGATTGACATCGGACTTGGCCTTGACGTTAAGCAACTTACTGAAGTGGTTGTTACAGCCCAGGGTATCGAACGCGAGCAAAAATCCCTTGGTTACGCTCAAACGACCATCGGTTCTACCTTGCTGAACAACAAGCCGGAAACGGATGTTGGTCGCGCATTGCAAGGCCGTACCCCTGGTCTCCAGATCCTGAACTCTTCAGGTATGGCAGGTTCCGCATCTAAGATTAACATCCGCGGTACCAGCACTTTCAATGGTAACTCTCAGCCCCTCTGGGTTGTAAACGGAGTTCCCGTGAACACGGACCAGAACAGTATCACTTCTGACTTTACAGATGGTCAGGTATCTCCGACCCGCTTTTTGGATATCGACCCGAACAACATCGAGTCTATCTCTGTATTGCGTGGTTTGAATGCTACTACCCTGTACGGATCACAAGGTCGCAACGGGGTTATCCTCGTTACTACCAAGACTGGTTCTTCTAAAGGTGCACAAAACAAGTTCTCTGGTTCTGTAACCCAGTCATACTTCACGGTTCAGGCTATCCTGCCTGAGTTCCAGAACAAGTGGGCTAACGGTTTCGATGGTGCTTATGGTGAGTTCTTCTCTAACTGGGGTTCTTTGTTCGATGGCAAGCCTACCGCTTTCCGTCACCCTTATTTCGAGTGGGCATCAACTTTCCCTAACCACCCTGAATTCGCTGTTTCAGCTACAACGATACAGCCTGGCCAGACACTGCCTGGTTATATCCCGACTGCTGCTCCTAACAACGTAAAGGATTTCTTCCAGAATGGTTCGTCAGCCACTACCTCATTGTCGCTGTCTAACTCCAATGATTTTGGAAGCATGAACTTCAGCTATAGCCACCTCGATGAGACTGGTTTCGTTCCGGTTAACAAACTGAAGCGCGACAACTTCTCCCTCGGTACTACTGCCAAGTTCACCAAGAACCTGACGTTCACGGGTACCTTCAACTTTGCCAAGACAGACAACACACAACCGCAGAACGGTGCTGGTTTGGGTTCCAACTCTGCCGGTGGTCCTTCTATCTGGGCAAACTTGTTCTATACGCCACGTAACATCGATTTGACCAACTGGCCTTGGGAAAACCCCGTTGACCATTCAAACGTGTACTACCGCAACGGTAACGATATTTCCAACCCGTACTGGGTGTTGTACAACACCAAGCAGACGGACGTGGTAAACCGTTTCTTCTCTAACGCCAGCTTGACCTATAAACTCAAGGATTGGGTTAGCCTCCAGTATCGTCTTGGTTATGATAGCTATAGCGAACACCAGACTTACACCATCAACAAAGGTGGTGGCGCAGGTGTAACCAGTTCATTGGCTCCCGGAGCATACCGCTCTGTAGATGGTACCAGCACGGTTATCGACCATACAGCGATGGCTTCTTTCAACAAAGATTTCAGCCAAGACCTCAGCGTAACTGGTGTTGTGGGTGCTAACTACCGCAGCAACAACTATTCGCAAGTTGGTTTGGAAAGCTTGGGCCAGGTGGTTTACGGCTTGTTCGAACACAGAAACTTCACCTCAACCCAGCCTAAAGACTGGAGAGGTTCACAGTTGAACTATGTTCAGAACAGCGTAATTGCCGGTATCTATTTCGATGGTACTGTAGACTACAAGAAAATGTTGTATGTCAACATTTCTGGTCGTAACGACTGGTCTTCTACCCTGCAAAAGGCTAACCGCTCACAATTCTATCCTGGAGGTTCTATCGCTTTCATCCCGACGGCTGCATTCCCTAACATGGGATCTGGCTGGTTGGATTTCTTGAAAGTACGTGCCGCTATTGGTTCTTCGGCAAACTTCGGTTCACCGTATGCCACCGCCCCTTACCTGACGCTGAATGCTCAGGCTCGTGTCGATGGTTTGAACAGCAACGTTGCCGTTTCCCGCCTCCCAGGTCTGTTGGCTAACCCCAACCTGCGTCCTGAGTTGTTGACGGAAACTGAATTTGGTATTGAAAGCCAGATGTTTGAGAACCGCGTTAAGTTGAACGCTTCTTACTACAATCGCTTGGCTAAGGACCAGATCGTAAACCGCCCCCTCGACCCGTCTACCGGTTATACCTCAACTTACCTCAACGCTGGTTCGATCTCGAACAAAGGTGTTGAAGTTGCCTTGACGGTAACCCCGATCAAATCAGGTAACTGGAACTGGGATCTTACGGTGAACTATACCAAAAACGTAAGTAAAGTTGAGTCGCTGCCCGCAGGATCTACTTCGATCCTTGTTAACGGATTCAGCAACCTCGGTAACTTTGCTATCGTAGGCCAGCCTTTGAACGTGATCATGGGTTCTTACACGGACAAAGCTCCGGACGGACAGCCTATCATCACCAGCACAGGTAGCTATCAGCAAGCCAACGAAATTGGTATCATTGCTAACCCGAACCCGAACTGGATGGGTTCTGTAATCTCTAGCTTGAGCTGGAAGGCCCTTACCTTCGGTATGCAGTGGGATTATGTACAGGGTGGTCAGATTCTCTCTTACACCGCTGCCGCTATGGTGGGTCGTGGTGTTGGTAAGGATCTTGAGACTTTCGATCCTACCCTGCCTTTGATTCTGCCTGGTGTATTGGAAGTAAAAGATGCTAATGGAAATACGACGGGCTACACCCCGAACACACTTCCTTTGACAACAGCTGGTGTATTCTTCGGTAACACGATCATTGGTGGTTCACCTTACGATCGCGGTATCTATGATGCTACCCGCGTTCGCTTCCGCGAAGTGTCCCTCTCTTACAGCTTGCCAAAATCAATTGTTTCCAAGCTTAAGTTGACAGGTATCAACATTTCACTCGTTGGTAACAACCTGTGGTTCCGTTCTGTGAATGCTCCGCTGTACTCAAAAGCTGACTTTGACCGTACCGCATTCGGTACTGGTAACGGTGCAGGTTTTGACTACCTGGGCGGACCCTCAGCAAGAAGGTTCGGTGGTACGATTAAAATCAACTTCTAAAAATGACCATGACAATGAAGAAGATATATAAAACGCTGGCAGTACTCGCGTTTCTGCTGGTTGGAGCCTGTAACCTGGATGGTGATTTAGAGAACCCGAACCAGGTGGGCGTGTCAGGTGCCGATGTGAACCTGATTATGAACGCGGTACAACTTGACTTCGGTGATTTTGCTTACACCGCTAGTGCAACGGTTGACCCGCTGATGCGTATGAACGCCATGACTGGCGGCTATCGTTACCAAACGGCTAACCAGCCTCAGGGAAATGATGGTATCTGGTACCAAGCGTACTCTACTGTGTTGATCAACGCTGAAACACTGATTCCTTTGGCAAAAGCAAAGGGTTTAACTACCCACGTTGCTGCTGCCGAACTCATGGAAGCATATGTGTGGATGACCCTGGTTGATATTTTTGGTGATGTTCCCGGAGCAGAAGCGCTTCAGGGTTCAGCTGCTAAATTTAACCCGGTTGCTGATGGTGGTGCCGCTGTTTATCAGCATGCACTCGACCTGATCAACGATGCGCGTACCAACCTGGCCCTCACAGGTACTGCAGTTGGTGGTGCATTGGCCCGTGACGTGTATTATGGTGGCAGCCGCGCCAACTGGACGGCTTTCGCCAATACACTGGAGTTGAAGATGCAAATGAACCTTGCGCAGATTCCTGCTCAGGCAGCTACTGCCAATGCGCGTATTGCAGTCCTCCTCAACGGAACGACGAACATCATCGATACGGAAGCTGAGAACTTTACTTACAAGTATGGTACTACTACCGTTCCTGATTCACGTCACCCCTTGTACAACGCCTACTACACTCCTACAAAAGGTGCAGCAGGTGGATACCTGGCAAACTACTTCATGTACAATGCCTTTGGTATTTGGGACGTAAACAACCCGTTTGACTTCACGTTTGCCGTACAGGATCCCCGCTGGAGATACTACTTCTACCGTCAGGTAGGTAGCACCGCTCAGATGTATGCTGTTGACCCGAAAGCTGTTGGTTGTACGCCGACTGCACCTCCTCCTCACTACCTGGCCAAGAACGAAATCTTCTGTATTTTCGATCCGGGCTTCTATGGTCGTGACCACGGTGATGCATCTGGTACTCCCCCCAGCGGTCCTGTTGTGACTTGCTATGGAGTATATCCTGCCGGTGGTAAACTGGACAACGCATCTACATCAAACGCTACTTTCACCAGCTCAACCATTCGTGGTGACGGAGCTAACGGTGCCGGTATTATTCCGATCTGGATGTCATGGTATACCAACTTCATGCGTGCTGAATTCCTCGCCCGCTCAGGTAACACGGCAGGTGCACAGACCGAAATGCAAAATGGTATCAGCAACTCCATTACGCAGATACGCAACTTTGTAACTGCTAAAGGCTTTACCCTTACAGCAACCAACGTTCCTTCTACGACAGCTTATAAGACTGCCGTTGACGGCCTTTACACTGCTGCTTCCAATAAACTGGATGTAATTGGTAAAGAGTTCTATAAGGCACTCTGGGGCAATGGTTTGGAAGCTTATAACCTGTACCGTCGTACCAGCGCACCCCGCAACATGCAGGCTACCCTGCAGGTGAACCCAGGTGTGTGGCTGCGTACACAGGTGTATCCTTCCGTGTATGTTAACCTGAACCAGAATGCCAAGCAGAAAGATGCCCAGGCAGTTGTTAAGACCTTCTGGGATAACAATCCGGAAACACTCAACTAATAAACTATCAGAAATAGTATGAAAAAGTTAAAACTCATTCTGGTAATGGTGTTGTCTCTCGCAGTGGTAATCTCCTGTACAGACAATTCCCTTGACCCGCTGCAATTTTCGAACATGAAGAAGGGGACCATCCTCGCACTTCGTGGAACTCAGCTGAATAACATCTATAACCTCGGCGTGCCGGGTGCTAAGCTTGTTCCTCAGT
>JBGAMI010000069.1:0-13968 GCA_044223085.1 Cyclobacteriaceae bacterium
GACTGAAAACCCCTCATCGGCGCCAACTCCTGATAATATTGCTGTCCATGATGCCTGATAGTAACCTGTGTTCCAATGGCACTGGTATTCATGCCCTTCCCTTTGAGAACTACTTTCAGGTAGTTATTCTTTACCAACAACGTATCCGACAGGTTTCGGTAAATAAATGAAGGCATATTGACATTGTTCACCACCAGATCCAGGTCTCCATCATTGTCAAGATCACCGTAGGCTGATCCACTGGAAAAACCGGGCTGTCCCAAACCCCAAGGTGTCGCCTGGTTGCGGAAAGTGAGATCCCCCATATTTTCAAACGCATAATTGGAAAGAGGTTCGGAAGGTATGGAGTCGACCAACTGCTTGATCACCCTTCCCTCCCGTTGCAAGATCTTTCTGACCGCTTCAGGGTCAGCCATAAAATTTATGTAATCCTGATCCAACAAGTCCTTGAAGATGCCATTCGCGACAAACAAGTCCTTGTACCCATCATTATTCAAATCTGTGATCAAGGCACCCCAACTCCAATCGGTAGCGTGTACACCAGCAAGGCGTCCTATCTCACTAAATGTTCCATCTCCGTTGTTTAGTTGGAGCACATTACGGGGAAACTGTCTGAAATATCCGGCCTGCTGATTGAGTTGGTATTTTTGCCAGTTCTCGAACTGGGCTTTGGTTTTGATGCGCCCTTCGGTCTCGGGAAGCATCTCTGTTACAAAAATCTCGGGAAATCCATCATTATTAATGTCTGCAATGTCTGCTCCCATGGAGCCCATACTGATTTCCTGAATGGCATTCTCCAGCGTCTCCGTAAACGTGCCATCCTGGTTGTTGATGTATAGGTAGTCTTTCTCAAAAAAATCATTCGAAACATAAATATCATCCCACCCGTCTTTGTTAAGGTCAGTCACGGTGACGCCCAAGCCAAACCCGATAGAACTTCCATAAATACCTGCTGGTCTGCTTACATCCGTGAAATGCCCCTTATCATTCCGATACAGGCGATTCCCACCCAACTCATCCCGTATATTGCGCTGGTCCTTTCGGAGGTCATAATTACCTACTGACCTGAACGAATTATTAAGTAAATAACAATCCAGGTCACCGTCTTTGTCGAAATCAAAAAAGACAGCATGTGTTGACAGGCCTTTGTCGTTAATACCAAACTTTGCGGCACGTTCAGTAAACGTCAGGTCTTTATTATTGATGAATAACTCATTGTTTCGTCGCTGTCCCTTCGGATCACCTGACTTACACACATAAATATCGAGCCAACCATCGCCATTGAGATCAATCAGACTAACCCCGGTAGACCATATACCTATGGAGGAAAGCCCGGCTGATTCAGTGATATCACGAAACTTGAAATTGCCCAGATTCAGGTACAATCTATTGGACACTTGATTGCCGCAAAAAAACAGGTCCGGCAGGCCATCATTATTAATGTCCCCGATTCCTACCCCAGCACCATTATAAAAACTGCGATAGGTGTACACATTGAACTCTTCACTGTAAGTAAGGTTATTGGCAAAATCTATGCCTGTAGAATCGGCGGGCATTAATTGAAAGAGTGTCGGGGCGGCAGGCGCGCTGTGCTCTTCCGTTGAACAGCCCATCACCACCATGGCGATGAGCAGTGCACAGAAAAACCACCTTAAAGTCATAAACACAAAGGACAGACAAAGCTGTGGTAAATACAAAAAAAATAGAGCAAGTGAAAAATCACTTGCTCTACTCTCTAATCTAACCTATTTGGCTTAGTAGCCGGCGTTCTGCTTCAGCGGATTTTTGGTGCCAGCTGTTGCAGTAATCTGAGAAAGCGGGATCGGGAAAAGGTTCAGGTGACCATCTGCAGGGTCCAAGGCAGGCTTACCGAACCAAATCTTACCATACTTACCAAAACGAACGAGGTCGCTTCTTCTCCAGGCTTCTGAGAACAATTCACGTCCGCGCTCAGCGAGGAACTCATCAGGATCAAGTCCGCCAGTAGCTGCGACACCAGTAGTGGTGTAGTTAGGCATGCCAGTCCGTGCGCGCACCTGGTTTACCAGTGCAACGCCAGTAGCGTCGGTGTAACCGTTTTTGCGGAACAAGCACTCAGCTTTGTCGAGGAGTACGTGGCCAAGACGGAAGACCGGGAAGTCGTTGTCAAGGTCAGGGAGTGAACCTACTGCAAACTGGAACTTACCGAGACGGGCACCAGCCTGACGGAGGGCGTTAGGAAGGAACTGGTTCACTTTAGGCGTGAAGTTAAGGTCCTTACCATCCGGGTCGTTGAGGTTAGTATCAGCATTACCTTTTTCGTAGCTATCATCGGTGATTTTAGTAACACCATCCGCGGCATACTGCTGTCCAACGATGAACGCCTTAATACGCTTGTCATTAGCATTGTAGGTATTGTAGAACTCCTCCAAAGTGCAATATCCGTTCCAAGGCTGCTGTTGCAACTTGTAGGTTGCCTGGCTACCATAGTGAAGGGTCATCTGCGCCAGGTTGAAGCCTTTTACATAACCACGATCGAAAGGAATAGCCCAAATATGCTCGGTTGAACCATTGTTCACAGCAGTAAAGTTATCGAAGTAGTTAGCTTCGAGGCTGAACTTACCAGAGTTAATGATCTCATCGAGAACGGTAATACACTTATCATATTCTGCTGCACCTTTGTAGGTGAGCGCATTCAGGTAGAGTTTACCCTGGATTGCGCGACCAGCCCAATAGGTCAAGCGACCATAGTTGGCATTCTTGGTGAGCAGCGGAACGTTTGTTGTCAACTCAGAATCGATAAACGCATACATCTGAGCAGGCGTCTGCTGACCCTGGGATTCGCCCAGTTTAGTAGACAGCGGAACATTACCAAACATATCGAGCAGGTACAGATAGTACCATGAACGAAGCACTTTCAATTCAGCTACTTTCTCAGGAACCTCGGCGATACCTGCAGTCGTAATCAAACGGTTTGCTGCAGCGATACCACTGAAAGCATTGTTCCATGTATTCGAGAAAGCATCGAAACCTTCAGGCTTCGCGATAGAAGTAGATTGGAAGTGTGAGTGCAAGCCCTGGGGCTGACCACCATCATACCAGTCACCACCACGCTGGGGGATCATCGCTTCGTCAGTTGTTACTTCCTGCAAAGTGAAGTAGCCACCGTGGCCATAGTTTCCGTACAGGTTAGTGTAAGGAGCTACGAGCAACGCATCGATCTCCGAGCTGCTCTTGGGGAAGTTGGCCGGAGTAAACGTATCCTTCAAATTCTCATCAAGATTAGTACAGCTTACCGCTACCAAACCTGCGCTCAGCAGAATGGTCGGAAGGAATTTTAATCTTTTCATTGTTTGTTTTGTTTTCATTATTTAAGCAAGTCTTAGAACGACAGGTTAACACCGAAGGTAATTGTGCGAGCACGGAAATAAGTGCTGCGACGATCGATACCAGCTGCGAGCGGGTTACCAGCTCCTGATACAAAACCACCGTTATCAGCCTGACCTGCGTCTACGAGACGGGCTTCAGGATCTGTACCGGTGTAGCCAGTGATAACAAACAGGTTGTTACCGCCTACGTACACGCGCAACTTAGAGATAGATGAACCTTGGGCAAACTTGAAATTATAGCCAAGGGTAGCGTTATCCAGTTTCACGAAGTCACCTTTCTCCACATAATAGCTGGAGAACTGTGCGCTCTTCAGGTTAGGATCAAAATATTTGGTCTGAACGCGGTTGTAAGAAGAGATCTGACCACCAACAACCGGCTCATAGAATGCACGCCATGAGTTGATGATGTTGTGACCGAATGTTCCGCGGAGGAAGAAGTTGAAATCCCAATTCTTGTATGTGAAGTTGTTGGTGAATCCAAGATCCAGGGTAGGAAGTGCATGACCGATGATACCATTGGTTGCGCTTAGGATCGGGTTACCCGTAGCCTTGTCAACTCCCTGGAATGTAGGTCCGTACATAGTACCCACCTGCTCACCAGCAATGTTGTTGATGGTATAGGTGTTGTTCTGACCAGGAGCACCGAGTGATGAACCGTTCTCGGGAAGACCTGTCTTAGAAGCTTCTGTTCCGGGCAAGCTAACCAATACAGACTTCACGTGAGAAGCAACCAAAGTGGTTGACCATGTAAAGTCTGCTTTCTGGATAGCTGCATACGTTACAGCCAACTCAACGCCATTAGATTTGATTTCTCCCACGTTCTGATATTGGGTAGAAGCAACGTTCTGAGATGCATCAATAGGACGGCTCAGGATGAAGTCTTTAGCATTACGTTGGTACACATCGAATGAACCGGTCAATCGGTTATTCATGAAACCAAAGTCAACACCAGCGTTGATCTCAGCCTTCTTCTCCCAAGACAAGTTAGGGTTCGGAGCCAAGGTTGTGTTAACAACTGGAGTCAAACCACCACCAGAATAACCATAGCTCTGGCTCTGGCCATACTGAGTTTGTGAAATACCATATGTAGGAGGCAAAGCACCAGTCAATCCGTAACCAACGCGAAGTTTCAGGTTGCTTACGGAAGGCATGTCAACCAATTTATTGAGGACAACTGCACCGCTGACGGCACCGAAATCTCCCCACTTCTTACCTAAACCAAAGTTAGATGAACCTTCATGGCGATAAGATGCTGACAAGAGATAAGTCTCTTTGTAGTTCAAATTTGCACGACCGAAGAAACCAATCAATTTTTGGTCAGGGCTAGAGTATGAGGACAGTGAAGTCAAGCCCTTACCAGTTTGAAGATCCTGGGAGTTAGACAGGGCATTGTAACCAAGCGCATCAGACAGGAAAGTACCAGTTGTTACACCGTAACCTTCAGCTGAACGCTCCTGATATGAATAACCAGCTGTTACGGCCAGGTTGAGGTCATTGATTTGCTTGGTATAATTCAAGTACATCTCCAAGATGTCTTTGCTTGCAACGTTCGTATTGCGGCTGGCCAAACCACCGCGGTTGAAACCACGGAAGTAGGCATAGCGAGAATAATATTGGCCGGTAAGTTCATTCTCACGCTGGATAGCGTAAGTCATGGTACCCGTCAAGCCTGGAAGGATATCTACATCCAGTTTACCGCTGATGTTGATCGTAGTCTTCTTGCCCTGGTTGGTGTTTTGGTTAATGATACCTACCGGGTTGAAGTTATCAAACAATGAAGACTCATAATAAGGACCGCCAGTTACGGAGTTTGCTCCACCTGCCGCAAGGATAGGTGCGGTAGGGTTGTACAACAATGCATAACGCATGGCCTCATTGAATGAATAGTTTGAGTTGCGTGTCGTTGCAGATGCGTCCAATGCAAAGCGAACCTTGTTTTTGAAAGCTGACTGCTGGAGAGAAAAACGGCCGTTGATCTGATCAAATCCGCTATTCTTCAATACACCCTGTACATCACGAACGTTAAGAGAGAAGCGATATGAGGTGTTGCCCTGACCGCCGCTCAAACCCAGGTTGTTAACCACGGTAACGGCAGAACGGGTAACTTGCTTCAACCAGTCGGTGTTGGAACCCAAATCCGTACCACCAACGCCCAGATAACCAGTGCGATCCATTACAGGAACAGATTTCGCGATGGCATCATTAGCTACATAAGAGTTGAAGTCAACAACAGTCTTTCCTTGCTTGCCCTTCTTGGTAGTGATGAGGATCACACCAGAAGAAGCCTGTGTACCGTAAATAGCAGCAGCTGAACCGTCTTTCAACACGTCCATAGACGCGATGTCGTTAGGGTCAACGTTAGCAATAGAGGCACCGATCACACCGTCAATTACATACAACGGTGACTGGTTAGCTCCGAGTGTCGTGATACCACGCAAACGAACTGTAAAACCCTCGTTAGGGTCGCTACCAGTCTTTGAAATGCTCACACCGGCAACTTTTCCCTGAAGCAACTGGGAAGGATCCTGGATGTTACCACGGTTGAAGTTCTCTGTCTTCATGGAAACAACCGCACCGGTAATTTCCTTCTTTTCCTGAGAACCATAACCGGTTACAACCACTTCCTGCAGGGTTTGTACATCAGATTCCAGTGAAACATCCACCTTATTCTGTGACCCTACTTCAACTTCCTTTGTGGCATAGCCAACAAAAGAGAATACCAACGTGGCGTTGGGGCCTACGTTGATTTTGAAGTTACCATCTGCATCAGAAACGGCACCATTGCTGGTTCCCTTCTCCACAATGTTAACTCCAGGTACGGATGAACCATCATCGGCTGATGTCACCCTACCGGTAACGGCTCTTTCCTGTGCCAGCGCCACTGTCATGGTCGACGCCAGAAAAACCACAGGAAGTAACCTTTTCACGAGCAAGTAAAATTTGATCATACAGGTTTTAGTTTGGGTTTACTAATTGGGTTTAACGTGTTAATTGAACTATTTTACAGAGTATATTTGACCAATATTATGTGGAAAATCAGATTTAACAACGCGTCTTTCATAAATAATTCATGAATTTTTAATGGAATCGAATTCGCAATCGTTTGCGCTAATCCGAGAAATTGAACAGAATATTTAGTCTCACCCATTCTACCAACCCAAAATGAAGTTTAATCAGGTTACCATCAAAGATATCGCACGTGAATTGGGTATCTCTCCCTCCACCGTCTCACGTGCCCTGAAGGACCATCCCGACATTTCGACCGAAACCAAAAAGGCCGTCCATGCCCTGGCCGATAAGCTTAACTATCAACCAAACATCGTCGCACTCAACCTGCGTCAGAAAAAAACCAATACAATAGGGGTTATTATCCCTGAATTGGTCCATTTCTTCTTTTCTACCGTAATTAGTGGTATAGAAGACGTTGCCTACCAGGCAGGGTATTCGGTGATTCTCGCCCAGTCCAATGAGTCCTACGAGCGCGAAAAAACGGACATAAAGGCCCTTTTTAATAGCCGGGTGGACGGAATGCTCATCTCTGTGTCACGTGAAACCAAGAATTTCGACCACATAGAATCCATTATCTCCAAAGGGGTGCCTGTCGTGTTTTACGACCGGATGTACAACAACCCGAATACCAGCAAGGTGATCGTAGATGACTTTATTGGCGCAAAAGAAGCCGTTGAACACCTGATTGAGCAGGGTTACAAGAAAATAGCCCACCTGGAAGGTGCGCCAGGACTCATAATTAGTGAAGATCGAAAGCGTGGATACCTGGAGGCCCTTAAGGAGCACCACATGGAAATCAAGGATAATATGATCCAGGAATGCCCCTCTGGTAGCCAGGAAGACGGTTTTAGGGCTACTAAGAAGCTTCTGGCCATGCCCCAGCCTCCGGACGCCATTTTTACCAATAATGACCCAATGGCGATTGGTGCCATGATGGCCATAAAGGAAAAAGGCCTTAAAATACCCCAGGATATCGGCTTGGTAGGATTTAGCAACTGGTCTTATGGGCCACTTATTGAGCCTCCCCTGACTACCGTTGACCAGCCTGGTTTTGAAATGGGACAGGAAGCTGCCCGTTTGCTGATTCGACAAATCGAAGCCGGTGACAAGGAGCAAGAGCCTAAGCCCGAGACAAAGGTGCTAAAGACAAAGCTAATTGTCCGCGACAGCTCCATCCGCAAATCTGTCAGGAAAAAATAGCGCAATCGATTGCTTAACTTTTGAGGAGGCTAAAGCACCAACTCGGTCTGTTTTGCCTTTATTTGGCTAAATAAGCCATTCCTCATGTCCATCAGTAAACGACTAGGTGAAGTCCGGGATAGTTCAGTTACACCAAACGGATTAAAAGCCAGCACAACCTTTGGGTACTTCGAAGTCCAAGCTTGGTCTGACCATATTATCAGGGTAACCATAGCCAGAGAAGAAGAGTCTGATTCTTTCTCATACACCGTTTTGCCGGCACCAAATCAACCCATGGTGCAAATCAATCAAACGGACAGTCACTTCAGCTTAAAGACACGCGTCATTGAATTAGAGATCGATAAAAAAAGCGCCAGCTTTTGCTTCCGCGATATTCATGGCTACGTTCTCAATGAGGATGATGCCGGATTGGGCACTTCATGGATTGGTGATCAGGTGACAAGCTATAAAAAGCTTCAGCCAGGTGAGCGCTTCATCGGACTCGGAGAAAAAACCGGTCCCCTCGACCGCAAGGGGAACGGATACCAGAACTGGAACACCGATGCTTACGCTTACAATAATACCACAGACCCATTGTATTGCTCGATGCCCTTCTACATGGGGATCCATCAGGGAAGACAATACGGGATATACCTGGACAATTCGCACAAATCGTTTTTCAATTTTGGCGCATCCAACAATCGCTTCTCCAGTTTCTCCGCCGATGCGGGACCGATGAACTATTACCTTATCGCCGGTGATACGGTTGCTGAGATCATTCAACATTACACTGAACTCACAGGGCGCATTCCACTCCCACCCCGATGGAGCATTGGATATCAACAATGCCGGTATAGTTACTATCCGGATACCGAAGTATTGAACACCGCGAGAACTTTTCGTGATAAAGAAATTCCTGCAGACGCTATCGTACTTGACATTCATTACATGGACAAGTACAAGATATTTACCTGGGACAACAAACACTTTCCGAATCCCAAGAGGATGTTGGATCAATTAAAGGAACAGGGGTTTCAGATTGTGGTGATGTGCGATCCGGGCATAAAAGCTGAACCCGGGTACCCGGCATATGAAGATGGTAAAGCCAACGATGTATTTGTAAAGTATCCGGATGGTGAATACTACACGGGGCAGGTATGGCCCGGCTGGTGTCATTTTCCTGACTTCACCAATCCCGCTACCCGGGCCTGGTGGATGAGGCAACTCAAGCGTTATTCGGAATTGGGTATCGAGGGGTATTGGAATGACATGAATGAAATTGCCACATGGGGCAATATGATTCCTGAGAACCTTGAATTTCATTTTGATGGACATCCAACAACTGCTCGTAAGGCTCGTAACCTCTATGGCTTTCAGATGGCGCGAACCACCTATGAGAGTGCAACACAGTTATTACAGGGCAAACGTCCTTTTAATCTCACCCGGTCCGCGTTCTCAGGCATTCAGCGGTATGCGGCAGTGTGGACAGGCGATAACGTTGCGTACGATGAACATATGATGCTGGGGATTCGGTTAGTGAACAGCCTTGGATTAACCGGAGTTGCTTTTACCGGATATGATGTAGGCGGTTTTGTGGGTGATGCTAACACGAAATTGTTTACCCGATGGATTTCGATTGGTTCCTTTTCACCATTCTTTCGTGGTCATAGCATGATCAATTCAAAGGACTCAGAGCCTTGGTCATTTGGTGAAGAAGCCGAACAGATTGCGCGCAACTACATCCGGCTTAGGTATCAATTGTTGCCTTACCTCTATTCTGCTTTCCATGAAGCATCTCAAACCGGCATGCCGGTGCAGCGCTCATTGGCCATTTACTATCCACACGACTACCGTGTGTTTAATGGCGCCTATCAGCACCAGTATTATTTCGGTCCTAACATTTTGGTAGCGCCGGTAGAAAGCAATAGAGAATTCATGAAGGTGTTCTTCCCGCCAGGAACCTGGTACTCCCTGTATGATGGGACAACTTATTCAGGCGATCAGGAAGTGATTCTTGAGTGTCCGATTCACAGGCTTCCGGTGTTTATCAAAGCGGGTACCGTATTGCCGATGCAACCCCCCGTGCAACACACGAAGGAAAGTACCGATGAATTGCGTTTACACATTTATGGTGGCGGTGACGTTTCAACCTTCGTCTATTACGACGATGATGGATCAACCTTTGAATACCAGCACGGGCATTGGGCTACACGAACCATTGATGTCAATCCCCATGAACGAAAAGTTGTCATTGGATCTCAGCAAGGATCATTCAACAGTAAAGTAAAGTCGCTGACGTTGTTCCTCCATCATATTGGAGGTGAGGGTGCACACATCAACGGACAATGGGTATCCGGAGAAAGGTCAAAGACTTCCCTTTTCAAGCCTCTGGAAAAGTATGACCCCATCAATGATCCGGACAGCATGGGCGAAGAAGAAGTGCTGATATGCCGCACCTCCTGGAGCAAAGAAACAATAACGATCAGCTGGTCATGAAAGATTTTCAACGGGATCTCAAACCCTCCTTTTTTGCATTGTTAAGCCTGCCATCAACGGCGATGGGCTTTGCGCTATGCGTGCAAATCGCAGCCCTAAGCTGGATTTTGGATACACAATATCACCTGGACATTCATGAGGTTGGTATTGTGTGGGCTGCCGGACCCATTGCGGGAATCATTGGCCAGGTGCTGGTGGGTTTCTTAAGCGACAATACCTGGTTTTGGGGCGGAAGGCGGAAGCCATTTATCTGGATCGGCGGTCTTCTCGCCGGACTCAGTATGCTCGCGCTTCCTAACCTGGGGGCTATAGAATCGGGCACGGGCATTCCCATCCTAACGGTGGCCATTATAGTTGCGCTCACGCTCGACTTATCCATTAACATTGGGTTCAACCCAACACGTTCCATCATTGCCGATGTAACACCGGAAGGTTTGAAACGAACACAAGGTTATACCTGGATGCAAACGATCTCAGGTATGTTTGGCGTGCTGGCCTATGGGATAGGTGCATGGTGGGGTAATTACAATCTTATCTATTTCGGTGTTTTTCTGGTGGTCGCTTTTTCATTGATACCTCCCCTATTCATTACCGAACCAGCCACCCTTATCGCCGACCAAAAAAAGGATGAACAAGGCACTGGGCAATCGAATTGGGGAGAGTTGATGAGAATTTATTTAGCTCATGCTTTCTGCTGGGTTGGCATACAGACCATGTTTGTTTATATGTTGTTTTATATTAGAGAATCCATGGGGATCACTTCTGACACCCAAGCGGGTCAAATAATATCCCTTTCCTTTCTGATTCTTAATACGGTTGGTTTCCTCCTTCCCGGGCCTGTATTGGAGCCCCTATCCAAGCGAATAGGTCGGGTGAAAGTTCATTACCTGAGTATGGCGCTGATGGCGCTTGGATATACCCTGATTGTGCTGATAGGAACCACACCAACGATGCTGTATGTATGTATGGGCATAACAGGGATTGGTTGGGCAGCTACGGTGAGTTTGCCATTCGCGATCATGACTGAGAAAGTAAGTAAAGCAAACATGGGTTTGTTCATGGGTATCTTTAATCTTTCGGTTGTCATTCCGCAACTATTGGTCAGCCTGGTGCTGGGTGGAATCATTCAGGCCGCAGCAAACAAGTCTATAATTTTCATCATCAGTGCCATTACATTGGGAATCTCTGCGATATTGTGGACATTCGTCAAGGAGCGAGCCGTTGCTCGCTCATAGTGAACTTACCTAAGCGATCATGAGCCTTACCGCCCACCGTCCCCGGATGACATTGCTACAAATCTGGAACATGAGTTTTGGATTCTTTGGCATTCAAATGGGTTTTGCCTTACAAAATGGCAATGCTTCCCGCATATTAACTTCATTCGGTGCCGATGTGGAGCACCTCTCCTGGTTTTGGCTTGCGGCCCCCTTAACGGGAATGATCGTGCAGCCTATCATCGGTTATTACAGTGACCGAACCTGGACCTCCCTTGGCAGACGTCGACCGTATTTTCTGGCTGGTTCCATTCTTGCCTCTGTGGCGTTGATGTTAATGCCCAATGCGCAGGTTCTTGCCGCGCTGCTTCCGCCATTATACATCGGAGCAGGTATCCTCATGGTGATGGATGCCTCCTTTAACATTGCTATGGAACCCTTCCGGGCTTTGGTTGCTGATTTGCTCCCTGTTGATCAACGTGTATTGGGATTCTCAATTCAAACTTGTTTGATTGGTATTGGTGCGGTTCTTGGTTCGTGGCTTCCATACATCTTTGCAGAATTCTTTGGTGTAGCGAAGACTGTAGCAGATGGTACGGTGGGTGTTCCCTATAATGTGACACTATCTTTTTATGTTGGGGCTGTCATTTTCCTAATTGCCATCTTGTGGACCGTGGTTACTACGAAGGAATTTCCACCAGATAAGGAATACCTGAAAGAAGAATCAGCCAAAGGCGGCAACAAAGGACTGAGTCAAATTCTGTCTGACTTCAGTCGGATGCCGGCCACGATGAAGCAACTGGGCCTTGTTCAATTCTTCTCCTGGTTTGCCCTATTTACCATGTGGGTATTTACCACGTCAGCAGTCGCCACGCACGTGTATGGTTTACCAGCTGACGATCATACTTCCGTTGCGTTCAATGAGGCAGGCAACTGGGTAAGTGGCATGTTTGGTGTATACAATGGTGTGTCTGCAGTTTATGCTTTGTTTCTTCCGGTGATCGCTGCAAAATTTGGAAGGAAACTGACCTATTCCATTTCATTGGCAGCCGGTGGGCTTGGGCTGATATCCATTTATTTTATTCATGACCCCAACCTGTTGGTCTTCTCCATGATAGGTGTTGGTATTGCCTGGGCCGGGATATTGGCCATGCCCTATGCGATTCTTGCCGGTGCGATCCCTCCGATGAAAATGGGTATCTATATGGGTGTTTTTAACTTCTTTATCACGCTGCCCCAAATCTTCAGCAGTATACTGGGTGGACCGATTGTTAAATACATATATCAGTCTCAACCTATCTACAGCATCGTTATGGCTGGTGTATTTTTACTGCTGGCTGCCTTCTCCGTACGGTTTGTCATTGACCGTGAAGAAGTCACCCCTGCCCCATGAGCTGGTCTCGAAAAAATAACCTGAATTCTCCGGTACGAACATTGCTGTATCGTCGCTAGTTTATAATTTCAAGTCGATTACCCCAACCTGATATGCAGCGCGTGCTTATACTTGCCCTGGTAGCCCTCCTGGCAGAGGCCTGTTCCTCCGGAAAGGCTGCCCTGAAAAAAGGAGACTATTACGATGCCGTATTGGAGTCCGTGCATCGTCTGCGGTCGAGTCCCGATAACAAGAAAGCCACCGCAGTCCTGCAGCAAGGCTACCCCCTGGCCATTGAATACATTGAAACCTCTATCCAAAACGGAATAGCCAGCGATGATCCTCACAAATGGCGTGATGCGGTGGCTGGCTATGAGAAGATAAATTTCATCAATGATCAGATCAAGACATCACTCGGTGCCATGAAGATCATCCCCAAGCCAGCAACCCGCTTCAAAGAGTTGGCTGATGCCAAATCCAAGGCTGCCGAAGAAGCTTACCAGGCAGGCATCACCGCCTTGATGAAAAACACACGCAACGATTCGAAGGAAGCTTACTTTGACTTTAAGGACGCCAATAATTTTGAGCCCGGCTACAAAGAGTCGATTGAAATGATGACGCAGGCAGAGTTTAATGCTACGATCCGGGTTGCTTTTGAAGAGATCAATGCATCTCGGGTTAACTACGGCAGCCTGCAGCCAGTGATTAATGGTTTACAACGACAGTTCTTGTCCTTCCGCCCCATGAGCCATCAGGACACTGTTCCTCCACATCAGTACCTTCGGATTGTATTCAACAATTATCTCCAGGATGCGCAACCAACCCTAACAAGGAGCACGGAAGATGTTAAAAAGTCCATAAAAGTTGGTGAAAAGAAAGGCGCCGATGGCAAGCCTGTTGATGTAATGGAGAATGTATCAGCCAAAGTCACTTACTACCGCAAATCGCAAAGGGCATCCGCCAACGCCACGTTTATCATCACTGATGTAAAATCCAATGCTATTCTGCAACAACAAAACATTGTAGGTAACTCGTCGTGGCAGCAGGACTGGGCCACCTTTACCGGTGATTCCCGTGCACTCTCCGCGAACCAACAATCCCTATGCCGGGCCCGCGAAGGTTACCCCAACCCGCAAGACCTATTCAACCAGGCCATCCGCAACCTTGAAAATAACCTGGGGGGCCAACTAAAATCTTTTTACGCAAGCTATTGAGGTTGTAAGGCGGGCGACAATTGGCCTCTTTGTCTAAACCATTTTGAGGTTTTGGCAGTTAGATGGATACAATTGTATACCATGACAAATTCATCATCTCCCCCGCGCCCCGAAAT
>JBGAMI010000070.1:0-13879 GCA_044223085.1 Cyclobacteriaceae bacterium
GGGCTCTTGGTATATATCGTCAACGCTTCCTGATAGTCGCGAAGGGCACTATTTATATCGCCCAGTTTCTTTCGTGTATTCCCCAGGTTGATCATTGTGGCCGCATACCGCGCATCATCTTTTTGCATGACCTCAAGCTGGAGATTTCTCTCCCGTTCAAATAATTCGAAGGCCGAAGGATAGTCTTCGAGATTGTATGCGATAATGCCCAGCCCGTTGAGCAGCTTGGATACCAATTCGGGCTCTGCCTGGGAGGAAATCAATTTCAGTCCAAGGTCAAACTGTTCCCTTGCTTTGGTCCATTCATCCAACGAAGACCACAGTATACCCAGGGTGTTGCAGATATCAGCACGTGTAGTGGCAGGTGTCTTCTCATCCCTGGAATAAATGGCAGCGGCACGCTCCAGGTCTTTGATGGCTTTACGTATTTCTCTCAGGGTGTTGTACGTGGTGCCGCGATTGACGAGTTCAAACGCCAGATCCGGATCATCATGGTATCCGGCTTGTTCATAGAACTGGATAGACTTATCGTACGCCTTGAGCGCATCTTCCGGCCGGTTCATACCATAGAGGTATCCATAGGCCAGGTTATCCTGCAGTTTCGCCTGAAGCACCAGGTTGTCGTTGTTATTCGGTGGAATAAGGGGTATCGCTTCCGAAATTACTTTTTCTGCTTCGGCATACTGGCCGCCATCCTGATAAATGATGATCATCGATTGGGTGGCAACAAAGAAGCGGTAGTAATTTTTCTCCTTGAGGTATTCGCTCCTGGAGTTGTTCATTAACGTCAGGGCTTTTTGGGTGTCTCCCTGGTTGAGGGCCTCTTTGGCTTGCTCAAAGTAGGTGCTTCCTTTTGATTTTTGGGCAACCGTTGGCAACGCCAGCAGGAGGCAGTACAGGAAGACAACGCAACGATTCATTCGCTTAAGGAAGGAGGCTTTCCAAAAATAATGGATCCAAGTTTGAAAAATCCCGGATCACATAATTTGTTTCCTTCAGTTCTTCCGGGCTGTGTGTGGTAGCTACACCTACTACCGGCGATCCTGCCCTTTTGCCGGCCTCTACACCGGACAAAGAATCTTCAAATACGATACACCGCTCATTGGGCATGCCCAGCGCGGCAGCAGCTTTGATATAAATTTCCGGATCGGGCTTGCCGCGCGTTACAAATGACTCATCCAGAATAATGGGAAAGTATGATGTCATGCTGGTAGCCGACAAAGTGAATGTCACATTCTCGGCCGGTGCCGAAGTTCCAATGGCACGGGTGATACCATGCTGGTTCATGGCATTGAGAAATGGAATCAACCCGGGAAGCGGCGCGATGGCCTCTTTGTATAGCTCACGAAATAGCGCCTCTTTTTCATGGGTATAGGCCTGAATTTTCTCTTCCGAGAGCGATCCGAATAAGTTAGTTAGCCAATCGCGGTTCGTACGGCCATAAATGCGCTCTAATAACTGCTGATCGTCGAGGGTATATCCATAACGACTGCAAAATTCCCGCAAGGCGATCTTGTGGTACGGGTTGCTGTCAATCAGTACGCCGTCCATGTCGAAGATGACGGCAAATGGTTTGTGCATGGGTGATATTTAGCGAATAACAAACCGGATGGATTGCGTTTTCGATCCGGCTACAAAGCGGGCAATATACACGCCGGGATTCACTCCCTGCATCGGATAGGTCACGATTTGATTGGCGGGTACAAAAAAGGATGTGCCCAGGGGCTGACCAAGAACGGTATAAACCCGGAGCGTCATGTTCCGATCGGCTTTGATCGAAAGCGTTCCGCCTTCTGCAATCGGGTTGGGATACACGTTAACGGCTGGGGTATCCGCCAGCACCTGACCGGACTCATTACGGAGGATGTACAACCCACCCTGGGTATTGCCGGTCACGATGGCGGGCTTGTCTGTTCCAAACAGATTAACCACGGTAGGCTTCATCCATCCACCGAGGTTCCGTTCCGGATAAGCATTGGTAAAGGGATCAAAGACCAGTCCGGTTACGGGTGTGCCCGCGGAGGTATGCCGGAAATCCGAATACACAGAAAGCTTGCCGCTCTGATCACCAAGGATAAGATCTTCCTGACCATCGCCATCAAGATCGCCCGCAGCCATGCTGATGTTTTGGCGCGAGAAGCTGGGACCCAGGCCCAGGTACTTATTATTCAGCAGGGACAACGACGCGCCGCCATTGCGCCAGTATTCCAACGCACCGCTGCTGCGGCCAACCAGTAAGTCAACTTTGCCGTCAAGATCTACGTCGGTGGCAAAGAAATTTTCATTGGTTCCCAAAGAGAAATTCAGCGTTTGAACTTCTTGCCCGCCATAGGATGGTTTGGAGGCACTCTTGCTCAGCGCATAGAAAATTTCTGTCTTTCCGGTAAGAATGTCTGTTCCTGAAAACATTAGGTCAACAGCGCCATTTCCATCAAAGTCGACAAACTGGGGACTGATGTTGATATTATTTAGAAATGAGATGCCCAAAAAATCATCGGTTACCCAGCTAAAAGCCGGCGATTGGGCAGTGCCTGTGTTTTCATAATATGAAAGGGTGCCCCGCCGGTTGGTGTCAATGTAGCGACCGACGATCATGTCATCGTCACCGTCCTGGTCCAGATCGGCAAAGGTGGGTGCTGACTGATCACCAACATCGATCATCGTCTCCTGCAGAAAATTATTTTTCACCAAAGTGAAATTGGGCAATTGATTTGTACCCGCATTTGAGTAGAGCCAAAGCGACTGTTGAAAATTGTTTTCTGGTTGAACCCGTGCATAGAGATTCGGCGAAGCGATGAGGTCGGTCTTACCATCAAAGTCAACATCTTCAAGGTACCCGGCCGGATAATAAATGATCCCGGTGGGACTTGAACCCGGGAATAGCGTAAAATTATTAACCACGGGAAGAGCGGCAGTGCCCGTATTCTGCATGTAGTATAATCGCGAACAGGTTTCTTCTGAAAATACCAGGTCCTGGTCACCGTCGTTGTCCATGTCAAGGCTAAGCAATGCCTTTCCACCCGTATGTTCGGTGCGACCGCCCAGTTGAACGCATGTTTCCCCGAAGGCAATTTTTCCACACGAACACTCTTCAAAGCCACCCCAATTTTGGGTTTGTCTTTCCAGGTCAAGACTATCGCATCGGCCATAGCGCTCCATGCTGAAATTCTTGTGGTATTCAGCGGTGCTGGGACTCACGAAACGCATGTTCAGCACATCCAGGTCGCCATCACCATCCATGTCTTTCAGGTTGGGAAAATCATTGGAGCCGGGCAGTAGGTTTATCTTTCCCGAAAACCCTGTAGTAAGCAGTACCTCGCTTCTGGTGGTCCCACCCGGGTTGTAGAAAGTGATCTTCTTCCAGCTTAAGGGCTGCCCGGAGACAGTTGTATTTTGGAATACATAAATGCCGATCTGACCAAACGTAAAAAGATCTTTTTTCCCGTCGCAGTTGTAGTCGCGTAAAATGAGAAACGTGTTGATCTCAGGCGGAAAAAGACTTTCATATTTTGGAGCATACACATACGTCTTGTTGACAGCAAGGAACGTACTTACCTTGGAGGCCATCTTGTCATACACCACAAGATCCTGCTGGCCATCGCCATTGAGGTCGATGGAATTTACCTGGGCAGAATTAAGTCCACCCGCCCACGGATTAAGCAACACGGTGCCATTGACCTCCACCGGCACCGATTGATCGAGGGTGTAGGTGAACTGCGCCCTGGCTGCCAGGGGCAAGAGGATCAGAAGAAGCAGGCGAATCACAAATAATTGAACGGTGGAGTAACGCAGGTTATTTTTCAGGGTTATCTTTCCTACCGAAAAAACGGTATGGATATCCGCGATTTGTATCAAAAGTATTTAGAATCGGGTAAAGTATCTACCGATACACGCCAGATCACGCCCGGTTCGGTATTCTTTGCATTGAAAGGCCCATCATTTAACGCCAATGCGTTTGCGACGGAGGCATTAGCAAAAGGTGCGTCGTATTGTGTGGTCGATGAACCGGCGCATGCAGGCGATCCCCGCTGTGTTTTAGTACCAGATGTACTCCTCGCCTTACAGGACCTGGCCAGGCACCATCGCCGTCAATTGACCATACCGGTGGTTGGTCTTACCGGTTCCAATGGCAAAACCACCTCCAAGGAACTGGTTAGCGCCGTGTTAGCTAAAAAATTCAAGACGTTTGCTACCCGAGGCAACCTCAACAACCACATTGGTGTGCCACTCACGATGTTGTCGATTGATCGATCTTATGAAATGGCCGTAGTTGAAATGGGTGCCAACCACGTGGGAGAGATTGCCTTGTTATCCAGCATTTCCCAACCTACGCATGGCTTCATTACGAATATCGGCAAGGCCCACATCGGTACGTTTGGAGGATTTGAAAATATCATCCGTGGAAAAACAGAATTGTATCAGCACCTGATTGACAACCACGGAACGGTGTTTATTAATTCGGCCAATCCGATTTTGTCGGCCATGATCAAGCGATTCAAAGATCCTGTTCTTTACCCGGCCAAGGGTAATTTCCTGCATTGCGACCTCACCCAGACAGAGCCTTTCCTCGAGGTACGCGTTGGGGAAGGGAGGCCAATCAAAACGCAATTGGTTGGGGCATACAATTTTGAAAACATTGCTGTAGCCTTGTGCATTGGAAAATATTTCGGTGTGCATCCGGATGACGCAGCGAAAGCGATCGAAGCATATGCACCGGGGAACATGCGCTCACAGGTAATTCAAAAGGGAACCAACACCATTATCCTTGACGCCTACAATGCCAACCCCACGTCCATGGAAGCGGCTATTGACAGCCTGGCGCGCATGAATGCCAACAAAAAAATTGCTATCATCGGCGATATGTTTGAACTCGAAGAAGAAGCCACTGCCGAACACCGGCACATCGGTAACGTACTAATGGAAAAGAAGATTGATGAGGCTTATTTGTGTGGCGAGTTGATGCAACATGCCCGGTCTACTTTCCCAAAAGGGAAATTTTATCGTACCCGTGATGAATTAATAGCGACCCTTAAGGCCAACCCGATTTCCGATGCAACGATCCTCATCAAAGGCTCCCGTGGCATGGCCATGGAAAAGGTCGCTGAAGTGTTATAGCTATAAAACTATGTGAACATGGACTTGGTCAAGACCCTCAAGTTTCTGAAATCGCTCTCGCGCAACAATAACCGGGTATGGTTTGAAAAGAACAAAGGCTTGTACCTGGAATGCAAAGAATCCTTTGAAGCCCTCGTGACTGCTTATTTGCATGAACTCATCAATTTCCATCCCGAATTGGCATCACTGAACCCAAAGAAATTGCCATTCCGTATTTACCGGGATGTTCGCTTCAGCAAAGACAAACGACCCTACAAGACAAACATGGGAGCAGGATTTTCACCCAACGGCAAGCTCGTGCAGGAGCCCGGATACTACCTGCACGTGGAGCCTGGTGCGAGCTTTCTCGCGGGTGGTATTTACATGCCCGATCCAACCAACCTCGGCAAGCTTCGACAGGAGATAGATTACAATGGTGACAAACTCGAAATGATCATGAAGGATAAATCTTTCCGGAAATGGTTTAAAGACTTTGGTGATTTTGACCGGTTAAAGACGGCGCCCAAAGGCTATGCGAAAGATCATCCACGAATTGAATGGCTGAAGAACCGGAGTTTTATTGTCACCCACAATTTTACGGATGCCGAAGTGTGTAACCCCCGCTTTGTGAAGAACCTCTCAGCAGCCAGCCAAGCCATGAAGCCGCTGGTGGATTATATGAAAGAGGCGTTGGCCTAAATGCCAAGTGCTTCGCGGAGCTTTTGATAGCCCGACTGACTCAGCGGGATGCGGGCTCCCGCTTTAAGCAAAGCGATGTGGTTGTCTTTTTCCAGGGGCTCAATCCGTGTTAGTTCCTGCAGGTTAATGAGATAAGAGCGATGCACCCGAACGAAATGTGCGGCAGTCAGCAAACGCTCATAGTGCGCCATTGTTTTTTTCTTGAGATAAAATCCATCCTTGGTATATATCTTCACATAGTCATCATAGGCCTCCAGATAGTATATGCCGGGTACTGGAATGATGACAATGTTGTTTCCTTTCTTTACAACAATCCTGTTGATTTCATCCGGTGGCGAGTGTTGGGTCAGCAATGACTCGGTGTTGCGGTTACTTTCAATGCGTTGAGCTTTCCATTTTTCCAGGGCTTTATTGAATCGCTCCTGGGAATAAGGCTTGAGCAGATAATCCACGGCGTGACGCTCAAATGCCTGAAGTGCATATTCGTCAAAAGCCGTTGTGAAGATGACCGCGGGAGGAGTATCCAACAGCTCCAGCATCTCAAACCCATTGATCTTTGGCATCTGAATATCGAGGAGCAGGAGATCAGGTTTATATTGGGCAATGGCTTTTACGCCTTCAAACCCGTCGCCGCATTCTGCAACTACAACGATATCAGGGTGTGAGCGGAGGTAGTCTTTTACCAGACTGCGGGCCAGGGGTTCGTCATCTACAATTATGGCACGAATCATTGTGGTATTCGGACAGTGGTGATAAACTCAGTTTCGTTGCGTTCGGTGGCAAGAAGGTCGTTTCTAAGATACAATAGATAGAGCCTGCGTTGGATGGAGGTAAGACCAAACCCGGTTCCCGGCCGGTTCAAGACGGTGCCGGAATCGAATGGATTGGTAATGCGAATGACCAGGTGCTGCTCATTCAGGGTAGCTGATACAATGATGGTGGTTTCACCGATAGTGTCGTATAATCCAAACTTAATGGCATTTTCCATAATTGGCTGAAGGAGGAGCGATGGCATTCTTGCTGCTCGTGTTTCATCTGCAATTGACATGGTGGTTTGAAGGCGGTGGCCAAATCGAACTTTTTCAATTGCCAGATACAATGCAAGGTGATGTAGTTCCTCTTCGAGAGTCACCAGGGTATGATCATCCTGCCTGAGTGTACCCCGCAGGAAATCTGATAACTGCTGAACCATCGTGCGGGCTTGCTCCGGCTGATGACTCACCAGTGCGCTGATGGAGTTGAGACTGTTAAAAAGAAAATGTGGCTGCAATTGACGACGCAGGTTCGCCAGCTCGGCATCTCTCGCCAATTGTGCGGCTGCCTCTTTTCGTTGTGCGCTCTCAACACTATCTGCAATGTACACCCAGAACCAGGTGAGCAATGCAATCAGGAGCAGCATGAGCCATACATATCCAAAGCGAAATTCAAGGGTAGTAGTCAGCCAGGCGAGATACGGTTTTTCCTCAGGCACCAGCCAACCCATAATCAGGTGCATGCCCCAAACACTTACACCGGCAAGGGCCAACGACTGAAGCACAACAAAGAGTGCATTGCGCTCGCTGGGCTGGTAGGCATGCATGGAAGTATTGATCGCATAACCTGCGATCGCCGTAATGAGTTGGGTTGCGATGGCATCTTGCCATGCCAGATGGAACGCAAATGATTGCGCCAACAGGAAGGTTTGAGCCACACACCACAGTGCCCACCAGGCAATGTAGGCCAAAATAACTTTTCGATATGACAACGTGGCATTGACGGTCATCCGATGATATTCATGTTATCCTGCAGGGCCTGAGCCCGTTGGTGTACATCGCGAACGTATCGCCTGCCTTCACTTGTTTCGTAGATGCAGGAATAAAGTTCAGCACCGTGTGCTAATTCTTCCAGCAGCCGCACATCTGAAACATTGACAAACTCCCAACTCACCAGGTTCTTTTTCTCATTGAGAAATTGATCTTCTTCGGTAATGCCTAACAAACGCGCTTTGAAGACCGCATCTTCCAAATCGTCAGCCTGAATCAATCGGAGGTGCTCGTCAAATTGTGTCATGACACTGCTGGTCGATACCTTAAATATCAGTTTAGCAATATACCAGTTCATGAGCTGAGTAAAAGGTGGCAGAATTAATAGCTCTTAATGTCAATACCTCCAAAGATGCATGTGCCTTCCAGCACCAGGGTCTTTTCATGGTTTACCACGTCCTTGGACGCCGCACGCTTTTCATTCACACCACCCAGAATACAAACCATTTCTGATCGAACATTCCAGTGCGCAGGAATAACCAATTTTGTACCTCCGAATGCCTGAACAATCTCAAGCCGAGCGGTTGACTCAATGTCAGCTTGAGTAAAGTTGATTTCAGTACCGCCAAAGAATGTCGTGACTTCGCCATGTTTGAAATTCTTAGAGATGACATTTGTTTTGCTTCCTCCAAAAATGTTGACGGAATCAATATTCTCCTCCGAAAGAATTTCATTTGTTTCTGACGTGGACATGCGTGACCGCCGTGGCCGGGCAATCATATATACACCAATGGCGATGAGGATGGTTGGCCATAAGTA
The DNA here is from genome assembly GCA_044223085.1 of Cyclobacteriaceae bacterium. Classification (GTDB taxonomy): domain Bacteria; phylum Bacteroidota; class Bacteroidia; order Cytophagales; family Cyclobacteriaceae; genus ELB16-189. Next base: position 8,355 of record JBGAMI010000070.1, read on the forward strand.
CGGGCGGAATTCAGCAAAGTCAAACCAAAGATCATCGATCAGAAATACAACGCCAATGCCGATCGGGATCAACCATCCCCCAGGTCGAAAAGACCGACGTGCACCAATGTAGGTGCCAATGCCAATCAATATCATCTGCCAGGAAAATATCCAATGCGGCACAAAGACCCCGGCCCTGTCGGCAAAGATGAGTGAACCAACAGCGATCAAAACAAGGCCTGCCATTACACGACCTGAACGGGAATCATGGCTCTTTACTTGTTGCTCTTCCATAATGTTTAATTGCTTTTGTAAAGAAACGCTGCTTTGACATCAACGGCTACCTGATATAGGTGGTAGCGGGCCGGCCGTCGGCCAATGCCGGAACTGAGTCGGTAAGCAGGCTAACTCGTTTTTGCGTATTTCACAAAACGGCGTGAATCCTCTGTATAGCCCGCCTTCCGGTAAAATTGGTGGGCCTTGTCCCTGCGCTCATTGCTGGTGACTTCGAGTTTTAGGCACCCTTTACCAAACAGCAAGGCTTCGCAGGCGCCCAGCAGTTGTTGCCCGACACCCTGCGACCGAAATCCGGCATCTACGCAAAATGCAGTGATCCTGCCCATTGATCCGTGCCAATGGGCCAGGTGAAACCAATGGAGAGCTGCAAACGCCACTACCTGATTCTGGGCAACTGCTACCAGCATAGTGTAACCCGAAGCCTGGTGTAATTGAATTCTCTCCTCGGCCTGAGCCGTAGTAAAATCAGGATACCCGAGTTGTGCCAGCAGACCCTGTATGGCGGGCGCATCGCGAAGCTCTACCAGCCGTATGATCAGGGTGCTCATTCCGCAGGATTTCGTAGCATTCTCTTCATCAAAGGACCACTGGTCATGCTGGTGACAATGGCCATAATGACCAGCGAAACAAATATCTTTTCATTGATCAACCCGTTTTCCAATGCCACCGTTCCGAGGATAATTTCCATCGCACCGCGTGCATTCATACCAAAGCCCGCGGCCAACGATTCGCGCCACGTAAATCCACCCAACCGTGTGCCACCACCTGCTCCAATGATCTTCCCGGCAAAAGCAATCAGGATGATGACGAGGGTAAGCCAAAAATCAAAGTTCACCAGAAAATTCACCCGCAACCCAATGGCCACAAAGAACAAGGGAGCAAAAATGTTGTTGATGAACTGGTGAACAATTTCTTTCGCCCTTTCATTCATGTGTTCCGAGTCACCCAGCGCAATGCCGACGATAAAGGCGCCGAATACGGCATGAATGCCGATGTACTCCGTAAATGCCGCACCCGCGAAGCAAAGCGACAAGGATAATGCCAGCAGCCCGCCCGGCCACGCCAGTTTTTTGTTCACCCATGGAAGCAGTCGGTTGAGCAACCCCCGACCAATGGTGAGCATAAAGGCCGCAAACCCTACCGTGAGCAGGAGCGTGGAGCCAACAGACATCTCACCTCCTTTACCAATCATACTCAGCACAACGGAGAAAATAATCCAACCTACAATGTCGTCCACCATGGCAGAGGCTACCACCAGCATACCGATTCTTGTTTTGAATAATTTCAGATCCATCATGATCCGTACGATGACAGGCAGGGCCGATATGGCCATCGCGGTACCCATAAACAGAGCAAACAACAAATGATTTGTGCCACCCACATCGCCAAAAAATGCAGGGAAGGAATATGGAATAATAAAGCCAAGAAAAAACGGGATTAACAGACCGATGGTACTTGAAATAATGGCTTGCTTACCTTGTTGAAAAACGATGTGAAGGTCCACCTCAAGTCCGGCAATGAATAACAGCATAACCACCGCCACTTTGGTAAATCCATCCAATACGATGGCGGATGCCCCAACCGTTGGGAACAAGGAGTCGAACGTGCCCGGTGCGAAGGTGCCCAGGAAGGTGGGGCCCAGAAGTAGGCCGGCGATAAGTTCACCAACAACGGCAGGTTGCTTGAATTTGCGAGCTACCTCGGCCAGGATACGGCCGAAGGCCAGCATCACACTCAGCTGCACCATCAGGTGAATCAGTTCGCCATGTGTCAGCTTACCCATGCGATGCCTTTCTTCGTTGAACAATTAACAAATTGCAGGGTAAGTCGGCGAACACGTATTCGAGGTCGTGGGTAAATACACGATCCAGCAGTTGAAATCTCCTGGGTGGCGCACCCACCACGAGTAAGTCGGCCTTTTTGCGTCTGGCAAACTGAGCAAGCTCATATCCGGATTTACCCGCGACAACCTTAACATTGGTGGTAATCCCTTCATGCGGTATGTCTTGAAGCAGCTTTTCGACCTTTTCAATTTCTTCCCGTACCAACCCCTGCCGCATAGCCTTGTACTCGTCTTCCGAACATTGATCGGATGCTGACATAGCCAGGCCATACAAATTCAATTCCCGCACCACATGCATCCACGAATCCCTGCCTGATCCGGAGAGTTTGATGGCCATCTGCAGACTGTCCATAACATGTGGACTTTCTTCGGCGTCGACCACTATATTCTTAAAGCCGCGTGTCTCATCCACAGGCTGGGTGAGCAACATCACCGAGCAATTGGCTTTTCGCATAATCTGACGGGCCACTGTACCAATGTAGTACTGAATCAAATTTTCTTTGGTGAGTGCGCCGGCAAGTAACAAGTCAACGTTTTGGGTTTCACAGGCACGTAAGATGGCCCTTACGGTATTCCCTTTCTCCCAACAAACCGAAACGATGCCCGGATTTAACTGGTGGGCACTAAGCATGGATTGCATAAGTGCCTCCTCTTTGGCGCCGTGGTCGCCAACGTGTATGAGCACCAGGCGGGCATTGAAGATACGCAATAGCACAGATGCTGCTTTGAGCATCCGATCAGCCGTAGGGGAGAAAGCAATGGCCAGACCAAGGGTGCGAATCATAGGTGAAAAATACGGGGGAATTGCTGCGAAAGAAAACTAAATTCGCGCTAATAACCCCAAATCCGAATGCCAGATTCCGGAACGAAGAAACTACGCATGGAGGCGAGGCGGACGGTACTGATCCAACGACTGTCAATGTTGGTGTTTTTTGTCACCCTGATTTATGCCGTCCTGGACTGGTGGCTGAAATTTGAAGGATCATTATATTTTTATGGCATCATGATCGCTGGTTCCGGCGTCACCTATCTCCTCAGCCGTTCGGGAAGGACACAGGAAGCAAAGTTTTTCGGACTGACTGCCTTTAACATCATCATTTTTATCATTGCCTCCATTCAGCCCCGGCAAACCGGTATGAGCATTCACCTGTTTGGTGCTGGCGCAGCCGCATTGACTTTATTCAACTACGATGAGTGGCCTAAGGCAGTTTTTTTTGCCAGCCTTTCAACCGTTCTGTTTATGACGTTGAATATTTTCCAACTCAGCTTCTTCACGCCCAGAACCTTCACGACCCTTCAATCTGAAATCTTCTTTCTCCTCAACGTGATGGTGAATGCCATCGTATGCATCTACTCGGTGGTCTTGTTTTCCAAACTCAATCACGAGGCGGAAAGGGAATTGCTTAGCAATGAAAAAACAATCCTGAAACAAAATGAAGAGCTGGGGAAGACGAATACCGAATTGGACAGGTTTGTATATAGCGTTAGTCATGACCTGCGCGCTCCTTTGAGTTCTATTTCGGGGTTAATCCACCTCGCTGAAAACACCAACGATCCAAACGAGAACAGGGAGTACCTCCGGTTGATGAAAGACCGGGTAGACAGGTTGGAACATTTTATCCGGGACATCATTAATTTCTCCCGCAATCAGCGTATTAATAACCCGGGTGAGGTAATCAACCTGCACGAGTTGATCGACCAGAACTTTGCGGCCCTGCAGAATATCCAATCGGCTGCCGAGGTACGATTGGAAAATGAAGTACCGTCGTCTTTGTCGATGGTGGGTGATAGAACACGACTCGAAATTGTGCTTAGCAACCTTATTGCCAATAGTATTCAATACCGAAATCCCCGCAAGGACTCCATGCTAAGATTTACCGCTTCCACAACCGCAGAGCAGATCACCCTGGTGCTGGAGGACAATGGCATAGGTATCTCCAGTCAGCACTTGCCCCGGATTTTTGAAATGTTTTACCGGGCTACTGAGAGCTCCAAAGGCAGTGGCCTCGGATTATATATCGTGCAGGAGGCCATCAGCCGGTTACAGGGCACCATCACCGTCAATTCTGTTGAGCGGGAAGGTACCCGCTTTACCATTGTCTTGCCATTTGTTCGACCTAGGCCTGCTGATGCAGTTCCAGGGTCGGAATCATCGACGGTACCAGTTGCCTAGCGTCGTCACGAAAGAAGTTATTTTCCCCCTTCACGTTCTGGTTTTTGAAAGTATCTTTGCGGCCTTATGGCGCAACAAGACGACAACCAGCTTAAAAAAGTAATCTCCCATGCTAAGGAGTATGGGTTCATTTTCCCTTCCAGTGAAATTTATGACGGCCTTAGCGCTGTCTATGACTATGGGCAGCAGGGCGTTGAATTGAAGAATAACATCAAGGAATACTGGTGGCAGTTCATGACCCGGTTGCATGGCAACATCGTAGGGATTGACTCCGCGATCTTCATGCACCCCACCATCTGGAAGGCTTCAGGCCATGTGGATGCCTTCAACGATCCAATGATGGATAACAAAGACTCCAAGAAGCGATACCGGGCTGATGTACTGATTGAAGAGGCCATCGGTAAGCTGGAAGATAAAGTGAATAAGGAAGTTGAAAAGGCCGCCAAGCGTTTTGGAGAATCCTTTGACAAGGCCATGTTCATTCAGACCAATCCCCGGGTGCTGGAGAATCAAAAGAAAATTGATGACGCAAATGAGCGACTGAAGCAATCCATGAACGCTGGCGACATGGTAGCGCTCCGACAATTGGTGGAAGATCTCGAAATCGCTGATCCGATTTCCGGTACCCGAAACTGGACCGATGTGCGACAGTTCAACCTGATGTTCTCCACCGAAATGGGGTCAGTGGCGGAGGACGCCAACAAGATCTATCTGCGACCTGAAACCGCCCAGGGCATATTTGTCAACTTCCTGAATGTGCAGAAAACCGGCCGTATGAAAATTCCTTTTGGAATCGCCCAAATCGGAAAGGCATTCCGGAATGAAATTGTGGCGCGTCAATTCATCTTCCGCATGCGCGAGTTCGAGCAGATGGAGATGCAGTTCTTCGTGAAGCCGGGCACCGAAATGGAATGGTACGCCCGGTGGAAGGAGAAGCGCATCGCCTGGCACCGCGCCCTGGGCCTGCCCGCGGAGAACTACCGCTTCCACGACCACATCAAGCTGGCGCACTATGCCAACGCCGCGTGCGACATCGAGTTCCGGTTCCCCATGGGCTACAAGGAGCTCGAGGGCATCCACAGCCGCACCGATTTCGACCTGGGCAGCCACGAGAAGTTCAGCGGCAAGAAGCTGCAGTATTTCGATCCCGAGACCAACGAGAGCTACGTGCCCTACGTGATCGAGACCTCCATCGGCCTGGACCGCATGTTCCTGGCCCTGGTGAGCGCGGGC
>JBGAMI010000014.1:0-76507 GCA_044223085.1 Cyclobacteriaceae bacterium
CGGAGGGGTGAAACATCAATAGACCTGATCATCAACATTTGCAGCGCGAACCCCAACGGGGTGGTACAGTATTGTCAAGGGCTACCGGTTGCGAATGCAATTTAAACCGCTAAGGCGCAAAGGCGCGGAGCCGCAAAGAATAATTACTAACAGAATGCAAAAAGACGCGGGCACCTTCGGTGCGAAATACAAAGCGTACAGAAAACAAAAGAACGAGTGCATTATACTTGATGGGATCAGGATTGCAAATCCCGACCAGCTACACTATACCAAACTCATGAATAGTTCAGTTTCCGACGTATTCTCATTACCAGTCCAGTGCCCATATATTTCTATGTGGGGAAAAATTATCTCATAACCTCCTTTCTCAAGCTCATTTCTCATACTTTGACCTGATTCTTTGATAAGTCTATATGGACCAATGTGTTTAAAATAGGCATATTTCTCCAAGGTAATCGTCTTGGGTTCAAGGCTGCCAGCATCTTGATTATTCTCAATTTCTATGCCGGCAAAAACCCGATCCCCGGCTTCATAAACCCAGATATTTTTTCCTTTATTCTTCACCGCCTTGGCCTTAACTACTTCCCACATCCTGCCGCTTAATTTAAATGCAGTGCCACCGTAATCCTGATTGAAGGCAACACCACCAAAACCATGAATATGGAGACTAATTTTTCTGGTGATTATTTCTATGTGCATAATTTAGACTAAGCTTTTAAATAACCAGTAGAGTCTGCCTTAATCAAACCTCGCTAACAAGCCTTGCTTAAGTGGAAGTATTGATCCCAGCCAGGCAATAAAATTCGAAAGAACACCTAAGCCACTCCACCTCACAGGACAACCTACTATAGACAGCCGTGCCCAAGGTAGCGGAATCGGGGTATCTCCTCAAAATGAAAGAGGACTAATCTGAAACTCAATATAACGGGAACCTAAGCCCTGCCCCATCATGCCGGATTTGGGGTCGAAATAACAAAACTCAACCAGCTAGAATTTGTCTACTTAGCGTTCCCCAAACTATCCTGCTTCTTTTTCGAGAATTTACTCCTGACCAAATGATAGGACTGGCCGATGTAATGTTCTAGTTTTTTCTTGTTCATAACCTGGATATCCTCTACCAATACCCACTTATGCCTGGCAGCATAAGGAGCTGGAATAATCCCCGTTGAACTGCTGAGCTCTTCAAATTCATCATCCGGAACCTTAAAAGAAATCTTTACTGGATTTTCAAGCAGCACCACACAGAACATCTTGCCGCCGACCATGAAACACAAGTCATTTCCCCATTTTATTTCTTCCTTGACAGATGGAAGACTTCGGCACATGGTACTGATCGCATCAATGTTCATATCGTGAGAAGTTAATGTCTTATCAGAATCAGCTACGTTTTGGGAACACCAAAACAGTGCGAATACCCATCATCATCGGTTACAAAGAATTCAGTTTGTCCGTAGTCGCGAACAACTAAATCAGACACCGCATACCCTAATTCCTTCAACATGAGCCAGATGCTCGTTCCAGGTCTTCTGGTGACAAATAGAGACGGATACCTTCATAGTCAGTTGGAATGGTTGTAGTACCTGTGCGTTGGTTCAACCAAAAGCGGACGCTCTCATTAAATACCATGCATCCTACCAACTTTCCCCCCTGCCGCATTTCCTGATCAGACTGCAATCCAAGGCCTTCGATCCAAAAGCGCAAGCTCTTTCCCAGATCAGCACTGGGAATGATCGGGGTGCAGGCTGTCATAGAGGGCAGGGTTTTCATATCAGTTGCCTCTGGGTGAGTCAACCCTAATTTACTATTTATTAAGGCAAAATTATGGTGCCTTTGAATTCGTGGTTCAAACAGACGTTTCACTTATATTTATTGTTCACTGCCGGAACTTAAACTTGACCTATGTTCTTAGCCCACATAAAATTCGCTTTCCGGTCATTTCGAAAGAATGCCTTCTTCTCGATGTTGAATATGCTGGGCCTTTCGGTAGGAATAGCGGTCAGCATGATGCTGTTGCTCATCCTGCAAAGTGACCTTACGTACGACAAGCACTATACCAAACACAATCAGATCTATCGCATCGGCTGTGACTACTTTATTCCCGGTATGGAATTCAAATCTGCCCGGTCAGCCCGTGAATTGGCATACGTACTTAAAGACGAGTATCCGGAAGTACTGGACTTAACCAAAATTGATCTGCTGAATCGTTGCCTGGTGCAATTTGAGCACAACGGTAAACAGGAGATGTTTTACGAGGAGAACGCTGTGCAATCAGACTCCCGTTATTTCCAGGTTTTTTCTCATCCCTTCCTCGCCGGTCATGCCGAAACCTGCCTGACTGATCCCGCCTGTGTAGTCATCACCCGGTCGGTCGCGTCGAGATATTTTGGCTCCTGGGATGTAGTTGATAAAGTGCTTGTCGTCAACGGCGTTGCCAGAAAAATCACCGCTGTTATTGAAGACCATCCCGATAACACCCATCTGAAGTTCGGCATCCTGCTGGCAGGCCTTCCTGACTTTCGGGACTGGGCCATGAGCAAAGGAAAACCTACTTCCGAAAGCTTCTGGAATCCGGATGTCATGATTTACGCATTGTTCCCGGAGCAGTACGACCCTTCCGCATTCTATTCCAAATTTCCAGCCACCTATCAGAAACACTTCAAAGAAACCGGCGATCAGGTGGGTGGAAAATATACCCCCCTGTTGCAACCACTAATAGAAACCCACTTTGATGCTGAGATAGTGGCAGACAGGCCACACGCCAATACTTCTTATATCATTGCCTTCACCACCATTGGTTTGCTGATATTTTTGATGGCGTGCATCAATTACATGAATCTCGCTACAGCGAAATCGATCCGGAGGGCTGGTGAAATGGCACTGAAAAAAGTGGTCGGCTCAAGCCGGTCAACGCTCATCATTTCAATCCTGACGGAATCTGTAGTGCTATCCTTACTGTCATTGCTCCTGGCTGTGCTTCTTGTCTATTTCGTGATAGACGCTTCCCCCTTCAATGAGCTCATCGATAAACATCTTTCATTTGATCTGTTTCACAATCCGATGCTTTTGTTTGGTTCAATAATCATAACAATAACCATCGGACTGCTATCAGGCCTATATCCTGCACTCTTCCTGTCACAGATACCCGTCATCTCAGCGTTGAAAGGGATTTATAAAAACAACGCTTCCCATCTCCTGTTCAGAAAAGCCCTCATCACTGTCCAATTCGGTGTTTCTATTTTTGTGGTCACCGGCTACTTGCTCATGCAGGACCAGATTGACTTCATCCGACACAAAGACCTCGGGTTCAACAAGGACAATGTGATCGTTCTGCCAGTAAACGATTCAACGGTCAGGCGACAGCTTGCCATGTTGAAGAATGACTTATTGAAGTACAACAGCATTGAATCAGTTACCGTATCCGATTTCCTCGTAGGCACGGGCGTCGCCAGTGGCGTTATGCTGGGGGAATCGGGTAATGGCATGACGCAACACGCGGGGATTTGCACCCTAACCGTCGGTGAGGATTTTATCTTTACCATGGGTTTGTCCCTGGTCAGTGGACGGGATTTCAAGCCGGGCAGTGATACCGATCTGAGGGGAGTATATATAGCCAACGAAGCGGCGGTAAAAGCGATGGAGTTAGGTCCCGATCCGCTTGGCAAAAAGATTTCATTCTTTCACGGTCAGAATCCCGGCGTGGTTATCGGGGTAGTGAAAGACTTCAATTCAAGTTCTCTTCACCAAAAGCCAGAGCCCCTCCTGCTACTAAAGGAAACCAGGTTTTGTGAATTCATGTACCTGAAGGTTTCAGGCGAGGATTTATCTCAAACCATCCGCTCCGTTCAGGAAACCTGGCGTAAGCATATAGCCAATCGCCCGTTCGAATATTTCTTTCTGGATCAACGATTTAATGAGCAATACAAGTCGGATGAGACTCAGATCAGGCTGTTGAATATGCTGGCGTACGTTTGCGCATTCATTTCATTACTGGGATTAATTGGGCTGTCCGCCTTTTCAGCATCCCAACGAACGAAAGAAATCGGTGTGCGGAAAGTGCTGGGTGCTGAAGTTCCGGATATACTCTTCCTGCTTTCCAGAGAGGTACTTGTGCTTGCCATATTGGCAGGGGTCGTGGTGGCACCTATCTCCTACTGGTTCATTTCCTCATGGGCGGAAAACTTCGCCTACAAGACAGATTTAAACTATTGGGTATTTGTCCTGGTAACCCTTTCAGCTTTAGTTTTTGTTATGGTTACTGTTGCCTTACAGTCGCTCAGGGCGGTAATGCTGAGCCCGGTGAAGTCGCTTAAGTACGAGTAATAAATTTTCCAATCTGGTTTTTATTAAGGCTGATGTAAGAATCTGGCGGGAAAGGTAGTTGTCAGGCAAGTCTCACATGGGATATTCCAATACAACTTGAATATTTATCCAAGCCATGATCGATCCTATGGATAAATTGAACTTCATAATACAGTTAAATTGTAATTAATAATCCGCTTATGTAAAGACCTATTCAGAAATTACATGTTTTAATAGCCATTCAATCTGTGCTTCATAATAGCCAGCGCATTTCGTTCCCCCGCCGGCAGGCGTTCCTTCAAGTTCCCGTACGGACCCTTCTTTGGTCACATTAATAGAATGATTCCCAGTTGGAAACGTTTTGATCGTGAGTGTCGCCTGTGGATTTTGGCCTATGGTTGATTGATAAAGATCGCGAGCCCTCATCCAATCAACATTGGTGTCTTTTTCACCGAACATGGCCAGAACATCGACATTTAATCCCTTGAGTATTTTATCAAAATTACGTACCCGTATCATTGAGAATGTTTCTTTATCATACTCAAATTGCTCTTTCAGTTTCATGTAAGCTTTCTGCTCCCCGTAATACTCTTCTTCAGTTGTACTTAAATTGCCGGCCAAATAGGCTATTGCGCGATCATTGCGAAGGTTCACTGTCGCGGCCAGGTAGGAAGAATAGTCGCCCCCATTAAAAAAAATCCCGCGACCATCTCTCCACTCTTTCATTAATAGCTCAGTCTCCAATGGTGTATGACCTTCCAAAGGCAAATTAGATTTCATCAGGTAATACTTGTTATCCTCCGCTGGTACACCACCAATCGCAATCCAAAACTTGATTTCCTGGCTCTTTGATATAACGAGGGGAGCGACCCAACAACCCCGGCTGGTAGCCCATACACCAATTTTTTCGATGCCGGGAATTTTTTCCGCGTGCAACCAGGAAATGGCGTCAATCACTTCCTAAACACCCCCTCACTCCTTCCTTGTCCAGGTTTATCCCACATTACACAGCTCAACCCCAACTCAACAAATCGAGAACGCAAATCAAAATACCTTTTATCTTCACGGATATTGGTATTCCCACTTCCATGTACGAATATGACAATGCCATTTGCCTTACCGGATGTTGGGTAATCAATAATACCTGAAAGTTTTTTGTCTCCCGAAACAAATTCAAAATCCCTGGTCGCTAACCGCTGTGCTCCACGATATTGTGAACATCCTGCACCAAGAACACCCAAAATAATTAGATTAACTAAACCAGCCTTTATGGAAGTACAGTTCATTGGTTGTCATTAAACATTTAGCAACATTAATGGACTACCTGTCCAAATATAACCAGTAGCGTCATTTTTCGTCTCTTCTGGTCTAATGTTCAAATAACATGACGCACCGTACGTGTTTAAGAACCTCTGCCTCCTGAGCTCCTTTATTAACTCCCTAGATTTACAATTATCCTATTTTCAGGCAAGGACATAGTCTTTGGAAGCAGCCTGATGGATGTGCGCTGAAAACGACTAACGCCAATATCAGAACGATTTATAATCATCCATTTCTTTAGATCTATTACCTATGAGTATCTACCCCAGTAAGATCATTATGCCCATCCATATTCACAGGCTCCACACGCAACCCTACCTCCCATCCAACACCTTCTCAAAAGCCTTACACACAGCCCCATTAAAAAATACCTCTCCACAATATGTATAACCCAGTTTTTCCAGGAGATGCAACATGGGCGCATTGTCAAAATACGTATCAATCTTAATACTGTAAAATCCCCGGCTCACACATAACGGCTCGATCAACTGGAACAACTTCGCAGCCATACCCCTGCCTTTGACGGCATCGGCCAGCGCCAGGCGATGAACCACGGCATAGTCACCGTGGGTGAGCCAGGCTCCATCGATCTTGTTGTAGGCTGGCTCAGGTTCAAAGATCACCGCCGCAACGGCCACGACCTGGTCATTTTCCGTCAGTACAAAACAATAATCTTTCTCAATGTCCTCCCGGACCGTGTTTTCATTCGGGTAATTGTTCTGCCATTGCCTGCTCCCGTCGCGCTTGCGCTGGGCAATGGCCTGCTGGAAGATTTGCCAGATGGCGGGTGCATCCGCCATCATTGCGGCACGCAAATGAAGGTTGGGGGGATTTATGTCAATCATTTATTATCTATTGTGACTCAATCTACCGCTTAAGGAGGACAGGTATGGCGCGACGTCTCCAGACTCGTGCCCATCATATCCTAAATTCCTAACCTCTAAGTCCTAAGCCCTAAGATCCCCACTCACTTCTTCTTATCAATAATCCCCTTCATCTGCTTGTTCATCAACATGGGATTAAGTCCGTCAATGCCTGCTTTGAGGGTGTTATCAAGCTTCATCAGTTGACCATCGAGCTCTTTGCTCAACTCGTCGAACACCTTGTAAACACCGGCTGTGGGTTTTCCCTCCCCGGTCTCCAAACTGCGTCGCACGGCAGAAATGCGGTTGCCTAACTTGATAGGGAAATTCAAAGGATCCTGACTGCTGCGGTTGCGCACCTGATACAGGTCTTCTTCAATGGCAGTGAGTTTCGCGATCAGGTCTTTGGCATACGAGGTGATCATCTGATCGCTGGTTTCTTTCAGTCCTGCTTCGAGTTGCTTGCGTATCTCCCGGATGCGAATCACCGCTTCGTTGCCAGCACTCTCGCGATCGCGGATCTTCATGGCCAGCGTAAACGTCTCCTGAAGGTCAGCTTCCGAAACGCCTTTCAAATTCGGGTCCATCTTCACTTTAAATGGCCAGGTCTTCGAATAACTGCCAGTAGTCAATCGCACCTGATAGTTCCCAACTGGTGCCTTGGGTCCGCTTCGCGGATTAGCTCCCCACAAGATCATGCCTTCGAACACGGTGGCCCCGGGGTAACGGAGATTCCAGGAGAACGCATTTAATCCCACAGCCGTGGTTGGACCATTCGGCTCGCGCTCCCACCGGGGTATGTTCGGATCGGGCTTGTACTCGGGCTTGGTGCCTTTAAAGGTTTGCACGATCCCTCCCTTCTCATCGAGAATATCAATCTTCACCGTATCCACTTTGTTCTTCAAGTAATACTGAAACACGGCATTGTAAACACCACGGATCGCATCGGCAGGTTGAAACAAAATCGCATCCTGTTTCATCAACTCGGGCGTCAACTGCCGTAAGGGCTGAATATCATCCAATATCCAGAAGCCGCGGCCATGGGTACCAAGGACCACATCATTGTCTTTCACCACCAGGTCACGGATGGGGGTATCGGGCAAATTCAATTGCAACGATTGCCAGTTGTCACCAGCATTGAAGGAAACATAAGCCCCATGCTCAGTACCGAGGAACAACAAACCGGGACGCACATGATCCTCTCGAACCGAACGGGCAAAGTGTCCGTCTTTGATACCATTCACAATCTTGGTCCAGGTCTTGCCATAGTCGGTCGTGCGGAATACATAGGGCTGACGGTCGTCTACCTGATACCGGAAGGCAGCTACATAGGCGGTGCCTGCAGTATGACGTGACTCATCGATAATGGCCACTACCGAATTCTTGGGAAGATCTTTTGGCGTGATGTCGGTCCAGGTCTTGCCGCCATTGCGGGTGATGTTAATCTTGCCATCATCTGATCCTGCCCATATGGTGTTGATGTCATGGAAAGATGGCGCGAGGGCAAACACGGTTGCATAAATCTCCGGACCATTCATATCGCGGGTGATGATACCACCGGATATGCCCAATGTCTCCGGGTCTGCGTACGTAAGATCCGGACTGATCTTCTCCCAGCTTTGACCATCGTCGGTGGTTTTCCATACGTGTTGTGAGCAGGTGAACAGTACTTTGGGATCCAGAGGGGAGAATACAATCGGATATGTCCATTGCCACCGCTCCGGCAACTCACTGGCTGGCTCGCCGGAGAAGAAGCGCGGGTACACCTGTATATCGCGCATCTGTCCGGTGGTGCGATCCAGTTTAGTCAACAATGCACCCTGACTGCCGGCATAGAATATGTCAGGGTTCAGCGGATGTGAAGTGATGTATCCACTTTCACCGCCACCCACATCATACCCCCAGGCGCCCAGCACATCGGCATGATCCCAACCATCGCTGGGAATAGCAATGGTGGAATTGTCCTGTTGTGCACCGGCAACGTGATACGGTACGTGATTGGTGGTCGTGACGTGATATAATTGTGTGGTGATGTAATCCTGATCGGTCCAGGACTTGCCGCCATTGACAGATACCACACCGCCACCATCATCGCTGAGGATCATGCGTTGGTTATTGTTAGGGTCGATCCACAAGTCGTGGTGATCGCCATGTTTGGTCTGGATGCGGTCAAACTTGCTGCCGCCGTCCGTGGACTTAAAGAACTCCACATTCAGGCAGTAAACCGTTTCGCGATCAAGCGGGTCGGCATAAATTCTTGAATAATAAAATGCACGTTGGCGCAGTTTACGTTCGTCGTTGGTGCGCTTCCAGGTTGCTCCGCCGTCGTCACTCCGGAACACCCCGCCTTCATTGGCTTCCACAATAGCCCAGAGCCGGTGGCTGTCGGCGGGCGATACGGTGATACCGATTTTGCCCAAAGGACCTTCCGGCATACCCGGGTTCTTCGAAAGATCAATCCAGGTCTCGCCGCCATTTTCAGATTTCCAGAGTTTGCAATCTGGTCCGCCGCCCCACATCTTCCAGGTGCGACGATATACCTGCCAGGTGGTGGCGTATAATACCTTAGGATTGTTGCGATCGATGATGAGGTCAGCAGCGCCTGCTTTGGGGCTCACGAACAAAACCTTTTTCCAGGTGTTGCCGCCATCAATAGACTTGAATACACCGCGCTCATCGTTGTCGCCGTACGGGTGACCGAGGGCGGCCACGTATACTATATCCGGATTAGTCGGATGTACACGGATGCGCGCTATGGCTTGCGTTTCCTTCAGGCCGAGCGAGCGCCAGGTCTTGCCGCCATCGGTCGTTTTATAAACACCATCGCCTTGTGTAATGCTGCCGCGGAGCTGTGTTTCGCCGCCGCCGATGTAGACGATATCCGGGTTGGTCTCAGCCACGGCCACAGCGCCAATGGAGGAAGACGAAATCTTTCCATCCGTAACCGGCGCCCATTCCTGACCGCCGTCTGTTGTTTTCCACAGGCCTCCTCCGGTAGCACCGAAGTAGTATTCATTCGGGCGGCCCGGACTTCCCGACGAGCCCAGTGAGCGGCCGCCGCGCAGTGGACCGATGTTGCGCCATTCGAGTTTGTCGTAGTAGCGGGAGTCGTAGGCAGGGGCTGGTGTTTGGGCCACTGCCGAATTGACCCATGCAAACAAGATGACCAAAGGAAGCAGGTGAGATGGTTTCATGGTAGAAGAGGTTTGGTAAGGGTAAGATACTGAAGATGCGGAGATCGCATAGCAGTATTTTTATTTGGGAGCAGCGAAGGGTTTAAGAGGTAAATTTTGCCGCGGAGGCCGGACTCAGAAATTTTCTATTCAGACTACTTTCACTTTCAGGGGATACCGGATCTCGCCGAGACGGCTTGTCCGGTATGACGGTTGGTTTATGTTGCGCCGTTTCATTTCTACACGATTCTGCGTGATCTGCTTCTTTCAGCGTCTTCTGCGCTTGCATTTACTTATTCCCTCGCGACCTTGCCGTCAAAAAATGTATTTATATTGTCATATGACTACCCGAAGAAATTTTATGAAGGCTGGCGCCCTCACGACCCTGGCCGCATTACCCGGCTTAGCCAACGCTGCACCGGATTGGTCACTTCTTAATGCAGATGATCTGCCCGGTCTTGTGCGCAACCAACTATTGATTCCACCCGGACGTACCTATTTGAATACCGGTAGTCTTGGCCCGAGTCCCCGCGCAGTAGTCGATGCAGTCTATGCCGCGATGCAACAACTCGAAAGCAATCCGGTATCGGAGAACTGGGGACCACTGGGAGAAAAAATGGAGGCCGTAAGAAAAAAGGTGGCGGGATTCATCAACGCCACCACTGAAGAAATTATTCTCACCCGAAACACCACTGAAGGACTCAACCTCATCGCACAGTCATTGTCGCTGCAGCCCGGAGATGAAATACTCACGACGACAGATGAGCACGGCGGCGGCGAAGTAGGCCTTGAATACCTCGCGAAAACCCGTGGCGCGGTGGTAAGAAAATTTGATATGCCCCTGCCCGCCACTAGTGTGGAAGAGATTGTCCAAACAGTGACACGTAACCTCACCCCGAAGACTCGCTACCTCATGCTGAGCCACATCAACACCAGCTCGGGTATGCGGATGCCACTGGCGGAAATCGCTGCGATAACCAGACCACGCGGAATCCTCCTGGTCGCAGACGGCGCACAAGCTCCCGGACTGATAGCCGTGGATGTCAAAGCCCTCGGCGTGGATGCCTATGCGGCCAGCGGACACAAGTGGATGCTCGGACCCAAAGAAACCGGATTCGTCTACCTGCGCAAAGAGTTCCAACCTTCTGTTCAACCCGTTTTCTCAATGTATGGCTATCAGGCCTATACACAATCGTCGGGCACACGAAATGTGGCGACCATCATCGGTCTTGGCGCAGCCATTGACTGGATTCAACAAATTGGTATGTCGCGCATTGAAGCACAAACACTCGACACGCGAGACTATTGCCTGGCCCAACTGCAAAAACTGGATGGACTCAAGATCATCAGTCCTGCTTTGCCTGCTCTAAGCTGCGGCATTGTAAGTTTCTCTCCTACCCGGGTAAAGAATGATGTGATCTATACCGAGCTCAAGAAAAAAGATATCATTGTAAAAGTCCTTACCAAACACAACGCCAACCGTATCTCCTGTCACCTGTTTGTATCCCGCCAGGACATCGATACCTTTATTACCGCTCTCAAACCTCTCTTATAATCTCCATGAAAATCACCCCTGCCCTCTTACTGGTCCTGTTGACCATATCTGCATTTGCACAAAAGAAAACGACTATCAAGAAAGCACCCGACTATGCACAGGAGATCGGCGCCATCACTAAACACAAGAAAGTGCAAGCTGCTTTTGCCATCATCGACCAGCTGGAGCCTGTCACCCGCACGGAGCATATACAATTGACGCAGGTGCCTGCACCACCCTTTCACGAACATGTGCGTGCCGCCTATTACAAAAAAATGATCGAGGCCACCGGGGTGAAAGTATGGACGGACTCGTTAGGCAACGTGCTCGCCCTGCGTAAGGGAAAGACAAGCCAGCGTACCGTTGTACTTGATGCACATCTGGATACCGTCTTCCCGGAAGGAACGGATGTTACCGTGAAATTCAAAGGCGACACCCTGTTTGCGCCTGGCGTTTCTGATGATACCCGAGGACTCATCGCCATGCTTACCGTATTGCGCGCGTTGCAGCAAGCCAACATTGAAACCAACGATGACATCCTTTTTGTCGCCTCCCTCGGCGAAGAAGGCCAGGGTGATCTGCGCGGTGTTCGTTACGTGGTGGAAAAAAGTAAACTGAAAATCGATTCCTGGATTTCCATTGACGGTACCGAAGTGGAAGATGTGGTGAACGGCGGACTGGGTTCTGTTCGATACCGTGCTACGATCAAGGGTCCCGGTGGTCACTCCTGGGGTGCATTCGGACTGGCCAATCCACACCACGCCATGGCTCGTGCACTTAACTACTTCACGGAAGAGGCCACTAAATTCACAGCCACCGGCATTCGCACGAGTTTCAATGTGGGTGTAATGGGCGGAGGCACGTCAGTTAACTCCATCCCGTTTGAATCATGGGCCGAAGTAGATATGCGTTCAGAGAGTCCTTCCCAACTGAAGAAAATTGATTCATTGTTCAAACACAACCTTAATCGTGGTATTGCTGACTACAACGCAACTGTGCAAAAGGGACCCAAGCTCACATCAGACCTGAAGACACTTGGCTTTCGCCCTTCCGGAGCAACTCCTGAAGCCAGCGCACTGATTCAACGAACCCTTGCCGCTGCGCGAAACTTTTCTCCCGTACCTCCTCGCCTGGGTATCGTGTCTACCAATTCAAACATCCCCATCTCAAAAGGTATTCCGGCCGTTACCATCGGTGCCGGCGGCAGAAGCAGCAAAGAACATTCGTTGGGCGAATGGTGGCTCAACGACCATGGTGCCAACGGGATTAAGTTTATCCTTACGGTGCTATTGTCAGAGACAGGGATAGCACCTTAATCAACGCCACACAAAAGTAGCCACACTGTGCGCAGGCAGTGTGACATGAAATGACCTCGCACCTTCGCTGACTACGAATGCCTGCTCGTCCCCTTCATTCAACCCGATAAGTACCCGCTCACCGGCGGGAGTACGGTAGGCTACGTTGGGAAATCCGACTGATTCATTGGAAGACACACGGACAGAACCCGGCGGAACAAATCTGGAGGCTTGGGCTATTATATAATATGACACGTTCCGGCGAACACTATCGCCGATGGTTAACGCGCCGAGACATTCAGTACAACCTCCCTCATCGGTATGCGGACCCTGATTTGGGTCAGCAGCCAAATTCCACTCCAGCACATTCACGGCATGATTGCGTGGCGCACCCACAATCAGATTCTTTACATGCCATGCAAGATCACCTCCGAAGTCACCGCGGGCTGATGTCCACTGTTCTGTAAAGTAGATTGCCTTATCAGGATGAAAATCGTGCAACGCACTCAACGCAGTGACTTCACCGAGGTAAAGGTGAAAGGCTGACCCGGCAATATAGTCACGCGCCACAACGTCAATCAGTACTTTGGTGGGGTATTCCGGATGATCGGCATTGTGATCGAAGATGATGATTTTGGTCTTCAAGCCAGCCTTCCTGAATGAAGGACCGAGGTGTTCACCTACAAATGCAATCTGCTCTTCCGCTGTCATCACCATGCTGGGATTGTTCTTGGGATTTTCGGGCTCATTCTGCACCGTGATGGCATCCAATGGAACTCCCCGCACCGCCATTTCCTGGACGTATTTCACCAGGTATTGTGCATAGGCTGCATACCAATCCGGTTTCAATGAACCGCCTTTAAGACTACCGTTGGTTTTCATCCAGGCCGGTGCTGACCACGGACTTCCCATAATCTTTATAGATGGAGCTATAGTCAGAATTTCTTTCAATACCGGAATCAAATTCTTTTCATCTTCGGTCAGGGAGAATTGTTTCAATTCAGGATCTGTACCGCCAGCCGGCAAATCATCATACGTAAATACATGATCATCCAGGTCCGACGATCCGACACTGATCCGCAAATACGATACGCCAATGCCCGGGTCGCGCGTAAACAGTTCTTTCAGCAGCGCTGTTCGTTTTTCAGGACTCAGGGTATTGATCACCTGGGCACTGCCCCCCGTGAGGGAGTAACCAAATCCCTCCATGGACTGAAAGGTGGTTGTCGTGTCAACGCGAACACCCGTGGTATCAACGGTCGCATCCCAATTCACCTCATGGGCTGCCAGCAATTCTTTTTTATCGGAAGTGGTGAGCCAATACTTTACCGGTTTCTCTTTAGGAGTGCATCCGGCCATGACGGCAGCTGCCATCAGCAGAACAATCAAGTGTCTCATCGTGTTATAGACTTTAACGAAGTCAATATACCTATCTTTACAACCACCGACACTGTATGCGATTGATTTTTGTCCTTGCCGCAATTTCGGTGACCTCCTTCACCCAGGGTCAGCACCCGCTGTTCCTTAAGTCCGCGCAAACGGATACCCTGAAAGCCCCGCGCTTCTGGCAACTCAACTACATCACCGGATTTGTCGCACCGACACACACGACCGCCGTCGATGCCATTGAGTCCAAACCATGGACGGGCATTGATCTCCAATACGGCGTACAGGGCCAACATAAACCATGGCATGCCCTTCACCACTTCCCGACCTACGGGGTGGGTATCGGAAAAATCTGGTTTCGGCCAAACAACAACATAGTCGGTAACCCGGTCACAGCATACATTTTCTATCAGGAGTCGCTGCTCCGCTTTCGCAAGAGCAAACTGGCCCTGGAATTGAAAATGGGACTTGCCACGAACTGGAAACCGTATGATCAATTCAGCAACCCGGACCAAAAAGTGATTGGATCATCCGTCACGGGTTACGGCGGCGTAAGACTCAATTATATCCATCCATTCAGCGATCGGTTAGGTATGACGATTGGAGCCGGACTGGACCATTTCTCCAACGGAAGGATGCGCTCACCGAACAGAGGGCTCAACCTGATCGGCGCACAAGTAGCGGTGAATTACAACATCAATCCCATACACGCTGGTGACTTTCATCCCCACACCACTGCAGCCCCAAATCATCCGGTACGCTACGAATTATATGCAGTGGGAAGCCTGGGGATGGTGACCACCTTTGCAGAAATGAACGACCGCAACTTTTATCGACTGGCCGGTTCATTTAGTCTGGATGGCGCGCGCCACTACAGCCTCCGTGGAAAATACGGTGTCGGGCTGGACTGGACGTATGATGAATCACTGAAAGTATTGTACAAAAACAATTACCCATCCGGAGACGTGCCCTTCTCCGTGTTGAACTGGTACGGCGTGCATGGATCACATGAATATATGATTCATCGCTGGACCATCATCACCCAGGCCGGCGTGAACCTAAAACAGGTGGGTGACAAAGGCGCGTGGTATGGCAGGCTTGGCGTTCGATATGATCTCACCCAGTCCGTATTCTTAAGGGTTGGCCTGCGTGTGTACGGCTCTGTCGTGTCGGACTTTATTGAATGGGGTGTAGGGTATAGCTGGTATCGTTACAAATAAGCTTTACTCTATAATCACCTTCTTCAGGTAAAATCCCTGGGGATCTACCTGCGGCAAAGTCTTCGCCTGAATAGTGACCCCTTCCTTACCCACAGTCATCGGCAATAGTCGGCCATCCACCATCACTTCAATCGGCAGGGCCATATCCAAATTGGTCACCCGAAGCAAATATGAGTTATCGGACTTCTGTTTGAGGCTGAATTCCAGCTTATCAGTAGTGCGAAGGAAAAGATCAAACAACGGCTTCAGGTTTCGGCCGGATGCATTGCTGAACAAATGCTCCACATCGTCAGTGGTGATCATATTGTCGTAGGTGGTGGCAGGATCGGTGGCCAGTTTTTTCAGGGCCGGGAAGAAGACACTGTCGCCGATCACATAGCGGAGGGTGTGCATGAACAAAGCGCCCTTTCCATAAATATCGCCCTGATAGGTATCATCAGAGTCGACCACTTCACCCTGAACGATCGGTTTCTTATTAGATGTATTACGCGCTGTTTCGCGCATGCGCCTGCGGTAAGCTTCCTCACCGTCCATGTCCCGTATATATAATGCGTCACCAAAACTGCAGATACCTTCCTGGATCCACATGTGAGCCCAATCCTTGTTGGTGACTTTGTTGGCCCACCACTCATGACCAAACTCGTGGTTCAACAGCCAGTCGAAGTCCTGCCCTCCCACCTGCGTGTACCGGAATTTGTTTCCATAAGCAATGGACGATTGATGCTCCATTCCGAGGTGCGGTGTTTCCACTAATCCAATTCTCTCCTTGGCCCAGGGATATTCACCAAAATACTTTTCGAGGATGCGTGTTGTCCGCTCCAGCATTTCCAACATATGCGGGCCTTTGGCTGCATCTTCCTCGAGGATATAGAACTCCATGGGAATCTTTGTTCCGGCAACGGAAGTATAAGGTCTGCGCACCACCGTGTACTTCCCAATGTTAAACACCAGACAATAATTACTGATGGTGTAGTTTGTCTTCCAATGCCAGGTAGTTTTGCTACCCGCGTTTTTCGAACCAATCAGCAAGCCGGGGCCAACAGCCACCAGGCCTTTGGGCACGGTGATCCAGAGATCAGCACCTTCGTTAGGCTCATCGCTGGGGTGATCTTTACAGGGAAAGAAAATCTTACCACCTTCTGATTGACAAGTAATGGCCACCCATGGGTTGCCTTTCGCATCAGCTGACCACTGAAATCCTCCGGTCCAGGGTGCGCGTTCAGCCACACCGGGTATCCCGCCGTAGTTGATCTTTATCAAGTGCTTTCCAGCCGGCCATGATTTGGCAGACTCCATCCGGATGATGTCGTCATCGCCATGCTTGAAAGGAATAACAGTACCATCCACACGAACCTCGCTGACCTGCAACCCATGCCACAAGTCGATCAACATCACGGAAGCAGGTGCCAGAAGGACCAGTTGAATCTCGGTGAACCCCTTGATGGACTTAGCCACCGGGTCGACATCGAGGTTAATGGTGTAGTGGCGGATGTCCATATTCGCCTGCTCCGGTTTGAGAGCTCCGCCGGACCGAAGGTTTTGGGAGAAGGTCGTGGTGACGAGGAAACTGAGCAGGATAATGAGAATAGTACGCATGAAGGTCAACGATTTTCCGAAGCTAATAAAACCCTTTTGAATCAGACGGAAATAAAGTCTATTTTCGGCTTACCCAGGTATGAGATTTTTCAAGCGCCGCCCCGACACCTTTGACTATGCACTGGAACGCACCTGTGTAACCTGCGGCACTGTATTCCACGGGAGGTTCTGCAACCGGTGCGGAGAAAAGGTGATAGAGCCTCACGAGCGAACACTCATCGTCTTTCTGGACGGCGTGCTCAATGCATTCACCTTTCTGGAGGGTAAATTTTTTCGAAGCATCAAACTGTTGATAACCAAACCCGGTCAGTCATCACGCAACATCGCCGATGGCAACCAGGTGCCGTACATGCGCATGCTCAATTTGTTCTTTGTTGCTAACTTTTTCTATTTCTTCTTTACCATTTTTGATTCATTCAATTCCTCGTTGTACACACAAATGCACTTTCTCGGTCCCCACAGTGAGACCGTACGGGAAATGGTCAATGAAAGGATTCAAACTGACCACTTGGATATCAAGGATTTCCAGAAGAACTACGAAGCCGCTACCGTCAACCTATCAAAGCTCCTCATCATCACCCTCACGATTGTATTGACCGGAATATTCTGGGTATTCAATTTCTCCCGAAAGCGCCATTTTGCCGATTATATGCTCGTGTCGTTGGAGTACTATACGTTTGAGCTATTATTCGTGCTGGTGATCCTGGCCAATGCATTCCAATACCTGATCCGATGGGTACACTCATTCGGATTAGACTGGAGTGTCTTGCTCACAGATCAAGTCTTCTCTACCATCGGTATGGTGCTTGCTATATGGTTTCTCTTCAACATCGAGCGAAACTTCTTCAAGCAGAAATGGTATTGGGCACTGCCTAAAGCAATGGGGATCTATTGGCTCATTGTTGAGTCCATTCACTTCTATCGCATGAGTCTTTTCTATATTACGTTCTACACCATGTGACCAATTTGATGGTCTGCCAAACAATTCTATTTTTGTGACCTAATTCTTCGGCTTACGGTACGGATTCTCAAACGCGTTTTCTATAGTCTGGCGGCACTCTGGTTGGTTGCAACGATTGCGCTTTACTTATATCAGGACGAACTCATATTTCGGTCCACAACGCTTCCCTCCGACTATCATTTCACCTTCGATCAACCTTACGAGGAGTTCTTCCTGCCCACACGCGGAACAGATTCACTGAATATCCTATTATTTAAGTCATCCGCTCCATCCAAAGGTCTGGTGGTCTACTTTCATGGCAATGCCGACAACCTGCAGCGCTGGGGAAACTATGCAGTTGACTTCACCAAACTTGGTTATGATGTTTTGATGCCGGATTTCCGGGGCTACGGCAAAAGCACCGGCACCCCGACGGAAGTACAGCTGTATGCGGACGCGTTGCTGCTGTGGGACTTTGTAAAGAAAACCTATCCGGACACTCCTATTATAATATACGGTCGCTCACTGGGGTCAGCCGTCGCCGCCAAACTAGCCTCCCTGCGCCCGGCCGACCAATTAATCCTCGAGACTCCTTTTGATCAACTCCGGGGTGCCGTTCCTCTTCCGCTGCAATGGCCGATGTACCTATTACCCCTCGAGCATCGCTTTCCGACTTACGAAGTGATGCACCTGGTCTATTGTCCCATCACGATTATCCATGGCACCAACGACTGGGTGGTACCCCTCGCGTCTGCCGAGCGCCTCAGACCCTTGTTGAAGGCAAACGATCAGTTCATTATCATTTCAGGCGGCAGCCATCGCAACCTGCGCGACTTTCCGGCTTATCACGAAGCCCTCGCCAAAACACTGCACTGAAATCAGGGGATTTTAGTATACTTGAATACTTTGGAATCTGGTATTCTGTATACGGTGCTCGTGACCGTCGCTGTTTTATACACGGCGATTTGTGTGCTTTTTTATTTCTTTCAGCACCTGGTCTTCTTCCGACCCGAAAAACTCACGCGGTCATTTGAATACAAGTACCCGTTCCCTTTTCAGGAACTGGACTTCGACATGGAAGATGGTGGTCGTATTAATGCCATCTACTTCCGCGTACCCAATCCGCGTGGCGTGGTATACTATCTCAAAGGAAATTCCAAGAGCATCAAAGGTTGGGGAAAATTCGCCAAGGATTTTCTGAGCAACGGATATGACTTTCTCATGATCGACTACCGGGGCTTTGGCAAGAGCCATGGAAAGCGAACCCAGAACATCGTGTTCAGCGACGCACAACATGTGTACAAATGGCTCACGCAGACCTACCCGGAAAACAAAATTGTGCTCTACGGTCGCTCCTGGGGCAGCGGCATCGCAGCCCGCATTGCTTCATGGAACAAACCAGGCCTGCTCATCCTCGACTCGCCCTACTTTAGCTTCTATTACACCATCCACCAATACCTCTTCTTTGTACCCCTCTCTCTTCTCCTTCGATACGACATCCGGACAGATCAATACCTCAAGATCACCAATTGCCCGATTCATATTATACATGGCACCAAAGACCGGTTGATCTCCTTTTCACAAAGTGTAAAACTCAAATCCCTTTATCCGGACAAGATCATCTTGCATGCCATCGAGGGAGCGAGGCACAACAACCTCCCGGACTTTGAGGAGTTCTTCGAAGAGTTGTACCAGATTCTGTATGTGAAACCGGTAAAATCATGAACACACCGGTAACCCATACACACGATTTTGCCCGGGTATTCGATATACCTGCCTACCAGGCATCTCGCTACCCCAATGATCAGGCACTGAACGATCGAAATGATGGTCGGTGGCAGGGTGTTTCCATCAGCATGTTGCAGCAGCGCGTCGATGCGGTAAGTGCAGCCCTGATGGAAGATGGATATGCTGCCGGTGATAAAATACTGATTATTCCCATCATGGGTTCAATTGATTGGGTAGTCCTGGACCTGGCTTGTCAGCAAATTGGAATGATCGTTGTCCCGGTTCATCCCACGGCACGAGCAGAGGAATTCCAACTCATCCTTTCTGAAACGGAAGCCAGGTGTTGGGTAAGTGCTGACGAAACCCTTCATCAGAAATTTCAGTCCTTCTCACCAGACTTTCAACACAGCTATCACCTGATCACCACCGGAGATCGATACTTTAAACCCATGCTGGCCCCCGCACCGGATGCCGACAGTTTATCCAGGGTCCGGGAACGGATGAACGCCATTTCAGATACCGACATCTTTACCATTCTGTATACATCAGGGAGTTCGGGCAAACCCAAGGGTGTTCAATTGTCGCATCGCAACGTAGTACACAACATCAAGTCTATTCTGGCCCTGCTTCCCCTCGAGCCGGGTAATCGCGTGTTAAGTTTTCTGCCCTTCAGTCATGTCTTCGAGCGAACGACCTGCTATGCGTACCTCGCTTTTGGAACATCTGTTTACTTCAGTGAGCGCAAAGAAACTTTCGCACAGGACTTTCATTCGGCCCAGCCATTATTTTGTACCAGCGTGCCCCGCGTGCTTGAAAAGATGGTGGAGTACCTGGAAGAAGAGATGGTCCGGCACAATGTCCTTAAGAAGAAGATTATTCAATGGGCCATGTCCATCGGCAAGAAGTATCAACACCGCCGCAACCCGGGCCTGAGGTACAGGCTGCAGTTGGCGGTGGCACGCCTGCTGGTATTACGGACCTGGCGAAGACAATTGGGAGGATCTATCCGCTACATTGCCGTGGGTGCAGCATCCCTGCGTCCGGAGATCGGCCGCCTCTTCTCCGCTGCAGGTATTCTGGTAGTAGAAGGATATGGCATGACTGAAACTTCACCCATTATTACCATGAACCGGTATGAGCCGGGCCTTAACCGATTTGGCACTGTAGGCCTGGCCTTGCCCGGTGTAGAGATCAGGTTGGAGGACATGAATGAAGAAGGTGAAGGGGAGATATTGGTAAAAGGACCCAACGTCACGCCCGGGTACTTCAGGCAGGAAGCCCTCACACGTGCCGCCTTCACGGAAGATGGATGGTTCCGTACCGGCGATGTGGGCAGGTGGGAACATCAGCGGTTTCTGAAAATCACGGATCGCAAGAAAGACATCTTCAAGACCAGCGCCGGAAAGTACATCGCCCCGCTGCCCTTGCAACAGCATTTCTGCACATCGCCATTCATTCAGCGATGCCTGATCATTGGGTTCCAAAGACCTTTTGTCACCGCATTGCTGGTCCCCAACTTCGCACATCTTGAACTGTGGTGTCAGGAACAGGACATTCACTGGACAGCACCGACATTCATGGTACACAACATCCGGGTGCGGGCCAAGTATGAACAAGAGATTGACCAGCTCAATGGTGAATTACCCAACCACGAGCGCGTTCGAAATTTTGTTTTGTGCCATGAAGAGTGGACCACGGAGAATGGAGAGATCACACCTACCCTCAAGCCCGTGCGGCATCAGTTGATGGAACATTACAAGAACGATATTGAAAAAATGTACTCCTGATTTGTTATGATCTTACACGTTGCTGAACAATCCGAATGGAACAGACAGGAAACTGACGCCTTCTATCAGCCTGCAGGGTTTGCGGCTGAAGGATTCATTCACTGCTGCTCGCAAGCGCAACTGGCGGGTGTGTTGCAACGGTATTATGCCAACCGCAAAGACCTGATACTACTTACCCTGGATGAAGGGCGGCTTAACGCCCGTTTACAATATGACCAGGCCCCCAACGGAGAATTGTTTCCCCATGTCTACGGGCCGATCAACAAATCAGCGATCGTGAGTTTGTCGGCTGTCGCCGGATGATCATTTTTGCAATTCTTTGAGCAGTGCGTTACGACGCTTGAGGATGAAATCAAGTGAGCGGTCCATATCCGCCATCGCGTCTGCCTCAATCCATGGCTCTTTGCCCAGAAACAAGGAGGCACGTCCCTGATCACCTGCACCCAATGTATGTAACTCACCACGAACCTGAAAAGCAAACCGGGTAATCGTTGCCTCGTCAAGGTTGGTGAGTAAATCCCTGAACGACTCCAGGTAGTGGGTGTAGAGAACTTCATCGGCAGCAATGGCACGGTCCAAAGGATCTTCGCTGGAGAAGATGTACTTGCTCCTGAATCCCTCCACCGCATTGCGTGCTGCCATGCCCTCATGCGGCACCGGACGTAGGATATCATCATAGTCCCATGGTATCACCTCATACCGCCCATCGTTGGGAGAGATATAGAGGTACAACTCATCGGCATAATCGCCATTCATGATGAGATAATTAAATGCGATCCATTTGAAATAGTGATCCAGGTTGACCTTCGTATTAAGTCGATCATACAAAGCCTGGCCATGAAGCTTATTGATATCATCATACACGGACGTGAATTGCGCTTTATACTTCTTGGCTTCCTCTTTCGAAGGTGTTTCAATGTATTCATCAGCGACGGTGTGATCGATACCGCGTCGCAGCAAATAGGGACTCTTGATGGCTGAAGTAATATAGTGTCGGGGTTTCTCCACCAGTAGATAGATGCCCTGGGGCTGATCGTTGATCCACACGGGGCTATAAGTCTGCACCAACGGGAACAACGACACATGCTGCATACACAAAAACGCCCATCGGTTGTGCCACAAGTTCTTGTCCATGACCAGATTGAGCAAATCAAATTTCTTCAGGCTGGTTGCTTTCCCGCCGATGTGCACTTTCACCGCATGGTTCAGGTCTACCGACAGGGACTTGTGCTCAAAGGTGAGGGAGTTGTTACCGCGGCTGTGTATCTCCTTTACTTTGGCTGTGTCGCCTTGCACAATCAATACCGGATTTTTCAAGGTCATCTTTCGTCCCTTGCTTTGCAACAGGCTGCTGTATTGTCCCGGCGCAATTCGAATCCGTATTTCCGGAAAAGGGCCCGGGGTCTGTGCGAAAAGACCCGCAGGAAGCAACACCATCAGAGCAGTCCTAATGATCAGTTTGTTCATAGCTATTAAGTTATTCAATTAATTACTTCCTGCCAAGGGCACAAAATCCTGAAACCCGTTGATCCCTTGGTTGATTTATTCTTACTTTTGAAAAAATTAAATCCAACGACTATGTCAAAAGGACAAGACAAAAAGAAGGAAGAAAAAAAGAAGCCCGCCAAGACCATGATGGAAAAGCGTGCAGAAAAACGAGCCAAACGCGAGGGTAAATAATTGCGCAGGCCCGCTATCGTATCGGGGAACTTCAGCCATGAAGTTCCCTTTCTTATTTTGTGCCAGACTATCCCTCCGCCCCGTTCACCGGAATTGTCGTATCTTTGCAACCTGATCCTCTCAATTCCCGTCAAAAGGCCTAATTCGCGCCATTCAGAGCCCCACGTTGATCTTAAGAGGCAAACTCTATTTTTTTTTAAACGCCTTTTAAAGGCCAAACACAAATCATGTCATTCGAAAAATTAAATCTCATTGAGCCCATATTGCGGGCTCTCCAGTCAGAAGGTTACACCAAGCCCACACCCATTCAGGAACAAGCCATACCCGTATTACTGGAACGTCGCGACCTGCTGGGTTGCGCTCAAACGGGTACCGGCAAGACGGCAGCTTTTGCCACGCCTATTCTTCAACTCCTGCACCAGGACGAATTATACGTTAAAGGACCTGCCGGCATCAAAGCCCTTGTCCTTACCCCTACCCGCGAACTCGCGATCCAGATTGGCGACAGTTTCTCAGCCTATGGAAAGTTCCTGCGCCTGAAGCACACCGTGATCTTCGGCGGAGTCTCCCAGAAGTCACAAACCGATGCCTTGCGCGCCGGCGTTGATATCCTCATCGCTACCCCTGGCCGTTTGCTCGATCTGATCAATCAGCGCTATGTCAACCTCAAGCACCTCAGAATTTTTGTGCTGGACGAAGCGGACCGCATGCTGGATATGGGCTTTATTCACGATGTCAAAAAGATCATCGCCCTGATTCCGACTAAACGTCAGACGTTGTTCTTCTCGGCTACCATGCCGACGGAGATCGCTAAACTGGCCAATACCATCCTGACGAACCCGGTTCGTGTTGAAGTGACCCCGGTTTCGAGCACTGCCAACACCATCCAGCAAAAACTTTATTATGTAGAGAAGCCCGGCAAACGCCAATTGCTTCTTCACCTGCTGGAAGACGAGAACATTGAGACCGCACTTGTATTTACCCGCACCAAACACGGCGCAGATCGCGTAGCAAAAGATCTCACCAAGGCCGGCATCACCGCTGAGGCTATTCACGGAAACAAATCACAAAACGCCCGCCAGCGGGCCCTCACTAATTTCAAAGCACGCAAGACACGCGTGTTGGTAGCGACCGACATCGCAGCCCGCGGAATTGATATTGATGATCTGAGTCATGTAATTAACTACGAGCTTCCCAATATCCCGGAAACTTATGTGCACCGCATCGGTCGTACAGGTCGCGCGGGCGCCAGCGGAATTGCCTTTTCATTCTGTGATACCGAAGAGCGCGAGTTCCTTCGTGATATCCATAAGTTGATCGGCAAGAACATTCCCGTTGTTGAACATCCGTATCAGTCAGTAGCAGCCGCTCCTGCTGGTCCGTCGAGGTCTGGTGAAAGTCAGCACCAACGCCCGGCAAGAAAACCCGGGAACACCGGTAACTTTCAACGCGGGCGCCGCAGCTGGACTCCGCGCCACAGCGAACGCAGCTAATCATAATGGCCCTGAGAAATCAGGGCCATTTTTTTGATCCACCGTTGATTGGTTTTTGACGGGTAAGCGTAGCTTTAAGGAAACAACCCCGGCATGCGCATCTGTGTAATCGGAAGCTCAAATACAGACATGGTGGTGAAGTCTTCCCGCATCCCAAAGCCGGGCGAGACCATACTCGGCGGACAGTTTCTCATGAATGCCGGTGGAAAAGGTGCCAACCAGGCTGTCGCTGCTGCCCGGTTGGGCGGTGAAGTGATGTTTGTCGCGCGTGTAGGTAACGACCTCTTCGGCCGTGAGGCCAAGAAACACTTTCAGGCCGAAAAGATTAACACAGAATTCATAATACTCGACGACACGCTGCCCAGTGGTGTTGCCCTGATCAATGTGGATGAACAAGGAGAGAATAGCATCGCCGTTGCTCCCGGTGCCAACGCAGCTTTGAACGAACATCAGGTAGACCAGGTCCTTGATGCCCTGGCAGGTCCCGCTATCCTGCTCCTTCAGCTTGAGATTCCCGTAAGCACGGTGGAGTATGCCATTCGCAAAGGCAGCAAAGCTGGTCACCGGATCATCCTCAACCCCGCTCCGGCCCAATTATCTAAGAGTATTTTCCCCTACCTATCCATCATTACCCCCAACGAATCCGAAGCCGCATTACTCACCGGCATACTGACATCAGATACGGCAGGCATTGTCGCTGCTGCCAAAGCATTGCAACAATGGGGTGTCGACACCGTTATCATCACCCTCGGCGACAAAGGCGCATATATTCACAGTACCAATCTTCAAAAATTTGTGCCTTCACCCCGCGTGACTCCCGTCGACACGACAGGCGCCGGCGATTGCTTCAACGGCGCACTGGCTGTTGGACTGTCGGAAGGCTTATCGCTCGAACAAGCCGCTCAGTTTGCCTGCGCCGCAGCCTCACAATCTGTTAGCCGCATGGGCGCTCAACAAGCCATGCCCTTCCGACACGAACTTATCTGACCTATGAAATACACCCTGCTGTTCTCCCTGGTTGCCAACTTGTCGTTTGCCCAACCATTTCAAATTACCCCCCAAGCCCTACAGGATAAAATCAAAGGGGGCTGGGCCGGACAAACCATTGGTGTGACTTACGGTGCGCCTGTTGAGTTTCACTTTCAGGGATCTATGATCAACGACTATCAACCCATCATCTGGTACGATGGCTATATCAAGAAGTCTATGCTCGAAGCACCAGGCATTTATGATGATCTGTACATGGACCTTACGTTTGTCGATATTTTTGAGACCCATGGCCTCGATGCACCCATTGCAGAACATGCGCGTGCCTACGCCCAGGCCGGCTATATGCTGTGGCACGCAAACCAGGCTGGCCGATACAATATCCTGCAGGGTAAACCGGCGCCACAATCCGGACATTGGCTCAACAATCCTCATGCCGATGACATCGACTTTCAGATTGAGGCTGACTTCTCCGGACTGATGTCACCCGGCATGCCCAATACCGCGGCACAAATTGGTGATGGCATCGGCCACATCATGAACTATGGCGATGGCTGGTATGGAGGTGTGTATATCGGCGCGATGTATGCCCTTGCATTCACATCAACAAACATCCAAACCGTCGTGCGTCAGGGACTTAACACCATTCCATCGCAAAGCACATTCTATCAATGTATCAGCGATGTCATCCGCTGGCACGATCAGTATCCCAACGATTGGAAGCAGACCTGGTTTGAAGTACAAAAGAAATGGTCGGATGACCTGGGCTGCCCCGACGGAGTATTCAGCGCCTTCAACATTGATGCGCGCATCAATGCAGCCTATGTGGCAATGGGGCTCCTCTACGGCAATGGCGACTTTGGCAAAACCCTGGAGATCGCGGCGCGCACCGGTCAGGATGCCGATTGCAATCCGTCCTCTGCTGGCGGCATATTAGGCACCCTGTTGGGCTATGACAAAATTCCAGCCTACTGGAAGATGGGGCTGCGCGAAGCAGAAGATATCAACTTTAAGTTCACCAACGTATCCCTGAACAAGGTATATGCCCTCAGCTACAAACATGCAATGCAGGTGATTCGAAAAAATGGTGGCAGCGTGGGACAAGAATTGATCACCATCAACACCGAGGTGCCCAAGGCCGTGCGGCTGGAACAAAGTTTTGAGGGACATTATCCGGTTGGCAAGCAAATGATTCACAAAAACCTGACAACCTCAGAGGCGTTTCGCTTTACCGGTAAAGGCTTTGTCGTCAAAGGATATGCAAAACCACGAAACCAATCGGCAGAAAGCTATACGGGCAACTTTGTCTTCGTGGCTGATCTTTTTGTCGATGGGGTATTGGTTGAAACGGCCAACCTGCCTGCAGACTTTATTCACCGCAGGCATGAACTCTTCTGGAAGTATCAGCTGCCCAACCAGGAGCATACCGTAGAGATCAAACTACACAACCCTTCGCCTGATTTTGAAGTCAGGATCACTGAAGTACTCATTTACAGCGATAAGAAATAAACATAATCTATGTTCATACTCCCCTCCTACACCGCCGCTGTTGTCTGTTGTCTCATTACCATGATCTGCTGGGGATCCTGGGCCAACACTCAAAAACTCGCTGCGGCCGGGTGGCGCTTTGAGCTCTTCTATTGGGACTATGTAATCGGCATTGTTCTGCTCTCCCTGGTTTTTGCATTGACCCTGGGTAGTTTCGGCGAAGGAGGCCGCAGTTTTATTACCGATCTCCGGCAGGCAAATACCGGAAGCCTTGCATCGGCACTCATGGGCGGGGTCGTCTTCAATGCTGCCAACATCTTACTCGGCGCTGCCATTGCGATTGCCGGCATGTCAGTAGCATTCCCGGTAGGCATCGGACTCGCCCTGGTCATTGGTGTGATTGTAAACTATGTGCAGGCACCTGAAGGAAACCCTATTTACCTGTTTGGTGGTGTCGCCCTGGTAACCGCCGCCATATTGCTCAATGCAAGGGCCTATCAACTGCTTCAGAAAAACTCCAAAGCCTCCACCCGCGGCATATGGCTGGCTGTAATCAGTGGAAGTCTCATGGGATTGTTCTATCAATTTGTAGCCGCTTCCATGTTCATTGACTTTACGGTACCTGAACCAGGCAAACTAAGTCCTTACACGGCTGTCGTGGTGTTCTCGCTGGGTATTTTGATCAGTAATTTCTTGTTCAACACTTTATTAATGAGACGTCCCTTCACCGGCAGCCCGGTGAGCTACTCAAATTATTTTGGCGGCAACTTCAAGAGCCACTCCATGGGGATGCTTGGCGGTGCCATATGGTGCGTGGGGATGTCGCTGAGCATCATCGCTGCCGACCAGGCCGGTCCTGCCATCTCGTACGGACTTGGTCAGGGGGCTACCGTAGTAGCTGCATGTTGGGGCATTTTCATCTGGAAGGAATTTAGCGAGGCCCCAAACACAAAGAGCATCCTGCTCGGGATGCTCCTGTGTTATGTGTTGGGATTGATATTAATTATCGCGGCACGCTGATCAATAATTAAAGCCCAGGAAATTCCAGTGGTATAACTGCCATAAAGTAGCCAGACTTACCAGGGTAATAAGTACATAGTAGATGCGACCTAAAAAACTGTAGCGATTGTCCGGCAACAAACGTGCTGCATGGTAGGTCATCCAGGACGTAAGTCCGATCATCATCAGGGGCATCACCAACACCACCTTGAACGAAGTACCTACACCATACACCACGTCCTCTGCATCGCTGAGCAGGGAGGCCAGGCTCACGATAAACACCAGCAACAAGAGGTAATTAATCCATGCTACACGCCGGGCCGTGATGGGGAGAGGCAGGTGATCGCGCAAGGAACGGAATCCACGGCGAACCCAATTTACAAAAGGCCAATAGAGCAATACCAGGAAGGTTGTAACGATCGAGATCACAAAAAGATTGGTGTGCAGGTCAGCCGCTTCAAGTCCATCCACTTTATCGAACGCAAATACAGGCAATCCTCCGATAAACATATTGGCGATCTTCCCTTCGTCGTTCTTACCAAAGGCAATCACCTTTGATCCATGTTCTTCACGGAAGGTCAGGCTGTCGATCGGCACCACATAGCGTAGGTTCTCACCGCTGGTGATACGCAGGCGGGTGCTGTCGGCTACCGTGATATGGGTATCGCCGAACATAGAAGCCACCTTGGTGATATCAAAGTGAGCATACCGGTTGGCGCGATAGTATCCGGCAAATTGCTCCAGGAATTTTCGGTTAGGCGCCAAAGCAGGTTTCAAAGGAGTCTTCTCCGGGTAGTATTGCTTTACGAATTGATCAAGGACATCCATCACCACACCTCCACCTTTGTCGGTATTGAATGAAATAAATAAGCCCGTTTGCGTCTCCGGGAAAATCACCATGAGCGAATGAAACCAGAATGTATCACCTCCGTGGCCAATAATATTCACCCCGTTTTGGCTCACATCCATGAAACCATGACGCATCGGATTTACGGACGGATGATGGCGATGGGCCGGCGTTACCATCAGGGCGAGCGTTGCACTATCCAGGATGGACTTCCCCTCCCAACTTCCGTTTTGCAAGAGGGCAAACATGAACTTCGTCATATCCGTTGCTGATGAAGCTGCTGCACCCACCGGATACAATGGCACATACTCAAACGACTGCTTTTTGAATTCCCCTCCCACGAATTTATACCCGGTGGAAAGTTGGGTGTTCAAGGGAGCAGGAAGCGGTTGCCGGAATGATGTGTTGGTCATCCCCAGCGGTCCGATGATGTTCTTTTCGACATAATCATTGAACGTCATGCCGGAGACACGCTCTATTATATAGGCTGCAATGCCGGTGCCGTGGTTGGAATAGCTGGCAAACGTGGCTTTAGCCCGAATGCGTGCTGGCATTTCTGCCAATAATATATCGTGCAAGGACCTGAGTTTGCTGGAATCCCGGGCAAATAGCCCGAGCACTTTGTCTTCAAAGCCAGGCGTATGGGTCATCAGGTCCTTTAGCGTGATCGGTTTTGGGAAGGTGGCGGGCACCTGTACATCCGATTCCATATAATGATTGATGTCTTCGTCCAGGTTCAACTTACCCTGAGCCACCAGCTGCATTACGCTCACCCAGGTGAACATCTTTGAGATCGAGCCGATGCGGAACAATGTACTGCTGGCCGATACCGGAATTTGTTTGTCGACGTCGGCAAAGCCATAACCCTTCGCCAGGAGAATCTTGCCGTCGCGGATTACGGACACCGTAGCGCCGGCGATGTGTTTATCGCGTAAATGCGTGGTTACCACACCCTCCATAAACGCTTTGAGCTGCGTGGTATCGGCGGGTTGGCTGAAGGCAGGCCCGTTGAGCAGCAGCAGGCCGGTGAGAACAAGGAACAGGGGTTTCATAGACAAGGAGTTTGGTGATGGAAGATAATCATTTTTCACAAAAATTCCCGACAGGCCTAGCGATCCATTCTCCTAATTAGTTGCTTTTATCAACTATTTTCTGGAAGTTCGTTAATGCTTCAGCGCAACATCTCCGAACTACGGGCCTTCAACCGGTTTTACACCAATCACCTTGGATGGCTCGACCGCACCATCCTCACAGGATCACTTTCCCTCACCGAAGCGCGGGTGCTGTTTGAGTTGCATCAACATCAACCCTGCACCGCCCGCGATCTGCTCCGCATCCTGCAACTGGACAAAGGATACCTCAGCCGCACCCTCGACTCCTTTGAGCGGCGGGAATTTATCCAGCGCAAGCCAAGTACTGCCGACGGTCGCTACCTGCTCATCACACTTCGCCCCAAGGGAAGTGCTGAGTTCAAAAAAATCAACAAAGCCTCCGAAGATCAGATCCGCACATTGCTCGAAGGGCTCACCCCGGCTGCCCGCAAGAGTCTCGTGCGTCATACCAAAGCCATCATCCAACTCCTTCAACATCACCGACATGAACAGGATTAATCTCCATGACATCACCATCCGGCAAACCATCCAACCCGGTGACCTCGGCTACGTGATCTACATGCACGGCACCATGTACAGCCGTGAACATCATTTCGGCCTTGCCTTCGAAACTTACGTGGCCTCCGGAATGGCAGAGTTTTTCAATGGCTATGAACCAACCCGAAACCGGGTGTGGGTATGCACCCATCAGGATGCGATCATCGGGTTTCTTGCACTCGTCAGTCGCGGCGACACAGCCCAACTGCGCTACTTCCTGCTGGCCCCCGCCTACCGCGGCATTGGTCTCGGGCGCAAACTCATGGATCAGTTCATGTCTGCCTTGAATGAACTGGGATATAACTCCTGCTATCTCCTCACTACCGACTCCCTTCCCGCAGCAGCTCACCTGTACCTGGCCTATGGTTTTCGGTTAACCGAGGAAGTGGAATCCACCGGGTTCGGGGTGCCCTTGAAAGAACTCCGGTACGAATGGAATAGACCATAATCACCTTCACCTGAAAAACAATCACTGTCCTCCGGGCAGGTTGTGTCATTATCATTATCCTGTTAGTTTTGATACTTCCGGAATCCTGCCCGCAAGGCAAAGACCGGGAAGAAGCATTTTGCCAGAAGCAACATGCTGTCGTTTACCGAACCTACCGAAATGAGAAAACCACCCCTCCTCCTATTGGCCCTGTGCCTGTTCGTGTCTCCCCTATTCGCCCAAAAGGATTTTACCGCCTGGAAGTCCATCGACTGCTATCCCGGTCTGGAGTATTCGCAAAAGCGAAGCACGGGCAATGGAAATAAGGAAAGTCATGAACTGTCCATCAAATTCAGGCATCACTATGAAAAGGCTATTGCTTTCTCTTATACCATAAAAGACAGCGGTGGCAAGAGCACGCTGGGCAGCGGAAATATGTCGTTGGATGCCGGCGAAGATAAAACCATTCAATTCAATCTGTCCGACAGCGAAAACCTGCGTGTTAACATCACTAACTTTCGACTGGGCGGTGAAGGCGGGGACTTGATTCCGTGCGGATCTGATTCCGGGGATTCTGAAAAAAAGAAAGATGGAGATGACAAATCTGATGGGGAGGATAAAAAAGAAAAGAAAAAAGAGTCTGAAGTACCGGCAGTAGTACCGGCAGGTGGTGTTGCCGCCACGGCCTTGATAGTTGGTGCCGGCGATAAGAATGAAGACGGTCGCAAAGAAGGTCAGGCGAAAGGATCAGAAGATAAAAAGTCAGGCGATCAGGGAGATAAGAATAGCCGGCAGGAAACGTCTGAAAAGAAAACTGAATCTGGGGAGCAGACCGAAGTAAGAGAAAAAGAAAAAGAAAAAGAAAAAGAAAAAGAAACCGAAGTCGGGAAGCATGAAGAGCAAGGAAAAGAAGGAGAACCAAAAGAAGGGGAAGAAAAAGAAGGAGAAAGAAAAGAGGGCGAAGGAAAAGAAGGATTAGGAAAGGAAGGGGAAAAAACCGGGAATGAAGGTGTCGTAAAAGAGAAAGAATCCGGGGTTGGGGAACAAAAGGAAGGAGAAAACAAAGGAGGCGAAAAGAAGGAGGGCGAAGAAAAAGAACACGGTGAGGAGAAAGAAGAGAAACAGGTCACAGCTCCGGTAGCACCAACCGTTGAACCGGAAAACAAAGATGTTCAGCAAACACAACCAGTCACCGAGAATAAGGATCCTGAAAAGGTCAATGAAGTAACCAATCCACCCGCTGAAGAAAAAAAGGAACAGCCGGTTGAAAAGACCGAAGAGAAATCCAAAGCAGAAGAAACGCCCGTTGTCGTTCCTACGTCCAACGAGCAAAAGACCCAGGAACAGGAACCGGTGAAGACCGAAGAGCAACCCAAGCTGATCGAACCCACTCCAAAACCCGATCCAACCGTTTCGCCCACCGAGACACCCGTCAAAGAAACAAAAACAGAAGCATCAACACCCGTAACTGAACCGAAGACCAAGGAAGTATCGGAACCAGTAGTTGAAGAAAAGGAAGTGAAGGAAGAAGAGGCCTCGGAAGGTGAAGCTGTCGAAGAAGCCGAAGAAGAGAAAACCCTGCCAGAAGAAGAGAAAGGAGAAGAAGCCGGTGAAGCAAAAGAAGGCGAAGGTGGTGAAGCAAAGGAAGGCGAAGGTGCTGGTGAAACAGAAAAAGAAGAGGAAGAAGCGAATGATGATCTGAATCGCCGGATTGAAGAAGGGAAACAGCGACAACAGGAAGCTGATGACAGCCGGGATCAGATGGCTTCCCAGCTTGGTGATATCCTTTCTGCGGAAGGCGGTACCGACGCTTATACGCGGTTGGCAATAGGCATGAATCTGGAGGGCGGTTTTGCTGTGCAGGCCGTACCGATGGTTGAAAATGCAAGCAGCACTACCGGTGCCATCACACCTTATTCCGCTTCAACGTTGCCCATCAACCTGGGTATTTACGCCAGACCGGAACTTTGGCTACTGAGAAACCAATACTTTGGACTGGGTATTGACTATCGGGTTATATTGACATATAGTGTATTGGCAGGCGGAGGCATCTCCTCGACTGCGCTGGCATCCGGTGGCAACGTCAGGTTCCAGGCCGGGTTAAAACATTTCAAACTGCACTTTCAGGCAGGCAAGGAAAACAGGAACGGAACCTATTCAAACGACCACGATGTTACCAACACTGCATTGGGGGCAGGCACCAACAATAATATCTTCAGCGATGGGGAATATGATTACCAGGTTTCCAATACGGGGTTTGGTGCCCTGATTGATTTCAAGGACAACAATGACAAAGAGGCTTTTATCAAATATACCCTCAGCTATGAGCGCCCGGACTTTCTGCCTGCCGCCAATGCTGCCATCAAGACGCACACCATTCATGTGCGATATTTTCTGGACATCATTTTTACCTATGGTAATAAGTATCCCATTGCCGGGAAACCATTATACACCTATCTCGCCAGCGATAAGAACAAAGACTACTTCTTCTTCGGTCTGGGCAAGACATTTAAAATATTTAAATCAAAATAACGGATGCGTACTTCTACACTCTCCTATCTGCTTCTGGGAATTATCCTGATGGCGGGATGCAACAAGGAAGATTCATATATCATTGGCCAAACATCCAGTCCTGCAGGAGCCACCGTCATCGGCACCTATGCGATAAAAAGCGCCACCCGGGGTACTTACCTCACGGTGACCAACAACACGGTTGTTGCGTCCAACCTGGCGACCACCAACGTATCCGTACAATGGGTGCTTCTGAAGTCTGGCTCGAATGTTCTCATTAAAAGCAACAGCACCAATACCTACCTGAGTTCGCTAAGCACAACCCTCTTGTCCACCAACTCAACAGCGGTAGCTTCACAATGGATCCAGCAATTGTATTCCACGGGCGTGTACCGTTTTATTAATGCAGGCAATACCGCAGCCATGCTCAATGTGGTCACCACCGTACCCGCTATTACAGTAGTGGCGAATACCTCCGCTGATGCCAATTGGGTGCTGGTTCCACTTTAATCAAACGCTTGTACTTTGTACGATACCATCCAGTTCGGTAGATTCGCAAAAAAATGGATATGAAAGCTGGAAAGATATTAACGTTTGTGGTGCTGGCCGGAGTGATGCTTTCGTGCGTTTCATCAACACCACATATCAAAACAAGACTTGCCATCGAGATTGTAACTCCGCCCGTTCCCAAGACAGCCACCGTAAACCAGGTGATTACCATCAAGGTCACCGCCCAGGCGCCCAATGGTTGTTATAGCCAACTCGGCGCAAGCCTGACCGCGGTCGACAGCAAACATCTGCTGATGGAAGGCACTGCCCTGTTTGAAACGGAGGGTGCCTGTACAGAAGTAATCATCAAGAAGGACACCTCATTTACTTTTAAACCAACCGTAGCCGGCAAGTACTTCTTCCAAACCAATAAAACTCCGTTTGTGATTTATTATGATACCTTGACGGTAAACTAAGAGCCGGTTAAAAAGAAAGCCGGCCCACCCCTGGGCCGGCTTCAACCTACCAAAACACCCTAAGCCCTTCTGGCTTAAAGCTACCGTCTATTAAGACTCTGTTTAGAGTGACCCGTGTTATGCAGGTCACCATCAGATTGCGACTATTTATTATTTCATATGGTCCCTCAAAAAGGGCCTTGGCGTAAGGGTTTTACTTATCTTTCAAGCCGATTCCCAGCTTATGCGAGTAAATTCAAGGTCCCTACCCCTGACCAGCGTTATTTTAGCTTCGCTTCTGGTATTTTCTTTTGCATCGCAAGGACAAACCATTTATTCCTTACCAGCTGCGGTCACCAGCGCAAAAAGTACCAGTCCCATTTTAAAGGCGGCCTCCTACAATATAAACATGGCTGAAGGAAGTCTGATCACCGCACGACTTCACACCAATCCGGTATTAAACAATCAAACCTTGCAGATGACATCAAGCAAGTATTTCAGCAAGGGTACCGAATTCAGCAATCCACTCAACCGCCAGGTATGGTGGCAGCTTACCAAGCCCT
The DNA here is from genome assembly GCA_044223085.1 of Cyclobacteriaceae bacterium. Lineage (GTDB taxonomy): Bacteria > Bacteroidota > Bacteroidia > Cytophagales > Cyclobacteriaceae > ELB16-189. The sequence continues at coordinate 34,730 of JBGAMI010000014.1, forward strand.
TTGTGCTGCCCGCGCAACGAAGAAACCGGATCGACATCGCACAACAAAACATCGGACTGAATCAACAGGGCTACAGTGAAAACATTCGCAACTTCTCTTCAGATGTCGCCAACCAATGGCTGAACGCCTGGGTGCTCAAATCAAGACTTGAAATCCTCAACGAAGCATATTCCAACATTGATAGCCTCGTTAAGATTAATAAGTCCCGCCTGAAAAACCAGGTCATTACCCAAACCGATCTGATTCGTACCCAGTTATTACAGGACCAGTATCAGCTGCAAAGGATCAATGCTGAAAAAGACTTCCGCAATGAACTGCAACGGCTGCGTTACCTGATCGGAGTTACTGACAGTATCAATGTAGACATCAAGGGGGTTTCTGAATTCATCGCGATACCCGACCAAATGGATACGCTGATTGCACAAGCCATCAGGGAAAGACCCGATGTACGCGCTGCCCGTTTGGCGGTGCTGCTCGCAGAGACCAACATCAAGTATCAAAAATCCTTGGTGCTGCCCCAACCTGAACTGGGCATGATCTGGAACCCGCAGAACACCGTTCCATACCTCGGCTTTTTTGGCACAGTCCGGGTGCCATTATTCGATCGCAATCAGGGCGAGATTGAACGATCCCGGTTTCAGCGGATGCAGGCCGATGAAGGAGTTCGCAATGCACAGGTCCGGATAGAAACCGAAGTGCGGGCCGCCTATCAAACCTACCAGACTGAAAAGGAAAACCTGAGAAAATATGGTTTGATGCTTACCCAGGCTGACCTGGTGCTGGACAATGTGCGGTATGCATACCTTAAAGGCGGAACCACCATCATCGATTTTCTCGACGCGCAAAGAAGCTGGTTTGATACGCGACAACTGTATCTCAATGCCCGACTCTCCTATTTTCAAAGCTATATTCAGGTATTGTATGTTACCGGGATCATCAATCAACTGTAGTCATGTCTAAGTTTATCCTGCTCATGGTCTGTGCAACGATGGTTGTAGCCTGTCACAAGACTGAAGAGTCAACGCATCACCTCAATTTTACCAAGCCCAAGGTAAACGGCAACCTGATAACCTTCGCCGATGATACTACGGCGGCCTACTTTGAAACACAAACCATTACCAGCGCTGACCTTCAGGCTGATTTCTCCGTGCCTGCACGCGTGGTGGCAACGGTTATCCGCTCTTCTGAGAACCCGACAGAAAATCTGATTCTGTTCGACAATCCAGACCTCACCTCAAACTATACCTTGTTGTTGCAACACCTCGCCAACGTAGAACAGATTGAAGAGGTGATGATCAAACAACGCACCATCGAATTGGAACGAATGCTGGACCTGCAAAAGCACGGTGCTGCCACCGGAAGGGATGTATTGGAAGCACAAACCGCACTGGCCCTGCAAAAGACAGCTTTGATCAACGAAAAGTCAGCACTGCTGGAACATGAAACCATGCTAAAACTGGGCGGGTTTAGTACAAACGCTTTGCGAAAAGCAAAGCCAAATACCGTGTGGGTGATCTCTGAAATTGCAGAGAACCAAATCAGCAAAGTTCGGAAAGGAGAAACCTGTCAGACCACCTTCTCCTCATTTCCCAATGAAGTCTTCTATGGGCGAATCGAAGATATTGGAGATGTGGTCGACAATGTGACACGCCTGCTTAAACTTCGCATCGCAGTGACCAACTCCGATGGTCGTCTCAAGGCTGGTATGTTCGGATCCACGCGCTTCGGGCTTCGCGAAGGTAAATTCCTTACAGTCCCCCTGGATGCCTTGGTCACCGTGCAGGGGAAAAATTATGTCTTCGTTCGTAAATCCGCACGTGAGTTTGAACGCCGTGCTGTCACCATTGGCCAGCAGGCCAACAACAGAATGATTGTATTTGATGGCATTCTTGAACATGAGGAAGTTGTGATTCGAGGAACCATGCAACTAAAAGGTCTTTCCTTTGGATATTAAGTCAACCCAACTGTTATGATACAGGTACAGATATTTTATGACAAGGATAAGTTCAAGGATAACAAGCCCATGACCGATTACATCATGGAGTTTCTTGCGGAAAGCGATATACATGGTGCCACCGCATTCCGTGGAGAAGTAGGCTTCGGTGAAAATCAACAGATCAAAAGGCCCGGGCGGCTGTTCTCATTTGATGAACCTCCCATGCTTATCATGTTCATCGATCAGGATGAAAAAGTAAAGAAGGTACTCACGGCCCTGCGCAAGAAAGTGAAGAGTGGATTTATCGTGGTGCACCCTGTGGAAATCTGGAAATAGCGCATGATCCGCAGCCTCCTCATATTCTCCCTGATGAACCGATGGATTGTCATTGCCCTGGCAGTGATCACATCGGCTATAGGTTACTGGTGCTTTACCCAGCTTAAAATTGAGGCTTACCCTGATATCGCTGACACCAACGTGATCGTGATAGCGAAATACAACGGACGCGCTGCCGAAGAAGTGGAACAACAAGTTACCATTCCCATCGAACGCGCACTGAACAACGTTCCCCGCGTACTGGACCGCCGAAGCCGCACCATCTTTGGACTATCCGTTGTGCAGCTCACTTTTGAAGACGGCACCAACGACTACTTTGCGCGGCAGCAGGTTACCGAACGTCTGCTCAGCGCTGAATTGCCTGACGGCGTAAGGCCGGAACTCGCGCCCCTGACAACAGCCGTCGGAGAAATTCTACGCTATGTGGTTGAAGCCCCTGCCACCTTTAGTCCCACTCAACTCAGGGATCTGCAGGACTGGGTAATACGCCCTTTCCTTTTGCAGGTACCCGGCATCGCCGACATTACCACATTTGGCGGTCCGCTAAAGCAGTATCAGATCCTGATCGCGCCCGACAAGCTTCGCAAGTACAACCTTACGGCCACCGATGTGATGGTAGCCGTGCAACAAAATAACCAGAATACCGGTGGTAATGTGATTGAGCGTGGCGGACAAGGCTTTGCTGTTCGCGGACTTGGAGCCATTAAGACGACACATGATATAGAGAGCATTGTTCTCACCTCATTGCGGGGTGTACCTGTATTTGTGCGGGACGTTGCCTCTGTAGAGATCGCGCCTCCTCCTCCGTCTGGTATCCTTGGATATACATTCAAGAGCGAGTCCATTGAAAGTAACAGTGGAACTGAAGGAATTATTCTTCTTCGCCGTGGTGAAAACCCGAGTGAAGTACTCAAGAAAGTCAAAGAACAGATTGCCGTACTTGAAGAAAGTGAGTTACCGGCTGGTGTTAAAATCCGAACCCTGTACGACCGGAGTTTTCTCATCGACCATTCTCTGAACACCGTAGGAAAGACCTTGTTTGAAGGCGTATCCATCGTGGTAATCATTCTGATCTTCTTCCTTGGAAGCGTCCGATCTGCACTCGTGGTGGCACTCACTATTCCTTTTGCCCTGTTGTTTGCCTTCATCCTGATGCGCATGACCGGCATCCCCGCGAACTTGTTATCGCTGGGTGCTATCGACTTTGGTATTATCGTGGATGGAGCCTGCATCATGGCCGAACACCTCATTCGCAAGTATAGAAGTGCCACACCCGAAGACAAAGAACAAGGGATCATCAAAATCACACTGCTGTCCGCCCAGGAAGTTGGGCGTGAAATCTTCTTCTCTGTCACCATCATCATCCTGGCTTATATGCCCATTCTGCTGATGACGCGGGTGGAAGGAAAGTTGTTCTCTCCCATGGCACTCACACTGGCCTTCGCGGTAATCGGTTCTATGGTATGTGCACTCACCCTGATACCCGTGCTGATCTCCTTTGCCTATAAGAAAGGACTAGAAAACCTGGAGAAACCCATTCCCCAACACCGCAATCCTGTCCTTTCTTTCCTGGAGTCCAAGTACAAGGTAGGTGTTGAGCGAATCCTGCAAATCCCCAAGACCATCGTTACGGTCAGTTTCCTGGTGGTGTTTGTCCTGATTGGTATGGGTACCAAACTGGGTACGGAATTCTTGCCCGAGTTAGATGAAGGTTCCATCTTCCTCCGCTGCTTTTTACCAGCAGGCGTCAGCATTCAGGAAAGTTCCAAAATCTCCCCGGGCATTCGTAAGATTATTGCCAAGTACCCGCAGATCGATTATGTCATCACCCAAACGGGCCGCAATGACGACGGTACTGACCCGTTCCCGACCAACCGAACAGAGATTCTTGTTGGCTTGCTGGAATATGATTTATGGAGCCATACCATTACAAAGAAAGAACTTGTCAGTCGGATACAGAATGATTTACAGAATGCATTTCCCGGTGCTTTCTTTTCAACAGGCCAGCCGATCATTGACCAGGTCATGGAAATCGTAACCGGCAGTGCTGCTGATCTGGCGATTTCGGTGGTGGGTGACGACCTGGAATTGATGCGCGCCAAGGCCGATACCATCTCCGACATTGTCCGCAATATGGACGGCGCTGTTGCCGTAAACATTGAACAGGAAGGCCGTCAGGCGCAACTGGCTATTTCCATCAATCGGGAAAACGCTGCACGCTATGGTATTAATGTAAGTGACATCCAGGCCATGGTGGAGGCTGCTATCGGGGGAAAAACGATCTCCGTTTTATATGAGGGCGCCAAGCGATATGATATTGTCGTTCGTTACCTGGCTGAAAGCCGCAACAACCTGGCGTCTATCCAAAATCTTCAGGTGCCATCATCCCAGGGTGCGTTGATTCCCATGAGCGAACTGGCTGACATCCGCTTCTCTGAAGGCCAGACCAATATCTACCGCCTGAACGGGAAGAGGATGTCGACCGTGCGCACCAACATTCGCGGTCGCGATCAGGGTGGATTTGTTGCTGAAGCGGATACAAAAATTGAGAAGGCCATTCACATTCCCAAAGGTTACAAAGTGATCTATGGTGGTCAATATGAAAACCTGGAACGGGCCGGAAAACAACTCTCGGTAACCATACCCATGACGGTAGTACTGGTATTTATATTACTATTCTCTTTGTTTAAGAATTTCCGCCATACCTTTGTGGCCATGTCATGCATCTTGTTTGCGCTGGCGGGAGGGATCATTGCATTGTTGTTGAGGGGCTATCACTTTAACGTGTCGGCCGGGGTAGGATTTGTTTCCATCTTCGGAATTTCGGTAATGGCTGGTGTATTGCTTGTATCAGCCATCAAGCGACTCGAAGAGACCCATGGCAATGACCTCAAGCTGATGGTGGCCGTTGCCAGCTCAGATCAATTGCGCGCTATTTTATCCATATTAATTGTTGCTATCGTTGGATTAATACCAGCAGCCATATCGTCCGGGATTGGGTCTGATGTGCAACGACCGCTGGCAACGGTTATCATCGGTGGGCTTACCAGTACGCTGATTTTTGCACCCCTGGTTTTGCCCCCTTTATATTATCTGGCTGAGCGGAAAAACTGGCTTTCTGAACGTCAAAGTTCCATGAACTAAACAGGCACTATGGCTATCAAAGTAATCATTACCGACGATCATAAAATTATCCGCGTAGGACTTCGCGGCCTGTTGGATCGGGAAACCGAAATTGAAGTAGTGGGTGAAGCAGAGAGTGCAGCCGACACACTCACGTTGCTCGCACGCACGCCGGTAGACGTGGTGCTGATGGATATTGACCTGGGTGATACCGATGGCATACAGGCCACCCGCATGATCAAAGAACAGCACCCGGACATTCATGTGTTGGGGCTCACCATGCATGAAGAAACCGATTATATCGTTAAGATGCTCGAGGCGGGGGCCAGTGGGTACCTGTTGAAGAACGCGGGACGGGAGGAACTACTCGCCGCCATTCAAACCGTGGCCAAGGGTGACAGTTACTTCAGCCAGAAGGTATCAACTACCCTCCTTCAGGCCCTCACCCACCCCAAGTCAACACCTGAGAAAAAGTCGTTTCAAACTCCCTTGTCTGAGCGGGAGATTGAAGTACTCCGCCTCATCGCCCAAGAGTACTCTAACGGTGAAATCGCTGAAAAACTATTTATCAGCATCCGTACGGTTGACACCCACAGGCGCAACCTGCTTGAAAAACTACAGGTGAAGAATACCGTGGGACTGGTTAAATACGCCCTTGACAAGGGAATCATCTGATTTTAATGAGGATCCTGCCAATATCCTCATAAGCAATTCTCGTATCGTTGCGGGAATTGCGGGTTTTCAATTTTTACGCAAATTGCTCTGGTTGGTCTGTAGGTCGGGCGAGTACTTTTACTTCGTCAACCAACACCACCCAGTATGTCGATTCAATCACTTGCATCCGCCACCGACGAGCAATTGGTATCCGCCATCCGTCAGGAAGACCGCCACGCGCTGGGCGAATTATACAATCGCTACTACAAAAGGGTTTTCAACAAGTGCTACTCCTTTACCCGCAAGCAGGACGAGGCATTCGATCTTGCCCAGGAAGCGTTGATGAAGGCATTCGATCATATCAGTTCATTCAAAGGAGAATCCTCATTCTCCACCTGGTTGTACACCATCACCCACCGTCATTGCCTGGCGAGCCTTAAAAAGCAGGGCCGGTTTCAGTTTCACACGCTGGAAGAAAATACCATGGCAGAGGATGATGTCCGGGAAGTATCACCCCTGGCAGAAGAAGCCAGTGAACGCGCTGAGCAAGAGCTCATCATGTACTCCCTGATCAATGCCCTGCCCGAAAAAGAAAGAACATTACTCAACCTGAAATACCTCCAGGGCGAATCGGTGGAGAACCTGCAAGCTCAACTGAATATTTCCGGCAGTGCCATCAAAATGAGGTTAAAGCGCAGCCGCGAAAAACTAAATATGCTGTATGCGCTTTCGCTGACGTATGGACTTGAACAGGTCCTCGAACAGCTGGAATTATTTACGGCCGCATAAAGTGACTTATCAAAATGCCTTGGATCAAAACAAGGCATGAGTTCGCAAAAAACACTGGTATTTCCCTTTTCCATTGAGAATTCATATTTCGAATCTTATGCCTGGGCTGTCGAATTAGCCCTGCGCATCAACGCAAGGCTGCTTCTGTTTACTACGGCTTCATCTCCCGACGTATCTCAACAAGTTTACCATTCCCTCCTCGCCGCCCACGGGTATTATCTCCAACATCATCCCGCATCTGCCCAGCGTGACTTAACAGCCTTCCGTGAACCCCTGATTGCTTCAGGCGACATGGTGGTGGAATTGATTTCATTCCTCCGTACGCATCCAACGGATGTTCTGATTCTGGATGCTTCCTTTACAAGTCTCCACGCAGTGAAGATTCAGCAAATTGTTAGAGAAAGTGCCGGGGCTATCGTGTTGCCCGCTGATGGTCCGGAAATACCGGCAGCCACCACCGATCATTTCTATGACCTGCTGCGTCGCGCCCGCTTGTATAAATTGCCCAACAATTTTTTCTCCAGCCTCGCCCGCGACCGGAGCGCCTTCAACTACCTGCGCAAATTCTTCCAGCAAAAAGCCGGATAACTCTCCTGGAAAAAACCTGGCAGCCGGCCATTGGAGGGTAAGGGCCAAATGAAGTAACTTCAAGCCTTTTGGAACTAACCTCAATCTCGTCGGAATGTCTGTTGGCCGGATCTTCTTTGTACTAACTCTTTGTATTGTCATCGCCCGGGCGGGTCAGGCTCAGTCGGACCCCGTCCCGGAAGTAAAAACGGACGCTAACGTAATTCCAATTACCAATAAGAAACAAAAGCGGCTGGTCTTGTTCCCCGTGATCGTCAAGTCGCCTGAATACCTGTGGGGTGCCGGAGTGGCTGGTACGTTCTTCTTCAAGTTGTGGCACGACTCCACGACCAGAACCTCCAGCCTGAAAAATGTTTCATTCTACACCCTTCGGAACCAATTGGTCATTGCCAGTGATGGCACCGTTTATTTTCCCAACGAAAAGTACATCCTTCACTTTATTGCCTCCTTCAGCCATTTCCCTGATCGATTCTGGGGCCTTGGCAACAACACCCCATCATCCAATCAGGAAAGCTATTCCATCAGCCAATACGATATTTACCCGCAACTCCTGCGCAAGGTATGGTCTGACTTTTATCTCGGGGTGAGTTATGAATTTCAGGATATATACAACTTCGACTACAACAGAAGCAGCGGCGCCAGTTTATTCGACACCGGAAATATTACCGGCCGCGATGGGGGTCATATCTCCGGTGCCGGCATCCTCGTCACCTGGGACAGTCGCAACAATGCATTCAGTCCGTCAAGGGGTTTCTATGTGCAGTTTTACAACGGCGTGTACAGTGATGTTATTGGCAGCAATTTCAATTTCACGATTCGCAATCTTGATATCCGGAAATTCGTGTCCCTGCGAAAGGATCGTGTACTGGCATTTCAGGCCAATATCATTTCAACCATTGGCAATACACCCATACGAGATATGGCCAGCATGGGATCGGGTTCATATATGCGCGGATACTACGATGGCCGTTATGCCGACTACAACATGATCGCTGTTCAGGCCGAGTATCGCGTTCCTATTACGAAAAGATGGGGCTGTACCGTATTTGGCGGCGCTGGCCGCGTGGGCAGCACACTGGGCGATTTGTTCATTGCTGATAACATCAAACCGTCCGTGGGTTTTGGCTTGCGCTATGCCCTGCGCCCGAAAGAAAAGCTAAATTTGCGCGTTGACGCAGGCTTTGGTAAAGAATCACAGGGGACGTATATTAATATAGGCGAAGCCTTCTGATGCATGTCAAAAAATCCCAATCGAACCTATTTGACTCAATTGCTGGCTACCGAAAACCAGCACCTCGCCAAATTAAATGAGATTGTAAGGAAAGCCATAGAAGAGGAACAACTCCTCGCTGTTGATCTTGGAGAACGCCAACACGAAAAACCACGCACATTCGGCGAACAACTATCTGACCGCATCGCCCTGTTCGGTGGCAGTTGGGCATTTATTATCTTGTTTTTGTTGATCATCGCAGCCTGGATCGCGTTAAACACAACCATGTTGATCAAGCCCTTTGATACCTACCCGTTTATTCTGCTTAACTTGATTCTTTCTTGCGTGGCTGCCCTGCAGGCACCTGTCATCATGATGAGTCAAAACCGGAAGGAAGCCAAAGACCGGCAACGCGCAGAAAATGATTACCTGATCAACCTGAAGGCGGAAGTGGAAATACGAAGCCTTCATGAAAAAATGGACTTGAGCCTGATCGATCAATTCAAGCACTTGTGTGATATCCAGCAAAAGCAAATTGAGATCTTGATGGATATTCAAACCCAGCTGAAAAAGAAACAAGGGTGAAACGTGTTAAGACCATCGGAGTACATTCCCTCCTGATCCTTTCCGTAATACTTACGGTGGTTTCTGCCGGTATTACCTACCTCAACGTACTTCAGAAAAAAGAAGCTACCCAACTGGTTATTCATCATTATAAGGTTATTCAGTCATCCACCCGCCTGCTGTCGTTGATGAAAGACATGGAGATCGGCCTGCGGGGGTACCTTATTACTTCCGATTCCACCTTTCTGCAACCTTACCAGGAAGCGAGCACTGAAATCAACTCGAGCATCGACACATTGACAGCCCTGGTGATGGAAAACCCGCGGCAGATGGAGATCCTGCAGGAGCGACTCCTTCCGCTCGTTCGGCTGAAAAAACAAAACCTGGAAGAGAGTTTTCGGTTGCTGCGCACGGTTGGCAGGGACAGTGCAACGCATTTTGCAGCGATGCGAATGTCAAAAGCCAGACTCGACAGCATTCGCATGTGGTCCAACGACTTTATTGCCTTTGAACAAACCCTCCTGGACGAAAGAAATGAAGCATTGGAGCAGCGCTACTTTATCAACGATGTCATTCGCTTCTCCAGTTTCACGCTGATTGGCATCACTTCCCTGGCTGCATTGTTTACCATTCTGAGCAAGGAAAGAGACAACGCCCGTTTGTTGAAGGAACTTCAGCAATTCAATCTGCAACTGGAACTAAAAGTAAAAGAGCGAACGCATGAGTTGCTGGAAGCGAACCGCGACCTCATTCAACTGAACGAAGAGAAGAACAACTTCCTCGCCATTACTACCCACGACCTGAAAGCGCCGCTGGCGGGCATTACCAGTTTGCTCAATGTAATGAAGCTGGATGCCGATATCCTCTCCGTCAAACATCGTTCCTATATCCAATTGATGGAAGAAACTTGCGAAAATATGCAGCGGCTCATCAGCGATCTTCTGGACCTGAGTCGCATCGAACAAGGAACCATCAATATTCAATATCAGGAGATACAAGTCTCTCATTTATTCAGCCAACTTGAAGAGCGCTTTCGCGGTTGGGCGAGCCGTAAGAACATCAGGTTGATATTGAATTCCCCGGATCCCAAAGCCGTGATATCCGCTGATCCGGATTTACTGTTGAGGATTCTGGATAACCTGCTGTCCAATGCCCTCAAATTTTCGCCATTTAACAAGACGGTAACCGTGGGCTATCAGCCACTGGACAATGCGGCTCAGTTCACTATCCAGGATGAAGGCCCCGGCTTTAAACCGACCGACCGCGAATTGCTCTTTCATAAGTTCAAGAAGCTCAGCGCCAAGCCCACCGACGGAGAAAGTTCTTCAGGCCTCGGGTTGTCTATTGTCAAGGACCTCGTTGATCTGATGCAGGGCAATATCGATGTGACCAGCGAGCCTCACAAGGGTGCACGGTTTACGGTGGTTCTTCCATTGGTCTAACCATCAACTTTTTTCCGGGTCCTGAGTGACCCATACGGGTGCCCTGACTCTCAAAGGGCAACACCTTACTGCCATTTTCAGAAGGCACCATGCTGCACTTTGATTTTACTTTCGATGCTCCGGGCATAAAACGTACCGTTGGCTCTGTCCTCCTTCGTTACATATTATTACTGTTGTTCTTCATAAGGGTAGTCACTCCTGCATCGGCCCAACCAGCAGACACCACATCGCTGACATTCGGCCAGGCCCAGGAGATATTTCTGCGACGCAACTATCAATTACTGGCTCAGCAGTTTAACATAAACGCTGCGAAAGCCGCAGTTAAGCAAGCCAGGTTATGGAACAATCCATTGCTCTTCTTTGAAACCAACGCCTACAATCCAACCAATAAAAAAACATTTAGCCTGGGGGAGACTCCATTCAAATGGTATGACGGAACTCCGCTCCAAGGTCAATTGCAAGTACAAATCAATCAACTTTTTCTACTTGCCGGCAAACGAAGTAAAATGGTTGAACTTGCCCAAACCAATCAGTCTATTCAAGAAACAGCCTTCACTGATCTGATGCGCTGTCTTCATTTCGAATTACTCCAGGCCTTTGTCGCCTTGTATTACGATCAGCAGAGTATGGGTATTCTACACGAGGAAGAGCGTCAACTGACCAGACTTATACAGATTGAATTGATTGCCCTGGATAAAGGAGCTATTTCAGAATATGAAGTTACCCGACTACAATTTGAATTACAGGATATCAGAAGATCTATTAAAGATTATCTCGACCAAATAGCCGATGATGAGAAGAACTTAAAATTACTGCTTAGCGCTGAACCCAACACCTACTATCGCCCAGTCTGGCAAGAGCAACCTCAACCAGGACCAGCCCTGGTAGAGCAATTGATTGATTCCGCAATGGTCAATCGCCCCGAAATGGAAATCGCCAGCCTTTCCGTGGCCTACAATCGAACGAACCTGAAACTCCAAAAAGCATATGCGATTCCTGATTTGAACCTGGGGGCCAACTATGACAGGAGCGGGAACGCATGGTATAATTACTCGGGTATCAATATGGCATTCAACCTTCCTCTTTTCAATCGTAATCAGGGCAATATCAAGATGGTACAACAACAATTTCAGCAGTCCGAACTATTACAACAGCAAACGACCCTTACCATCAAACAGGAAGTAATATCTGCTTATCAAAAATTCCAGAACAGCCTGATTCAAAAGCGATCCATTGACCCTCGTTATGAGCAAAATCTCAGAAATCTGAGCCAGACCGCCACCGATAAATACAACGAACGGATCATCAGCTTGCTCGACTTTTTGGATAAGATAAAAACAGCCCGCCTGGCTCAGATTAACCTATACAGTGCAAACGAGTCCCTGGCCCTATCAGAAGCGTATATCAACTTCGTCACCAACTCACGTGTATTTATAGATCCGTAAAATCATCCCATGATCGCCCTGCCACACCCCCTACCCCCTAAGACAACCCAAAATCCTGAAAACCAGCCGGTTGTTAATAACACGTCCATCCTTGCACCACAAAAATGTCCGGGCTTATTGTTAGCTTTGTCTCCCCACAATCGCTTGCGTCGCAACATTTTTACCATATCGATAGTCCTGCTGCTGATCAGTTCCATACTGACCGATGCAGCGTGTATAGCCGGCACATACCAAAATTCAAGCGATACGAGCCATTTTATATCACACGACACCAATGCCATCCTTTCGCCTTTATTTGTCGAAGATGAAAGCGAACGGCTTTCGCTGCCTCAGGTAAAACGTCCTGTCGGAATGCCCATTTTTTCAAAGGCGTCTTTGGTTGCCCATCATCACCTTCTTCCGTTATTCTATTCAACACATGCCTCGCGAAAGAATCTGGGTATGCTGATGCTTGTACGGCTGCGTATCTGATATCGCGCCCTGCGTCTTGGACGCCCTACCTCCCGCCTTTTTATTAATTCATCTCCATGAGTCGATTTATCATTACCATTTTCCTTATTGTAGCAATGCCCTGGATTGTACTGGGTCAACCGGCAAACACCGTGTTGAGCTTTCAACAAGCCAAGGCCCGTCTGATGAAAAAGAACCTGAACTTATTGGCATCCTACTACGATATCAATATTGCCGATGCCCAGGTCATTCAGGCACGTGTTTGGAACAACCCTTACCTGATCTGGAATCAGGATCTTTATCAGGTAGAGAAGAACCAGTATTTCAATCCCACCAATCAGGCCCTGATTCAGGTAGAACAAATCTTTTCAGTCGCCGGCAAGCATACCAATACCGTGAAGCTGGCCAAAATAAATCTGGAGATCAGTAAGGTGCAACTCGAAGATGTGATCCGTAGTCTCATCTTTGACCTGGGGGAAACATATAATAACCTGGCCGCCTTACAAGAGAAACAAAGCCTTTACATTGATGTACTCACCAACTATGAGCGGCTGCTTACCGCTTCCCGCGAGCAGTTGCGTGTAGGGGCTATTTCCAAAACTGAATTTCTCCGCCTGGAATCTGAATATGTGGTAGAGAAGGCGCAGGCCGTTGAGATCTATAACTCACAACAAGTGGCACTCGCTCACTTAAAGATCTTACTTCAAGTTCCGCCAGACAGTACGTTGGTCCTTGAGCAACGCACACCCTTGTTCAGCACCGAGTTCATCCTGGATTCACTCATCCGGCAGGGCATACAATCCAGACCCGATCTCAAAGTAGCTAAGCTGCGCCGGGCCTATCAGGAGCGAAACCTGAAGTTGCAACAATCACTGAGTGTACCGGATTTTAAACTTGCCTACCAGCCTTACGATCGAGGGAGTAACTATACACGCCCCTATTCAGGCACTAACCTGGAGGTTCCGCTACCCATGTTCGACAGAAACCAGGGCCGGATCAAAGCTGCCCGTTATCAACTCACGCAATCCGAGTTCCAACTGGAGCTACAAAAGAGTACCGTAAGCAACGAAGTAATCGCTGCTTACAATCAATATGTCAAGTCCAACGAAGGTCTGGCCAACTTCGATGATGAATTTATTGACGACCTCCAAAAACTGGCCGAAAGCAATAATACCAACTTCAAAAACAGAAATATCAGCCTCCTTCAGTTTATTGACCAACAACGCATCTATATCCAAACCAATCTGTTGTATATCGAGCTGCGTCAACAATATCTGGACAGCGTAAATGAGCTTAACTTTTACATTGGCAAACAGCTAATTGATTATTGATGAATCGCCTTATGAAATGTTCAATCCAGATCCTCCTCGTATTGGCCCTGCTCACTGCGGGTTGTGAGAAGAAATCCAGGCAAGTGGTGCAGGATAAGCCCGAAACCAATAATTCACAGGTGCTGACCCTGACACCCAGCCAAATGCGATATGTCAAGATCGACACGGTTAAGGAAGTGAAAGCCGCCGCGCAGATTTCAGCCGTGGGCGAAGTCAGCTTTGCAGAAGATAACGTCGTTCGTATTTACCCCATTGTGAGCGGCAGTGTGGAAGAAGTAAAAGCCTCTTTGGGCGATTATGTAACCAAGGGTCAACTCCTCGCTACGCTGTTGAGTACCAACATCAGTGAGTATCAGCGCGATTATAATATTGCCAAATCCAATCTTGAAGTTCAGGAAAAGAATATGGCCAGATCCCAGGATCTGTACAAGGCAGGTATGTTGTCGGAAAAGGAACTGGCTGAATCGAAAAATGCTTTCAATAACGCCACGTCAGAATATAACGAGAAAAAACAAATCCTCAGCCTGTATGGTGGCTCTGCAGATGACCTGGATGCGGTATTCCGGGTAACCGCCCCACGGTCAGGTTACATCGTGGAAAGAAACATCAACTCGGGAACACAAATCAGGAATGACAATGGCACCAACATCTTCACCATCTCCGACCTCAAAACGGTCTGGGTGTGGGCCAATGTTCATGAGAGTGATATGGCGAAAGTCCATGAAGGCGATATCGTCGAAGTCCGCACCATCGCCTATGCTGACAAAATGTTTCAGGGAACCATCAAGAAAATTGGTACCATGCTCGATCCTGCTTCCCGCGTGATCCGGGTCCGAACGGAATTGAATAATGAAGACGGACTCCTGAAACCTGAAATGTTTGCCACCATTACCATTACACCCAAGATTGCCAGCCGCATTCTGGCGGTACCTCAAACAGCCGTGGTATTGGAAAGCAACCAATACTATGTCATGAAAGAGGTAGGGCCCAACCAGTTTGAAAAGGTTCACATTCAGATTGGAAAGACCTTTCCGGAATTCACGGAAATAGTTTCTGGCATTGACCGGGGTGATAAGATCGTTGCCGACGGAGCACTGTTTGTACTAACTGCATTCAACCAGATGTAATCCTGATCGACTCGCATCATGAATCAATTTATCAAAGGCATCATTACCTTCTCCCTGAAGAACAAACTCATGGTCTTCCTGGGGACCTTGCTGATCATTAGCTGGGGGGTCCGTAGCTTTTTGAATACGCCCATTGAAGCATTTCCGGATGTCATCAACACCCGGATTGTCATTATCACCCAATGGCCTGGCCGTAGCGCCGAGGAGATGGAGAAATTTGTTACCATCCCTATTGAAACAGAAATGAACGTGGTTCCGAGAAAGACCAGTCTTCGGTCCATCTCGCTGTTCGGACTCTCCGTGGTGACCCTGTTCTTCGAAGACGAAGTAGACGACTTCCACGCACGGCAGACCGTCGCTAACCAACTCGTCAATGTTGATCTCCCGGAAGGCGCCGAACCGGAAATACAACCACCCTCAGGCCCTACCGGAGAAATATACCGCTACACCCTTGAAGGCAAGGGACAGACCGTGCGCTATCTAAAGGAAATTCAGGATTGGGTAATTGACAAACGACTAAAGGCCGTTCAGGGTGTTGCCGACGTCGTGAGTTTTGGCGGTGAAGTAAAGACGTACGAAGTAACGCTAAACCCCACCAACCTTGCTTCGTACAATCTCAGCACCCAGGATGTATTTGATGCCCTGCAGGAAAACAACGGGAACGTTGGTGGCGATGTTACTGAAAAAGGTAATCAGACTTACCTCGTCAGGGGGCTAGGTCTGGTCAACAGCATCGATGACATTGAGAACATCATCGTGCAGAACATCGATGGTACTCCCATCTTCGTGAAGGATGTAGCCCGGGTCTCCGAAGGATTTAAACCAAGGCTTGGCAAAGTGGGGCGCGACAATGAGACGGACGTCGTGGAGGGAATCGTATTGCTGCGGAAGGGGGAAAACCCAAGCGCCGTTCTCAAACTATTGAACGAAACCATAACAGACCTGAACGACCGGGTCTTGCCGGAAGGTGTCAAGATTAAGGTATTTTATGACCGGACCACGCTGGTGAATCATACCACCACCACCGTTATGGAAAATCTGGTGGTCGGGATGCTTCTCGTCACCTTCATCCTTTCCGTGTTCCTGCTCGACTGGCGGGCCACGGTGATGGTGGCGATCATTATTCCGCTCGCTTTGTTATTTGCCTTTATATGCATGCGAATTAGGGGCATGTCGGCCAACTTGCTATCCATTGGCGCCATTGACTTCGGTATCATCATTGACGGTGCCGTGGTGATGGTGGAGGGTGTCTTCGTCTACCTTGCACACAAGCAACACGAAATGGGCCGCGAACGCTTTAGCCTGGTTTCCAAAATGGGATTTGTGAAGAAGATTTCGATCGAAATGGGCAAACCCATTTTCTTTTCCAAGCTGATCATCATCACCGCCCTCATTCCCATCTTCGCATTCCAGAAAGTTGAAGGCAAGATGTTTTCCCCCCTTGCTTATACCATGGGTTTTGCCCTCATCGGAGCGCTGTTGTTTACCCTTACCCTGGTGCCGCTTCTGTGCAAGCTGATGCTCACCCGTGATGTACGCGAAAGGGATAATCCCCTGGTAACGGGATTGTCAAAAATTTACACCCCTTCTCTGGAGTGGTGCCTGCGATACCCCATCAAGGCTATTACTATTTCGGCATCCTTGCTATTGATTAGTCTGTTCATAGGCGGCGGACTTGGATCAGAGTTCTTGCCCAAACTCAACGAAGGATCCATTTACGTCAGGGCCAGTATGCCCCAAAGTGTGTCCTTCTCCAAAGCCAATGTGATGTCAGAATCCATGCGTCACATCTTTCAAAAATACCCCGAGGTGCGTGGAGTCATTTCACAAAATGGAAGGCCCAATGACGGAACGGATCCCACCGGATTCTTCAACGTTGAGTTCTTTGTTGATCTCTTTGATAAGGAAGACTGGGAACGTGGTGTCACCAAAGAAGAACTCATCGTTGATATGCAAACGGAATTGGAGAGTTTGTATCCCGGCGTCGTGTTTGGGTTCTCACAGCCTATTTCGGATAACGTGGAAGAAGCGGTTTCCGGCGTAAAGGGAGAAATGGCCATCAAGATATTTGGTGACAACTTCGTAAAATTGGAGAGTATCGCCGATAGTGTGCGCACAGTGATGGAGAATATCGACGGAGTAAAGGACCTCGGTATTTTTAAGAGCCTGGGACAGCCTGAATTGCGGGTAGAACTTGACCGTTATAGAATGGCCCGATACGGTGCCAATGTATCTGAAGCAAATAGCATCATTGAAATGGCAGTAGGCGGCAAGAAAGCCTCCATCTACTATCAGGGTGAAAGGCGATTTGATATCCGGGTGCGATATCTAGCCGAATACCGTAAGAATGAAATTGAAATTGGCAAGCTGCTGGTGCCTTGTACAAATGGCACTAAAATTCCCATGCGGGAAATCGCTGATATCAAACTTCAAACGGGCCCGGCTTTCGTCTACCGGGAAGGTAATCTGCGATTCATCCCCATTAAATTCTCAGTGCGCGGTCGCGACCTGGGCAGTACCATCGCTGAGGCTCAAGCTAAAGTAAAGGAGTCGATACACCTGCCCAAAGGCTATTCGATGACGTGGAACGGAGAATTTGAAAACCAGGTTCGGGCTACCAATCAATTAAAAATTGTTGTACCCATTTCCATCGGGTTGATCTTCTTGTGGCTTTTCTTCATGTTCAATTCGCCGAAATATGCCGGCATGGTGCTGCTCAACGTACCGTTTGCTTTGATTGGCGGAATCCTGGGATTGTTTTTCACGGGAATCAACTTTAGCATATCTGCGGGTGTCGGCTTCATTGCCCTGTTTGGTGTTTGCGTTCAGAACGGGGTTATCCTGGTATCCGTCTTCAACGCAAATCGCGACGAAGGCATGCAGTTGGAGGACGCCATCAGGCGGGGCGCCTTGTCACGGGTGAGACCTGTGGTGATGACGGCTTTGATGGCCGGATTGGGTTTGATGCCTGCAGCATTGTCTACCGGCATTGGGTCTGAAACCCAAAAGCCCCTGGCGGTGGTCGTAATCTGCGGACTTGTCACCGCAACCATTCTTACTCTGCTCATTTTGCCCGCGATCTATAAAATCTGGCAACCTAAACACTTTCACAAAGAAGAATAAGCCCTATGAAGTCTACTATTTGGATCGTGCTCATCTCATTGGGATTATTCTCAAGTCCATCGGCTATGGGACAAACCAACTTCACTCCCTTTGATAAGAAATTCCATGCCGGCATTAGCTTGAACAACTACTGGACAACCATTTCAGGACCCCGTCTCGCCCGGGAATATTTTACAAAACCATCGATTGGATTTAACCTGCGTGCCGAATACTACCTCACCCCCTACCTGGGCGTAGGTCTGGGTGTGGGATATCAGCAGTACGGCATGGGCATCATCAATCCAGATCATGTTCACTCCCTGGGGGATCCTGATTCAACCTACCGCGAACGAACCCGATTCCATACCATCGAGATTCCAATAAGCTTATTGCTTCGTACGCCAAAAGATGTGATTAGGGGCATTAGAATTTCAGGATCCATTGGCATTGCACCCGTCATGGTATTCAAGGCCAGTGACATTTTTCACAGTGTTGAAGACGGGTATCACCTGATAACTCCAGTCAATGACCAGTATCTCACCAATGACCTGATTACCCAGTTAACCCTGGGGCCGGAAATTGATAGCGGCGGCACCGGACTCTTTCAGATTCACTTCGTGTATTCCAGGGGCACCCAGAATGTCTATAGCCTGGGGCAGGGTGAAGCATACAATCATTCTATGGGACTGCGTATTGCCTGGCTGTGGGGCAGCAAGTTGAACATAAGAAACAGGGCTCAGTAAAATATCATAAGTTTAAATCCAGGTTTTCATCGACCGAAGTAATCCGTCAATTAGGGTGGTCCCTTGCAGAATGCTGATCCATCAGATACCAACAACAATTTGAGGCTTATTCTTGGTTTTTAGAACCCAATCAGCGCTTTTGCCTTGCTATTGCCTGATTACGGTATACCACTCCTACCCACCAGCGCGTACCCAAATATCAGCGACGGATGGTATGTTTACAAAAGTAAAGTGCCGGTACATTTGATCATCACCAAACCCCTAACGTATGATCAAGAAACCGTTGCTCCTCGTGCTGCTACTGATGTCTGTTCAGGTATTGGCACAAAACAATGATGAACTCATCAAAGCGAGTCTTGCCGGCGATGTCGGGAAGGTAAAGTCGTTGGTAGAAGGTGGCGCGAATGTAAATTATACTGACGCAAATGGAAACACACCCATTGGCGTCGCATACCTTTCACCTGCGGTAACCGAGTACCTCATCTCCAAAGGTGCAGATGTCAATGGAGGGTTTCCTTCCCTGGTCAGCGCATCACGCTACTACTCCATCGATGTGATGAAAATGTTGCTCAAGGCCGGCGCTGATCCCAACAAGCCTGGCGTCATCAAGGTCGATCTCGCAGGCCCGATGAAAAAGATGCTGGCCGATGAGAAAGCCAAAGGGAAGAAAGCCAACAAGTATATGGTGAAGGCCTTTGAAGACCAGATCGCCAAATTGCCTCCCGGAAACTCCGTCAGCTATTCGGCGCTCCAGTGGGCGGTCGGTATGTCCAATTGCAAGGAATGTATCCAACTGCTATTGGACGCCGGTGCAAAAACCGATTTCAAAAACAGTGTCACCGGTGGAAACATCATCCATGAATTGGCCTTCACCTGGATACCTGTCAGCCAGCGTGCCAACAACATCGTCACCAACATCCCCTACCTCGAAAAAGCGGGTTTAACCATCCCCGATTGGTACAGAAATATTAATATCTATGACAAAGGAAACTTCGACGACATCCTTAAACTGCTTATATCAAAAGGTGCTGATCTTGAGTTTCTGGACAACAACCAACGGACACCCCTGAAGAATGCTGTGTTGCAACCAAAAGTCAACGCCGAAGTCGTGCTGTCCCTCATCGCCAACGGGGCCAGTGTAAAAGCAACTGGAATGACGAATGAGATTACCGAATTCCAAAAAGAAACGGAGACTGTTGATAAAATCAAGGTGCGCTTTGATTTTCCCCGGGAAGGAAGAAATGCAAATGGTGCGGGATATAGTGCCAACATGGACCTCGTGAATCCCAAACCAAAACGCATCGCTCTCATCAGTTTCTATCTCTATGATCCGGGCAAGGGTAAGGTCACGGGCGGTGCCAGCAGCGCCAAGGTTACAGCCTCTGTTTGGCGAACCCCCGATGCAATAGCCCAAACTCAAATTGACGGTTTCTATAGTAAGGGAATCAGTGCCCTGAAAGCTTCTTTCAAAGAAAATGGCATGGATCTGCTGACACCGGCAGAGTTCCTCGACACCGATGAGAAAGCCGATTTCTACTATGACTTCAGCCAGGAGTCAGCGAAGAAAGAAAAGACCTCGATAACACGTGCCCGAACTGCTGGCGGGTTCATGGGAGAAACAGCCATCGCCACGGTATCCACCCTCAAGATTTCCCCCAGCGATGGCGGGTATCGCCAGTTCTTTATCGCCAACGAAGCCGAAGATGAATCCATCATCGCCAATTTTCAGGGCGGTGTGTTTAGCGCTAACCGCAAGTTGACTTCAAGCCTGGGTTACGAACTTTGCAAAGGACTAGGTGTTGATGCGGTAGTAGCCGTTTACATCTGCACGCGAAAGCCCAAGATGAATAAGGAGGATTATGGTGTAAACGCCGTTGTTACCATGATGTTTGGGCCTAACCCCGGCCGCTCCGAAGGAACAGATCCGGAAGCGAAGAACCTGGGACAATTCTATTGCGGTACACGTACGTACTATAGTTCACCGGCCATTTTTAAAGAAGCCGACGGCATATTCGGTCAATACGATGGCATCGCCAATGTATTGAAGGCGCACGTGGCCAAGATGGCTCGTTATGTCAATGGCAAAGAGAAAGACGAAGACTAACTGAATGGAATGACAACAAAAAAGGGAGCTTTGCTCCCTTTTTCATTACCAGGAAATGATCTTCTTATCCCGATAGAACTTGCCGGTTTTTGCATCAGCAGCGGTAGATAACCAAATGGCCGTCTCCGCTCCCTGCTCAACTGATCGCGATGCACCAGCTCCACCCATGTCGGTCTTTACCCACCCCGGACACATGGCCATTACTTTCACGGTAGTACTTCGTAGTTCTGCAGCCAACAGTATGGTGAATGAATTCAACGATGACTTGCTCAACCGGTAAGCGCCATATCCACCACTCTCCAGTGAAGCCTGTTCACCCATGCCGCTGGACACATTGATAATTCGGGCATCCATGCTCTTGCGAAGCAACGGTAAAAAGTACTTCGAGGTCCGTATGGGGCCCATGAAATTGGCATCCATCACACTGCTTACCTGAGGCAGATCAAACTCCTGCATGGTGTGGTTGCCCATCACCCCGGCATTGTTTATCAATACATCCAGGTGATCAAAATGCCTGGATACCTGATCAGCAGCTTCCCGTACAGAATCTTCACTGGTCACATCCAGGGCTACACCGATGGCACCGTGACCGATGGACTTCGCTGCCTGGTCAGCCTTGGCTTGCGAACGCGCCGTGGCGATCACTTGCCAGCCCAACGCGGCCATGCCGCTGGCAATGCCTAAACCGATACCCCGGTTGGTACCGGTAATCAAAACAACTTGCTTGGCCATATCAACTGTTCTCGTAAACTGATTTGAATACCTGCGAAAACTGTTCTGCCGTCAAGGGGGTTGTATTGGATGCATCACGCTGCACATCTTCCAATACCCGCCCTTCATTGGCAGCCTTCACAAACTCATTCATACGAATGGCTGTACTCTCGCTCATACCGGCACCGATCATTCCCTTTTGAGCGTCTTCATAAGAAAATTGAACATACTTCAAATTAGGCTTTCCAATAGCCGCTCCATATATGGCAGCAATTTCGTTGTACGTGTAATCTCTCGCGCCCAGCACATACTTGTGCTGCTTGCCGGTGAAGTTCAGTTCGGTGAGTTGACGGAGGGCCACGGTGGCAATGTCCGACGTAGCAACCATCGGCATCTTTACATCACCGCGAAGCGGCGAACCCATAATCCCCATATGCTTCACCATGCCTGCCATACCCAGGCTGTTCTCCAGGAAATAAGAGGCGCGCAGGTGAAGAATATTTATCCCGGACAATTCATTCAATTTTGTTTCCATGTGCTGTAAGCCCTGCACTACACCCGCGCCCTGCGGCAAATGCGCCCCAATGCTGCTCAGGGTAACCACGTGCCTGATGGACGACCCCTTCAGGGCTTCGACGAAAGCCTTGGTGTAAGCAGCCTGTGCTGCAGAAAAATCAGTTGAGGTATACAATGCAGGAATCAGCAGATACGCCGCATCATAACCCGCGAATGCTCTCTTCAGTAAAGCCGCGTCATTGGATTCTCCGGCAACCACCTCTGCGCCCATGGCAGCAAGGTCGGCCGCACGGGATGCATCCCGGGTTACTACCCGCACCGCATTTTTTTGAGCGAGGAGTCCAATGGCTACTGGTTTACCGGTATGACCCGTGGCACCTAAAATCACATATTTCTTCATTTCAATATTGGTTTAAAATTGCATGGTTACTTGGCAACGGCCGGCATGCGCAGCAATTTGAATGCGTGCATCCATTCATTGTTGATCATTCCCGGAATACACCAGAGCATACACAGGGGTTCAATGGCGCGGGCTGACTCCACACGACCGAAATCAGCGGGTTCCCAGCCAAAGGTGTCCAGAATTGCAGCCACTTCACGCTTGGCGTCCCGATCATTGCCACAGATAAACATGGTAGGCTTGCCATCCGGAAATGCAGGATTCACCATGAACAAATTGCCTACACTGTTGAAAGCCTTTACAAACCGGGCTTCGGGTGCAGTGCGTTGTAGTCGCTCCATCAGGGAATCCGACAAGGAGGTGAAATAGGCAAGCACACCGCTGGCCGGAGGTTCGGGTGCAATCGGATTATTCGTATCAATCACCACTTTCCCGCTTAGCCACGGTTTGAGTGAAGATACTACCGACTCAGCACTGGTTCCCTTCACGGCCAACACCAATATCTCTCCGAACTTCGATGCATCTTCAAAACTACCTACCTGACCCGATGCGTTCTTGCTTTTCCAATCATTCAGTTTGGTCACATCGCTGGTGCCCATCATCACGGGATATCCATGTTTGATAAATCCGCTGGCCAAAACCTGGGCCACTTGCCCAGATCCCAGAATTCCGATCTTCTTCTTCATTATTGTTGGTTTATTATCAATTATTGTATTGAGGTCAAAAAGCGCTATCGGTCACGTTAACCTTTGCGCCGTATCATACACCCACCTGGTTAATTTTTCCCGATGCTTTCCGGTCGCCTTGCTGTAGCGATGATATAACCGGAGCCACGCTTCTTTAATCGCGGGCACGAGTGCTACCCCGCGTGTAGTGGCTTTCACGATGACCGATTTCCCGGCACCGGCTCGGGTAATCATTTTCTTGGTTTCGAGTTTATCCAGCAGGCGCGTAACGGTGGAAGGTGTGAGCTGCATCTCCTCCGCCAATTGCGAGGGCCGTACCCCTGAATAACCACTGATGGTCAGCAATAACAACGCGTGACTGGGGGAAAGCCCCGTTGGCTTGTATTCTTCTTCCGCAATCCGGGTAAGGTTGCGCGATAGCGCACCTGCCGAAAAGAACAAACACCCGCAATAGACCGAATCCTTTTTCATGCTTGTATGTACAAACAAACACGATGAGAGAATAAGTTCCGAACATCTTGATTTTTCCTGATGGCATGCTTAACTCGCTTCCCAAGCGTGAAAATCCTCCTCCTCTCCGATACCCACTCCTTCCTGGACCCTCTGGTACCCCGGTTGGCATTGGCTTGCGATGAAATCTGGCATGCCGGTGACATAGGCGATGGCGCAGTAATGGCTGCCCTGGACACGATAAGACCAGTAAGGGCTGTGTACGGCAACATCGATGACAGCGAACTGCGCGCCCGATACCCGGAAGACATCTGGTGGACCTGCGAAGGATTTACCATTTGGATGACACACATTGGCGGCGCTCCTCCCAACTTCAATCCACGCGTTAAAAAAATACTCAAAGAGAGAATACCCGATATCTTCATCTGTGGTCACTCCCACATCCTCCGGGTAAAACGAGATCCCACATTTAATTTGTTGTATATCAATCCCGGGGCAGCTGGCAATCAGGGCTTTCATCATATGAAGACCCTGCTGCGTTTCGAGCTCATCGATAAACAAATCAGAAATATGGAGGTTGTCGAACTGGGCAAAAGGGGCGCAATACCTGCGATGCCATCAGTTCCAGAGACATAAAAAATGCCAGTGACCTTCATCACTGGCATTTGCCTGAGGCACGACTAACACCACAGTCAGTCGATACCAGAATTATTTTGCAGCCTTCTTGGCCTTAAACTCTTCTTTGATCTTCTCGATGTCCACGCCTTTAGCAACAGGCTGGAAGTTTTGAATCTTCAGCGCGGTCCTTCTGCGGGCTGCTTTTGCCTTGTCTTTGCGGTTTTTGCGCTTGAGCCGGGTAACTGCCATAATGATTTTTGTTAAAACGAGGCGCAAAAATAAACCGCTTTCCCCGGATTACAAGGCCCGCACTGATTTTCTGCCGTTTCAATTGCACAAAAACAGCCTAATTCCATCGAATACTGTTAGTTTTAACCCGGAAACTATGGAAAAACCCTCCCTGCCCAAAGGTACCCGCGACTTCGGACCAGCTCAGATGGCCCGGCGGCAATTCATCCTCAATACCATCCGGAATGTATTCCAGACTTACGGCTTTCAGCCCCTGGAGACACCCGCCATGGAAAACCTGTCTACCCTCACCGGCAAGTACGGTGATGAAGGTGACCAACTGCTATTTAAAATCCTCAATTCCGGTGACTTCCTGAAAGAAGCTGCAGGAGATGACCTAGCTACCCGCAATTACAAAAAACTCACGGGGCTGGTTGCCGAAAAGGGACTACGCTATGACCTCACGGTTCCTTTTGCACGATTCGTGGTCATGAACCGCCATGAGATCACGTTTCCGTTTAAACGATACCAGATTCAGCCGGTGTGGCGCGCAGATCGTCCCCAGAAGGGCCGGTACCGTGAATTCTATCAATGCGATGCAGATGTGATTGGCACCGATTCACTTCTTTGTGAGGCCGAAATCATCCTGATGATCCGCGAAGTCTTTCGTGTGCTCGGCTTGAAAGACTACACCATCAAACTCAACCACCGCGCCATCCTATCCGGTCTTGCCCAGGCAGCCGGTGCTAACCTCCCCGAATCCAATCTCTTTGTGGCGATTGACAAGCTGGATAAAATAGGAGAAGAAAAAGTGCGCGAAGAACTCCTCACCAAGGGTTACACCAATGACAGCCTTGATGCTGTTTTTAGTATCCTTAACTACAAAGGAAATACCACTGAAAAACTTGCTTTCCTCGGGAAACAATTCTCGAATTCACCGGCAGGAACGAAAGGCCTGCAAGATCTGAACGAGGTACTGGAGTTGCTCAAGCAATATGGTGCTGACGATCAGCATGTGGAGTTCGATGTAGCGCTCGCCCGCGGCCTCAGCTACTATACCGGGTGCATATTCGAAGTGAAAATTAACAACGTCGCCATGGGAAGTGTGAGTGGCGGCGGTCGGTATGATAACCTCACCGGTGTGTTTGGCCTGCCTGGTGTTTCTGGTGTCGGATTTTCCTTCGGCGTAGACCGGTTATACGATGTACTCGATGAATTGAATCTTTTCCCGGAAGAAGCACAGCGCACTTCTTCGGTCCTGGTGTGCCACCTCGACGCTGATTGCAGAACCCACGCCCTGAACGTGGTGCAAACACTCCGTAATAACCAAATTGCCGCAGAAGTTTATCCTGACGTCAGTAAACTGAAGAAACAACTGGAATACGCCGACCGCAAAAAGATTCCTTATGCGATCGTCATCGGTTCTGATGAAGTGAAAACCGGCATCCTCACCATGAAGAACATGAAGACCGGTGAACAACACCAGCGTTCCCTAACCGAAATTCTTGCCTCCTTCTGACATGCCTACCCACGTAGTCTCCCCAGCAACGCTGCACCTCCACGACTTCGGCACCATCCTGAGTAAGGCAGGACGTTTGTCCCTTTCGGCCGAAGCCATTCAACGTATCAACAAGTGCCGGGCATACCTGGATCAAAAAATTGCATCCACCTCTACGCCCTTATATGGCATCAATACCGGATTTGGATCGCTGTATAACAAACACATTTCAAAGGATGACCTGGAGCGGCTACAGGATAACCTGGTCAAGTCCCACGCGTGCGGAACTGGTCCCGAAGTGCCACCCGAAATTGTGCGGCTGATGCTTTTCCTGAAAGTACAATCGCTGTCGTATGGTTACTCCGGTGTGCAGGAAATCACGGTCCAGCGCCTGCTCGATTTTTATAACCACAACATTACACCCAAGGTATATGAAATGGGTTCCCTCGGTGCCTCAGGTGACCTCGCACCCCTCGCCCACTTGTCGCTTCCCCTGTTGGGATTGGGGGAAGTATATCACCAGGGAAAAACCAGAACAGCCCAGGAAGTCCTGCAGGAAATGAATTGGCAACCCATCCACTTCAAGGCAAAAGAAGGATTGGCGTTGCTAAATGGCACCCAATTCATGACCGCCTTTGGTGTGTGGTGCAGTTGGCATGCACAACGCCTGCTTGTATTGGCTGATCATATTGCTGCATTGTCGCTTGATGCATTCGATGGAAGGATTGAACCCTTTGACGCTGCGGTGCACGCCATCCGGCCACAAGCAGGTCAGGGTGTGGTCGCTGAACGCATTCGCTCCATCCTACTCGGAAGTCAGTTGATCAGCCAAACCAAAAAGCATGTACAGGATCCGTACTCTTTCCGTTGCATCCCGCAGGTGCATGGTGCTAGCGTCGATGCCGTCCGTTATGTGACAGAAGCAGTGCTTGCAGATGTAAACGGAGTTACGGATAACCCTTCCATTTTTCCGGACGAAGACCGGATCATCTCTGCCGGCAATTTCCATGGACAACCTTTGGCACTCGCCATGGACTTTCTTTGCATCGCCATGGCCGAAATAGGAAGTATCTCCGAACGCCGTACGTACCAACTGATCAGCGGGTCGCGGGAACTCCCCAATTACCTCGTGGCCAATCCGGGTATTAACTCGGGACTGATGATTCCCCAGTATACTGCCGCTTCGCTCGTGAGTCAGAACAAACAACTGTGTACGCCTGCATCCGTGGATTCCATTGTCTCTTCCAATGGTCAGGAAGATCACGTGAGCATGGGGGCCAACGCGGCCCTGAAGGCTTACCGGGTTGTTCAGAATCTATATTCCATCCTGGGCATCGAACTCATTACCGCCACACAGGCATTGCATTTCCGCAGGCCATTGAAAACATCCCCCGTTCTGGAACGACTGACGGATACTTTTCGAAAGGTTGTTCCGTTTATGGAGACAGACCGCCTGCTACACCATGACCTGGTGAAAGCAGAGGTATTTTTAAAAGAGATTAACTTGGAAGAAATCAAGTTGCCCAACAGCTAGCACCGTGAAAAGAAGGATCGCAATTTTTTCTTTGCTCTGCGGGATGAGCCTTGCCGCGATGGGTCAACCCTATTCCAGTCGTCTGGGCCGGTTTCAGGTTGACCAGAAAAAAGGGTGCGTCCCTCTCACCATTACCCTTACCAACCTGCTGGCCGGTGATTGCAGCCCGGGGAAACCTTGTGTAATGGACTATGAAGGCAACAATACCCAGGCGCAAAATACCTTCACCCATACCTACACCACCGCCGGAACTTTCAAGCTGTCAGTGATTTACCAGAGTATTGGTGCCGACGACATTACCATCACGGTAGACCCTAATCCGCAACCCAATTTTGAGATCTACGCCTGTGCTGCTTCAAAGGCTTCTATTAAGGTTGTCGACAATAATTACGACCAATACGTCATCAATTTCAACAGCGATCAGGACAATGTGCCCGAGTATATCCTGCCCTTCTCCAATAACATAATCACACCTTCCTATACGTATGCTCCTGCGGGAACACACGTGGCCAGTGTTCGCGGGCGCCGGCTCAATTCGGCCGACAACTGTACGGCCAAAACACAATCTTTTACAACCTTGGCTGTCCTGCCCACCCCCACACTCAATACGCTTACGTCCCTGGATGCTACGAGCGTAAAACTGGATTTCAGTACCGCCACCAATGTTTCCTACCGCCTGGAAATTGCCGTGAACAACAGCTCCACCTATCAACTGCTTCAGTCGGTGTATGGTACCAATACAGCCACCCTTACGGGATTGAAACTGGACAATAACTTTTACTGTTTCCGACTGGGTGCCTATGACCCATGTAACAACATAACCACCTATTCCAATCAGATGTGCACCAGCCTTTTCACAGCGACCGCACAGAGCGATGTCAATAAAATCGCATGGTCTACAGCTGCAACCCCATTCATCAGCAGCTATTCGCTGAATGTGAAGCAAGGTAATGTCTCCAGCAGTATTCCCATCAATAATCCGGCTGCTGCTTCTTACAACGATACCAACATCACTTGTCGGCTTAATTACTGTTATACGTTGGTAACCAACTACAGCGGAGGAGGAAAGAGTACCTCGCTTGAAAAATGTGTCACCTCCTTTTCCAATAAGGTGCCGACAGGAATTACTGATGTCACGGCTATCGTTGGCACGGGCGGCGCAGATCTTTCCTGGACCCAGGACCCTAAGTTTACACCCATCAACTATGGCGTGCAGCGATCCGCAGGAACCAATCCTATGTCCTTCTTCACGGTTGCCACAGCCACCAAGATGACGGACGCGAGTTACGCAACAGCCGAAAAATATTGCTACCAGATTGGCTACACTGACAAGTGCGGGAACATTGCCGCCACCGGAACCATCGCCTGCCCCATCCGGCTTGAAGGTATCCTGGATAAGAAAAATGCAATCTCCCTCACCTGGAGCGCTTACCATGGATGGAAGAACGGCACCAAGAACTATGTGGTACAGAAGTACAACCTGCAGGGAGCACTCATCAAAACATTCACCACTACCGATACAACGTTTATGGACGATCAGCCCGATGCTGCCAATCAACTGGTTCGGTATTCCATTGAGGCCGTAGCCAATGATCCTGGATTGACCGCCTCCATTTCCAACCTGGTGGAGTTTATCAAGAATGCCAACCTGTATCATCCGGATGCCTTTACCCCCAATGGAGACAACCTGAACGATGGCTTTACTGTTCGGGGGCAGTTTATTGTAAGAATGAACCTGAAAATCTACGATCGCTGGGGCGTTCTGCTTTTTGCTACAGAAAAGAACGAACCTTGGGATGGTCGCAGTGAAGGCAAGGCTATGCCCCCGGCAACTTATATCTGGAAAGCCGAGATAACCGATCTGGCAGGTCGCACGTTTTCCGAACATGGCACGGTAGCATTGCTCCGGAATTAAGGCAGCAAGAGTTACCTTTGCCTGAATCAACCAATCACGCGCATATGCTTGACATGATGAATATGATGGGCAAGGTGAAGGAAATGCAAGCCCGCCTGAAGCAGGCACAAGACAACCTTGAATTGATTACTGTATCGGGTGAGGCAGGTGCAGGCATGGTACGGGCAACGGTGAATGGCAAGAAAAAGCTGTTGTCCGTAGAAATTGATCCCTCCATCGTATCCCCTGGAGAGAAATTTCTTTTACAGGATCTTGTGGTGGCGGCCGTGAATAAAGCCATGGAAGAGGCTGAAGGGAAGGCCAAAGAAGAACTGCGCAAAAGTACCGAAGGCATTCTTCCAAACATCCCTGGCATGGATTTTAGCAACCTGATGGGATGACCAGTGTTGCCATCGTCATTCTGAATTATAATCGCTGCGACCTACTTCGAAAGTACCTGCCGGCTATTATCAAATACAGCCCGCATGCCTCCATCGTCGTTGCCGATAATGGTTCCAAAGACGGTTCAGCGGACATGGTGGAAAAGGAATTTTCCTCCATACGTGTTATCCGCATGGCCGTCAACCTTGGTTTTTGCGGTGGCTACAATACAGCCCTGCGCCAAGTTGATGCTGACTATTATGTGTTGCTAAACTCCGACGTGGAAGTAACAGCAGGATGGATCGAACCCCTGCAAAGCATATTGGATAACCAGCCCCAGGTGGCCGCTGTGCAGCCAAAAATCCTGAGCCTTACAGAACGGCACCTCTTTGAATACGCTGGTGCGGGCGGAGGCCTCATCGACAGGCTGGGTTACCCATTCTGCCGCGGACGCTTGTTTTATGTACTCGAGCCCGACAACGGTCAATTCAATGATTCACGTCCTATCTTCTGGTCGTCCGGGGCAGCGATGATGATACGCTCGTCTCTTTATCATGAGATGGGTGGCCTGGACGAAGACTTCTTTGCGCACATGGAAGAGATTGATCTCTGCTGGCGCCTCCAGCGGGCGGGGCATGTGATTTGGTATGAGGGCACAAGCACCGTGTATCATCTTGGCGGTGGTACTTTATCGGTATCCAATCCTTTTAAGACTTACCTGAACTTTAAGAACGGACTGAGCCTGTTGTTCAAGAACCTGCCAGTCAACGAATTAATTATCAAATTCCCAATCCGCATCTTACTGGATTGGATTGCTGCACTTAAATTTACGCTCAACGGATCCTGGCGCGACGGGTGGTCGGTTATCCGGGCCCACGCCCATTTTTCCGGCACTACAAAGGCGGCGAAAAGCAGCCGCACTATTTGGCTATAGAACGTTGGAACAGCAATATAAAGGCTCTGTCGTTTGGGCCTTTTTCGGAGCCGGAAAGCGGCGATTTGAACAACTGGAATTCTAGAAATCAAGCACAGAGCTGTTGCTCCGGCGCAGGTGCTTGCGCATATTCATAATGAAGGCCAGCCCGAGGTAGACAATAATGGGTGACCCAAGGGTCAAAAACGAGGCATAGATAAAGAACAAACGGATGCTGGCTGAAGCAATACCCAGTTTCTCGCCCAGGGCCGAGCAAACACCAAATGCGTGCTCCTGAAAAAAATGTTGTAACCGTTTTATATATAATTCCATCGCCAAGATCACATTTAGCCGGTTTTAAGGCAGTTTGTCGAGGAAAGAAACTGCCCGCAAATATAACGCCTTTCCCGGGGGTCATGTTCTGGCGTTCTCTTTATTTTTTTGACTAATATTGCAAAAAAAGGGCCTTGCCCTTAGCTTTGAACCTCATTTTGACAACCATAACATACCATCCATGAGAAAAGTCGTCTACTCGTTCGTGATTATCGGCATGATGAGCCTCGCCGGTTGCACGCTGCCCGCAATGATGAAATTGGCCAAGCAGCAACAGCTCGCAGTCACTCCTAACCCGCTGGAAGTTCACAAGGACTCCGTAGCCTTTGAGGTTTCTGCGAACCTGCCCGTCAAAATGTTGAAAAAAGGGACCGTTTATACCCTGAACAGCTTTTACAAATACGGCGACAAGGAACTCTCTCTGCCTGCAATCACCTTCAAGGGTGACGATTATGCCACTTCAACCACCGAACCTAAGTTGACCAAGTCATTCAACTTCCCTTACCAACCTGCTTACAAAGTAGGAACACTGGAAGTACAAGGTGTTGCCTCCAAAGGCACCAAAACTTTGGCTGGTGCACGCGCTCCGATCGCCACTGGCCTGATCACCACCAGCAAACTGGTTCAGAACTCTTATTATGCTGCTTTCGCCGGCCACGGATATAACAACCAGGAGGAAATCGTTCCGGTGGTAATCCCTGACTTTTACTTTGAGCAAGGCCGTTCTGTGCTCCGCAAAACGGAGACCACCAGCGACAAAGGCAAGCAACTGGATGCTTTCATCGCCTCCAAAAACATTACCCGCACAGTGACCATTACAGGTACCCACTCACCGGAAGGTCGTGAGCGTATCAACAGCAAACTCTCTGAAGAGCGCGCCGCTGCCATCGAGAAGTTCTACCGCGCTGAAATGAAGAAATACGACTATAAGGATGTTGCCAATGAAATTAAGTTCATCCTTAAGCCCGTTGTAGATGATTGGAATGGTTTCAAAGCCGCCCTCGCTGCTTACCAGGGAATTTCTGCTGATGAGAAAGCTGCTTACCTGAACATCATCAATGGTGGTGGATCTTTCGAAGAACAGGAGCAAAAACTAAAGAAGATTGCCAGCTACAAAAAGGTATTCAAAGAAGTATATCCTGGCTTGCGCGCTGCCAAGACTGAGATCCTTACTGTGAAGAAGAAAAAGACTGATCCTGAGATCTCCGTGTTGGCCAAGCAAATCACACAAGGAAGTTCTCCTTCCGATGCTTTGACATTTGAAGAGTTAATGTATGCTGCCACCCTCACTCCTTCACTGGATGAGAAAGCAGCCATCTACGAAGCCGCTACTAAGAAAGGCGCATACTGGAATGCACACAACAATCTGGGCGCTGCTTACCTGCAGATGGCGATCGAAAATCCAGGTCGTGCCGCTGATCTCGCTGCCAAAGCCGCCGCTCAGTTGGACCTCGCTGGTAAAATCAACCAGACGCCTGAAGTAAATGCCAACCTGGCTACTGTAGCCTTGATGCAAGGCAACGCTTACAAAGCTGCCAGCTACGCCAACAAAGCACTCAACGGTGCTAACAGCGATGTTGCCCGCGGTGTAAATGGTGTCAAAGGTGCCTGCGAAATCTACATGGCAAAATATGATGCGGCCGTTCGCTCAGAGTCTTCTGCTGCTGCTACCGATGTGAACCTCTTCAACAAAGGTCTCGCACAGTTGCTGTCTAAGGATTATGCAAATGCTGCCAGTACCTTCAATGAAGCTACCGGTAAAAATGCTAACATGGCTGTGGCCTACTATGGTGCCGCTATCGCAGCTGCCCGCCAAGGCAATGCCGAGAAAGTGGTGAGCAACCTGGTAAGCGCAGTGAAAATCGATCCTTCCCTGAAAGAGAAGGCCCTCACTGACATCGAATTCACGAAGTTCAATACCACCGAGGCTTTCCGCGGTGCACTGAAATAAGGATTTGTTCAATCCCCTTAAAACCCCGTCCTGAACCGGACGGGGTTTTTTGTTGCCTTAAAAAACCAGAAATAGGCCGAAACCTTTCATCCTGACCATCCGGCTGTTATTTTTACACACTTTTTGAAAAATCAGTTATGCGAGAAATTCAGTTCCGTGAAGCCCTTCGGGAAGCCATGTCAGAGGAAATGCGTCGCGATTCGCGGGTACACCTGATGGGAGAAGAAGTAGCCGAATATAACGGTGCCTACAAGGTCAGCCAGGGCATGCTGGATGAATTCGGACCAGACCGGGTGATCGATACCCCTATCTCTGAATTGGGATTCGCTGGCGTAGCTGTAGGTGCTGCTGTCAATGGTGTACGTCCCATCGTTGAATTCATGACTTTCAACTTTTCGCTGGTAGCTATCGACCAGATTATCAACGCTGCTGCGAAATTCTATTCTATGTCCGGCGGCCAATACAATGTACCCATCGTGTTCCGCGGACCAACCGGAAATGCCGGACAATTGGGCGCACAACACTCTCAGAACTTTGAAAACTGGTTTGCCAATACCCCAGGGCTCAAAGTGGTTGTTCCCTCCAACCCCTATGATGCCAAAGGACTGCTTAAAGCCTCTATCCGGGATAACGATCCGGTGATTTTTATGGAGTCTGAATTGATGTATGGTGACAAAGGTGAAGTACCCACAGAAGAATATATCATACCAATCGGCGTGGCTGATATCAAGCGCGCTGGCTCAGACGTTACCATCGTATCCTTCGGCAAAATCATGAAAGTGGCCCTCGCTGCCGCTGCCGAACTGGAGAAAGAAGGAATTTCAGCAGAAGTAATTGATCTCCGCAGTGTACGCCCGATCGACTACGCAAGCGTGGTAGAATCAGTTAAGAAAACAAACCGTCTCGTGATCGTGGAAGAAGCGTGGCCGCTATCATCCATCGCCACGGAGATCACTTATCATATCCAAAAGCATGCATTCGACTATCTCGATGCGCCCATTCAACGGGTAAACAGCATGGATGTGCCACTGCCCTATGCGTCTACATTAATTCAGGCTATTCTGCCGAACGTTGAGAAGACCATCAAGGCTGTGAAAACCGTGATGTACCGAAACTAATTCGCCGACTTTACCAGGAGTACCCTCCACGCATCGGCTACACGCCCTTGCTCCAATAGTGCCTTGGCAAAGCGATGAACAGCCGATTCACCACCAGCTACCACAGACTGAACGTCTTTTTGCTGACTGAACATCATTACCGATTCTGCTGAAGGCAACTCCCCGATGTTGGCCAACCTGGCCAGATCATTGCCGGTCAGGACATCACTGTTCCGAATGGCAGCAGGCAAATGGTCAAAGCCAATCCCAAGCTTATCATTGGGTTTGGGTACCGTGAAAATACTGCCTGGTATCATCCTCAAATACTGATCACCACCCAGGCGGGCAACTGCATCCAGTTTCATCGGGTCAATCTTACCATCGCCATCCAGAACCTCTTCGCGGATGTGCATCAGCACCACCTCACACACCACGAGGTTACCGGCGCCTCCCTCCTTACCCAGTTCCACCACCTGCCGGACTACGCACTCCATAGCGATCGGCGCCTCGGCAATGCGTGGCGGCCGCACCTTGGTAGATGGCACTTCGGTAAATCCGGCCTTAATAAATTCATTAACACCTTGTGGATATTCGCAGCTCGCCAGTGACGTCTGCTCTACCATAGCATAGCTTACCACATGAATTACTACTTCAGGAACCGAAAGCACGTTATGTAACGTGTGCTTGGTGGTGTTATCCCTCACCCGCCGTGATGGTGAGAACACAAGTGTAGGTGGATGACTGCCAAACGTATTGTAAAAACTAAACGGACTCAGATTTGGATGACCCTGGTCATCTACAGTGCTCGCAAAAGCAATAGGTCGTGGAATCACAGTGCTCTGCAAATAACTGTGCATCCGGCCCAGGGGAATGTCCTTAGGATCAATCGTTACCATAATGATCTATCGTGATGGTTGTATCGTGCCCGAGCAGGAACCAAACCCGATCCGCACACCTGGGCTCACTGCACAACCACGGAGGATGACAGTATCTCCATCCTCCAGAAACTTTCTTTCTGAACCATCAGGAAATTTCAGGGGCCGCTGTCCGTTCCAGGTAAGTTCCAGCAGTGACCCAAATGATCCGGGTGAAGGTCCGGAGATCGTACCGGAAGCATACAGATCGCCAACCTGAATGTTACAACCGTTCACTGTCTGATGCGCCAATTGTTGCGCCATATTCCAATACATGTACTTAAAGTTGGTGCGACAGACTGTAACGGGTTCAGCGCCCGCAGGTTGAATCAGCACTTCCAACTGGATATCGATGTTGCCTTTTCCGGCAGACGCCAGGTAAGGCAATACAGCAGGATCCTGGACAGGACCTTCGGTGCGATAGGGTTCAAGGGCATCCAGCGTAACAATCCAGGGCGAAATGGTGGAAGCAAAATTCTTGGCTAGGAAAGGACCCAGCGGCACATACTCCCACTGTTGAATGTCGCGGGCCGACCAATCATTGAACAGAACCATACCTACGATATGTTGTTCAGCTTCACCCACTGGTATGGCTGTTCCCAGTACCGAATTTGAGCAGGTGATGAATGCGGTTTCCAATTCAAAGTCCAGTTTACGGGTAGGTGTGAATTCAGGCAACACAGCGTCTGGCGCCTTGACCTGACCTTTAGGGCGAATAACGGGCGTGCCTGAAATAACAATCGAGGAGGCGCGGCCGTGGTACCCCACAGGCAAGTGCTTCCAGTTGGGGAGCAACGCATTCTTGGGATCGCGGAACATAGAGCCCACGTTAGTAGCATGTTCTTCGCTGCTATAAAAGTCAGTATAGTTGCCTATCCGAATGGGCATAAGCATCGTGGCCTCCTCCATCGGAATCAGGGCCCTTGTCCTGGCAGATGCATGATCGCGGAGTGTTGTATGCTCAGCACGCAGCAGTTGCGATATCTGTAAGCGGACCTCTCCCACCTTCCTCCGGCCTAAAGCGATAAAGTCATTTAATGACGATTGGGTAAATATTCCGGATGGAAGATCTGGTTCGTTCAGGAAACCATTTTCATGGAGATATGCCAGATCCAGAATTTGGTTGCCTATCGCCACGCCAGCCCTGGGTGAAAGGCGATCGGTCTTGAATAACCCAAACGGAATGTTCTGGATGGGGAAGTCACTGTTAGCCGGTACATCGACCCAACTTTTCAACTTCGGATCATTCGCAGGCGACATGGGATTCGCGGTTAGGTTTCATTGCTTTTCAAAAATAGTCTAATTTGGATTGTGGCATTGCATATCCCTCCTGACTTTGAACGCATGATGCAAGATCGACTTGGCGCTGCCTATGCCGACTTCTCCAGAGCCCTCCATCAACCTTCGCCCGTCAGTATCCGGATAAACCCGGCCAAGCCCATCGCGGTGAAGGGCCCATCTGTGCCGTGGTGTGCTCAAGGGAATTATCTGGAGGAACGACCCGTTTTCACGCTTGATCCAGCCTTGCACGCCGGTGCGTACTATGTGCAGGAAGCCAGCTCCATGTTCCTGGAACAAGCGTTGAAAATAACAGGCATCGAAAAGCCACAGCGCGTACTTGATCTTTGTGCCTCTCCCGGGGGCAAGTCAACGCATGCCATCAGTATGCTGCATCCCGATAGCCTGTTGGTATCAAACGAGGCCATCCGCGGCCGTACAGCTGTGCTTGTCGAAAACATCACCAAGTGGGGACACCCGAATGTAGTGGTGACCCAGAATGATCCTGCCGAGTTTCAGCGATTGCCTGGTTTCTTTGACGTCATCCTTGCCGATGCCCCGTGTTCCGGTGAAGGGCTCTTCAGAAAAGATCCCGATGCCATGCTGGAATGGTCCTTACAACACACGGGCCTTTGCGCATCCCGCCAGCAGCGAATAATCCATGATGTGTGGCCTGCCCTAAAGCCGGGAGGATACCTCATTTATTCAACTTGCACCTACAACAACCAGGAGAACATCGCCAACACCGAACGTTTTTCGCAGGAGTTGCCGATGACGTTTTGCGAACTCTCACCAGACCCAGCCTGGAACATTGAAATCGTGAGGCGCGGCAACGCAATCGGATATCAGCTGTTTCCGCATCGCTTACGGGGAGAAGGATTTTTTCTGTGCATCATGCAGAAGACCGAAGGAAAATCCGATACCCATCGTGTGAAGGTCAGCCTGCAGAGTCCGGGCCAGCAGGAGCGCCGTGAACTTGACTCCTGGCTAAACCAACCTGATCACTTTTTCTTCTTTAAACACCAGGAGACGATTCGGATGATTGGTGCCCAGCATGCAGAGTCATTGCAGCAGTTGGTCAACGCCCTTCAAATTGTAAGTGCCGGCACAGGCATCGCTGAGGTGACCCGCAACAAATTTATTCCGGACCATGGACTTGCGATGTCGGTAGAGCGCTCCGGGATTCATCCGGTTATCCAGGTTGACCGGGACGAAGCCATCACCTTTCTGAGAAAGGACACCTTACAGCGCACAGGGCCGGCTGGCTTCGCCCTTGTGGCATACGAGGGACTGGGGCTGGGTTGGGTGAATGTGTTGCCCAATCGGCTCAACAATTTGTATCCCTCCAACTGGCGCATTCGGATGGACGCATCAAAAGCCTGATCCAACCGGCAATTTCAATCCGCAGTTTCCCGGTCTTTCCGTATTTTTGCCATCCTTTCGAATCAAATCATGTCCCTTTCTACCAAATACAATCCGGCCGAAGTTGAAGACAAGTGGTACCGCTACTGGCAGGACCAGCGTTTCTTTCATGCTACTCCAAACCCGGACAAAGAGCCGTACTGTATTGTCATTCCTCCTCCGAACGTTACCGGTGTGCTCCATATGGGGCATATGCTGAACAACACCATTCAGGACATCCTCATCCGCAAGGCCCGGATGGAAGGCAAAGAGGCGTGTTGGGTGCCGGGTACAGACCACGCCTCGATTGCCACCGAAGCAAAAGTGGTAGCCATGCTGCGCGAGCGGGGCATTAAGAAATCGGACCTGAGCCGCGATGAGTTTCTCAAGTACGCCTGGGAATGGAAAGAAAAATATGGCGGCATCATTCTCGAACAACTCAAGAAACTGGGAGCATCCTGCGATTGGGACCGGACGAGTTTTACCATGGATCCGGAATATTATCGCGCGGTAATCCGGGTATTTGTCGACCTGTACAACAAAGGCTACATCTACCGCGGGCTACGCATGATCAATTGGGATTGCGAAGCCAAGACGGCGTTGTCGAATGAAGAGGTCCTTTATAAAGAGGACGGAGAGAAGTCTATTTTGTACTCCGTACGGTATCAGGTGCAGGGGCAATCGGACCAGTGGGTAACCATAGCTACCCAACGTCCGGAAACCATTATGGGTGACGTAGCCATTGCCGTAAATCCCACCGATGCACGGTATCAAAACCTGATTGGCAGGAAAGTACTGGTGCCTTTCATCAACCGACCTATCCCTGTTATCGCAGATGATTATGTCGACAAGGCGTTCGGTACCGGTTGCCTCAAGGTAACCCCGGCCCACGATGTGAACGATTATGAGATTGGACTTCGCCATAAATTGCCGGTGATTGACACAATCAATGATGACGGAACGCTCAACGACAAATGTGAAATAGCTGCCTACACCGGAAAGGACCGTTTCGTAGTGCGCAAAATGATCATCAAAGACCTCCGTGAAGCGGGGCATTTAGTAAAAGAGGAGGAGTTTATCACCCGCATCGGTCGTTCAGAACGCACCAACACCGTGGTTGAACCCAAACTTTCACTGCAGTGGTTTGTGAAAATGAAGGAAATCTCACAGCGCGCCCTGCGTGCCGTGGAAGACGATGAGATTCATTTGCATCCCGCCAAATTCAAGAACACCTATCGCCATTGGATGGAAAACGTCCGCGACTGGTGCATCTCCCGACAATTGTGGTGGGGACATCGCATCCCTGCTTATTATTATGGTACCGGGGAAAATGATTTTGTGGTGGCCGAGACTATCGAAGAGGCTGTCGTACTGGCTTCCCAAAAATCCGGACGAGCCATCAGCGCAAGTCAACTGCAGCAGGATTCAGATGTGCTGGATACCTGGGCTTCGTCGTGGCTTTGGCCGACGGCCGTTTTCGACGGGTTCAATGACCAATACTTCGATAAGAAAACCGGAAAGATCATTGTCGAGAAAAATAAGGATCTGGATTATTTCTATCCCACACAGGTGCTGGTAACTGCGCCAGAGATTCTGTTCTTCTGGGTAGCCCGGATGATCATAGCCGGCTATGAGTACATGGACCGTAAACCTTTTGAAGATGTGTACCTCACCGGCATTGTTCGTGACAAGCTGGGAAGGAAAATGTCCAAGTCACTCGGCAATTCGCCCGATCCCCTGGAATTGATTTCTCGTTTCGGTGCCGACGGTGTTCGGACAGGCATGCTCTTCAGCTCGCCTGCCGGAAACGACCTCCCCTTCGATGAAAAACTCTGCGAACAAGGCCGCAACTTCTCCAATAAGATCTGGAATGCCTTTCGTTTGGTGAAAGGATGGGAAACCACCCATCAACCGGCTCCGGCAGAGAATGTCATTGCCGCCGACTGGTTTGAGGCACGTTTTCAACAAGCCCTGGACGAACTCAATGACCACTTCAGCAAATTCAGAATTTCAGATGCACTGATGACCGTGTATAAACTGGTGTGGGATGATTTCTGTGCCTGGTATCTGGAGATGATCAAACCTGAATTTGGCAAACCCATCGATCAGGAGACTTACCAAAGAACGGTTCATCATTTCGAACAGGTATTGAAAGTGCTCCATCCTTTTATGCCCTTCATCACGGAAGAACTTTGGCAGGCGTTGAAGGATCGATCTGCTAAAGAAGCGATTGTCCTGGCTTCATGGCCTGCGAAGGCTCCCGCACAGACAGCGTTGCTGGCACAGGCCGCACTCACATTCAGTGTAGTGAGTGAAGTGCGGAATCTCAGGAATGCCAAAGGTATATCACCAAAAGAATCGCTGGCCCTTCAGACCAAAGCAGGAATTGATCTTATTCATCCATCGTTTGTCGCCGTTACGCGCAAACTTGCTAACCTGTCGGAGATCCGTTTTGATACTGCATCAGGAGGACAAGGTGCCGGGTTTCTGGTGGGTACCCACGAGTTCTTTGTACCCTTGGCAGGCAAAGCCGATGCCGCCAAGGAAAAAGAATCCATTCAAAAGGAGTTGGACTACCTGCGTGGATTTCTTGCCTCGGTTGACAAGAAACTCTCCAACGAGCGCTTTGTTAACAGTGCGCCACCGGCTGTCATCGACGGAGAGCGGAAGAAAAAAGCGGACGCCGAATCCAAGATCAACAGTCTGGAAGACAATTTGAAGGCGCTGGGCTGATTGTTTAAATAAACAAAGTCGCTGTGCACGAATTACACCCGGGCCGCCAGGAGTAATTCGATGTTCTTGAATTTCATCCCGAACTTACCGGCCACCGATTCATTGGTGAGACCACCTTTGTAGGTGTACACACCTTTCATGAACCATTTGTGGGTGAATATCATTTCCTCCACGCCTCCTTCTTCAGCAGCACGCAGAATAGTGGGCGTAAAAATATTACTCAGGGCAGTCGTGGCCGTGTGGGCAACGCGTGAAGCGACGTTGGGTACGCAGTAGTGAATAACATCGTATTTGCGGAAGATGGGCTTGGCATGGGTAGTGATCTCACTCGTGGCGATACACCCGCCCTGATCGATGCTCAGGTCTATGATCAATGAGTTGGGTTTCATCTCGCTGACCATCTCTTCAGATACAACGTGACGGGCTTTCCCCTTCTCAGCGCGCAGGGCGCCGATAACCACGTCAGCCGTCTTGAGACTATCAGCCAACGTCACGGTATCGATGGTGGACGTATAGAACTGATGCCCCAGGGTATGTTTGATCCGTCGCAGTTTGTAGAGGTGGTTATCAAAAACCTGAATCTCAGCCCCCAGGCTGAGGGCAGCGCGCCCCGCATACTCCGCTACGGTACCAGCTCCGATGATCACCACTTTGGTCGGCGGAACACCCGTGATACCACCCAGAATAATTCCCTTGCCGTCATGAACAGAACTCAGGTACTCGGCGGCGATCAGCATCACCGTACTGCCGGCGATCTCGCTCATTCCGCGAATGATCGGCATCCCTCCCACCTTATCTTCGATAAATTCCCATGCCAATGCAGTTACCCGCTTGTGCAGCAACGCGTCTATAAATTCCTTTTTCAGGTGCCCTACCTGCAAGGCACAAATCAGCGTCTGTCCGGGCCGGAAATGCTGCATCTCATCTAAGGTAGGCGGCTCAATTTTGAGGATGATATCTGCTTTATAAACCTCTTCCGGCGAGTAGACAATTTTTGCTCCTGCCTCACTGTATTGCTTGTCGGTAAACTTCGATCCCAGGCCCGCCTTTGTTTCCACAAATACTTCATGTCCCTGCCTGACGAGCAACGCCACCGCATCCGGGGTAAGGCTTATCCGATTCTCCTGAAGGGAAATTTCGCGAGGCAACCCGATGAAAAAGGTGTGGTTGGCTTTCTTCACCTTCATCAATTGCTCCTGGGTGTGCATGCCTGCTTTGGCCAGGGTTTCAAACGGGGACTTAGCTTTGGAACTCATACTCGATTTTTCGAAGGTGGGGTGCTGTTACCTGAATTCGAA
>JBGAMI010000071.1:0-14775 GCA_044223085.1 Cyclobacteriaceae bacterium
CTTTCCGGAAGGTTTGGCAGTAGCCAAAGCAGGGAAATTTCCGGCGCTGCTATCCAAAGCTCAATTAGACGGTGGTCAGATTCATGCTTACTTCCGGTTCTCTCAATTTGATTTTACGGACACGACGGCCCTGGCTGTTTTTGTCTACCACTACGAAGAAATGCAAAGTGTTCAGGTAACGGTGGAATTGAAAAAAGAAAACTACGAATGGTTTGTAACCAGGTCGAGCATCGAGAAAACCAATAAGAGTCTGTAAGACTCATCAAGATCCTTTCAGCTGAAGAGTTGGAAGTTTAGGGGGTTGTGAAAGGTCCTGAAGCAATTCAGGGCCTTTCCTTTTTATACCGTTTTCTTCTCAGGATTGGTTTCAATCTTCACCGGTGATGCCGGTACTTGTTCGCTGGCCTTTGATTTCTGGATATTGAAAATCCGGTAGGCCAGTAAGACGCCACCCATCGATAAGTCCTGCTCTTCCAAACTCAGGGTGCCGGTTCGGATGGCGAAACCATTCACCAGTACCTGGTAACTGACATTCACCTGCTTTCCCTGTTCTGAAAACTTCAGGTTCACCAGGGGTGCAGTATCATCTCCGTCAAAGTCAATCCGGCTGCGGCGCAAATCCTTCAGGATGTCAGTTGCCAGCGGTGTGTCCGCTCCTTCGGTTTGCAGTTGAAACTGCATAGTGAGGTCTGAAAAAGGAACTAGCTGGGGATATATGTTAAACATCCTGCGGGTATAGGCTGCCCGCTCCTTGCCGCTCGTGGCCAACGCCATTCCTTCTGCGGTGCGTGCCATCAGGAGTGATTGATACGGATCGTCTTTGTCAGGATCTTCCAGTACCGCCTTGAAGTATTCAATGGCTTCCGATTCTTTGCCTTCGGCGAGGTACAGTTTCCCCAAAAAATAGCGGAAGTACTTCTTAAGCCGCGGTCGCTTGTCGGTGGCCAGCCGCTCCTCATAAATCTTAATGAAATACTCATTGCCAAAGCCTTCAATCGCTGACCACACTTCATCAAAGGAGATCAGGTTTTCAGGTGAGAAAATGGAATAGAATACCTGCTCACGTTCAGGGTTTTCTGCGATCAGTGACGCCAACACCATCTTGTGATGCCTTACTTCCAGCGTGTGCTTTACCCAGCGATACCAGTTGACAGGATTGAGCCAGAAATACCACTCATCGTGTTCAAAGAAGAATTCCTGTTTGAACCGCAGTGCGTTTCCAGATGCTGTGCCATCCATACCCGGGGGTACTCCCCTGTTTTTGCAATACATCATTCAACAAAGTGTCGCCCTTTTCAGGATGGCCTCTGTACATGGCCAGCATGCCTCGCATGTAGTAAAACTCTTTGGTGCGCTTTTCATCCCCCTGCTCCTGGTCTTCGGCCTCACGGAAGTACACCTCGGCTTCTTCAAATTCACCCATGGCCAACTTGAACTCTGCGTAGTTGTTGCTCGAGTGGGCGTTGTTTTGAATGAGAATATCGTAGTAATAGCTGGCCGAGTCAATATCCAACAGGTAATCGTGGATCATCGCCTTGTAAAAGAACGTGCTCAAAAACTGCCGGTTCAGGAAGGAAGGATCAT
Organism: Cyclobacteriaceae bacterium; assembly: GCA_044223085.1. Classification (GTDB taxonomy): domain Bacteria; phylum Bacteroidota; class Bacteroidia; order Cytophagales; family Cyclobacteriaceae; genus ELB16-189. The sequence goes on from JBGAMI010000071.1 coordinate 1,585, forward strand.
AGAGCCCATTGTTGACACTGACGTCTTCGCGAATCTTGCGGAGCGCCGAATCAAGACACTGGTTTGCCGCCTGTACATTCTCTTCTACTGAGTTCTTCAGGAAAGAAAACCGGCTCGAGGTATACATGCGGTTGCGGTGGTACAACCAGGCCATGGTGTTGTAGGAATCGGTGTTTATTTCGACCTGAAAGTTGCGATCGCGAACATGGCGGGCCACCATCATCGCCTTATCCTGGTCTTCGATATTCTGATAGCACTTGCCGAGAAAATAGGTAATCACCCCATAGTCAAAATGATACCGGTAGTTGGCATTGTACACAGCGAAGTTGTTGGTGCGGATGCGCAACAGCGGGTCATAGTCCTTCTCGATTTTGTCTAGCGCCTTTTGCAGGGGAATGCTGGCCTTGCGGAAGCCCAATTCATCATTGGCGCGATAAAACAGATATCCACCCTGCAGCAGGTATCCGACGTAGTAGGTGCTGTCGCGACGGATAAAACTTTTGGACTTCTCATAGATTTTGTCATCCGTAAAGGACGTACCATCCCGCTCGCTGTCGATCTGACGGCGCACACTGTGTTGTGCCTGAACCACCAGGCTACCACACAGGGCAAGCGCGAGGATATACAACTTCATACTCAGGCTTTGGTCGTTATGCCCATCTTGGCCAGCCGGTTGACTTCCTGATCCACCAATTGCTTGAGGGCCGTATGGGACGCTTCGCGGTTTCTGAATATCATGCGGTGGTGAAGCACAGGATGCGCCAGGGTTCGGATGTCGTCTTCAATAACATACTCACGCTGATTCACCAGGGCCCATGCCTTCAGACATTTAATGAAGGTGATGCCACCGCGGGTAGAACACCCGAGAGCAATGTCAGGATGATGCCGGGTGCTGTTCACCAGCGTAACGATGCCTTTGATCAGCTCGGGATGGATAAATACTTTTTCAGCCTGTTCCTGCAATTCAATCACATCATGGTATGCTAGTACCTGCTTCACGGTTTGTTTTCCGTTGCCGATGGCCTGGTAGTTTGAATAGATATCAAACTCCACCTGTTCGGTGACGTACCCAAAAGATATTTTCATGTAGAAGCGATCCAACTGTGCGGCTGGCAGCGGATACGTGCCTTCCATCTCGATCGGGTTTTGCGTAGCGATCGTGAAGAAGAACTTGTCCAGCGCAAAAGTGGTATCCCCTGCTGATATCTGGTTTTCGGCCATACACTCCAGCAAGGCACTCTGCACCTTGGGCGAAGCGCGGTTGATCTCGTCGGCAAGAAGCACGTGGGTGAACAACGGACCTTTCTTGAATACAAAATCTTTTTTCACCTCATCGAAAATATGTGAACCGATGAGGTCCATGGGCAAGAGATCAGGTGTAAACTGAATGCGCTTGAATTGCACACCACCCTCGGTATGATGATCTCCAGGTGCTTCAGCGATGGATTGCGCCAGCGTTTTGGCGAGCACGGTCTTGCCTGCACCAGGGTTGTCTTCCAGCAGGATGTGTCCACGCGCCAGCAAGGCCGTGACTACATATCGCACCTCCTGTGTCTTGCCACGGATGATGGTTTCAATGTTTTGAATCAGTTGCTGGAGTTTGGTACTCGTCGTATTCATAGCGTAGAAGTTTCGTATTCAGGTGGTGCTGGTTGCTGCACAAAGCGCGCAGCAAGCAGGAGGTTAAAATAGGTAAGAATGGTCTTTCCAATTCCCAGGTGTTGACGGATGGCCGGACCCGTCTTCACATAGGTAGCCTGTATGAGCTCCTGGTCACCAGGTTGAATTCCCTGCCCGGCATATTTGAGGCGCAGGTACATTCTCATAAAGTCCTCAAAGCCAATATGCAGAACCGGATCGACTTGTTGGGTAGCATATTCCAATGGCGTTGCAGCGTCGCGTTCCAGTCCGCTCATGTGTAACTGGTACAAAACCGTGCGATAAACCTGATCTGCCTTGCGCAAGGGATCGCTCGTCAGGCTGGTGCGCAGCTTCCTGTAGATAAGGTAGGCCAGCGGGAGCAACAAAATCATCAACAGCAACACCCCGATTGCTTTTACAGTGATGATCGCGACCTGCTGCCAGGTCAACGTTGGTTCTTTCGTTTCTGTGGTTGTACCCTTTCCATCTTCCTGCTTTTTCTCTTTCTCTTTCTTACGCACGTGAATCTCATCGACATGCACCGGGTTAGGGAAGTTCTTCAATTGCTGCTCGATGGGCACGCCCGCCTGTACGCGCGGCAACTGCTTGCTCTCATCTTTGTAAGCAATGACAATAATGGAGTCTCCCGGCTTCAGCACGGCGAAGGTGGTATCCTTATCGTTCAGAACGACGCGACTTTGTGATGCGTCCAATCTCAGTCGCCCCGGCTCTTTCAATCCAAATGGCTTGTCCTGGAAGATCAACTCCTTAAAGGAGGATTGAATGAACTTCTTTACACTGTCCGTTTCGTCCGCGCGTGCATTGAGCACCAGCCAGGGTTCGGGCGGCGGCAATGGCGGCGTACCATCAGGTTTGGGAGCACTTTGCTGATCTTCGTTGCCGATGGTCATGTCAAAGTCCATCCACCCGAAGCCGGGAAAATATACCTGCGTCCAGGCATGTGCCTGGCTGGCATAAAACCAATACCATCCTTTGTTCTTGTCACTGCGGTTTACGGTAGCGAAGCCCGTGGTGAAGCGCGCTGGGATTCCCAATGAGCGAAGCATGAACAACGAGGCTCCGGCATAATACGTGCAATAGCCAGCGTGGGTCTTGAACAGGAAGTTGTACAGCATCTTCGAGCTGGGAATGTTTGGATCATCCACAGCGCCAGGTTTTAAGGTATAGCGAAAGATGCGCTTGCCGTTCTCATTGCGTCGCAGGAAGAAATCGCGCACAGCCAGAACCTTATCCACGGGAGGCTTATCCTTGCCGATCAAACCATCCGCAAGTTTAGCGATAGAGTCATAAATCCCGCCCCGGGGCATTTGGGTATAATAGTTTACGAAGGCAGTATCAATCCCTTCATAATTTTCCACCAGCCGCAAGGCTTCATGTCGTTGTTCCTGAAATCCTTCCAATTGCGGATTGGACGATACGTTGTATACGAAGTACGCATTATTGAGCTCCGAGATGTAGCTCTTCAGTTTATACGCGGCGAGGAATGTTTTTTGAAAATCCTTCTCCACCGGAATGGTGGTGATGGCAAACACGTTCGCCGGACCTAACACGGAATGCTTCCAGGTGTTTTCTGAAAGGTATACCTGTGCGTCGACTACCTTTCTCAGATTCCAACCCAATGACTTCCGGATCATGGAAGTATCGGTAATGGAATAGTACATCGGCAAGGCCGTGGGGTCTACATCAAATTCATCCAGGTAGGGAACGTTGACATCCCGTGTAAAACTCTCTTTGGCACGATCGTATTTGGTGAGGTAGTGATACACAAAGTACAGCGGCATCGGAGTCTTTCCATCGGGAAAGTAGCTGTCCAGCTTCGCGCAGAACATGAGTTTGTCGGATGAACTCATTTTCGTGTTCACGCGCATGGTGTCTTTTAGCCGATAGCCATCGTCGCCCTTGTCCATGAGGCCATAACGATCATCGTAGCCATCGTCCTTTTTGTCCTTGCCCTCTCCTTTTCCTCCGTCATTCTTCTTTGAGCCCCGTGCCGCAAGCTCTTTCTCCACAGCTTGGAGGTTGCCCTGAAACAAGTACTGGGTGGCGAGGAATGCCAACAGGATAAAGAGAATGAACAACCCAAACCTGCCTGCCAATCGAATGGCTTTGGGTCGTGTGATGTCCATGCGCTCGCTGAGCTGGGGCGTGATGAACATCATGTACAGACCGTAAGCCACTACTGGAATCAGGTGTGAGATGATATAACCAATGCTGATATCTACCGTATCGGAAATGGCAACGATGGTCATGGCGGCGTACACACCGAAGATGAGCAGGTAGGCCAGTCGCACGCGCGCGAGCAGGAGTCCAAATGCCCATCCAAAAAGGAACAAGGTGGAATACAACTGGAACCGGGCCGTGGTGTAGAAGACATCAAACTCTCCGGGCAAGCGACTGATGATTCGCTCCATGAGCATGTACACTGCCCAAAGAATGATCACCGTAATAACCCACCGGGCACCGTAATAATACAAGGTGTAGGCGGCCAGGAGACCCAGCCCAAAGTAAATGGTTTGGGTAACGATACCCGTTGTGAATGCCGTGTATGAAAAGTTGAGAAACCGCAGCGAAAGGTACCCTACCAGCAAAGTAGGTAACACCAATAGGACCCATCGGATGGTCAATTGCCGGAATCGTTCGTTTTGGTTCGTGCTGCTCATCGTTGAAATTCCATAACGTCCGTAATCCAACTGTTGTTTCGCTTCTTCAGCATCTGCTCCATCTCCTTTTCATTCCGGATGAGTGTTCGGCGCAGCGACGAAAGCATCCATGGTCGGCGGAGTTCGTCAGCAGGCGTGCGCTCGGGTCGGAAGAATATTTCCCGCATCGAAAACGTAAACGGTGAAGGGATGGCATGTGAAAGTCGCAGGACCACGATCGGAATAACATCCGGGATGCGGTTGATCAGCACTTCCAATTCTGCCGCAGGCGTGAACGAAGTAATGCAAACAAACGCCGCCCGCTGGGGCTTGATGAGTACCGACGGCGGCGTATGGGCTTGCCAGTTGCACGCTGCAATCTGGTACAACTCATTCTTCTTTTCTGATACACCGGCGAGTTTGGGGATTTCCTGGTCATGTGGTAAGCGCACATCGTAACCATTCTTCAGCAACGCTTCATACAGGTTGCGCAACTGGTCCTTGTATACGTTCAGCAACTCGGTTTCAAAGGCACCGCCCGCCGGTTCGAAGCCATGGAAATAACTGGCATAGAGATACAGGTGTGAAGCATAGGGATCTTTGGTCTCTGGTATGCGAACCACCAGCTGGCCGCTCTTTGCATAGATCTTCCAAACGATGCGTTGGATGTTGTCGCCGGTTTCGAACTCTTTATAGTTGACATACTCTCCTTCTACCCTGCGCGGTATTTCGATCCGGTGCTTTTGTTCTTCCGCTGAGTTGGGCTGGGCCTTTACAGTACGTGGACTCATCGGCACCGGCAGTGTGTACAGTTGTCGGGTGAATGGTATGACAACCGGTAATGCCACGAGGCCGAGCATGTCGCAACAGAGAACATTTACTTTATCAACATCATAGATGCCCCGGTCATGCAGGAACGTTGATCCCGATCCTTGAATGCCGATGCGCAAAAGTTGCTTCGCCTTGCGGATATTTTCATCGAGCACGATACGCTGTGTCACGCGCTTGTCTGAAAACACCAGTCCTGCCTGCACGGTTCCCAGGATGGGTCGAAGGATGCGGCCTGTGAGTGATATTGTAAGTGGTACCCATCCTGCCTCGGCCTGATGGCCATCACCAAAGCGAATCTGGAACGTGATGGCATGACGTCGGATGCCACTGCGAAGAATCAGCCATGTTACCAGGGCCGATCCAATGCTGATGATGATAAGTCCAATGATCGTGTAAGTGACTATTCGGGTGAACAAATTCATGACCAACCAGAGGCTGGAGTCATCTTGTCCGTATTCCTGCTCCAGCCATTTGACGAGGCCCCATCCCACCAGCAGGAATGCAACAAATTGCCAACGGATTACCGCCAGGCGCGACCAGTAAGACCAGTTCTTCAAAAAAGCCGACAGGGAGAGCGTGCGCATGAATTTGGTAACGTACAAGAACGCAAAATATGCCCGAATAATACGCGGGGCAATACGTTTGTGCCGGTTTTCTGGATTGTTGAAACAAACTAGTGTGTGCCGGTTTCCTTAACTGGCACCGTGGGTTGGCCTTCCGTTGTTGGTGTTTTGCCCCACTATGCTCAAAACAGGCTTTTTCAACGTTACCGGCCAATGTTTTGAAACTGTATTCGAGTCACCAACAACAGTTGCTATCATTGGAGGCCAAGTTTCTTATTTGGGTATGGGTTGGATGTTAAGAATTGCGCTCCAGGGCCGCGTGGCCCCGTCATCGCTACCAGCGCTGCCGATCTTCGCGTCCCGCTGCAGCGAGACGCTTTGCGGGTGGTGTCGATTTGCTTGGCAATACTTGTAAAGCGGAACTTTCACTTTTTAATCCGACGCAAATCTCGAAGGCGCTGTCCGCGATGACTGTAGATATTTGGCTTCGATCTATTTCCGTTGTTGGTGTTCCGCCCCACTATGCTCAAAACAGGCCACTTCAGCGTTATCGAACCAATGTTTTGAAACTGTATTCGGGTCACCAACGACTTTGTTGCGACAGACCCAACAGTTGTTGGTGACCTGCCGAGACGTCAGAACACCAACAACGGATCGTGTGTGCCGGTTTTCTTAACCGGCACCTTGGGTTGACCCTCCAATTGTTTCGGCACCAGACCGGCTAGCTAGTTGCACCCAATCCCGAAGGGATTGAATTTCAGCAACACGGCATGAAATGCCGTGTAAACCAGCCAAGAACTCAGCACAACCCCGAAGGGGTTGAATTCCGATCGCCAAAGTCCCTTTCGCTGACAAAAGTCATTTTTCACGACATACTTAATCATTTCTGACGGTTAGCCATCTGGGTTACTTGTGTCATCAAAGGCAGAGAACCATAGTTCGCCTCTGGTCGCCAGATGGAGAGTTACGCACTGTTAACCTTGTTCCTCACCGCGGTGGTCCTTGTGGGCGGGCCATTGTCTTCTCCACTATGTGGCGCACACATTCCCCAGGGCTGGTGAAATCAGACATATGAGTGCGGTATCCCCACCGAAGGCCCCGCATGGATTCAGTTCCGCGTCAGCTCACTACCTCTTTGCCATCATCTACCTGATTTTCGACGTGGAAACGGTCTTCATCGCTTCCCCTGGGCCGTGGTCATGAAGGAAATCGGCATGACTGCGTTTGTCAGAAAATAACTCATCTTTTTCACGGTACCGGGCCTCAGTTGCTCTATGCGTGGAAGAAAAAAGCACTGATATGGGAATAGATATCAAATCCATACCCTACGGCGATTTCAAGGACAACGAAACGCTCGAGGAACTGCACAAATCAGGTCAGAGTGTGATGGTCACCACCCTGGACAACCTCATTAACTGGGGCCGGTCCAACTCGGTGTGGCCATTGACTTTCGCCACCAGCTGTTGTGGCATCGAAATGATGGCCGCAGGTGCACCCAGACACGATTTTGCCCGGTTTGGCATCGAAGTGTATCGCGCCTCACCACGCCAGGCCGACGTTATAGTCGTAGCGGGTACCATTGTTCGCAAGATGGCCCCGGTCCTCAAGCGCCTCTACGACCAGATGGCCGATCCAAAATATGTCATTGCCATGGGTGCCTGCGCAGTTTCAGGAGGCCCCTTTTACTATAACAGCTACTCTGTAATACGCGGCGTCGACCAGGTGATACCTGTTGATGTCTACATCCCCGGCTGCCCACCCCGCCCTGAAGCCCTCTTATATGGTGTGATGCAACTGCAACGGAAAATTCAGGTGCAGACTATGACCAACCCGGGTGGTGATCACAAAGATCCTGTTCTGGATACCTCAACTGTTGATAAATCAAGATACGTTGAACCTGTTGTAAATCAGACTATTGTAATTGACAAAGTACCGCCGGTTGTGACGGTACCACCTGCCGCACCTGAAGCTGGAACACCCACCCAAACGACGAACCCATCATGACCAACGAACAACTGACAGCTGCTATCACTGCGATCGTTCCGGAGGTCAAGCCGGGCGTCAGCAAGCAATTTGCCGACCTGATCGTACCCATCGACCGCCTGCACGACCTGATGAAGACGGTGAAGTCAAACGCGGACCTGCAGTTTGATTACCTCATCAGCCTCACGGCCGCCGACCGCAAAGACGGCTTCCACGTGATCTACCACCTGACCTCATCCGAAATTCACCACACCCTGGTGCTGCGGGTTATCCTGGCCGACAAGGCTAATCCCGCTGAAGTACCCACCGTCAGTGACCTCTGGAAAGCTGCCGAGTGGTTTGAACGCGAAGTATTCGACCTCTTCGGCATTCGCTTTCAAAACCACCCCGACCTCCGTCGTCTTTTTTTGGAAGATGACTGGGTAGGCTATCCCCTGCGGAAAGATTATAAAGATTCATTCACCCTCGAACGCTAAGCTTATGTCGGAGACCCTGCTTGATATCGACCTGAGAGAAAAAGAGGAATACATCATTAACATGGGTCCTCAACACCCATCCACCCATGGTGTGCTGCGTTTTGAAACCTGTCTCCTCGGCGAAAAAGTAAAATACATCATCCCCCATTGCGGCTACATCCATCGCGGCATTGAGAAGATGAGCGAATCGCTCACCTACCCTCAACTGCTGCACCTCACCGACCGGATGGACTATCTGTCTGCCCACATCAACAATGAGGCCGTTTCCCTTTGTGTGGAGAATGCGATGGAGATTGAAGTAAGCGATCGCGTCAAGTATATCCGCACCATCTTCGCCGAGCTCACCCGCATCGCCTCACATCAGTTGTGGTGGTCGGCATTCGGCATGGACCTCGGTGCACTCACCACCTTCTTCTACGGTCTCCGCGACCGGGAAAAGATCCTCGACATTTTTGAAGAGACTACGGGCACCCGGTTGATCCAGAGCTTCATTACACCCGGCGGACTCATGGGTGATATTCATCCCAACTTCCAGAAGCGGGTAAAAGAATTCATCACCTACTTCCGCAAGAAGCTACCTGAATATGATCAGTTGCTTACCGGCAACGTTATCTTCCGCGAGCGTACCCACGGCATTGGCGTGATGCCCAAAGAACTTGCCATCAACTTCGGGGTCACCGGTCCAAGCGGCCGCGGCTCCGGATTCTCCTGCGACATCAGGAAGATTGCTCCATACAGTGCCTACAAGTTTGTGAAGTTCAATGAAATCCTCGACAACGGTTGTGATACCTATGCCCGCTACCTGGTGCGCATGAAGGAAATGGCCGAATCGCTGAACATCCTGGAGCAGTTGATTGACAACATACCCCAGGGATCAACGATGCTCGAACTCAAGGCCATCAAGTGTCCGAAGGGCGAATTCTTCCAGCGTGTGGAAACGGCCCGGGGCGAACTGGATGTATACATCATCAGCGATGGTGGTCCTTCTCCGGCCCGCATCCATTACCGCACACCCAACTTCTCGAATTTGTTTGTGATCAATACCATTGCGGCTGGTCATAAGATCGCCGACCTGGTTGCCATCAGTGGTTCTCTGGATCTTGTTATTCCCGATATAGACCGATAGGTTATGTACGACTTCACGCCCCTCATCGACTCGATCAACGACTACTTCAACGCCAACTTCTCGCCGTTTTGGGCCGGACTGTTGCTTATGGTGTTGCTGGGTGTAGCCGTACTTGCCTTTTATGCAGTGCTTGGCTTATACCTGGTATATGCTGAACGCAAGATTTGTGCACGGATGCAAAACCGCCTCGGCCCCAATCGCGTAGGTCCCGGTGGATTATTTCAAACCATTGCCGACCTCATCAAGCTGTTATTGAAGGAACTGATCTTCATCCGCAACGCGGACAGTTTTCTTTTCAACATCGCTCCTTTCATCGTCATCGTGGCCTCTATCATGGCCATTGGTGCTATCCCTTTTGCCAAAGGCCTGCATGCCGTTGATCTTAACATTGGCGTACTCTATATCCTCGCTATCTCAAGCATGGGTGTGATCGGTATCCTTATCGCCGGATGGGCCAGCAACAGCAAATACTCTGTAATCGGCGCCATGCGCAGTGGTGCGCAGGTAATCAGTTATGAGTTGTCTGTGGGACTCGCCTTGTTGTGCATCATCACCTATGCCGGCTCGATGCAGTTTTCTGAAATCATCGCTTCCCAGCAAGATGGCTGGTGGTTGTTCAAAGGACACATTCCCGCCTTCATAGCTTTTGTGATCTACCTCATCGCCGGCACGGCTGAAACCAACCGCGGACCCTTTGACCTGGCCGAAGCTGAGTCTGAACTGACAGCAGGATTCCACACCGAATATTCCGGAATCAAGTTTGCCTTCTTCTTCCTGGCGGAATACATGAACATGTTTGTGATCGCCGCCATCGCCACGACGCTCTTCCTCGGCGGCTGGCTGCCATTTCATATCTGGAATTTCACCGCTTTCAATCAGATCATGGACTACATTCCGCCGGTGTTCTGGTTCTTTGGCAAGACAGCCTTTGTTATCTATCTGATGATGTGGTTCAAGTGGACTTTCCCGCGCCTGCGCATCGACCAACTGCTGGCCCTCGAGTGGAAGTATTTGCTTCCCATCAACCTGATTAACCTGATTCTCATCTCGTTCTTAACCCTTATGCAATGGCACTTCTGAAACCCTTACAGGATGTAGGCAACTACTTTCGGGAAATCTTCGAAGGGGTTGCGTCGCTGGTGCGCGGCATGAAAGTGACCGGCTCTTATTTCGTCAAACCGGAAACCGCTACCCAGAAATATCCGGAGAACCGCGCTACCCTGAAGATGTTCGACAACTTCAAGGGCGAACTGCAGTTGATCCACGACGAGAACAACCAACACTCCTGCAACGTCTGCAATACCTGCGCACGCAAATGCCCCAATGGTTCCATTGAGGTGATCTATAAGAAAATCGAAGGTGCAGATGGTCGCTCCAAGAAAGTGCTGGACAAGTATATCTATCACCTGGAGACGTGCTCCTTCTGCGGTTTGTGTGTGCCCTCTTGCGATGAAAATGCCCTGCGATTTGATCAAACCTTTGAGCATGCCGTATTCGACCGCAGCAAACTGACCAAAGTGCTCAACCGTCCGGGTTCCACCTCTAAAACCTCGAAAGAATGACCGGCCCCAAAATCATATTCTTTATCCTGGCCGCCTCCATAGTGATCTTCTCCATACTGTCGATCACCAGCCGCCGGATCTTGCGCGCAGCCATCTACCTGCTCTTTGTGTTGGTAGCCATGGCGGGCTTGTACTACATGATGAACTTCCAGTTTCTCGCTGCCGTGCAACTGATGCTGTATGCCGGCGGGATCGTGGTGCTGATCATCTTCTCTATTCTCCTCACCAGCCAAATCGACTCTACCCTCGAGCCTCCTAAAGGCGGTCACCTGCTGGCCGGTGCCATCACGGCGGTAGCAGGTATCGGGCTCGCGTCAGTCACCATTTTGAAACATGTATTTACACCGGGCACACTCGCTCCTGTCGGTACGGACATGCGTACCATCGGATTGCAGTTGATGGACACACAGGAACAGGGTTATGCCCTGCCTTTCGAAGTAATCAGTGTGTTGCTGCTGGCCGCACTGGTTGGATCCATATTCATCGCCCAAAAGAATAAAGTGTGAACCTGCAAGCTGAAATACCTCTGGACTACATGATCGTGCTGAGCACCATCGTGTTCTTTGTCGGCCTCGTCGGTGTCATCATACGCCGTAACCTCATCACCATGCTGATGGGCATCGAGCTGATGCTGAATGCCGTCAACATCAACTTCGTGGCCTTCAACCACTACCTGTTCCCCCATCGCCTGGAAGGTCACTTCTTTGCCCTGATCATCATGGCCATCGCCGCTGCAGAAGCAGCCGTTGCCATTGCGCTTATTATAAATATCTATCGTCAATTCGGCACCGTGCGGGTTGATGATGTAGACGAACTGAAATACTGACTATGGACTTTTCATATACCCTGCTGATCCTGGTCCTTCCCCTCGCCGGCTTTCTGGTGATCGGGTTATTGGGCGGTCGCATGAAGGGAGCCTTGCCCGGCTGGCTGGGCACCACCGGTTTGCTCATCATTGCCATGGTGTCGTACTACACGGCCTATCAATACGTCACCGGTGCCCCCGAAGGCGCAAGACCTTCCATCGAAGCCTACTCGTTCACCTGGCTCCAACTCACCGACAAGCTTACGATTCACCTCGGTATCCTGCTGGACCCACTTTCCATCCTGATGCTCGTGGTCATCACCACCGTATCTCTGATGGTACACATCTACAGCCTCGGTTATATGAAAGGTGAAACGGGATTCGCCCGCTACTACGCTTTCCTGTCATTGTTTACCTTCTCCATGCTCGGCCTGGTAGTTGCAACCAACATCTTCCAGATGTACATCTTCTGGGAATTGGTGGGCGTATCGTCTTATCTCCTCATCGGATTTTATTATGACCGCCCCTCGGCAGTCGCTGCATCAAAGAAGGCATTTATTGTCACCCGCTTTGCAGACCTCGGGTTCCTCATCGGTATCCTGCTCTTGTCCTTCTACACGAATACATTTGATTTCAAATCCCTCACTGATCTGCAGGGCCCCGCCATCGGACAACCGATAACAGCCGTGTTCCTCGGAACTTCCGTAACTACCTGGGCCATGTTGCTCATCTTCATGGGTGGCGCCGGCAAGTCAGCTATGTTCCCCTTGCACATCTGGTTGCCAGATGCCATGGAAGGTCCGACACCTGTATCGGCCTTGATCCACGCCGCTACCATGGTGGTAGCTGGTGTTTATCTTGTGGCCCGACTGTTTCCGGTATATGCGCTCAGCACTCCGGATTCCCTCGATATCATTGCTTATGTCGGCAGCTTCACGTCGCTGTTCGCTGCCGTGGTGGCCTGCACCCAACTCGACATCAAACGCGTACTGGCTTTTTCAACCCTATCACAAATTGGCTACATGATGGTGGCCCTGGGTGTTTCGGGTTATGGCGGTGAAGCTGGCCTGGGATACATGGCTTCGCTCTTTCATTTATTCACTCACGCGTTCTTCAAAGCATTGTTGTTCCTCGGTGCGGGTTCAGTGATCCATGCCGTACACAGCAACCTGATGACCGATATGGGTGGATTGAAGAAATACATGCCCATCACCCACCTGACCTTCCTGATTGCCTGCATCACCATCGCAGGTATACCACCCTTCTCCGGATTCTGGAGCAAGGATGAAATCCTGGTGGCAGCCTATGAACACAACAAAATCATCTTTGGTGTACAGTACCTCGTTGCCGGCATTACGGCGTTCTACATGTTCCGGCTCTACTTCAACATCTTCTGGAGCCGCCAGCCTGAATACCATCACGCACCCCATGAGTCGCCATTTACCATGACGCTTCCGTTGATGATTCTGGCTGTCCTCTCCATCGTGGCCGGTTTCGTTCCCTTCTCGGAATGGATCACTTCCGATGGACTCCCGCTGGAGACA
>JBGAMI010000015.1:0-73734 GCA_044223085.1 Cyclobacteriaceae bacterium
CGCCTTGCCGACGATGTGATCCTCAGGTACAAATCCCCAATAGCGGGAATCCCATGAGTTATGCCGATTGTCACCCATCATGAAGTAATAATCCTGATTAAAGGTGTATTCGGTCACGCGCTGTCCGTTAATGGTCAGCGTGCTGTCGGTCAGTTCTACTTTGTCGTTATGATCGTACAACTGTATGGTACTTCCATAGGTGGCAAGCGTTGAATCGTTGATGGCGATTTTCATTCCTTTTTTTGGAATGGTGAGTGGCCCATAATTGTCTGCGTTCCACTTAATACCATATCCTTTCGGGAAGAGGCGCGTATCGGGTTCGTTGCCCAGGCGCGGATCAGCTTCAATGGAGACGACATAAGGAGCCGACTTTAGCTCTTCCATCTTTTCCTTGGTCATGTGGATCTGATAAAAGATTCTGTTGTCAGCTGTGCGGCCCGGACTGTAGTCTTCCGGGTCCAGTTCAAACTTGGCAAATGTGCGTTCGTTGATGATGTCCTTGGTGTACACGATATAGCCAAATTGCATGTTGGGTGGATTTTCAAGCGGCTTTCCGTTCACCATGGCCTGGCCCTTGACTACCTGGATTACATCTCCAGGAATACCTATACAACGCTTGATGTAATTCGTTTTCAGATCGACAGGATAGTTCTTGAATTCATTTAAGTCGTTTGGTGGCACATTAAACACGACCACGTCACCATTTTTCACATGTGTAAAACCAGGCAAACGGAACTGAGGCAATTGAATCCAGTCTACATAGGAAGGGATATCGGTTCCCCAGATTTTCTGGTGCGTCAGGGGCATCTGGATGATGGTCTTAGGCGTGCGGGTGCCGTAATGGAACTTGCTGACAAAGAGAAAATCACCAACCAGCAGGGAGTTCTCCATGGAGGGGGTGGGGATGGTGTACGCTTCCATGATCAGCCAGCGAATCAACGTAGCAGCTACTACAGCAAACACAATCGCGTCGAGCCATTCGCGGGCAAAAGACTTCTTAGTTGGCTCGGCTTTCACTTCCTTTTTCCAGAATTTCCAGTTCATGATGGTATTTTGATGCGTGTAGGGTTAATAAAAGTCCCGCAAATAAAAGTAAAAATTCGCGAAGTCAGAATTTGAGAAAATCGCCCATCCCCAGCACGCCTTGTTGACGGGGTAGCCATTCTGCCACCATCACTGCACCGCTGGCAAACCCTTCGCGGGAATGGGCCGTGTGCCTGATTTCAATATCGTCTACGGCAGATGAATAGGTAATAATGTGGGTACCCGGTGCCGGATCTTGCCGCACAGAGGTGATTACCAGGTCTTCGGGTTGCGCGCTCGGACTGTTGACCCATCTCTTCTTTTGGGTGCTATTTTTCAGGATGCCTTCTGCCAGGGTAATGGCCGTGCCGCTGGGTGCATCTTTCTTTTGGGTATGGTGTATTTCTTCCATATGCACGTCATAAGGACTTGACTGCATCATTTTAGCGAGGTGCTTACTCAATTCAAAGAAGATGTTAACACCCAAGCTATAGTTCGAAGCGTAAAAGAAGGTACCGTGTTGTTGAATGCAATGAGCGTCAATGGAGGGTTTCTGATCGAGCCATCCTGTAGTGCCGGAGAGCACAGGAATGCGACGATCGATGCACGTGCGGATATTGGCCGCAGCTGATTCAGGTTGGGTGAATTCAATGGCTACGTCTACCGGGGTGGAAAAGTCAAATGAAAACCCGGACCCCGGATCTAATTTGCCCACTATCTGATGTCCCCGCTGGCGGGCAATTGCTTCAATGGCTTTACCCATTTTTCCATAGCCCATTAACAGAATTTTCATGTCAGAAGGTAAAGGTGAGGGTGATTCCCGAAGCCCGGCCGAACATCGGATTTTGTTGTACGCCCGGACGAAGGCTCATTTTTAGTTGAGGGTTCAGATCAAATTCCTTCAGGTGTGCGTCCACGTGCGCGTCTACCATTTGAAGGATATACATAAAACCATCGAGGATGAGAAAGTAATCCCGTTCACGACGATAGGTGTCAACCAAAGTGCGCAATTGACTCTCTGTATACTTATTCGTTGTTACAAAATTGGGATCGGCGAGGAGGCTAAAGAGTTCGCCCTTATACTTTACATACCGATTGTTGTACGCTACCACCATGTAGGTCAGGGATGCAATGCCACCATATACCAGGGGGAGTTTCCAGTACTTGCGGTTGTAGATTTGACCCAACCCGGGAACCATGGCGGCAAACAGCAGGGCTTTCCTGGGCTGAAACCGTTTGGCATACGTCGCTGCTGTATACACCTTGCCTCCCTTGCGGATAAAGACAGTGTCTGACAGCGCCGGTACTGTGTCCCTAATGACATCTACCGTCTGACCCGAGGCAGGCAGGGAGAATATCAGAATGGCACATCCGGTCAGTAGTCTGAAAAGCATTACTATCAGGAAATCTTGAAAATATCAAGGATTCTGTTCAGGTCCTCAATAGACAGAAACGGGATTTTGATCTCGCCCTTACGTCCGTCACTCTTTACACTAACTTTCGTGCCAAAGTGTGAAGAGAGCCTTCCCTGCAGTTGTGTGATTTCTCTTGAATTGCCCGGTGTTCCGGTTGTACCACCCGCTTCAGCGCCTTTTTTGCCCCTCACCATGGTGCGGGCGAGTTCTTCAACTTGCCGTACCGACAGGTCTTCCTTTACAGTTCTTTTGAAGATGAGCAACTGTACGTCGGGGTTTTCAATACTGATAATCGCACGGGCATGTCCCATCGACAGCTTGTGATCACGCAATGCGATTTGGATATCCGGTGGCAACTTTAGCAACCGCAGGTAATTGGTTACGGTGGTTCTGTTTTTCCCTACGCGGTCACCGAGTTCTTCCTGCTTGAGTTTGCACTCGGTGAGGAGCCGCTGATAACTCAAGGCAATTTCTATCGGGTTAAGGTTTTCACGCTGAATGTTTTCGATCAGCGACATTTCCAGCATTTGCTGGTCGTCGGCAGAGCGCACATAAGCGGGAATGGTCTTTAATCCTGCGAGGCGTGATGCCTGAAAACGACGTTCGCCGGAAATCAACTGAAACTGGTTGCGGGCCAGTTTGCGCACGGTGATCGGCTGAATGATCCCATGCACCTTGATGGATTCAGAAAGTTCTTTCAACGCCTCGGCATCAAAATGCTGACGGGGCTGAAAGGGGTTAACTTCGATTTCGCCAATAGGCAATTCCGTCATATTGCTGACGGGTGCCGGTGCTTCTTCGAATGATTCGGTTTCGGGTGTATCGCTCAGCAGGGACTTCAGTCCGCGTCCGAGGGCTTTCTTTTTCATCATTTGCTCATTCCGTTTTTATCGAGCACCTCATGGGCCAGGTTCAGGTAAGCAATGGCGCCTTTGCTTTCTGCATCATGCACAATTACCGGCAAGCCAAAACTGGGTGACTCACTCAGTTTGACATTGCGGGGGATAATGGTTTTGAAACTGATGCTCTTAAAGTGTGTTCTGACTTCTTCCACCACCTGATTGCCCAGGGACGTGCGGGAATCATAGAGGGTAAGGAGAATACCTTCAATCTCCAGTTGTGGATTGAGACGGGTCTGAATAATCTTAATGGTGTTCAGCAGTTTGCCCAAACCTTCCAACGCAAAGTATTCGCACTGGACCGGGATGATAATGGAATCAGCGGCAGTCAGGGAATTGATGGTGATCAGCCCCAACGATGGCGAACAGTCGATGATAATAAAATCGTAATCATCCTTGATCGCTTTGAGTGCTTCCCGCATGCGTTCTTCCCGGTGTTCGATATTCACCATTTCAACCTCGGCCCCAACCAGATCGATGTGGGAAGGCAGGATATGAAGGTACTTCAGGTCGTTCTGAACAATCGCTTTGTTGATGTTGGCCCCGTCGACCATACATTCATAGATACTCAACTTTACCCCTTTGGGGTCAACGCCCAGGCCGGATGTGCTATTAGCCTGAGGATCAGCATCTAACAACAGGGTTTTCTTCTCCAGGACAGCCAAACTGGCGGCCAGGTTAATGGCGGTTGTCGTTTTTCCGACACCTCCTTTTTGGTTGGCAATAGCAATAATCTTTCCCATCAGTGGGTAGGTTGAATCAAATAAAAAATGGTGGCCTTTTTTTAGGCCGGGGACAAATATACTTATTCAGGAGGGGCTGCGGAATTACTTTTTCTTCTTCCGGGCTTCTTCGCTGGCCTTCATGGCTTCTTCCAACTTGGTCATGAATTTGGACTTTGAGCCGCCGCCGGAGAGTATCTTCTTCTTGTGGTCTTCCATCACCTGCTTAATCTTGTCTTCATCCACGAAACGGCGTATGATTGCCTGCTGGGCGAGGCCTACCACGTTGGACACAAAGTAATAGAAACTCAAACCTGCCGAGAAAGAATTCAATACAAACATGAAGATCACGGGCATCACATAGGACATCGACTTCATTGGCCCGGTCACTGAACTGATCTGGTTGTTTTGCCATGTTGATACCAGGGTGGAAATGGTCATGAGCAACACAAATAAACTGACGTGGTTGCCGTAAAACGGAATACTGAATGACAGATTCAGAATAGAGTCATAGGTAGATAAATCTTCAGCCCACAAAAAAGACTGTTGTCTCATTTCTACCGATACCGGGAAGAAATAGAACATCGCAAAAAGGATAGGCATCTGCAGCAACAAGGGGATGCAGCCGGCCAGTGGGTTTACGCCTGCCTGCTGATACAACTTCATCTGGTCCTGCTGGGCCTGTGTGGCATTGTCACCATTCTTCTCCTTGATCAGGTCTAATTCCGGCTTTAACAACCGCATCTTGGCCATGCCGAGATAAGAAGAATAGGAAAGGGGAGTAAGGATCAACTTGATGATGATTACCAGCACCAGGATGATAATGCCATAACTGGAAATGAAACTTTCCAGGAATCTAAAGATGGGCAATATAACAAACCGATTCACCCAGCTCACCGGCGGCCATCCCAGATCCAGGTTTTTCTGAAAGCCATTGGTGACCGAAGAAAGCAGTTCGTACTTATTGGGTCCGAAGAAGTACTCAAACTTAGCCTTGTTAGCAGTGACGTCTGCCTTGGGGATATACAGTTTTACGGTGGCTGTTTTCATGACCGAGGTATCTGCAGGGTCAACGGTTGTGGCAACCTCGCCGCCATTAAAAGTGCGGTTAGCAATGATGGCGCTGGTGAAGAATTTCTGTTTGATGCCTACCCATTTTACAGGGGCTGTCAGGTTTTCTGATTCCGGATCCTGGGATGCCTCAGACAGGTAATCAAATTCGTCGGTGGTTGTAAAATAGTTTATGGTCGACTTGATACGACTGGTGGTCATATCCTTTTCCTGCAAGGCTATGCGATCAACCCAATGAAAGGTAAGTTGTTCTCCATTCAGGGACTGGTCAAGGCCCGAAGTTTCAATGCGGTACTTCACCTGAAATCCATTGGAGGGAACCGTGTAGATATGCCGGATGGTTTTACCTTCCGACAACTGCGTGGTGAAGGTGACCTCCGTACTGTCGGCCGGTAGTTTGGTGTCCGGATGAATGCCAGTGATGTTTCGTGATTCACCAGTATAGTACAAACCATAAAGGTCCGTGTCTTTCCCTTCCAGGATAGCATTGAGACGGAATGCGTTAGACGATCCGGTGGCCAGGTAAAGGGGCTTGTGGTAATACGTTTTGAAGTTCTTGAGCTCCACTTCCTTGATCACCCCGCCATGGTTGGAGAAGCTGATAATCAGGTCGTTAGTCTCAACCCGCGTCAATTTTTCTTCGATGGCAGCTGCCGGATTTATCGTTGCGGAAGTCGTGTCCTGTGGCTGGGCTGCCCTGGCTGTAGAGTCAACTTTTTCGCTGGTGACAATCGGAGGAGTTTCTTTCGGGGGTTCTGGCGCGAAGAAGTTAAAGTATACCAGTAAGAGTACAGCGATGAGCGTTAGCCCGATGGCGGAGTTGCGATCCATAGTAAGTTATTACGAGAGAATGATCAGGATTCCAGTTTCTTATAATTCAATGAGGCCTCGATAAATTTCACAAAGAGCGGGTGAGGGGCCAGCACCGTGCTCTTGAGTTCAGGATGAAATTGTACGCCGACGAACCAGGGGTGGTCTTTGAGTTCAACTACTTCCACCAAACCGGAATCGGGATTGATACCGGTGGCTTTGAGACCTGCCTCTTCCATTTGATCCAGGTATTTATTGTTGAATTCGTACCGATGGCGGTGGCGTTCCTGAATCATGGTCTCGCCGTAGATGGCGGCAGCCTTGGAACCCTTCTTTAGTTTACAATCATAAGCGCCCAGCCTCATGGTACCACCTTTGGAAGTGATTTTCTTTTGTTCTTCCATCATGTCAATGACCGGGTGTTTGGTCTTGGAGTTGAGTTCCGTGGAGCTTGCATCGAGGTGCAGCACATTGCGGGCAAACTCCACCACGGCACATTGCATACCCAGACAGATGCCCAGGAAAGGAATCTTATTTTCCCGTACATATTTAATGGCCTGAATCTTTCCTTCCAGGCCGCGCTCTCCGAAGCCTGGGGCAACGAGCACTCCCTGAAGGCCTCCCAGAACATCGGCAACAGTGTCCTCAGTAATGTCCTCTGAGGAGATCCATTGCAAGTTTACTTTGGCGTCGTTTTCCGTGCCGGCGTGGATGAATGCCTCTGCGATGCTTTTGTAGGCATCCGGAAGGGACACGTATTTGCCCACCAATCCAATCCGAACCTCGTTGGTGGGGTTTTTGAGTTTGCCGAGGAAAGCTTTCCACTGCTCGAGATCGGGCTCGTTCTTGGGGTGTAGTTTCAGCTTCGATAAAACCCGTTCGTCGAGTTTTTCCTTCCGCATGAGCAGGGGCACGTCATAGATCGTTTCGGCGTCGATGGCTTCGATCACTGAATTGAGTTGAACGTTGCAAAACAGGCCCACCTTCTTGCGGATATCCATGGGAAGGGGCATTTCTGTTCGGCAAACAAGGATATCGGGTTGGACTCCTTCTTCGAGCAGCTTCTTGACAGAGTGCTGGGTGGGCTTGGTTTTTAGTTCCTTGGCCGCTTTGAGGTAAGGGATGAGGGTCAGGTGTATTACCAGGGAGTGGTTGGCACCAAGGTCCCAGCGCACCTGACGAACAGCTTCTATGAACGGCAGAGATTCAATATCTCCGACGGATCCACCGATCTCGGTGATCACGAAGTCGAATTTGCCGGTTTCGCCGAGGAGGTAGAGGTTTCGTTTGATTTCGTCGGTGATATGTGGGATCACCTGGACCGTTTTGCCCAGAAACTCGCCCCGGCGCTCTTTGGTGATGACATTATTATATATGCGGCCGGTGGTAACGTTGTTTGCCTGAGATGTTCGGGTGTTCAGGAACCGCTCATAATGGCCCAAATCGAGGTCAGTTTCGGCCCCATCGTCGGTGACATAGCATTCCCCGTGTTCATAGGGGTTTAATGTACCCGGGTCAATGTTGATGTAAGGGTCAAATTTCTGAATGGTGACCGAGTATCCGCGTGCCTGGAGGAGCATTCCGAGAGAGGCAGAGATGATTCCTTTGCCGAGGGAGGAGGTTACCCCGCCGGTTACGAAGATGTACTTGGATTGCGTGGTCATGGACGGGCTAAAAAATACGGCAGCAAAGGTAGATTATTTGGGTGTTGGACCGGCTGCCCTTTGAAATTATTTCTATTTTGAGGAATTTCAGGCTTTTATATTCAGGCCAAACTGGGGGAGGTTACACCTTTGGATTGATTTGTATATAAACAGCAAGTCTAAGCACCTTCTTAATGAACCAGTCGCACCCGCTTCGCAGTCTATTTTATCTAGTTGGTATTTTATTGTTGATGCTTATAGGTGGGGCGGCTTCCGCTCAGACCGCCACGGTGGTTAACAATGCCACCGACCCAAGGCACGAGACTGCCAGTCAGCGCATTATTTCGGTATTGTTTTCGAATCCGCTTGCGGGCTCTACGGTTGCAGCGCAATGGACGGTAATGTTGGATCCGGATGGTGCCGGGCCATCGCCTGCGGTTGCAGTTCCTATTACAGGTGTGCTTTTTGCAGGAAGCACGGTAAACGTTCAGTTTGATGCATCAGCTGTGGCGGGACATGGCGGCGTTGAAAAATTTTTGAAGCCTGGTGAGACACTGACTATTGCATTCAATAACACGGGCAATACCTTGACAACAGCGGTTAGCCTTAATCCTGTTCCCTCGTTTGCCGCTATTGCATCAAAAAATAATTATGTTCCGGGATGCGGTGATATCGACCTCTTAAATAAGGGTTTCTATTCTACTGTTGACCAGTGCGCGCCAGTCAATATGAATTTTTGGCAGTGGACATACGAAGTAAGTATGCTTTATCGGAATAGTACTAAGTATGGTGGACTTCGATTCACCATGGCATGGGGTGATCCGGGGAACACGTCCACCAATCATATACCTTTTGACTCCGACAATCTTGGCGGAGCTGTCCCTAAGTACAGCTCTTTAGGGATAAAGCTCACCACCCAGCCAGTCTCCTATTCAACTGTCAGGCCTTCCTTTGTATATCCTGCAACCTATGCGCTGCCAGCACCTACCAGCTGTGAGTTTACAATGAAACTTACTCCATTTTTTGCTGGACTTGGTTCTTGTGGGACTAAGATTGATCAGCAACTCTTACCCTCATACGACACAGATAACAAGAACACAGGCACTTTAAATATGCCTCCATTTGTGCTTGGTAGCGATAAGGTCTGTCGCGGTACCAATGTTAACATGAAATTCACCGACAACACCCTGCTGAATTGCCGGGTGGCTGTAGAAGCGAACGCTGCGAATGACCAGATTCGTTATATCCGGACTTACGGAAGCCAGAATTTTGCTGCCCCAGGCAATATTCCAGACGTACGCGTAACGCTTCCAGCAGCACTTGGTGGCACTACGACCCAGGTAACCAATAACGATGCGACGGGGTCTTTGATCTTTCCAACAGGCTACTTTCCGACTGGCTTAGGTGGTGTCGGTGTCCCGGATGCCAATGGGGTTATTCAATTAGCCACACCGGTTACTGCAGCAACAGCAGTTACCTACATGGGCAACATCACCACAACAATTACTACTAACCAGGTTGTGGCTCAACGGTTTTACGTGAAACTGGAATATTGGGATGTTTGTAATCTCTATGATCCGTTCAACGCGGCGGCCACCTTACCCTTAGCCGAAAGTATCTCGAACTTTGTTGAAATTATTCCTAAACCGGCTGCGTTGACAACAACCGGACTTTCCATTTGTTATACAAATCCGAACAGCACGGCATTTAATTTTACCGTCGCAGGTGGGGCCGTTGGACGGACGGCGGTCAAGTGGTACAATAAGAACCCTCTGTTGGGTGGTGCGACATTGTTAAATAACACTGCCGGTGCAAATTCGCTTACCTTCCCCGCATCTGCCTATAGTGTGGGCACCAACCCATCAGTGGTAGGTGGCACATTCAAGAGCAATAACGTTAACGGCGCCTACTACTCGGTATGGGCAACCCAGGTGACCGGTGCAACCAATGCCTGCGAGAGTGACCCCATTGAAGTAGTTATTATCCAACAACCTGATATCTCTACCCTCATCCCTGCGGTACCTACAGGATCAAATAGTCTGTGTAACGGTCCTCCGGGAACGACCGCCGTGTACAACGAAGGTACATTGCCAGCGACCAAGAATATCGCCATCACCACGTTTACCAACCCGGCAGCGATTTCTCTCCCCACGCAAAACACCTGGTCTCATTCGTTTGGAGCCGGTGTATCGGTAGCACCAACCACCGGAAACTCAACTACCGGGACATTCAACATTGCAGCACAGCCCAACCCTTCGGTCACTGCAAATATCAGTGTAGCCCTTCAGTATCAACCTACGGTCGTGACGGTGGTAAGTACCGTTCCAGCACCGTTCACCTTGCCATCGTATACCATAACGGCTCAATCCTGTACCACCAACAATGCCAACCTGGCCGTAACTGTATTTGGACAAAGTAATGGCGGTACGGCCTCTCCGGCCACCCAGACCATTTGCGATCTGGCAGCAGCATCCAATATTTCTATCGCGGGTCAGCGCGGTTCGATTGTCGGATGGGAGAAGTCCGTGAACGGGGGAGCATTCGCAGTAGACGTATCCTTGGGCACAGCGAATCCTATTTCGCCAGCAACACCATTAGTAGGAGGTATACAGACGGTTTACAGGTTTCATGCTATTGTGCAAAATGGGCCTTGTGCCACTGCCTTAAGTACAGATGCCGTGGTAACGGTAAACCCGATTCCTCCGACTCCAACCATCACGCCATCGGGCCCCACTTCTTTTTGTATTGGCGGGTCAGTTACCCTTAGCTCAAGCAATACCATAGCATCTTCCTATCAGTGGTATAAGAATGGAGTAGCAGTTGGCGGAGCTACTTCTCAAACTTTGCTGATTAACGCAATTGCCCAAAATGGAACTTACACCGTTCAAACCATAGGCGTTGCACCTTCCAACTGCCCGAGTCCGGTTTCAGCGGGTACCCTGGTTACTGTCAATCCATTGCCAACGGTGTCCGCAGCAGCTGGTGGTGGGTCGGTCTGCGGCGGATCTCCGGCTCCAGATATAACCTTCACCCTTACTGGCACTGCGCCATTCACGCTTAGCTACACAGACGGCACAACCACCTTTACAGGGATAACCGAACCGACCAATACGTATACCGTAGTGGCACCAACAATTGCGGGGACCTATAAGATCACTGCACTCACGGATGCCAATGGCTGCGTCGGCACGGCCCTGGCGCCCTCCAGAACCATCACCGTTGGTGGTACGGCTCCTAGTTTTACCTCAGGACCATCATTAACGCCTACGTCTACTTGCTTTAATGGTGCTTCAACAACCAATCCGACGCTCAACTTCAACCTGGATCCCGGGTCTGCATCAACGGCAGGATTTACGCTCACCTATAAGATTAATGGTAGTGCCAATCGTACCAAGGTTTTTGCTACCAACGCAGCAAGCGCTCCCACAGCAGCCATCACCTTTTCCGATGTCGAATTGGATGTTGCAGGAACTCACACGGTAACCATTGTTTCAATATTATCTTCATTCGGGTGTTTAGGCACATTCAACACACCACTAACCTATACCGTCAATGCACTGCCAGCAGCGCCCACCGGACCTGTTGGATCAACCTATTGTTCTTCCGGACCTCCTTCAGCCATCAGTGTTGCAAACCCGGGCGGTGGTGCAACCATCGACTGGTATGCCGCCGCGTCTGGCGGAGTTGTACTGGCAGGTGGAACTGGTACCCTTTCTTTCACACCTCCATCTAACGGAACCTATTTTGCTGAAACACGCTCAGCGGCAGGTTGCGTAAGCACCACACGTACTTCCGTAGTATCCACCATTGATAACGTTACTGCAGCTGCTGCAGCTGGTCCTGATATCCTCGGCCTATGTACAAGTTCTCCCTCTACCGTCCTCGCGGCAACCGCCGTGAATGCAGGTGGAGTAGGAGGTTGGACTGTTCCTGGCAAAATCGCTTATTTCCAGAACTTCAACAGCTATGCCAACAACACAACCACTTCCAGCGGTGTGAATGGTTGGACTATCGATACCAGTGATCCGATTGACCTGGCACCGGTAGCACCAAATGTGACTACTTCACCGGCTCCCGGAGGAAGTGCTTTTACAGGTGGACAAGGTTATTTTTCAGTTCAGTCAAACCGTTTTGAATGTAACGATACCAACGGATCATTAGGTGGCACGACAGCCAATATGGCCGATGTAGTTTGGATTTCACCGGTCATCAGTCTTACGGGCTTCGCAACCGTTCAGGCCAGTGTGGACATGATCAACACTTCTACGGGTGGTCAGGTGCTGGATGGTGGTGCAGACGCCGATTACTATCAGGTGTTGTATAAACTCAACGGAGGTGCCTTAACCACATTTGCCACCAACGGATACATTCAGGGAAATGGTGGTGCACCATTCTCGGTTTCAGGAAATACGTTGACTGCCAACAGCGGGTCTCTGGCTGGTGGGGGTACCATCCAGATTTTTGTAAAAATGAGTACCAACCAGTCCAATGAAAAGATAGCCATTGATAACATCAAGGTATTTGACCCTGCAAGCTCTATCACATTTACTGACGCAAATAGTGCCACCGCAACCGTCAGTGGTCTTCCGGCTCCGGCACTTGGTGCGGCACCAATCTCCACCACGCTGCGTTGGACGGCCTCCAGCGCACTGGGTGTATGTCCTCCGACAACGGATGATGTCATTGTTACGGTTAACCCTTTGCCTGACCTGGCGACACCACAGACTACAACTATCTGTAGTGGTGCTGCAGTCAATTATAAGATTCTCCTGAACCCGGCAGGTTTCCCGGCGACGACGAAGTTTACGTGGCCCGCCCCGACCATGTCTGCGGGTGCCGCTCAAGGAACGGCCAACCCCAGCGGTGCTGCCGGAGAATTGCAAAGCAATGCCTTGCACATTACCGATGTGCTTAACAACACTTCTGGCTCAAACATTACAGCTACGTACAACATCACACCCAAGGATCAGTTTGGTTGTACCGGTGCCATACGAACCGTCGTGGTAACAGTTAAACCTGCGCCGGTGGTTGCTGCAGCCCAGACGAAATCCATATGCAGTGGTGCTGCGGTTAATTATAAGATACTGTTAACTCCTGCGGGTCTACCGGCCACCACCAGATTTACCTGGCCTGCGCCAACCATGTCCGCCGGTATCGCTCAGGGAACCGCCAACCCCAGTGGAGCAGCGGGTGAATTGCAGAGCAATGCGCTTCACATCACGGATGTATTGATCAATAACTCAGCGGCTCCCATTACGGCCACATATAACATAACACCTTTTGATGGTGCTTGCGTGGGTGCCACAGTTCCGGTGGTTATTACCATCAATCCGCTGCCGGTAGCCAACCCGATTTCCGGACAGGCTGCCGTTTGTATTGGTCCTACTACGGTGTTGTATCAGGTTACTCCGAAGGCAGGTTCAACATATGCATGGAATGTGCCGGCACCGTTCGTGAAATTCGGTGGTGGAACACCCACAGACTTCTTTGTGCTTGTTCAATTCCCGGCCATTGGCTCTGGTAATATCACCATGACAGAAACCAATAGTTTTGGTTGTGTGGGGTCAGTCAATACGTTTGCCGTCACCGCTTCGGCAGCACCCGGATCCTTTGTGATTTCAGGAGCAGATCCGGTCTGTCAGAATCAAACAGGTGTGCCGTATTCAGTTCCGGCAGCAGCTTTCAATGCTACATCAACCTATAACTGGACAGCCACCGGTGCCACCATCACCAGTGCGGCCAGTGGACCAGGCCTGGGGACCATTTCAGTGGACTTTGGCTCGGTAACCTCTGCGATAATTTCGGTCAGTGAAGTAAGTACGTCGGGTTGTTCTTCGCCGACGCCCATTACCAAAACGGTAACAGTAAGCAATACACCCACCATGACCTCCTTGAACTCCACTACCATCTGTAGCGGAGGTACGCCTTCTCTGGTCTTTACATCCACCGTGGCAAGTACATTTGCCTGGAAAGTGACGGGTATTACCGGTGCTATCACAGGAGCTGTTTTGAACCAGGTAGGAAGCGGGAATTTCTCAGCAACCTTTACGGGTGCCGCCGCCCTGTTTAATACGACCGGCTTGATCGGTTCAGTAACATTTGATGTGACGCCAACTGGTACGGCCGCCCCTAATTGTGATGGCCCCACCCAGACGGTAACCATTTTTGTAAATCCGGAGCCCGTTCTGGTAACGCCTCAGACCACGGCCATCTGTAGTGGTTCCAATGTCAATTACGAAATACTCCTTACGCCTGCCAACCTTCCTGCAGGTACACTATTTAGCTGGGCCGCCCCAACCATGTCAGATGCGTCGGTTCAGGGGATTGCACGTTCCAACATACCGATGGGAGTTGCGGGTACCAAGCATATCCTGGATGCATTAACGAATGCCTCCACTTCTCCGATCACAGCTACCTACACCATTTCAGCCACCAGCGGTATTGGTTGCGTGAGCAATCAGGCTGCTGCCAGCAGAACGGTTGTAGTAACCGTAAATCCGATACCTGCACTCAGCAGCACACTTACACCTGCCGCCATTTGTAGTGGAGCTACTTTTGCCTACACACCGACGAGCGCTGTGGCCGGAACAACATTCTCATGGTCGCGTGCCGCAATTGCGGGCATCACTCAGGCAGCAGCTTCAGGGACCGGCAGCGTAAGTGAGACGCTTACCAACACAACGGCTTCTCCCATTGCGGTGACCTATGCTTACACGTCTACAGCAAACGGATGCCCAAGTAATCCCGCGCAGAGCGTAGTGGTGACGGTGAATCCCATTCCATCCCTCAGCAGTGCCCTGGTAGCCCCTGCGATATGTAGTGGTGCAACGTTCAATTATACGCCCACCAGCGCGACGGCTGGTTCCACATTCTCCTGGACCAGGGCGTTTGTTGCCGGGATCGCCGAGGGAGCCTCCTCAGGAACTGCCAATATCAGCGAGGTTCTCACAAACACAACAACCAGTCCCATTGTCGTTACTTACATATACACGACAACAGCTGCCGGCTGTAACTCTTCTCAGAACGTTACGGTAACCGTAAATCCAACGCCACAACTGAGCAGTTCACTGGCACCGCCTTCTATTTGTAGCGCCACAACATTTGCCTATACACCGACCAGCGCGGTCGCTGGCGCCACCTTTGCGTGGACCCGCGCAGCCGTCGCTGGAATCAGTCAGGCCGCCGGAGGCGGCACCGGAAACATCAGCGAGACGTTGACCAATACAACGGCGTCCCCGGTTTCGGTTACATATGCCATAGTCACCACAGCAAACAGCTGCCCCGGACCATCTCAAAACGTTGTGGTAACGGTGAATCCGTTCCCGACCTTAAGCAGCAGCTTAACGCCACCTTCTATTTGTAGTGCAACAACCTTTAATTATACGCCTACCAGTGCTACCCCTGGAGCCACTTTTGCCTGGAGCCGGGCCCTCGTAGTCGGTATCAGTCAAATTGCATCATCCGGAACAGGTACTATCAGTGAGACACTGACAAATACCACCACCGCCCCCGTAGTGGTTACTTATTCCATCACCACCACGGCCAATACCTGCGTGGGTGTTCCTCAAAGTGTAACGGTAACGGTCAATCCGATACCATCTTTGAGCAGCACACTTACTCCGGCAGCGATATGCAGTGCAACGACCTTTGCTTATACACCTACCAGTGCAGTTGCAGGTGCCACTTTTGCGTATCCAGTGGAACTGGAGCTATTAGTGAAACACTTTCCAACACCACCACGGCGCCAGTCGTTGTGACCTATGCGTTCACAACAACAGCCAATGGATGTAGTGCTCCTCAGAACGTGACGGTAACCGTGAACCCGATACCGGTGTTGAGTAGTTCGTTGACACCCCCGGCTATCTGTAGTGCAACAACCTTTAACTATATCGCGACAAGTGCTACAGCTGGTGCTACGTTTGCATGGACCCGTGCAGCCGTTGCCGGCATTAGCCAGGCCGCAGCCAGTGGAACCGGCTCGGTGAGTGAAACATTGACCAATACCACGACGGCGCCTGTTGTGGTGACTTATTCATATACCACTACGGCAAATGGTTGCAGCAATACACCTCAGAATGTAACCGTTACGGTAAACCCGATTCCTGCCTTGAGCAGCACGCTTACCCCTGCGGCGATATGCAGTGGATCAACCTTCACCTATACAGCAACCAGTGCCACAGCAGGAGCGACCTTCTCCTGGACCAGGGCAGTGGTGGCAGGCATAAGCCAGGCGGCAGCAGTTGGTTCTGGTAACATCAGTGAGGTGCTTACCAATACTACCAATGCGCCTGTTGCATTGACGTATGTGTATACCACGTCAGCCAATGGATGTACGAGTGCTCCGCAGAATGTGGTGTTGACCGTAAACCCGGTTCCTTCACTGAGCAGTACGCTGACACCTCCGGCCATATGCAGCGCTACCGTATTTTCTTATACACCCACCAGCGCAGTAGCAGGTGCCACGTTTGCCTGGACCCGAGCCCTGGTGGCCGGTATTAGCCAGGCTGCCACCAGCGGTACAGGTGTAGTTAGTGAGACATTGACCAATACAACTACTGCACCTATAGCCGTGACCTATGCGTACACTACAACGGCCAATGGTTGCAGCAGCACACCGCAGAATGTTATTGTAACAGTTAACCCTACACCAGTCCTGAGCAGTTCGTTAACTCCTCCGGCTATTTGTAGCGCAACCACGTTCACCTATACACCAACCAGCGCCACGGCAGGTGCCACTTTCGCATGGACAAGAGCATTGGTAGCCGGCATTAGCCAGGCGGCCGCCAGCGGCACCGGCGGCATCAGTGAGACATTGACCAATACCACGACGGCACCCATCGTGGTGACGTACGCAATTACCACGACAGCCAATGGGTGCAGCGATGCCCCCCAAAATGTTACGGTAACAGTCAATCCTATTCCTTCTTTGAGCAGTACACTCACACCGGTGGGTATATGCAGCGCGACAACGTTCACCTATACACCTACGAGTGCCGTTGCCGGTGCCACGTTCGCCTGGACCCGCGCTGCTGTGGTCGGTATTAGTCAGGCCGCCGCCGCAGGAGCAGGGTCTGTGAGCGAAACCCTAACCAACACAACAACAGCACCCGTCGTAGTGACCTATGCTTACACGACTACGGCCAACGGCTGCAGCAATGCACCTCAGAATGTAACGGTAACGGTTAACCCTATACCGGCACTGAGCAGTACACTCACGCCTCCTGCAATTTGTAGTGCAACGACCTTTAGCTATACAGCCACCAGTGCGACGGCAGGGGCAACCTTCTCGTGGACCAGGGCAGCTGTGGTAGGCATTAGTCAGGCTGCATCGAGCGGCACTGGAAATGTGAGTGAAATCCTCACGAACACAACAACATCCCCCAAGAATGTCACCTACGCATACATCACGTCAGCAAATGGCTGTAGCAGTCTGGTAGAAAATGTTGTCGTAACAGTTAATCCTATTCCAACATTAAGCAGTACGCTAACGCCTGCCGGAATATGTAGCGCGACTACCTTTAGCTATACACCGACCAGTGCGGTGGCAGGTGCCACATTCACCTGGACACGAGCTTTGGTAGCTGGCATTTCCCAGGTTGCTTCGAGCGGTAGTGGCAATATCAGTGAAACGCTGACCAACACGACTACGGCGCCGATTGTGGTTACGTATGCCGTTACCACCACTGCGAATGGCTGTAACTCAACCCAAAATGTTACGGTTACTGTAAACCCTATTCCGGTTCTCAGCAGTACGCTTACACCACCTGCGATTTGTAGTGGAACTACCTTTGCCTACACTGCCACCAGTGCAACCGCAGGGGCCACGTTTGCATGGACACGTGCGCTGGTTGCAGGTATCAGTGAAGCGGCAGCAAGTGGAACAGGTAATGTCAGCGAAACGCTTACTAATACTACCGCGTCACCCATTGTCGTGACCTATGCCTATACAACGACTGCGAACGGCTGTAATGCGCCCCAGAGTGTAACTGTAACTGTCAACCCGATACCGGTGTTGAGCAGTACGTTGACTCCTCCCGCAATTTGCAGCGCAACCACATTTAGCTATGCAGCCACCTCAGCAACTGCAGGTGCAACTTTTGCATGGACCCGCGCAGCTGTAGCCGGCATTAGCCAGGCAGCTGGCTCCGGGATCGGTAGTGTGAGTGAAACATTAACCAACACTACATCAGCTCCGGTAGTGGTAACGTATGCCTACGTGACATCCGCCAACGGCTGTAGCAGTGCGCCGCAGAATGTTACCGTAACAGTGAATCCAATTCCGACCCTCAGTAGCACACTTACCCCGGCTGCCATCTGTAGTGGAACGACATTTAACTACACGGCCACCAGTGCCACGGCAGGAGCATCATTCGCCTGGACCAGGGCTGTTGCTGCCGGTATAAGCCAGGGTGCCACCAGTGGAACTGGCAACGTGAGTGAAGTGCTCACCAATACGACAACTGCTCCGGTATCCCTGACCTATGTGTATACAACAACTGCAAATGGTTGTGTGGGAGCTCCGCAGAATGTGGTGTTAACTGTTAATCCTACACCAGCACTGAGTAGTACACTTACACCTCCTGCTATTTGTAGCGGAACGACCTTTAGTTATACACCCACCAGCGCAACGGCAGGTTCTACATTCGCATGGACCCGTGCTGCAGTGATTGGCATCAGCCAGGCAGCTACGCTGGGTACAGCAGGTGTAAATGAAGTGCTGACCAATACGACCACAGCTCCCATCGTCGTTACTTATTTGTATACCACAACGGCCAACGGTTGTAGCAACGTTCCACAGGCCGTAACGGTAACTGTCAATCCGGTTCCGGTGTTGAGCAGCACGCTTACACCAGCCGCCATTTGTAGTTCCACCACATTTAGCTATACACCAACCAGTGCAACGGCTGGCGCAACATTTACCTGGAGCCGTGCCCTCGTGGCCGGTATCAGCCAGATCGCATCAAGCGGGGTAGGACCTGTGAATGAGGCACTGACCAACACAACTACCGCTCCGATTGTGGTTACTTACATATACACCATTTCAGCAAATGGTTGCAGTGCTCCTCAAAATGTAACCGTCACGGTTAATCCGATACCAACCCTGACCAGCACATTGACACCGCCTGCGATTTGCAGTGCCGCGACCTTTACCTATACACCTACCAGCGGGGTAGTGGGGGCAACATTCTCCTGGAGCCGTGCCCTGGTAGCCGGTATCAGTCAGGCTGCTTCTGCAGGTTCAGGTTCGATCAGCGAGACGTTGACCAATACCACAACCGCACCTATTGTTGTGACCTATGTTTACATCACATCCGCCAATGGTTGCAGCAGTGCTCCTCAAAATGTGACAGTCACGGTTAATCCGATACCTGTATTGAACAGTACGTTGACACCACCTGCAATTTGTAGTGGTACCACGTTCGCCTACACGGCCACCAGTGCTACAGCCGGGGCCACCTTTGCCTGGACACGTGCCTTTGTTGCTGGTATTACGGAAGCTGCTTCCAACGGAACTGGCAATGTGAGTGAGGTATTGACGAACACTACCACTGCACCTATCATAGTGACGTACGCCTATATCACTACAGCAAACGGCTGCAGCGATCTTGCACAGAATGTCCTGGTGACCGTTAATCCAATACCAACCCTGAGCAGCACCCTGACTCCTCCGGCTATTTGCAGTGCCAGCAACTTCAGCTACACGCCAACCAGTGCAACAGCTGGTGCGACTTTCGCATGGAGCAGAGCACTGGTAGCTGGTATTAGCCAGGCGGCCACCGCAGGTACTGGCGCCGTTAACGAGACGCTTACCAACTCAACTACGGCACCGATCGTAGTGACATATGCTTATATCACCTCAGCCAATGGCTGCAGTAACCCGCCGCAGAATGTGACGGTAACCGTGAACCCTATTCCGGCACTCAGCAGTACATTAACTCCTCCGGCTATCTGCAGTGGCACTGCATTCAGTTACACACCAACCAGTGCTACCCCAGGCGCAACTTTTGCGTGGACGCGTGCCCTTGTGGCTGGAATAAGCCAGGCAGCCGGAAGCGGAACCGGTAACGTTAGCGAAGTATTAACCAATACAACTACGGCGCCGGTTATTGTAACGTATGGCTTCACCACCACCGCCAATGGCTGTAGCCTGGTTCAGAGTGTGTTGGTGACCGTTAATCCAATACCGGTATTAAACAGTACCCTCACGCCGCCTGCAATTTGCAGCGCGACCACCTTTAATTATGCAGCTACCAGTGCAACAGGTGGTGCTACATTTGCTTGGTCGAGGGCTTTGGTGGCCGGAATTTCGCAAGGAGCATCTTCGGGTACGGGTAACGTAAGTGAAGCACTTACCAACACCACCACAGCTCCCATCGTTGTCACCTATGTTTACGTCACAACGGCTAATGGTTGTACAGGTGCGCCTCAAAATGTTACCGTTGTTGTTAATCCGATACCGGTTTTGAGCAGTACCTTAACGCCAGCCGCTATCTGTAGCGGGGCAACATTTGGCTATACACCCACCAGTGCAACCGCGGGCGCAACTTTCGCATGGAGCCGGGCACTCGTGGCGGGTATCACCGAAGCCGCATCCAGCGGTACAGGAAATGTGAGTGAGGTGTTGACAAATACCACCACAGCTCCGATCGTCGTTACCTACATCTATACTACCTCTGCAAACTCTTGTAGCAGCAATCAGAATGTAGTGGTAACCGTGAACCCTATTCCGGTACTGAGCAGCACCTTGACGCCTCCGGCCATTTGTAGTGCGACGACATTCTCCTATACGCCAACGAGTGCAACGGCTGGAGCTACTTTTAGTTGGTCTCGGGCCACTGTAGTCGGTATTACAGAAACGGCAACTTCAGGTACTGGCGCAGTAAGTGAGATTTTGACGAATACAACGGCGGCTCCCATTGCAGTAACCTATGCCTATACCACGACTGCCAATGGATGTAATAATGCAGCACAGAATGTTGTAGTAACGGTTAATCCGACCCCCAAACTCAGCAGTGCGCTCCTGCCTCCTGCGATTTGTAGCGGATCTACCTTTAATTATACGGCAACCAGTGCAACGGCCGGTGCTACCTTCGCATGGAGCAGGGCAGTGGTGCTGGGTATTAGCCAGGCTGCTTCTTCAGGCACAGGAAATGTAAGTGAGGTGCTCACCAACACCACGACGGCACCTGTCAATGTTAACTACGCTTATATTACTACTGCGAATGGCTGTAGCAATCCACCCCAAACGGTTACAGTTACCGTAAATCCGATCCCGGTACTGACCAGTACCCTGACGCCTCCGGCCATTTGTAGTACAGCAACCTTTGCCTACACACCAACCAGCGCTACTGCGGGAACCACTTTCGCATGGACACGTGCGCTGGTAGCGGGAATTACCGAAGCCGCATCATCGGGTACAGGTAATATCAGTGAGACCCTCACCAATACGACGGGTTCTCCGATTGTGGTTACGTATGTTGTGACTTCAACGGCCAACAGTTGCAGCAACCCGCAGAATGTTGTAGTAACGGTTAATCCGATTCCGGTCATTACACCACAAGCTGATATTTCTGTCTGCACCGGTGATTCTGTAGGACCTATTACTTTCTCGGCTAGCACCGGAGGGGGTGAGACTTTCACATGGACCAATTCCAATGCCTCCATTGGGCTTGCCGCTGCTGGATCGGGTAACATTGCTGCCTTTACTTCTCCATCGAATACCACCAATGTTGATTTCGTAGGAAGTGTGGTAGTTACAGCAAGCAAAGCTTCCTGTACAAGCGCTACCATGACCTTTACCATCACCGTGAAACCTAAGCCTGTAGTTGCCAGCACGCTGAATGTGAGTCGTTGCAGCGGCACGGCCTATGGCATATCATTGGCGACGGATGGGGTGTCTATTGGTGCCTCTAACTATGACGTCACCGCCACCGTTCAGGTAGGGTTGACTGGTACAGCCACAACCGGTGTAGCCCTGGCTGCTGGCGCTTTGCTGAGCGACGTATTCACCAATAAAACCGCCGTTCCGCTTACAGTAACCTATCACGTAACTCCTCACGGTACAAATGGTTGCACAGGCGATCTTAAGGATATCGTGTTTACGGTTAATCCGGAACCAGTTGTCTTTGTTGGACCTGTACCTGCTGTGTGTAGCAATGAAATTACAAACATTGTATTAGGTACCGATGGTATTTCCGTGGGTGCATCTAGCTATAAAATTACAGCCAAGACATACAGCACTGATAATGGAGTTTCTTTTGCTGGTGCTGTGCCTGCCGGATTTACAGATGCTGGAAATGCATCATTGAATTCACCGGGAACGATCAGCCTGATTAAGAACGATAAGTTTGTAAATACCCGTTCAACCACTGTAATCGTTCGTTATACAGTCGTAGCCACCGGCCCTGCTGGCAGCGGAGGTTGCTCCGGAGCTCCAGTTGATGTTGACATCACAATCAACCCTCAGCCTACGCTGAATCCGGCACTGAGTCCGGTGGCGGTATGTAGTGGTGTCGCCTCAGGTGTGACTCTCGGTGTTGATGTGGGGTCGGTTGCGGCAGCAACCTATAATATTACCTCAATTACCTTCCCAGGCCTGACTGCCGGTCCTTCTAACGCAGGTATTGGTACTGGAAAGGCCGCCAATGCGATTTTGGGTGATTTCTATGTAAACACAACCAATAGCCCGTTAACAGCCGTGTACAAGGTTATCCCGGTTTCCGCGGCAGGATGCGTGGGTCCCGAAGGAACCGTTACCTTGACAGTGAATCCATCACCAGATGTTGCGGATAACCTTAATAAGACCGTTTGCTCAGGATCTATCGCTGGTATAACCCTCGCGACAAAAGCCACCAGTGTGGCCGCGGCAACTTACAATATCATCTCGAGGACAGTTACCCTGGGTCTCACAGCAGATCCGGGCAATGTTTCGGTACCTGCAAATGGTGTGGCGGCCGGATATTTTGCGAATGATAAGTTCACAAACACGACCAATGGTACCTTAATCGTTACCTATCGCGTTGAACCGGTGACTTCAGTTGGTTTGGGTAGTTGCAAAGGCCCCCAGAAGGACATTGTGTTGACGGTGGAGCCTGCCATACTGGCCAATTCGACCATCAATCATAAGCCGGTTATTTGCAGCAGCAGTGGATCTACATCTGATCCAACCGATATAGAATTGTTGTCGCCGACAACCCCATCTTCAGGGACCATCACATTTAATTACACCGCGGTATCAAGCATCGGTGGTCAGATATCCGGATTCGCTCCGTCCTTATCCAGCCTTGCAGCAGGTTATCACATAACAGATAACCTGGTGAACACTTCAAACTCTGCTGCAGGAGCCACAGTTACTTATACCATCACGCCCGTTGCCGCTGGTGCAGCAGGTGGCCTGGGTTGCACAGGAACTCCGTTCCCGGTAGTCGTGCAGGTAGAACCTAAACCTAAGTTGGTGGCAACACCTACCATCAAAACTGTTTGCGAAGGCGTAAGCCCAGGTATTTCACTGACTTCACCGACGACACCTTCTGCCGGAACGATTGAGTTCCTGCTTACCACAGTGGTTGCCACCGGGGGAGTAACAGGTGCCTCTGCAGTGAATACGGTATTCCCGAACAACTCTACCATAGCCGACATCCTCAGTAATCCCACCGCCACGGTTCAAACCGTAACCTACACCCTGAGTCCCCGGGTAAATGGTGGAGCCGGATGTATTGGCGATGATGTTACCGTAACCATTAATGTGAACCCACGGCCAGTTCTTGTGGCCACTCCGCAAGCGCCAATTTGCTCAGGCGATCAGATAGACATTAGCCTGACGGCAGATGTGGCCAGTACGGTGGCCACCTGGACAGTAAGTGCTCCGGGTACAATTACCGGTGCTGGTCCGGGTGCGGGTGACAGGATATTCCAGGTGCTGTTTAACAGTGGAAACAATGTTGAGACAGTTACCTATACGGTGACACCTACTTCCTCCGGCTGCGCTGGAACACCTTTGGTGATTAATGTTACTGTTAACCCCAAAGCAAAAATCACGGGTGTACCGACATCACAAGTGGTTTGTCATGGCAGCTCCCTGAATGTGCCTTTGACGAGCCCAGTTGCGGGCACCACATTTACATGGGTAGTCTCTGATCCGAGTGGTCTTGGTGTTGCGTTAGCTGGCTCTGGCAATACCATTGTACAGCCAATGACCAACACTTTGGGCTTCCAGGCAACCCTTACTTATACGATCACGCCTACAGGCCCCGGCGGATGCGTAGGTGAGGAGAAGACGATGATTGTGAATGTTTCGCCTCAGATTACGGCTGCATTCCTCAATACACCTTCACCGGATTTCATTTGTAAAGGTTCTACCGAGTTCCTGGTATTCCAGTTTGGTGGACAACCTTTGTTCAGCTTCACCTACAACAAGGGTGGGGCAGGGATTACGCAAACCAACAAAGGAAATGTGGTTGTCATTCAGGATACCCCGCTGGTAACAACGACCTACACCATCACTTCGGTGACTGATGGATTAGGTTGTACACAGGCCTTTAATGTGCCATTTACGGTGAATGTGGGTGATACGGATCCTAACTATAGTATTATTACTCCTTTGGCAACCTGCAGTCCCAACCAGGTATCGTTCCAGCACAACCAGGTGGCAGGAACCATTTATACCTGGCGCTTTGGTGACTCGGCTGACTCAGTTTATACTGCAACCACAACTGTTGCCAATAAGGTGATTAAGCATACGTATACTAACCTGAGTCCTACCAGTACGTTGACATATCCGGTAACGCTACAAACCGAGCTTCCGGCACCGTACCCAGGTTGCTTTAAAACGACCGCGCCAAAGAATATTACTATCTACCCGAACATCATTGCTAACGTGTTGCCGGATAAGTCAGAGATATGCAGTGGCGAGTCTATCCAATTCTCCAACCAAAGTGTGGGGGCCAACACCCACAACTGGTCGTACCGTGTTCAGGGACAGACAGCAGAAACTGCCATGGGTACAAGTATTAACATTGGATTTACCTTCACGAATACAACCACCGCAAATCCGCTGATTTACGAAGTGCTTTATAGAGGTAGCAATGCGAATTGCCCGGCCCCGGCGGTGGTAATCCCTATTAAGGTATATCGCAGTCCTGTGGCCAACTTTGACGAGGGTACAGTGCCTCCGTTTGTAAATGGTCAGTCGGTTGTGACGTATTCCAATACATCAACGCCAGTAGATGGAGCTGCATTCACGTATGACTGGACTTTTGGTTCGGACTCACAGCCGAATTTGTTCTCGGGAACCACACCGGGTTCAGTGACTTATGTTCGTCCGGGAGCAAAAGATGTAACACTTACCGTAATCAACAGGCAGGCTGCATTGTGTAAGTCAACCATTAGCAAAACGATCAACATACCCTTACTGCCGCTGGTGGCCACCTTTACGGCAACTCCGGCCAAGTCTTGTTATCCTTCAAAAATCACCATCAGTCAGAGTAACATTACGGGTGACGTGATTGAATGGAAAGTGTTTGATGATCATGCCAGGGTAGTGGCAACATCGAGTGGCTCGAACCCTGTATTTGATATCCCTACCGAAGGCCGTTATGTCATCACGCTGAAGACCAGCAGTTCGCTGACCGGACAAACCGCAACGGCTGCCAATCAGACTGTGGAAGTATATGGTAAGCCTTTTGCTTCCTTCGATGTACGCCCTGATGTAGTATATGTACCGGACACGGAATTAAGCACATTCAATTTCAGTACGGGTGCTACAGACTACAAGTGGGACTTTGGTGATGGTGGCACCTCCGATAAGGAAGATCCGACCTACATCTATAAGATTGAAGGTCTGTATGAAATTCGTCTCATTGCCCAGAACGACCACGGTGGTGGAGTTGTCTGCGCAGACACCCTGAAGCACAAAGTGCTTGCCAAGCAGGGCGGGGTAGCTAAAGTGCCAAACGCATTTACACCAAGTCCTTTTGGACCGAACGGTGGTAGTGTTAGTGGAGGAGGTACTGGTGGCACTGGAGGTACAGGAGGAACCGGTGGTACTGGTGGTACTGGTGGTACTGGTGGAACCGGAGGCACAGGCGGAAGCGGAGGAACTGGCTCGGGAAGTTCTGGTGTGGGTGGTAGTGGTGGAACAGGATCATTCAACGACGTGTTCCTCCCATTTGTACGTGGGGTTGAAGAGTTTAACCTCCAGATATTTGACCGTTGGGGTAACCTGATCTTCGAATCCAACAACCAGAACATCGGTTGGGATGGATACGGCAAGGATGGACAAATTCTGCCGGCAGGAGTATACGTCTACAAGTTGACCATCCGACTTTCTGATGGCCAGCGGTCGACGCAGATTGGTGATGTAACGATGATCCGGTAAATTTGGAGAATATGCGGAAAGGAATCCTGATTTTGTCTGTGTGGGTATTGTGTGCGGTCAGCGCGTTGGCGCAGGATCCGCAATTCTCCCAATACTACCAGGCACCGCTATACCTGAATCCGGCCTTTGCGGGTATCACGCCGCAACAACGGCTTACATTTAACCACCGTATTCAGTGGCCCAATCTGCCTCAGGCTTTCTCGACATTCGCTGCATCCTATGACATCTGGGTGGATGAACTTCGCAGTGGCTTTGGTGTGCTGGCAACTACTGATAAGATGGGTTCTGCCGGATGGAGAACCACCACGGCTAGTTTACTGTACAGTTTTAAAGTAAAAATCAGTGACAAACTGGTATTCTCTCCCGGATTGAACTTCGGATACGGCATAAATGGACTGGACAGAACCAAACTAAGATTGGGTGACGGTATCGAATTCAATGGACAATCCCTCGACCCGGCGCTCGCCGCATTGGGTAATCAGCAGTATTTTGACTTTGGCTCCGGGTTCCTTTTTTATTCAAAGTCATTGTGGTTGGGTGCGGCGTTTGCCCACATGAATAAGCCAAACTTGTCTGTGCTCAACAGCACCACGCGGTTGCCTATGAAAATAACTGTTCATGGGGGCGCTAAGATCGAGTTATTAAACGGCCTGCGTTCCGGCTCACGGGTTTCCTATTTGACTCCTTCGTTCATCTACATGTCCCAGGGTGGGATCACCCAGTTGACCATGGGGGTAAATTATCACATCGACCCTGTATTTGTGGGGGTGTGGTATCGCGGCAAGCCCTTTGAAAAAACGGTAGTCGGTTCTGTTCAGCAAGATGGATTGATCCTGCAGATGGGTATGTACCTGGAAAAACTAACGGTAGGATACAGTTATGACTTCAGTACCTCCGGGCTTAGCAATGCTTCCGGCGGTGCACACGAAATTTCATTGATTTACGAATTCAATGTTAAGCCGATTCAACGCGGTGTTAAGAAGCGCAACCGCCTCATTCCTTGCCCGACCAGTGGAAGGAAGGAGAGTTTTTGGAAGTAGGAATTTCCTGACCAGTTTTTGAATTCGCAACCTTTCCTGCTTTAGCTACCTCGGATAAACGGTTACCTTTGACCGAAATTTGGACGGTGAACGAGGTCTTATCTAACTATTCTGACGAACTGGCATCACAGCCTGTATTTGCCACCGTGGCCAAGGCGGCGCGAATCTGTGGTGTAGAAGGGTATGTGGTTGGCGGATATGTTCGGGACCTCATCCTCAACCGACCGAACAAAGACATTGATTTCGTGTGCGTTGGCGGCGGAATAGCCTGGGCCGAGCAGGTGGCGGTTTTGCTTGGAAACGTCCCCGTGACAGTGTTTAAGAACTATGGTACTGCCATGATCCGGTATGGGGATTATGAATTGGAATTTGTCGGCGCCCGCAAGGAATCCTATCGGGAAGATTCCCGAAATCCAATCGTAGAGGATGGTACATTGGGAGATGACCAGTACCGACGAGATTTTACGATCAATGCTATGGCGATTAGCCTGAATGCCGTCAACTACGGTGAATTGATTGACCCTTTTAATGGCGTTCAGGACCTCAAGGACAAGACGATTCGGACACCGCTGGATCCCGGAATAACATTTTCGGATGATCCCTTAAGGATGATGCGTGCGATCCGCTTTGCATCACAACTAAGCTTTGACATTGAAGCAGATACCTTTACATCACTCCAGGCGCAGGCCGATCGACTCAAGATTGTTTCAATGGAGCGAATTTCGGATGAATTAAATAAGATCATCCTGAGTCCGGTGCCATCCTATGGATTCAAGCTGCTGTTTCACAGTGGTTTGCTCAAACAATTCTTTCCTGAAATGGTAGCGCTGCAAGGTGTCGACTATGTTGACAACAAGGCGCATAAGGACAATTTCTACCACACGTTGCAGGTGCTGGATAATGTTTCGGTGATGTCGTATGACCTCTGGCTGCGGTGGGCTGCCATTCTGCATGACATTGCTAAACCAGCCACCAAGCGATTTGAACCAGGACATGGATGGACATTTCACGGTCACGAGGACAAAGGCGCTCGCATGGTGCCTGGTATTTTCAGACGACTGAAACTCCCCATGAATGAAAAAATGGAGTTTGTCCAGAAATTGGTAAGACTTCACCTTCGTCCGATTGTGCTGGCCAATGATGTAACAGACAGTGCGGTTCGCCGGTTGTTGTTTGAGGCCGGCGCCGACGCGGATGCACTGATGCTGCTTTGCCGGGCAGACATTACATCCAAGAACCAGGAGAAGGTCAAGAAATACCTCAAGAATTTCGAAAGGGTGGAATTGAAGATGAAGGAGGTGGAAGGAAAAGACCATATCAGGAATTTTCAGCCCCCGGTATCGGGAGATGAAATTATCCGAATGTTCAATTTGCCACCAAGCCGTATTATTGGTGAACTCAAAGAGGCGGTGAAGGAAGCCATACTGGAAGGTGAAATCCGGAATGATCGCGACGAAGCTATTATATTTCTGCAAGCATTGGCTCGCAAAAAGGGTATTGTTGATAATGAAATAAACAATTGATTAAACATGAAACAACTCATCACGTTAATGGTGCTGACCATCTTATCTGGCTCAGTTACCCTGGGTCAGGGAAAAAAGGCACAACCAGCACAGCAGCCTACTCAACCCGCCGTAAAGGAAGAGCCAAAGAAAGAGTCGGTAAGCAACAGCCTGCTGGAACACTATGTAAGAAAACGAGCGGTAGCCGCCCGTTGGAATGACTATGACATCGTTCGTGATGCCATGTATGATATGATCATTGAGGATCCGGCTAATGATTCCCTGATCGCGCAGCTCGCCTATTTGTATTTTGACAACCAGAAATTTCCATCCACGGTTCTGGTATGTCAGGATCTTCTCAATCGCAACCCGAAGAATGTACAGGCCCTGGAGATGGCAGCCATCAGCTATGAGAACCTGAGTTTGCTGGACCGGGCGCTTCAGAGTTACGAGAGCCTCTTTCTGTTGACCGGTAACATTACTTCTCTGTATAAAATGGCCTTCCTCCAATTTGAGTTGAAACGATATGCCGAAAGTATCACGAATGCTGATATTATGTTGGGTAAACCAGACGTGGACACGATGAAAGTTCAATTCAATGACAAGGATGGTAAACCCAAGGAGTATCCGGTACGAATCGCTTTGCTTAACCTTAAAGGAATGGTGTACAAAGATCAGGCTGATAAGGTAAATGCAAAGAAGTTCTTTGAGGAAGCCCTGAAATTGGCCCCTGATTTCGCTCCGGCCAAGCAGGGTTTGGATTCTTTGAAGTGATGCAACCTTTAGCCCGCAGTCGGGTCTTTAACAGATATGGGGCCTTCTCTTCATGCGGATATTATTGACAGGTGCCGGAGAGGTGACCAAGAGGCTCATTATCAGTTATATAGACTTTACTCGCGCAGTATGTTCAATGTGGGCTATCGCATTGTTAACAATGAAGCAGAAGCTGAAGATGTACTCCAGGAAGCATTTATTAGTGCTTTTCGGAGCCTGGAACACTACCGTGGGGATGCTTCATTTGGTGCTTGGCTGAAGCGTATTGTCATCAATAAGGCGATCAATGTGATTAAGCAACGGAGAACCGAACCGCTGCCGGAAGTGGATTTTGACGTGGCTGACGATGCGTGGGACGAAAAGGAATTTCCGTTTTCAGTTGATCAGGTAAGGAGAGCTATTGAAGCATTGCCTGACGGATACAGATCGGTATTGTCCTTGTACCTGCTAGAGGGGTATGACCATGCAGAAATTGCCGGAATCCTCGGTATTTCTGAATCGACCAGTAAATCGCAATTTAACCGCTCGAAGAAGAAACTTCGGGAACTATTGGAAGGAGGAGCATCATGAAAAATGACCTGAGCGAATTTGTAAAAGGGAACCGCGATGAATTTGATTCCCGTATGCCTGCTGACCGGGTTTGGAACAGGATATCCGATTCTATGGGATTTGGACCGTCCTGGTGGAACAACGTAGTTCTTTGGAGGGCAGCTGCGGTGCTGATGACGGGTCTTAGCCTCTTCCTGTTCATGACCCACGCCGGCAATGAAGTGAAACCTTCCATAACACAACAGGATTTTAGTGATGTAGAACTGTTTTACAAGACTCAGATATCAGAAAAGGTTGCCTTGATTCATGATGCCGGTGACTTGACGGATGATTCCTTCACGCAGGATCTGCAAAAGCTTGAGGCGATGTATATGGTGCTTTACGATGAAATGAAACGTCATCCCTCTGAGAAAGTGAAAGATGCCCTGGTATTGAACATGATCGTTCGGATTGACTTACTCAATCAGCAAATTCAGAAATTGGAGGAATCGGAACAGAAAAAGGATATTCCGGCGACAATTTAGACTAAAATTCGCTTTTCAGTTCGATAGGGTCCTTATTGGAATCGAGGATTTTGCCTTCCTCACATTTTAAAACCCGATTGGGAAATTTTTTGATAAGTCCGTAGCTGTGGGTTGCCATCAGGATCGCAGTACCACTTCGGTTGATTTGTTGAAATAACCTGAGAATTCCAGAGGACACTTCCGGGTCGAGGTTACCAGTCGGTTCATCTGCAATAAGGATATGAGGTTCGTTGAGTAAGGCACGGGCAATCACCACCCGCTGTTGTTCACCACCCGATAGTTGATGAGGCATTTTCTTCTCAACCGAGCCAAGTCCGACTTGCATCAGTACGTCCACCATCCGGCTTTTCATTTTCAAGCTGTCGCGCCATCCGGTAGCCTTCAGAACGAACAATAGGTTTTCGCCCACCGTGCGATCTGGAAACAGTTGGAAATCCTGAAAGATGATTCCTATTTTTCTGCGTAGGAGGGGTATTTGCTTTGGCTTGATATCGTTAATGCTAAATCCCGCCACAGCAATGTCGCCTGAGATCAAGGGAAGATCTGCATAAAGCGTTTTTAGCAATGACGATTTTCCGGAACCTGTCCGACCCACCAAAAAGGCGAAATCCCCTTTTTCGATGGAGAAGGATATATTCTGTAACACCGCCTGCTCACCCTGGTAGATGCTGGCGTTGGTGACACGTACAACGGGTTCTGATGAGAACATGGGGTAGGAGCTAGCCGTTCACCTTCTTGTGGTCGGCGAGAAATTTCGCAAGGCCGGCGTCAGTCAGGGGGTGGTTGAGCAGATCAGTGATTACCTTCAACGGGCAGGTGGCGACATCTGCGCCAAT
Source organism: Cyclobacteriaceae bacterium (assembly GCA_044223085.1). Lineage (GTDB taxonomy): Bacteria > Bacteroidota > Bacteroidia > Cytophagales > Cyclobacteriaceae > ELB16-189. The sequence goes on from JBGAMI010000015.1 coordinate 31,185, forward strand.
TTCCGCACACTTGATGAGGTGTATGGTATGTCTGATGCTTGCTGCCAGAATTTCAGTACCGTATCCATAGTTGTTGTAAATCAACCTGATCTGGGCAATAAGTTCTATGCCATCCTGGGTAATGTCATCCAAACGCCCGATAAACGGTGATACGTATGAGGCACCAGCTTTGGCTGCCAGCAGGGCCTGACCGGGTGAAAATACCAAGGTGCAATTGGTTCGAATTCCTTCGCTGGAGAATTTCTTGATGGCCTTGATTCCTTCCTTGATCATCGGCACCTTAACTACGATTTTATCGTCAATTTTGGCAAGCTCCCGGCCTTCGCGCAAGATTCCTTCCAGGTCTGTAGCAATAACTTCCGCGCTTACATTGGCATCCACAATTTGACAAATGGCCTTATAGTGGGCGCGAATATTGTCGGCACCTTTGATTCCTTCTTTGGCCATGAGTGAAGGGTTGGTGGTTACGCCATCCAGTACGCCCAGGTCATAGGCTTCTTTGATTTCGTTGAGGTTAGCGGTATCGATAAAGAATTTCATGATCTGGTGATTTCAGTTTGTAATTTACAACTTTCAGATGCATCCGGGATGCTAATCCGGTCGAAAGCGAAGGCAAAAAAATAGCAAGCCGAACATCGCACCGCTACAACCGCCTACCCTTGCTACCTTCCGGTCCTGGGGGAGTTCAGCAGGAGCTGGTCGTGCCGGCTTGCCGGGCGTAAAGATAGGGAAGTTTTGGACTCCCTAAAGCAATTACGGCAACTGTAGGAGTGCCCACACAGACCCCCAAACTCAGCCCGGTGGCTGACCTTTGTCATGGGCAGCACCGCCCTGACCAGATAACTTGGGGTATTAAATTCCACCGTTCCCCAACCTGGTATGGCCCGAAGATCAGCCCTGCGCGAACTCACCCCTGATCGGGTAAGTCAGCAGCTGCAAAGCATCATTCAGAAGATGCTATTGACAGAAAAAAAGTACGCCAGTGTCCTGGCCGATATACATCCGCATTTCAAAACTAGCGGCATTAATCTTTTGCACTACCTGGTTTTGCGAAGTACGGAACTGCGGGATATTCAGGAGTACCTTCATCGCGAAGGGCTATCCTCGCTGACCAATAGTGAAGGTCATACACTGCATCAACTCCAGAAAGTCCTGCATTGGCTGAATAGATCATTTAACCCAGAAACCCCAGCTGTCTGTACCAGCGAAGAGGGGAACCGGCTGCGGAGCCTGCATTCGGAACACCTGTTGGGAACGTTTCCGGCACATGACCGGCCTCACATCATGGTAACCTTCTCAGCTGAATTGATGCAGGATAGAAAATTGGTGGAAGATATGTTGAGCGAAGGTATGACTGTGGCGCGAATTAATTGTGCACACGATGCACCGGATGTTTGGTTGAATATGATTCGCGTTTTGCGTTCGGCGGTCGCTAAGACCGGGAAAAATTGCAAAATCTATATGGACCTGGCAGGTCCCAAGATCCGGATACGCGCTATTCAAAACAAGAAACGAGAGCTGGTAGAGCAACTGGAAGTAGAAGAGGGGACGGAGTTGTTGCTGAATTATTCGGAGGAGGACAAGGTTGCGGGTGGCAAAAAGAAAAAACGCAAACTCAATACCTTATATGTAGAGCCGAGGGAAATACTCACCATTGTTAAACCCGGTGAGCATATTTTCTTTGACGATGGAAAATTTGAAGCACGGGTAGATGCCTGGGAGGATGGAAAAGTGCGTGTTGAGATTGTTAGGATATCGACCAAGAAGCCATTTCTGAAACCGCAAAAAGGCATTAACCTGCCTGACTCGGATGTAACGATACCGCCACTGACCGATGACGATCTCGCCAACATACCCTTCATCTGCGAGCATGCGGATATGGTGGGGTATTCATTTGTTAATAGCCCGTCGGATGTTGACAAACTCCGTGCTGAACTGAAGCGATTTTCTGTGCAGCGGGAGCCTGATATCATCCTGAAGATCGAACGGTTATCAGCCGTGCGGAATCTTCCGGCGTTGCTGATGAATGGAATGCAAAATCCGGGACTTGGCGTAATGATTGCCCGGGGCGACCTCGCCGTTGAAATTGGATTTGAGCGATTAAGTGAAATTCAGGAGGAGATATTGTGGATATGTGAGGCGGCTCATGTACCCGTTATTTGGGCCACCCAGGTGTTGGAGACCCTGAATAAGACCGGGTATGCGACTCGTTCGGAAATTACCGATGCGGCCATGAGCGTACGGGCCGAGTGTGTCATGCTGAATAAAGGCCAGTTCATTGTCAAGACCATCAAAACACTGGATGATATCCTTACCCGCCAGCTGGGCCACGTAGACAAGAAGCGATTTATTATGCGTCCCCTGGGGATCGCAAAAGGATTTACGGGTATGGACCGTGAATCGGCTAAATCGATCTGACCGAAAGCGAACAGGCTTGTCCATAGTTGGGATAAAATATTAATCGATTTCGCTAATCCCGACTCAAAAGGAAGGTTTCTGCCGGCACATTATTTGTCTACCTTCAATCAAACTTGATCTATGTTATTCATCAACCTGAAGATCGCCTGGCGTAACCTGAGTCGCCAGTTTTCCTATTCCCTCATTAATATCCTGGGTTTGTCAATTGGCCTGGCGTGCAGCCTCGTCATGATCTTATACGTGTACAGCGAGTGGAGCTATGATCGTCACTTTAGTAAAGCTGACCGTATTTATAAGATTGGCATTTCCTTTATGAACATAGGCAACTTTGGACTCGGTCCGGAGGCATTGGGAGAATTTCTGCCGGCCGAATTTGAGGGGCTGGATCGATTTACCCGGGTGATGCGATCAGGGGATGTGCCCGTGGTAGCCGGTGACAAGACTTTTCGAGAGCTGGTGTACTATACAGATACCTCCTTCTTTCAGGTTTTTGACTACACGTTTGTGCAGGGTGATCCACACACATCGCTTGAAGCCGGTGGGATTGTTATTGCCCAATCGATGGCACAAAAGTTCTTTGGTGAAACAGATGCCATGGGCAAGGTTCTCCTGATTGGCAAGGAGAAGAAGCCCTATACCATTAATGGTATAGTTCGGGATGAAAACCGCAGTTCCCAGCTTAAGGCTAAGATCTGGCTTTCTAATTCAGATAAATTGACGCATGAGCCAATATGGACTTCTGCCGGTGTTTATAACTATGTCTTGTTGAAGGAAGGAAATACGCGAAGCGACCTGGAGGCTGCCCTGGATCGGTTGCTGGAGAAGCGGATATTTCCACAGGGTGGGGGCAATGCCTTTGAGAAAACTTTTGAGGCATATAAGAAGAATGAAAACTCAGTCAAGTTTTTCATCCATCCCCTGAAGGATGTTCACCTCAAGTCAACCTTGCTTTATGAAATATCGCCAGGTGGAAATGAATCAATGTTGTACTCATTTGGAGCAATAGGATTGTTCATTTTGGTACTTGCAGCGGTTAATTTCATTAACCTCACCACGGCGCGGGCGTCGCGTCGTGCCCGGGAGGTGGGGGTACGTAAAGCGGTTGGGTCTACCCGGGGAAAGCTCATGAGCCAATTCATGCTGGAAGCCATACTCTTGTGTTTGATAGCCATGTTGGTCTCCCTGGGATTAGCTGAACTGTTACTTGCTGTTTTTAACTGGATTTCAGCTCAGCCACTGATTAATACCCTTTGGAGCAATGGTTGGAACCTGCTGGTGATATTGCTGGTGGCAGTGGGTATCGGTTTGCTATCCGGCATTTACCCTGCATTTTACCTAACTGCTTTCCAGCCCGCCCGGGTTTTGAAAGGAGAAGTAAGTGTGCATGGTGGGCAGGGATTTCGCAATGGGTTGGTTGTGTTCCAATTTGCTATTGCCAGTAGCTTGATGATTGGCCTCGTTGTGGTACTTCAGCAATTCAATTTCATGGAAACCCGTGACCTTGGATTTGATCAACAACATGTTGTAACAATTGATAACATCGGGTTGCTCAAGGACAAAGCTGCTGCCTATAAAGACAAGCTAAGCAGCCTCTCTTCCGTTAAGGCAGCCAGTTTTCATACGGGAGAACCGGGCAGTAAGGCGGTCATGTCGTTTTCAATGTACCAGGTACCGGGCATGGAAAAGCCAATTTCGATGAATACCTATTATGGTGATGCATCGTTCGTGGAGTTGATGGGATTCAAGATGGCTGAAGGCCGTGCCTTCAATAAGGACTTAGCATCAGACAGTACTGCTTTACTGCTCAATGAAGCGGCGGCGAAGGCTATGGGCCTGGAGAAGCCCTTGGGAACCATCATCGGAGAAAAATATCATGTAATTGGTGTAATGAAAGACTTCCACTGGGAGTCCCTTCGAAGTACCATTGCTCCAATAGGTATCATGTTGGAGAAGACCCCGTACCAGTTAGGGTTTCGGTTACAGGGTGATGAACAACAATTCCTGAAAGCAGCAGAAGCAGCCTGGAAGGAATTGGCTCCGGATGAGGCGTTTAGCTACCATTTTCTCGACGCGAACTTTGGTGAAATGATGAAGGCCGAACAGGTACTCTCTAAAGCCATTGCCATATTTGCCTTGCTGGCCATATTTATTTCTTGCCTGGGACTTTACGGGCTGTCCGCCTTTACGGCCGATCAGCGAACCAAGGAGATTGGAATCCGTAAAGTGCTGGGCGCCAGTGTCACGTCAATCGTGGGCATGTTGAATCGTCAATACATAGTTCTTGTATTGGTTGCTGTTTTGATTGCTTCGCCATTGAGTATTTGGGTGATGACCCGATGGTTAAATGGATTTGCATATCGGATTTCCATTGCACCCATATGGATTGTCGGGACCTTTGCTGCTGCTTTGATCATTGCCTTGTTAACGGTATCCTACCATTCGCTGAAAGCGGCTATGATCAATCCTTCGGACACGTTGAAATATGAATAGTCAGGATAGCATTTGCCCGAAGTGCAAGGCGAATGCGTATACATCACCGGGCCAGCGCGCGGATAGGTAGTTTCTGTCTCTGATGGTAAAGCCTGATGGTTTTTGCAGCGTGTCACGGCCCAGGGGCATCGGACCGGAGATGAATTGATCAGGCCTGCGAAGGTTGGACTTCACTTCATCTTCAACAGTTTTGTGAAAGGTTCTGTAATAGTCGCCCAGCCAAAGTCGGGTCATCTGAAATGCGGCAAGCTCCTGCATCTTAAGTAGTGCCGTTGTCCTATAATCAATAAGCACTGATTGGCCCATCGGATTTTTTGAACGAGCCAACAGCAACACACCATGGCAAATCGCTGCTACCGGCTTGTTAGCGGTTAAGAAATGACTGGCAATGGCCTGGAGATGAGGCGAATTCAGGTACTCACGCATTCCCTTATCATGGCCGCCCGGGAGGAGCAATGCGTCGCCCATATCTGGGCTGATTTGATGATAATGTATGGGATGTTGAAAGGAGGTGGCCCCTGACATTTGCAGATAGGCTTCCACAGCATCGGCCCGTGCCTGTAGCAAGGCCTTCCACACACCAAGACCTTTACCATTGACCATGCGTTCATCGGCGGCGGCAGGCGCACCGTCTGGTGTACAGAAAATGATTTCGTGCCCTTGCTGACTCAGTATCTTCCAGGGAACTGCAGATTCGGTAGGGTCAAATCCATACCGTGGTAATGGAATCAGAATACGCATAGCGGTCTATGCAATAAAGTTTCTGTTTATTTCCTGAAGGGTCCTGGTACCCGCTTGTTGCATGGCGAGTTCAAACTCCCTTACCAGCAAGGTAAGTACTGTTTCCACGCCTTCCTGTCCGAATGCAGTAAGTCCCCAAATGTATGGCCTGCCAATACCCACCGCATCAGCACCCAGGGCGAGGGCCTTGAAGATGTCTGTTCCTCGCCGCACGCCGCCGTCAATTAAGACGGGTATCCGTTTCTTGACGGTCGCTGCAATGTCAGGCAGGGCTTCGATGGTACCCCTGGCCGTTTCGCCTGCCCGCCCGCCGTGGTTCGACACTACAATGCCATCCATTCCCCGGGTGACACACAAGGCAGCATCGTCGGCCCGTTCAATACCCTTTACGATAACCTTCATCTTGGTGGATGACTTAATCTTGTCCAGCATCTCCCAGGTCACGATGCGGTCCATTTCGGGATCCTTGATGCCGGCCAACATGGGTTTTCGTTCAAAACGATTTCCGGAATGGCAGTTGGTACATGTGCGGGTATCGATTCGGCTCATGCGATCAAGGGTCTCCCGGTTGCTGGTGCCTCCCACCAAATCAACGGTGACCACGAGTACCTCGCAACCAGTAGCTTCCGCACGCCTGATCATCTTCAGTGTGCCTTCCCATTCCGTAAGGGGATATAATTGATACCATACAGGTTCACCGCGCTCTTTGGATACATCCTCTACCGATTCGGTGGTTACAGTTGAGAGAATTTGAAGATGATTCTTTGCCTTCGCTGCACGTGCTGTGGCCAGTTCACCATCTTCGTGAAACGCATGTTGACTGGAGAGCGGCGACAAGAAGAGTGGGGTAGGCCAGCGTTTGCCGAACAGCGTGGTTGTCATGTCGACCTTGCGGGTATCGATCAGGCGGTGCAAGCTTAGCTTGATGGCCCTATAGGCTTCCTGATTGGCGTCCCGGGTGAAATTGTCGCGAACACCCGTGGTGAGATAACCCAGGTGTGCGGGCGGCAGTTTTTGGTTTGCGATTTTTTCGAAGTCAAAAATATTGATGGCATCCGATGCCTTGGTGATCAGGTCTTCGAGGGAGGGCGTGGCAATAGTGGTCTTTTGTTCCGTTGGTGTACACCCCAGGCTAAGCAAGGGACTCCCCAGTAAAAACTTGAGCAGCAGGCGACGGTGTTCCATGACAGAAGGTTGCATAGGGGTAAGGATGATTACGAATATACAGATTTGAACCGTTGTGGAACTCAAAGAGATACACCGCGCTTCCAGGGAATAAAATCGTATTGACGCAGTTGAACGGCTTTTGGGATCTGTTGTCCGCTGGCAACTGCAATGAGATACTCCAGAATTTCTTCTCCGACTTCCTCAATAGTTTTTTCGCCTCGGATCACGGCTCCGCAATCAAAGTCAATGATGTCGGGCATCCTTTCGGCAAGCCGGCTGTTGGTAGAGAGTTTGACCACATGCGAAACCGGGTTACCGGTGGGCGTCCCCAGGCCAGTGGTGAATAGTATGATTTGCGCTCCACTGCCGGTGGTGCCGGTTGTTGACTCCACATCGTTACCGGGTGTACACAGCAAATTAAGCCCTGCTTTGCGAAGGTAGGTACCATAGGGCAGCACATCGGCAACAGGTGCTGTTCCTCCTTTGCGTGCCGCTCCGGCTGATTTCATGGCATCGGTAATGAGCCCATCCTTGATGTTACCTGGTGACGGGTTCATGTCAAAACCTGAACCCGCGGCCACCGCTGCCTTGGAATAGGCCTGCATCAGATCGATAAACCGTTTGGCATCTGCAGGCACCTGACATCGGTCAATCAGATTTTGTTCCACACCACAGAGTTCAGGGAACTCTGACAAAATAGTGCTGCCACCCATGGCCACCAGGAGATCGGATGTGTGCCCGATGGCAGGATTGGCGGATATGCCAGAGAACCCATCCGACCCGCCGCACTTGAGGCCCACGACGAGTTTGCTTAGCGGAGCTGGCTTTCGTTGCAACTTGTTAGCCTCCTTAAGCCCGGTAAAAGTCAACCGGATAGCTTCCTCCATTAACGCCTGTTCAGTGCCAGCTTGCTGTTGATCCAGAATAATAACTGGCTTGGTACTGTTTGGATCCAGGTCACTAAGTTTCTTTTGTAGGATGTCAATTTCCGCGTGCTGACACCCCAGGCTGAAGACCGTTGCCCCGGCGACATTGGGATTGTGGATATATCCGGCCAACAAGGAGCAGAGCGTATCCGCATCCTGTCGCGTGCCTCCACATCCTCCTTCATGCAAGAGTGTTCTGATGCCATCCACCTGTGGGAACAATCGTTTCCCTGATTTTTGGGGGTGTGTAGTTGATGAGGTAACTACCTGTAAGTGCTCGTCAACCAGGTGATTGACAAAATCAGCATACCGGTCTTGTTCCTGATAACCCAGCGCAAGTTCCAAAGCCTTGCGCATATGTTCGATGTTACGGTTCTCACAGAAGACCAGTGGCACCAGGAGCCAATAGTTTGCAATTCCAACCTGCCCGTCAGCGCGGTGGTATCCCAGAAAGGTGCGGTCCTTCCACCGGCTTGTATCGGGAGTTGTCCAGCTGTATGTTGAGTCTTTAAGGTGGTAATGGCTGGCTTGGTGATGCAGGTTATGCGTGCCAATGGCTTCTCCGGATTGAATACTTCGCGTTGTCTTGCCTATAGTAACACCATACATGGTCACAATAGCCCCGGATGACATATCATGCATGGCTACTTTGTGTTTAGCCGGGATACTTCCTTTGATAGTGTAGGTGACCCCGTCACAGGAAACAGCGTCACCTGCCAGCAGGTCAGTCAATGCGACTAAAACATTGTCATTCGGATGAATCCTGAGTACCTGGCTGGACATTGGACTATAGTTCCTGACGAAGTAACGAAAAATTCAGGGTATGTGAGAAATTGTAAAGTTTGCGGATATTGTATTTCTGATGGAATCAAGGAAAATAGTCACGCTCGGTGAGGTTCTGATGCGTCTCTCCACACCCGCATCGGGCCGACTGGTAAATGCGCACCAGCTCGACATAAATTATGGAGGCTCGGAGGCCAATGTTTCCGTTGCCTTGGCGTCCTGGGGCATACCCTCGAAACATGTTACCCGGTTTCCGGACAATGAACTTGGTATTGCAGCCACCCGGTCTTTGCAGCAGGCGGGCGTGGACCTCCAACATTGTGTAACCGGCGGAGAACGGATGCCATTGTACTTTTTTGAACCCGGTGCAGGAGAACGATCCGGGAAGATCATCTACGATCGATTTAATTCCGCATTTTCCAGTATCAGCCATGGGATGATTAAATGGGACGAAGTGTTTCGTGATGCTTCCTGGTTTCACTGGGGTGGGATTACACCTGCGCTTTCTTTAGGTGCGTTAGAGGTCTGTCAGGAAGCCCTGAATAACGCCAAGTCACGGGGCATGGTGATATCCGCCGACATTAACTACAGAAGGAACCTGTGGCGATACGGCAAATCTGCCCGTGAAGTTATGCCGGGTCTGATGGAAAAATCAAGCATTTGGATCGCAGGCGAAGAAGACCTGAAAAATTGCCTCGGCATTAGCTCATCTTCTTTTGAAGATGCCTGCGCGCAGGCCGGTAAGCTATTCTCTGGCCTTACGGGGATCGGTTGGATTAAACGCGAAGTTATCTCCTCCAGCCACCATCGCATTCAGGGACTGTGGTGGAACCGAACAAGTGTAAAGGCATCACGTCTGATGGAACTAAATCCGATTGTTGACAGAATAGGTTCCGGAGATGCGTTTGCGGCCGGGTTGATTTACGGCCATCATCAAAAATGGGAGGAACAGCAAATGATTGATTATGCGACAGCCGCCTGCGCTTTCAAACATACCATGTCCGGGGATGTGTTGATGGCTTCGAGGGAGGAAGTGTCAGATCTCGCACGGCAGCAAAATATTGGAAAGCTATTGCGCTAACCATGATGAGTGCGCAACAATCTTTGATCGACAAGATCTGCGGCGACGGGGTATTGCCCTTGTATGCTGATGATAATGCTACGAGACTTTTTCGGGTAATAGATGCGTTGGTGGAAGGCGGGGTGCGCACCTTTGAGTTCACGAACCGGAAACAAAATGCCCTGCAGATATTTGAAGAACTGGTAAGCTATGCCAGGCAGTATCCTGATTTGCACCTGGGTACTGGTACCGTGTTGGATGGAGATACCGCCAGGCGGTTCATCGGAGTGGGAGCTTCCTTTATTGTAGCACCGACTACACAGGCTGGTACCGGAGGTGTTTGCGCAGCATCGGGGGTATTGTGGATACCTGGCGCAGCAACACCATCTGAGATAAGTTCAGCCTTGTCGATGGGGGCAGGCATCGTTAAGATTTTTCCGGGATCTGTGCTGGGTCCGGAGTTTGTAAGGTCAATACGAAGTGTCATGCCTGATGTTCCGATGATGGTGACTGGCGGCGTTGAACCAACGGAGTTGAGCATGCAGACTTGGTTCAAAGCAGGTGCTCAATGTGTAGGGTTGGGATCTCAACTTTTCTCCCATGACATCATACAGGGTGAACGCTGGTCAGAACTTACAGCCAGGGCTGCTGATTGTGTTTCGATAGCCCGACGCCTGAAGGGCAAGTAATCATGCCAGACGTTCAAAATACAGCCGGACGATTGCGTTGGACGATCTGCGGATTGTTGTTTGCTGCCACCACCATCAATTATATCGACCGTCAGGTAATAGGCTTGCTAAAACCTACCCTGCAAGACGAATTCCATTGGACAGAAAGCGATTATGCTACGGTTGTCATGGCTTTCAATGCTGCCTATGCCATCGGCTTGTTGCTGTCAGGAAGGTTGATAGACCGTTTTGGTACGCGTCTGGGGTACACCCTATCGGTAGCTTTTTGGAGTTTGGCAGCCATGTTGCACGGTGGCGTTACATCGACCCTTGGTTTCCTGGGCGTTCGCGCGATGCTTGGTTTGGGTGAAGGAGGAAACTTCCCGAATGCCATCAAAGCAACAGCAGAATGGTTTCCGCGCAAGGAAAGGGCTTTGGCTACCGGAATTTTTAATTCAGGCGCCAACATCGGTGCGATGATTGCTCCTGTGCTGGTGCCGTGGATACTTGGATTATATGGCTGGCGTCAGGCGTTTATCTGGACCGGGGCGCTTGGTATTTTTTGGTTGGTGGCCTGGTGGATATGGTATGAAGTGCCATCCCGCCATAAACAGCTTTCTTCAGGTGAGCGTAACTACATTCAGCAAGATGACGAGATAGCGGAGCCTGCTTCGCCATACGCGGTGATGCAATTACTTCGGTTTAAGCAAACCTGGGCTTTCGTGCTGGGAAAATTTCTGACAGATCCCATATGGTGGTTCTTCCTCTTTTGGTTGCCTTCCTATTTCTCAGATACCTATGCCATAGATTTGCGCAAGCCCAATTGGCAATTGGTGGCCGTATATATGGCCACATCCCTGGGAAGTATTGGCGGTGGCTATTTATCATCAAATCTTATTAGCAAGGGATGGGGTGTGTTCCGGGCACGCAAGACGTCCATGCTGGTATTTGCCCTTTGTGTTTTGCCCGTGATGACCGCGCCATGGGTGGGCAACATCTGGATGGCAGTGGCCTTGATCAGCCTGGCAGCTGCATCTCACCAGGCATGGAGTGCAACGATCTTCACCACGGCTTCTGATATTTTCCCCAAGTCATCTATAAGCACCGTGGTTGGGATCGGTGGTATGGCTGGATCGGTTGGAGGAATTCTTTTTCCCTTGCTGGTCGGGTGGCTACTGGATTACTATAAATCCGCCGGTAACATTGGCACCGGCTATACCATCTTGTTTGTGATTTCAGGTTCCGCCTATGGAGTAGCATGGATGGTAATGCATTGTCTTACACCAAAGTCGCTGGCGCTGCCGGCGTAATAGGGTGTGGGCCGATCTGGTTTATGTATTAATTTTCGGTCATGATTGTCCGTAGTCGCTTATTGAGGATCACCAAAGTCGCAGCCCTTGCCTTGGCGGTTTTCTTCGTTTTATTGGTCCTGGTAATCTGGTGCTTTCTCTTGCTTAACCGGGATTCGTTCCGTACAAAACTTGAACAAGTAATTGATCGTCAGATCACTAAGGATGTATACTTTGATGATGTATCGGTTACCCTTTTTCGTGACTTTCCCAACATCACCGTCACCCTTGAACAAGTTTCCATGGTCGGCCGTGGCGAGTTTGCAGGTGACACCCTGGCCCGTGCCGATGAGCTTGACTTTGAAATCCGGTTAGGCAGTCTGTTCTGGGGACCGGAAACGGAACTGAAGAGTATACACTTACGGGCTCCAACGTTGAAACTCCGTGTATTGGCAAATGGACATGCCAATTATGATCTAATTGCCTCAGACAGTAGTGATACCACGACCAGTACAGGCACCGGCATGGCCCTGGATGAAGTTCGCGTAAGCAACGGCAACCTGCATTACACGGACATGGGGCGGAAACTGGATGTATGGCTCAAGGACCTCACCTTTTCAGGCAGGGGAGATTTCGCACGTGATGTGTTTGATTTGAAAATGCAAATCATCTCAAACGATTTTACACTCAATTATGGCAAGCTTAGGTATTTCTTCAAAAAGGAACTTGAAGTGGATGCCACCCTGGAATTGGATTTCAATGCGCGGCGATTCGCATTCAAACAGAATGACTGGCGCATTAATCACTTCCGGTTTAACATAGAAGGCAGCCTGGCTCAGTTGGAAAAGGGGTATGATTTTGGATTGACATTCGCTACCCAATCCACTGAATTTAAGAATATACTCTCGTTGGTTCCTGGCGTTTTTATGAAAGATTTCAAACAAATATCAACGCAGGGTGAGTTGGGATTTACAGGATTTATCAATGGTGCCTGGATCCCGGACCAGAAGCAACTGCCAAGCATGATGGCCAATTTCAAGGTGACAGATGCCCGTTTTAAGATTGACACCTTACCGGATCCCATTGATCACATTCAAATGGAATTTCAGATCAGTAACCTGTATGGCATCCGTGATAGCACCGTATTTGATTTCAAAAACCTCTCCTTTGAAATGCTTAAGCACCGGGTGCAGGGAAGATTCCTCTGGAAAGGTGTGGATCACATTTACCTGGATGGCGATCTGCATGCTGACCTGGACCTGGCTGAACTGGAACGCATGTACCCCATTGACGGAATGGAGTTAAAAGGGGATTTGATGGGTGAAATAAGAGTGAAAGGTCCTCTCGCCTGGCGCGACAGCGTCTTAACTCAGGTGCCTGTCTTTCAGGTGCAAACCCGCCTCCGCGATGGCCGGATAAAATATAATCACCTCCCTGCAGCAATTGACAGCATTCAGTTTTACCTGGCGGCCAACAACCCGACGGGTAAACCAGCGCACACCGTATTTGATTTTCAACGGTTGTTTATGAAGTTGGACAAGAATACCATCGGTGGTTTTCTCCATGTAAGGGGATATGAAGAGTTGCAGATCAAGTCTGACCTGAAGGCCGATATTGATTTAGCAGATCTGGAGACCATTTTTCCCCTCGAGGGTGTAGTGGCCAAAGGAAAGCTCTCGTTTGAGTTGTTGGCCAATGGCGTTTATCATGCTGCTACCCGTAAGTTTCCTCCGGTGAAGGCAACCGTTGAATTGAAAGAAGGTTACCTGAAGACTAACGGATATCCCGAACCGCTCACCAATATCCACTTCAAAGGCGGGGTGATGAATGATGACGGTAAATTTGCAGACACGCGCCTTACCATCGATCAACTTACTTATACGCTGGAAGATGAACCTTTTGAAGTAAAAGGATCAGTTGCCAACCTGGAATACCTGGACTATGATCTTAAGGTAAAGGGAAGGGTGGACCTGGCCAAACTTACGCGGGTGTATCCGGTCACCGGATTTAAGTGGGAGGGGATCGTCCAAACAAACCTGGAGACAAGCGGAAGACTAAGCGAAGTGGAAGCAGGACGATACGACAATGTTTCTTCATCTGGCACTTTGTCCCTGGATGGCATAGAAGTATTTGGTAATTCGATTCCTCAACCTTGCCGGATTGATGAGGCTGTATTTTCCTTTACCCCGAAACGGATTCAATTGGATCGATTTCGCGGGAGGTTTGGAAAGGGTAAGGTTACTATGTCCGGTGACATTACCAACTACATGGCTTTTGCGACACGTAAATCGGATCTGGTCACGGCTGACCTTATGCTTCGATGTGATACCCTCGATATTAACCAATGGATGTCCCTTTCCGACACCACCCACCACAACAAGCAAATGAAGGTATGGCAGGTGCCCATGAACTTACAGGCGACTTTTGATTCTGAAATTGACTATGTTCATTTTGATGATATGCACATCACCAAACTGGATGGATCTATCGGAATGCAGGATGGGATATTGCGATTTAAAGAAACGGGCTTCAATACCCTGAATGCAGCGTTTAATATTTCGGGTGACTACAATACGAGGGACATGAATCACCCGGCATTCGATTTATCCCTGGATATCAAAGAGTTAGACATAAGTCGGGCATACCGCGAAATGCGGTTGGTGCGTGAATTATTGCCCGCCGCCGGAAATGCAGATGGGATGTTCTCGATAACCTACAAGTTGAAGGGTGAGTTGAATGATGCGTTATATCCCCGTTACGAGACCCTGATCGGCGGTGGAGAAATGCGTATTGCGCATGCTAAAATCAACGGCATGAAGATTTTTGAGGAATTGAGTAAGGCCACCAAACGCCAGGAAGTAAATGATCCGCACCTGCGCGATTTCGTCCTGAGATCAGAAGTTCGTGATAACAAAATCATAATCAAACCATTTTCGATCAAGGTGTCCGGCTTCGATGCAGACATAGAAGGCACCAGTGAAATGACGGGCGCCATTCAATACATTGTAAAACTTCAACTGTTGCCTTTTGGTATCAAGATCCCATTTCACGTTAGTGGAAACTACGACAACCCCAAGGTGACCATAGGCAAGGGGCACGTGCTTCCGCCCCCGGATTCCATAAAATCAAAGTAGCCATGTCATCTTATATTCACGGCACTGATCCCACAGAGCAGGCCCGCCTTTCAAAGCTCAATGAATTGATTAATGCCCGGTGTATCGCATTGATGCCGGTAAAGACCGGGGACAAGATACTCGATGTTGGCAGTGGCCTTGGACAATTCACACACCAATTGGCCCAACTGACCGGACCTGCCGGCGCTTGTCTGGGGATCGAGCGCGACCAAAATCAGTTGGCCGTGGCAGCCCACCTGAGTAAGAATCATCCGTGGCTGGAATTTAGGTTGGCAAATGCCGAATCACTGGAATTGCATGAGTCGGAGTGGGGTTTATTCGATGGTGCCCATGCACGCTTTATTCTCGAGCATGTTCAACAGCCGAACAAGATCGTTCACAGTATGTTTCGGGCAGTACGGCCGGGTGGCTGGGCCGTGGTGGCCGACGATGATCATCCAGGCCTTGTCTTGTTCCCGGAGCCGGAGGGCTTTCAATCCCTTTGGAAAGCCTACATGCAATCCTACGAGCGGCTCGGCAATGACCCGAACATTGGACGTAAGTTGGTTGCTTTGCTATACCATGAAGGTTTCCGGCAGATACGCAATGATTTAGTGTTTTTTGGTGACAACGCTGGTACCGACACCTTTCAAGCACTTGCTCAGAATCTCATTGGAATTATAACAGGCGCCCGGGAGGTAATGATCCGCGAGCGCCTGATAGAATCTACTGACTTTGATGCATCGATCCATCACCTGCAAACCTGGTCCCGACTTCCGGATGCAGCCATGTGGTACACGATCAACTGGGCCATTGGCTTCCGGCCGGCTACCTGAGTTTTAGCTTACAGGTCCTCTTGAACTTATCGAACCGTGGCATGGATACGCCTTGCACGTAGGGATTGTTGGGATTGAAGTCAACGAAATTCTGGTGGTATCCTTCAGCCCTGTAGAAGGCATTGAGTGGCTTAATTTCGGATACTATTGGATCCTTGAAGGAGGAAGCAAAACTTTTTTTGGCCTGTTCGGCAAGTTGCTTTTCAGCCGGTGTAGAATAAAAGATGATCGATCGGTAAGAATTGCCCTGGTCCGGACCTTGCCGGTCGACGGTGGTGGGGTCATGTGAAGTAAAAAATACCTTGAGGAGATCCGCATAGGAAATAACCTTGGGATCATAATACACGAGTACGGACTCAGCATGCCCGGTGGTCTCGGTGTTTACCAATTCATAACTGGGATTTATGGCAGTACCACCTGCATAACCTGAAGTAGCCGAGTCAACTCCCACAAGGGCCTCAAAGATGTGTTCAGAACACCAGAAGCAGCCTTCAGCAAAGGCGGCTACAGCCTTCCCGGCTGTGGCCTTGAGCGGAATAGACGTATCGCGGGATTTGCCCTTTTGGGCGTTGGATGACATCACGATAGCAATGACAGCAAGGGTGGAAAATAGGAATCGGCGAATCATAAGTTATTGATTTAGATACACGGTTAACGCGCACAGGCCCAGAAGGGTTCTGAAAATCAATCCTATTGTCGCGCAGGCGTCAATTACGCCAACTCGCGCATATCCACGGGCACTACCCTGGATATCCCTTTTTCCACCATGGTCACACCATAGATCACATCGGTGGTGGTCATGGTGCGCTTGTTGTGGGTCACAATAATGAACTGGGAATCCTTGCTAAAGCTGCGAATGATGTTGTTGAACTTGTCGATGTTGGCATCATCGAGCGGGGCATCCACCTCATCAAAAATACAGAAGGGGGCAGGTTTCAACAGGTACATGGAAAACAACAGCGCCGTAGCCGTCAATGTCTTTTCTCCGCCACTCAGTGCATTGATCGTCAAAGGGCGCTTGCCTTTGGGTTTTGCAATGATGTCGATTTCAGATTCCAGGGGACGGGTGGGATCAACCAGCTTCAGGTCACAATCATCGCCTTCATTGAAGAGCGACCGGAATACCGTGATAAAATGCTCTTTGATTTTGGTAAAGGCATCCATAAAGGTCTGGCTGGCCACACCTTCAATTTCAGTTATTGTATTGAACAACGACTCTTTGGCCTTCAGCAAGTCATCTTTCTGGGTAATGATGAAGTCATTCCGTTCCTTGATCTCATTATAGGCCTCCATGGCCATCGGGTTGATGGGGCCCATGTTGTCAATTTTCTCCCGGATGCGGGTGACATCGTTGCGGAGCTTTTCTTCATCTACTGCCTGTAATTGCTGCGCTTCTTCTTCTGTGGCCTGGGTAAGGATGTCGTCCATAACGACGTTGAATTCTACGGACAACCGCTCTTTGACAGAGTTTAACTCAAGCTTGCTTTCGTTTAATTGGTTCTGAAGTTGCATCAGCAATGAATCAATGTTTTCACGCTGGTGCTGAAGATTCCGGAGATCTTTTTCAACGGCGTCAATATCTCCGCGCGCCGCATAGTAGTCACGCTCAGCCTCATTCAGGCCACGCTCCATTTCATCTTTTTCTGCGTACAACTTGATGAGTTCTTCATCGCCAGATTGGGTGCTCTCAAAGATGGTACGGATCTCCTCTTCATTGTGCTTTAGCTCAACTGAATTGGCGGTGATCCGCTGACTGCCTTGCTCTACGGCTTCCTGCTTAAACCGGATTTCCTGCTCGAGGCTGCGTACCCGGTTGGTTTGCTGGTGGAAGAAGATATTTTGTTCATTAAACGCATTGGACTTCTGGCTGAGCAACTCATTCTGTGCGGTAAGTCCGTCACTCATCTGCTTCAGTTTTTCATCCAGGTCATTCAGCTCGAAGGTGATACGTTGCGACCTTGGGCGGAGTTCATCCAATTCCTTTAACAGGATGTCTATCTTCTCAAGAATGTCTTCCCGCCGCAGATCGGCGTTGTTGATCATCTCCGCGAACTGCTCTTTCTTTGTTTTTACCGAAATGAACTCATCGTTAACCTGCTTGATGGCATTCTGTGCCTCTTCAATAGTCACTTTCAGGTTGTTATTGCGCAACCGTTCCAATTCGCGCTGACGATCGAGCAGGGAATACCGCACTTCTTCCAGCTTCTTGTTCAGTTCTTTGATCTCCTTGTCCAGCTTTTCAAGGTTCTTGGCCCGGCCAATTTTCTTTCCTTCAAAGAGACCTACAGAGCCACCGGACAAGCTGAAGCGCCGGCGGGTGTATTTCCCGCTCTTGGTAATAAATGTATTGTCGTCATCGGCTGCTACCGACTTCAAATCACCCTCTACAAAATAAACACGATCCAGGATGAACGACATGAGCTTGCCATACTTCGGATCAAATTCGATAACCTGTGTCGCCGGATAAGCATTCTGATAGATGTTCAGGTTATTGGGAACAAACTTCTCGAAAGCGTCCAGGATGAAGAAGTTGGCTTTGCCTTTGCTGGCATCACTCAGGATATTGATGGCATCGTATGCCTCGGCCTCGTGATCAACGATGTAATAGTTGAGATAGGGCTCCAGGTAGTTTTCAATCGCCACACGATATTCCTCAGGACAGGTGAGGATGTCGGATAGGAGCGGGGCGTTACGGGTCCATTCGACCTTCTTCTTTAGGAATTTGATGGCTTCGGGAAACCCTTCCAGATTCTCGACCAGTGATTTAGTCAGTTGATATTCGTTCTGGCGGGCATCCAGCTTGCGACCGGTTTCGGTCAGCTCTTCCCGAATCATGTCAATGGTTTTTTCCAAAGAACTGATGCGCGCAATGACATCGTTCTCTTCGTTCTTCAGTTCGATCAGGCGTTGGTTCTTTTCCTGAATCTGTTCCTGGAGGACCACCAGTTTATTCTCAAACTCCACCAGGCTGGCACTTTGATGGCTGGTATCGGTAGTGGCGCGATCGATTTCCTGCTTGAGGGAGGCAATCTGAATCTCACGGATTTCTACGTCCTTGTTGATCTGAAATGATTCCTCCTGCTTGGTGCGCTGTTCGTTGCGCAGGGTGTCTACATCAATCTGTAGTTGATTGGTAGAAATTTTCTGGGCATCATACTCTGCCTTGATGCTTTCTGCCTTGGCAGCAATCTCCTGCAGAATCAGGTTGGCCGACTGCTCTTCGGATTGCAGACTCTGGATGGCGAATGCCGCACGCTCGTTGCTTTTCTTGTCCTGGTCAATCTGGTCGCGAAGACTGGCAGCGCGGTCATTCAGAAAACGGAGGCGCTCATTATTGATCTGCTTCTCGCTTTCGCGTTGACGAATATTGGCAACGTGATCGTTGATCGTCTTTTGACGTGTTGAAAGGGTTTTTTCCTTAGTAATCAGTTCGGCTTTTTCATTCTCAATCGACGCCTCTTTCTCGGCGATGGAAGTTGTCAGGGAAAGCTTGCGGTCATTCTCAGCATCAATTTGCTGGTTGACACTGTTGAATTTCTCTTTCTGCTTATTCACCACCACTTTGGCCAGCAGAATGCTCTTCTCTTTATAGTCTTCTTTGGCCTTGTAATAAGTCTCGGTTTGCTTGGCCTGCTTCTCCAGGCTCTTCATGTTCTTCTCTATCTCAAACAACAAATCATCTACGCGTTCGAGGTCTGCGTCTGTATCTTCCAGTTTTTTGAGTGTCTCTTTCTTCCTTTTCTTGAATTTGGAGATACCGGCCGCTTCTTCGAACAGCATGCGGCGGGAGTTATCACGGTCGTTGAGGAGGTCGTCAACCATACCCAACTCAATAATGGAATAGCTGTTGGAAGCCACGCCAGTATCCAGGAATAAATTGGTAATGTCCTTCAACCGACAGGTTACACCATTGAGCAGGTACTCACTTTCACCAGAGCGATACAACCGACGGGTAATGGTTACCTGGGAATACTCAGTAGGGAGGAGATTCTTGGTGTTGTTGATGGTCAGAGAAACCTCTGCCATTTGCAACGGGGAGCGCTGGTTGGTACCGTTGAAGATAATGTTCTCCATCTTCTCCGAACGCAAGGCGCTGGTTTTCTGCTCTCCCAGCACCCACCGGATCGAGTCAACAACATTGGACTTACCGCAGCCGTTTGGCCCCACAATACCTGTAACCCCTTCATCAAAATTGATGACGATTTTATCTGCAAAACTCTTGAATCCCTTGATCTCTAACTTGGATAACTGCATTCTCTACTGATCTTATGAGGCCTAAATAAAGTTGGCAAAGATATAAGGAAATATGAATCACCGTCAGCCTTTTTTCGGCCTTCAAGCATCACTTTAAGTAAGGCGCTGACAGGCACTGCAATTCAAAAAATACTTCCAAAATTTGGAGACCATAAGGCTGAGCAGACCCGCAAATTTTAGGTACTTTTGAAAGCATGGAAATCAAAATCATCGTCTGGATCATCATTGGCCTGATTTATATTTTCAGCCGGTCCAAGAAGAAGCAATCGCCACCTCCATCACCGACGCCAGAGGCCGGTGGCGATGGTCACAAGCCGATGACTTTTGAGGAGCTGCTCCAGGAAATCCAGCAGGGCAAAAAGGTAGAAGAACCTGTACCAGCACCTGTTGTGGTGCCCAGGCCCGTGGTTCAGAGCACTTACACGGAACCCAAGCCTTTGGAGGACGTGGACTATGACTATCGGAAGCAGGACAGGATCTATGAAATCTATGATCAGGCCACCCGCGATGCCTTCCAGCGACCATCCCTCGAGGAAACGATGAAGTTGGAAGACACGATTGTTCGCTATAAGCAATTCAAGTCCTACGAAAAGGAATCCAAACCAAGCCTCGCTCGTCAGTATGCCCTCGAACTCAGGGATCCGACCAATTTTCGCAAGGCATTCATCATGAGCGAGATTCTCAACCGGCGGTTTTAACCCCCTGAAGGAATTTCATAGTATCCATGCCGTCAGCGTAGTCGTCTACGGCCGGCCACTGTGCGGTGCCAAACGGAATACTGCCTGGATACCAGGCCTGTGCCGAAACGATCACCTGAATCTTCCTCTTCTCTTCTTCCAGTCGTTTTCGCAACGCATCCTGACTGTTATAGCGCTCATAGAATACGGTGGCTACCGGGGACACTAATTGATCACTTTCCCTGAGTAGTACAATTTCCCCGTCAAGGAATTTTGATTGATTCAGCAACAACAAGGATTTCTGATATTCGTAGTTGTTGGCGTACTTATGATGGTCAATGACGGCCGAATAGGATTTCCAGGAAGCGAGTAATTGAGCAGGATCAAAATCCTGCGGGATGAAAATCTTGGATACATTGCGGCACCCCAGCCCGAAATAGCTAAAGATGTCGGCGCCCAGTTGAACAAACTCGGCTTCAGGTTCTTCGCCAACGATCACGGCACACGAAGACCGGTTCTTTCGGATGATATGGGGGATTCCGCGAAAATAGTATTCAAAGTACCGCGCTGTGTTATCGCTTCCGGTGGCAATCATGGCGTCGGTATGATTGAGCCGGTCCGACCATTCCACCCTTGCGGCTAGTGCCGGGTCTATTTGACCGAGTTGTTGATGGATGAATTTCAGGAGGACTGTATCTGAACTGCTTAGTTTGGCCTTGAGGTGGTGACCGGCCATCAGAACACATAGGTAATCGTGAAATCCAACAGCCGGAATATTGCCTGCCATGGCCACGCCGATTATAGCAGGCGACTTGGGTTCATGGGGGTATCGGCGGGTCCAGGTAGGTAGTATTTCGGGTTCGAGTAGTTTGCAGATTCCATCCAGGGCCATGTTAATGCTTTCGGCTGTGAACCAGCCGTTTTCATTTTTGGCGGCAGAAGCCAAGGCAGCCCGCTCTCTGCTGTCCATGGTTTGCAGGACATGCCGGAGTTTTACAAAAGCCTCAATTCTATCAGACTGTAGCATAACGTTGAACTTTCGGCCGGCGCGTTTGTTTTGAGAGTTGTTCAAACGGCCGTATTTTTGCGGTCAAAATTAGGAGAAACGAGCACAGCATGGCGATAAAGATTACAGACGAGTGCATTAATTGTGGAGCCTGTGAGCCGGAATGCCCAAATACAGCCATCTATGAGGGGGGCCGGGAGTGGACATGGGCTGGTGGTACCAAACTCACGGAGGTAGCTTCCGACGGTGGTTCAAAAGTGGACGCAAAATCTCCCCAGGCACCCGTTTCCGATGAGTTCTATTTTATTGTGTCTGGTAAATGCACCGAGTGTACCGGGTTCCACGAAGAGCCACAGTGTGCGGCAGTATGTCCGGTAGATTGCTGTGTACCCGATCCTGACCATGTAGAGACGAAGGAAGTGCTGATGGCCAAAAAGGCATACTTACATAACGAGTCGCTGCAGTCCTGAAGACTATCTCATTTTTGACCGCTTAATCAGGTAGGCCTGCAATACGGTAAAGAAATCCGTATTGGTATTGGCAGAGATAAAGTCAATCTTTAATTGATTACACTTTAGCTTTAACATGCGGTGAAATTGCTCCACCGATTGCTGATACCGATCCCGGATTTCAGCCGGATTTAAGCGAAGTCTTTCGCCACTCTCGAGATCGACAAATTCATAGGGTTTCTCGTCAAACCGAAACTCGAGTTCGGTATCATGGTCACTCACATGAAAAAGCAGCACCTCATGGTGGTTATGTTTCAGGTGCTGAAGTGCTTTAAAGACTTCTTCCTGGTCTTCGGCATTCTCGAACATGTCGCTGAACAGGATGACCAGTGATCGCTTGTGAATTTTCTCGGCCACCTCATGCAATACAGGGGCTACGCGTGTGGTCTTGAGTAAAGGCTGCTTGCTCTCCAACTTCTTTTCGAGCAGGGTGTACAGTTTATCCAGGTGAGATCGGGTGGACCTGACCTGTGTGAGTTCGTCGATTTTGTCTGAGAAGAGGCAAAAGCCCACAGCGTCGCGCTGTTTGTGAAGCAGGTAGGCGAGGGCTGACGCAGCATAGGTGCTGAAACGCAACTTGGCCAGCGTTTCGGGTGGGTAGTACATGCTCGCTGACGTGTCCAGTACAATCAGGCATCGAAGGTTGGTCTCTTCCTCATACTGCTTGGTATACAACCGATCAGTCCGAGCATACACTTTCCAATCCAGGTGCCGGGTGCTTTGGCCCTCATTGTATAGCCGATGTTCTGCAAATTCAACCGAAAATCCATGGTATGGTGATTTGTGCAGACCCGTAATAAACCCCTCTACCAATTGCCTGGCAAGCAATTCGAGGCTGGAGGCAGGGCTCAGATCAGTCAGTTTAGTGCTCAATGGATCTTTCGGACTGGCCGTTTTGGATGAGCCCGGAGTCCAAAAATAGGCGCTTATAACCGGATTTTATGACCCCATGTTTGCAATATTTTTGCAAACCACTATCTTCGGTGATACCAAAACCCTTGATAGCTAACCTAAACCTTTGATCTGTGGACGAGCAAAAGAATGGCAGAGATGAGATCTTCTCCGAGAAAGTAAAAGCAGGCAAGCGGACCTATTTTTTCGACGTGAAGTCGACCCGTTCAAATGATTACTACCTGACTATCACCGAAAGCAAGAAGCGGTATAACAAGGATGATGAAGGATTCACGTACGAAAAACACAAGATATTCCTGTATAAGGAGGATTTTAATAAGTTCCTGGGTGCATTGAACAATACGGTAAACCATGTAAAGACCGAGTTGATGCCCGATGTTGACTTTACCCAATTTGATCACGCACGCGACGAAAATGAAGAAATTACCCTCGACGCTGATAGCCAGAACAAGTCTTCTGTTGATTCAGAGTTGAAGTGGGATTAACGATACCTAACCTGGTACCTAAACCGAAAGCCCTGACCCTGTAATGGGGGTCGGGGTTTTTTATTTTGGGAATGGAGCATGCCCGCCCGTCAAACCGTATATTTGCCGGACTTTTTGCGGCTAACTAATTTCCAGCCCGCGGGAAGCTTAAGCTATGGGTCTAAAATGCGGTATCGTTGGTCTTCCGAATGTAGGTAAATCAACCCTCTTTAATGCGCTCTCCAACAACAAAGCGGAAGCAGCCAATTTTCCATTCTGTACTATTGAGCCCAATGTGGGCGTAATTTCAGTGCCTGATGAGCGCCTGAACATCCTCGCGTCGCTGGTGAACCCGGCCCGGGTACTGCCCACGTCCTTTGAATTTGTTGATATCGCCGGACTCGTTAAGGGTGCATCCAAGGGAGAAGGCCTCGGCAACCAGTTCCTGGCAAACATCCGGGAAGTAGATGCCATCGCCCATGTGGTACGGTGCTTTGAGAATGACAATATCATACACGTTGACGGCAGGGTGAACCCGGTAGCAGACAAAGAAATTATCGATACCGAACTTCAGCTACGTGACCTCGATTCGGTAGAAAAGAAAATATCCAAGGTTGAGCGCACAGCCAAGAGCGGCGATGCCAAAGCCAAGAAAGAACTCGCTGCCTTGCAGTTGTTTCAGCAGGCATTGCAGGGTGGAAAAAACGCCCGAAGCGTTGTAACTGATGCTGAGGATCGAAAGGCAATTGAAGACCTCCAGCTCCTTACGGACAAGCCGGTAATTTATGTGGCCAACGTAGAGGAGTCAGCGGTGTTAACCGGCAATAAACACGTAGAGGCCCTGAAGAACCTGGTAAAGGACGAGGGTGCTGAAGTAGTAATGGTTTGTGCTGCCATTGAAGCACAAATTGCCGAGTTGGAATCCAGAGAAGACAGGGAGGTATTTCTCGCTGAATATGGACTCAAGGAATCCGGCCTCAACAAGCTGGTACATGCCGCCTATCATTTGCTTGACCTGATCACCTACTTCACGGCTGGAGTTCAGGAAGTGCGCGCCTGGACTATTCACCGGGGCTGGAAGGCTCCCCAGGCCGCTGGCGTAATCCACAGCGACTTTGAAAAGGGATTCATCCGGGCTGAGGTCATCAAGATTCCTGACTACCAAAAGTACAAGACTGAAGTTGCTATTAAAGAGGCTGGTAGACTGGCTGTTGAAGGCAAGGACTATGTAGTCGAGGACGGTGATGTCATGCACTTTAGATTTAACGTCTGATTTATTTGATAGAGATCAATTTTTTGATTCTCAGCACGTTACCGCTTACTTAAAATATTCCTTTTACCTCCGCTTCCGTAATACCTGATTTTTAGTACTTTAGCTATCCGCACTGACCATTTTTTGCGGTTTGGTAGTATTTTTTACCAGGTATACCAGTGAGAATCAGGATAGTTTTTACGCTTAAGAATAAGGGTGCTTATGTCCCCTTCCATCATCAGTTTTTGCTAGCGCAAACGGTGAAGGGATTGATCGTTGCCGGCAAGAGTGCGGCATACCAGCAGTTCACTCATTTCAACTTTTCAGGTTTAAAGGGCCAGACCAAAATCAGCCGCAAGGGCCTTCACTTTTACTCCTCGCGGGTGACTTTGGTTTTTTCAACTTCTGACAAAGGATTTCTGGATTACTTCCTGGGCGTGTTATTTGAGCAAAAGGAAATAGTGATTGGTACCCTGCAATTGTCTCCGGTTGTTGTAGAGCAGGAGGAACCTGTTTCTGTTTCAGAGAGTGTGAAATTCCTCTGCATTTCTCCTATTGTTACGGTGGAGGCAGCGTTCAATGATGAAGCTGGCAAGCGGTTTATCAACCCGGAGACAGACGAGTTTTCAGATCTGTTGTATGAAGCTACCATAGCCCAGATGCAAAGCTCCGGTAAGTTCACTGCTGCGCAGATGGCAGAGTTCTACAAATTTCAACTGGTTCCTGACAAAGACTATTTGAACCGCATACAAGCGAGCCATAAGAAGTTTGCGCGTATCTATCCACTGTATGATGCCGACATTAAGTACGAAGTAAGAGGTTATACATTCCCGTTCACCTTATTTGCACCCCCGGCCGTTCAGCAATTTGTTTACGAACATGGCCTTGGCTACTTCTCCCACAAGGGATTTGGCATGCTCGACATGGCCAATCATAATCCGATAAAGAAAGAAGCCGATCTCGAGTTGGTATACGCTTAGCGCGGGTTTACCGGAATCACAAAATAGCCAATTAGTAAATCTGCATTGGGCTGAAACGCCCTGTAATACACAAGTACTTCGTACAGGTTTTCAGTTTGGAAGTAGTTGCCTTCAACTTGATTGCCATCTGCCTCTGGTGGTGCTGTCCAATAGGCGTAGTTATAGAATCCCTGCTTTAGCAATATCCGTTTGGCGTAGAGTCCGTTTTCCCATTGCATCTTGTTTTCGTCGGTCCGGGCAAATCCATTGTATGCGCCAATGAGGTACACGTCACCTTTGTAGGGAGTGGATTTCAGCCCGAAAGTAACGTACAGGTATTGTGCCGATATCCATGGCTCCTGCGGGTAGTCAGTATTGTCAGGCACAAATCCACCATTCATGTCCGGGTACTGCGAATAAGCCTGGCCTGACCTGGGGTAATCCATATTCACACTCAATTCATAGGGCTTATGGGACTTATCCAATCTGTAGGTATTCATCCCCGGATAATTCATGGATCGAAAGTCCACGAATCTGAATTCATTGCCGCCCTGAAAGGTCTTATCCAGGTCAAAGAAGCGGTATTCAAGCTGACCAACATCTTCCCGCACAAAGCTGGGTTTAACATCTTCTTTGGCATTGTCCCATCGCTGATTTTGGCGAATTGTGACATGGATGTTGCCCATGGGATTGATGATTTCCGTGGCGCCGTAGTCGAGTTTGAAATTCAAGGCCTGATTCGTGGAGCGGAGGTTCCCGAGGCCCGCCAGGTTGTCGTCTGTCGATAAAGAGATACGGCCATCAAAGATCATGAAACGACGGGTGAGGACCAGATCCTTTCTGTTTCCGTCCCGATAAACCATGAGTACATAATTGCCGGGAATCTTCACGGCCGGAATGGGGAACCGGTAGTGAACATACGGAATGTGGGTATTGATCGAAAAGGAATAGTCATTGATGGTGGTTTCATTGTAGTCGTGGAGAAAATCCAGATCCATGAGGGTGGAGGCAGTCCAGTCGGCATTGCAATGAACAAGTCGCGCGTAGTAGTTACTGCGTTGTTCCTGGAGGTCATCAAATTCCAGCATCAGGTTTTGGATGTCCATTCGCGCTACTGCGGGCAATAACTGATTGCCTTCCGAAGCCTGGTTGGGGTAACATTGAACCGACCGGATTTGAGGTTCATAGGTTTTATCCTGTAAAACCAGTGTTTTCTGCCCAAAAACGAGGGATGGAATTAAAAGAACCAGAAAAATAATCCTGAATTTCAGACTGGTGCGGGTTACTGTCATGGCCAGAAAACGATTTATGTCAAATCATTATTTCCTATGGACATTGCAAATTCAACCGGCAAGCGCAAAGTGGCGAGGTACCTCGATGCAGTCCTGTTCATTGCCGCATTGTTGCTTGTTAGTTCCTTACTGGAAATCATTCGGTTTTAGCTTTCAACGCATCCAATTCCAACACAATCTCCTCCCAACGCTTATTGAGCGTCTCCAGTGCTGCTGTTTGTTGATCGAGGTCTTGCTGATGGGAAGACAGTACGTCAAATTTTGAGTAGACTTCCGGCTGACTCATGGTCTCTAACAGCGCTGCCTGCTTTTTTTGGGCCGCCTCAATTTTTTCTTCTAGTTGTGCCAATTCTTTTTCCAGTTTACGCGTCGAAGGATTGGTCGGCTTAGCGATTGGTCGGCTTAGCGGGTTGGGGAGCCGGTGTCTCTGTCTTCCTGGGTGGGGGTGGGGGCGTTTCAGGCGCAGTGGCTTTTTGTTTACTCCTCCAGTATTCAAATTCGTCGTAGGTGCCGGGATATTCCTTGATCTGATGATCTTCAATGTACCAGATCTTGTTGGCAATCTGGCTGATGAAAAACCGGTTGTGGGAAACCACCACGAAGCTTCCGGCATATTGCTGAAGTGCCTGAATGAGAATATTCTCTGATATGAAATCAAGGTGGTTGGTGGGCTCGTCGAGCAAGAGAAAATTAGCCTCAGAGATCAGGGTCTTGGCCAAGGCTACCCTTGACTTTTCTCCACCGGAGAGTACTTTGATTTTTTTGTACTGGTCGTCGTCGGAGAAGAGAAAGCATCCAAGGATACCCCTCAACTCTTGTTCCGTTTTACCACTACCGGCTTGTTTGAGTTCCTCGAGGATCTCATTATCAACATGCAGGGCTTCCAGTTGGTGCTGGGCATAGAATCCCTGAATCACATTGTATCCGATCGTGCGGTCGCCGCTTACCGGCTCCGTCCCGGAAAGAATACGCAACAGGGTCGATTTGCCCTTTCCGTTCGCACCAATGAGGGCAATTTTATCACCGCGTTCAATGGTGGCATTGGTGTGTTTGAGAATCTGCAAGTCACCATAGGCCTTGGAGACGTCCTTCAGCGTTACCACATGCCGACCTGATGGTTGGTTGAACTTGAATTTGAAGTTTACGGCTGCCGTATCGTCGACTACCTCTTCCACCAGGTCCATGCGGTTGATTGCCTTGATCCTGGATTGCACCTGACGGGCTTTGGTAGCCTTGGCTTTGAAACGCTCAATGAAACGTTCAGCTTGCCTTATTTTGGCCTGCTGATTTTCAAACGCATTCTGCTGTATGTTCTCCCGCATTTCCTTTTCCTCGAGGTAGAAGCTGTAATTGCCTTCATAGGAGATCAATTGCGATTGGGTTACTTCTACCGTTTTAGTAATGACATTGTTGAGAAACTCCCGGTCGTGAGAGACAATGACTACAGCGCCTTCATAGGTACGCAGGTAGTTTTCCACCCACTCAATGGAAGGTAAGTCAAGGTGGTTAGTTGGCTCATCCAGCATGAGCAAGGATGGCTTCTCCAGCAATAATTTGGCAAGCATCACGCGCATGCGCCACCCTCCTGAAAACTCGCGTAACGGACGGTGCAGGTCTTTCGTGGAAAATCCGATCCCCTCCAATACTTCTTCGGCCTTGGCCTGCATGGTGTATCCGTCCAGGTGCTCAAATCTCTCCTGAAGCCGGGTCAACTTGTCAACCAGGTCTTCGGAATAGGTTGTTTCGAGTTGGTGTAGTATTTTCTCGATTTCACGTTGTGTATCAACGGCATCTTTGAAAGCACCCATGGCCACGGTGAGAATGGCGTCGTCACTCTGGAAGGAGAGGAGGTCCTGGTTGAGAAATCCGATGGTACAGTCGCGCGACTTGCTGATGCTCCCCTCATTCACCTTCATTTCGCCATAAATGAGTTTGAGTAAGGTGGATTTTCCGCGTCCGTTGAGTCCAATCAAGCCGATCTTGTCGTCTGGCTTGATAAACATGGACGCGTTTTCATAAAGTGCCCTTCCGCCGATGAAGTAAGAGATATTGGATATAGAAATCATGCCCTGGCCTCAATTCGTAAAAAATGTCCCAAAGATACCATTCCGCCCGTAAAAAATCGGACCAGTGGTAGGTGTCACCGTCGGACCAACTATTATCTTGGCAGGCTCAAACATGACTATGAAATACATCGCTCTTATTGCCTGTGTTGCCCTGCTTACGTTAGGTTGCACGAATTCAAAGAAATCCGGTGAATTGGTTGCCCTTGGCGGTGGCCCTGCTTTTTCCGGTGCCAGTGACAGCTTGCCTTTGAATACCATCAAACTTCCTGCCGGTTTCAAAATCAGCGTTTATGCTGAGGTTGAGGATGCGCGCTCCATGGCCCTTTCTCCAAATGGTACCTTATTTGTCGGTAACCGTTCTGGTGATAAGGTATATGCTGTTCGTGATGAGGATGGTGATTTCAAGGCCGACAAGAAATGGGTAGTGGCCTCAGGTCTGAATACGCCTAACGGTGTGGCCCTAAAGAATGGAGATCTGTATATTGCTGAGATCAGCCGTATTTCGAAGCTGACAGGAATAGAGACCAAACTGGATAACCCAGGCACTCCTGAAACCGTGTATGATAAGTATCCTACAGAAACACACCATGGCTGGAAGTACATTGCATTTGGTCCTGATGGGAAATTGTATGTTCCGGTAGGTGCTCCGTGCAATAACTGCGAATCCAAGGACCCCGTGTTTGCCAGCATTACACGGATGAACGCAGATGGTACTGGTCTGGAAGTTTTTGCCAATGGAGTTCGTAACACCGTTGGCTTTACCTGGCAACCAGAAACAAATGACTTATGGTTTACAGACAATGGCCGTGATATGTTGGGAGATTCAATCCCTCCCTGCGAATTGAACAAAGCTTCTCAGGCAGGGATGCACTTCGGTTATCCTTACTGTCAGGGTGGGTATATCAAAGATCCAGAGTTTGGAGACAAACGTCCTTGCAGCGAATTTACACCCCCTGCACAAAAGCTCGGCCCCCATGTTGCACCTCTGGGGCTGAAGTTTTATACCGCATCCATGTTCCCGAAAGAGTACCAGGGCCACTTGTTTATTGCAGAACACGGTTCTTGGAACCGCAGTCCCGAAGCAGGGCATATTGGATACCGAATCAGCCTGGTCAAAGTAGCGAATGGTGAAGCCACGAGCTATGAGACCTTTGCCAGTGGCTGGTTGGATGCCGAAGGCAAGAAGAAATGGGGACGTCCCGTGGACGTTATGCTACTGCCAGACGGTTCTATGCTCGTGAGTGATGATATGGCCGGGGTGATTTACCGGATATCTTATCAGGGTTAGAAGTCGGCGGCTATATCGTCGATTTTTTTGCCTTTGTCTATCCGCATTTGCTGCAGCAACGGATAGCAGCGGTAGGTGAGTCGCAATTCATTCTTGGAATGATCACGAAAAGTGAGGCTCAGCGTCTTGGTATTCCAGTTGTAGGAATCCGTTGGTGTCATGTAGGCCGGTTTACCGAATGACTTCTCCATGCCCTTCATCAGCCGGATATCTTTTTGGGTAATCACGATGATTTCATAGACCTTGTCCTTGTAAGTCTTGACTTCAATTTTCTTCACCTTGACTTCGCCAATGGTTTTATAGGCATCATTCTCTACTTCATAGAGCTTTGCGGGGAACTCATTCTTCTCCTTGATTTCCTTTTTAAAAACCGCTCCCTGAATACTGTCAATCGGCGTACCTAGCTTGAGGTCCTTAAACCCATTGCGGCGGTCCAGTTCGGCCAGGTCCTGAGCAAAAAGTCCGGAGGACAACAGGATCAAAGCAACTAAGGGTATGGATTTCATAATTTTTGGTCTTGGAATTGAATCGGGATAACTACCTGCGTATCGTCCCAAACGATCAGCAGCTCTGCGCGGTCGTTGCGCGCATTCAATTGAATGGTAAATGACTCATACACTACATCCCTGGAGCGGGTAGATGGCACATCGAATCGGAGTATGTCCTGTTTAGGATTATAGTTGTATGCACCCCATAAGCCGAGGTCGTTATTGAAAATGATGGTCCATTGGTTCTGATGCGGAATCGTGAACAGGCTGTAGGTCCCTGCTTTTAGCTCGATGCCGTTGATTTTGATGTCGCGGGTTAAGGTCATTTCGGTAGCCTCGTTCGCACCGGTGCGCCACACCGCGTCCCAGGGCACGAGGCCACCAAATACAGTGCGACCACGTTTGCTGGGCTGGGAATAGGTAATTTTCAGGTAAGTGTCTTTATAGCGTGATTGAGCTATCGCCAGAGGACTCGGCCGGGGAGACACCACCTCCTGGCCCTGACAGAACAGGGGAAGCAAGAGCAGGAGGGTGATGTGGGTAAATTTCATGAGCAAAGTTTCGTTCAAAAATAAGAAATTTGGTTCCATTCTTTACTTTGCACACCCGTGAGACCTGCCTTCGACGATATTTACATGGAACTGGCCGTAAATCTGGCCAAGCGCTCCCATTGCATCAAGCGACATGTCGGGGCCGTACTGACCAAGGACACCCGCATCATTTCGATTGGATACAACGGCCCACCTTCGGGGACGCACAATTGTGATGAGGAGTGGCCGGAGGCAGGCTGCCCGCGTGACTCCAAAGGTGGATGTTCGCTCGCCATTCATGCCGAGCAAAATGCCATCCTGTACGCAGTAAAGAATAAGACCTCAGTTGAGGATGCGACGCTATATGTCACGCTGTCCCCATGCCTGGCTTGTGCCAGAATTATCTACAGCATGGGTATCCGGCACGTAATTTACCTGAACTCCTATGCCGAGCATAAAGGCTTACCATCTGACGAAGGAGTCGAATTCCTGAATCGGTTTGGAGTCTCCTGTCGACGCTATGCGGGTGCACTCGCCAACGTTACCCACATGATCTGATCAGCGGCTTTGAAGGGCTTTCTCCAGGTCCTTGATGAGCGTAGCAGTTATGCCTTTGGTTTTCTTGGCTTGTTCAGTCTTAAAGACAATCAATGAGCGCTCGGCCATGTGATACAGTCCAATCGGGTTGCCATCGTTTTGAAAACTTCCGAGGCACCAGTTGATTTCAGCCTGGAGTTCATGCTCGATACCTAGTTGGTTGAGCTTTGCTAATGAAACCTCGCAGGCGGCTACGATCAGTTCATTTGGTGTTGCCGTTTTCTTGGTAACAGGGGCCTTCTTTGCTTTGACTTCTTTCTCGGCAGGTTTCGAAGTTGCTTTGGCTGGTGTTGCTTTGGCCATGGTTTATGTGTTTGGTGGGGCAAAATTAGACCGTACAGACCCCGGTAAACAAGTATTGTACTACTTTATTTTACGCAACCGTTGCCGTCAAAACACTACTGGAATTGATTTCATGCCGTTTTTTACCCCGCAAACTCATTTTAGTAAGAAAGACGGTCACTTGAAACACACCTTGTTTTTGAAGTGCTGTGAAAGCAAAAAGGGAAGCAATCCTGGATCGCTTCCCTTTGTAAGAAGATAGGAGTAACCTATTTCTTCTTTTTCTTAGCTGCTTTTTTCTTAGCAGCTTTCTTTGCTTTTTTTGCCATAGCGTTTAAAATTTTTTGGTTAACTAATTATTAAACGTATTCGAATTTAATATAAAATCATTAGTTGCAAAAATTTTTGACACTTTTTTTGAAAGTCTTATAAAAATTCATAGTTCACTCATGAACTTTTTACACTTGCAATTGATCATCGCTTCATCATGCAATGATGTTAACCTCCGGAGATAATTGAATGTTGAATTTTTCATTCACCGATGATTGAATCTCCATCGCCAACTCATAAATCTTACGGCCATTTCCATTTCCGTAGTTCACCAGCACCAATGCTTGTCTCGGATGAACACCAATACCATCGCGCGTAAATCCTTTCCATCCGCATTGTTCAATGAGCCAACCTGCAGGTATTTTAACGTATTGATTGTCAACGTGATATGATGGTATTTTGGGATACTTCTCCCGAATTGAATCATACTGAGCCACTGTAATGGTTGGGTTCTTAAAGAAGCTACCGGCATTACCGACTTCACGTGGATCAGGCAACTTGCTTTGTCGCACAGCAATCACTGCACGGCTGATGTCATGTATGGTAGGTTTAATGATTTGATGCTGTTGAAGTACCTCCTGCAATGCACTGTATTGGGTCTTTAACGCATGATTCTTTTTGGTTAACCTTAAAGTAATACTTGAAATGAAAATATTTTTTTGATCGGGGCGCTTAAAAACACTTTCGCGATACTGAAACTGACATTCTTTGTTGTTGAAACGATGTGACTGTCCGGTGGAAAGGTCGATGGTATCTACATATTCAATCACGTCTTTTACTTCAACACCATAGGCACCAATATTCTGCAAAGGTGCTGCACCTGCTGTACCGGGAATCAATGATAAGTTCTCTAATCCACCCCATTGATGTTTGAGGCAATGTAAAACAAGCCCATGCCAGGACTCACCACTGCCGGCTTGCACCAATACCCAATCATCTGTTTCTTCAACGACCTCGATCCCGCTTATGCAGGAATGAATAACGAGTCCATCAAAGTCGCCCATAAAGAGCAGGTTGCTGCCTCCGCCAAGGATGAGTCGGCGTTGGTGGAAAAGGGGATCCTGAATAAGTTCTCCTAGTTGAGCCAGTTGTTCAATGGAAGTGCAGTAGGCAGCCTTCACATCAATGCCAAAGGTATTCAGTTGCTTGAGGGAAACTTGTTTATCGATGCGGATCATATTCGGCAACCAAGGAACAAAAAAAAATGCTAACTGCGGAGATGAATGGGTAATTTGATGGCGATTGACGATATGGATTACATGAATTATTTGAGAGATTTACAACCATGAAAGTAATCGAATGTCCCCGCGATGCCATGCAGGGACTATCTGCATTTATCCCTACTGATGTTAAGGTGGCTTATATCCAGTCTTTGCTGGATGTTGGTTTCGATACGATTGATGCGGGAAGTTTTGTTTCTCCGAAAGCCATTCCGCAAATGCGTGACACGGCTGCCGTGTTGGATCGGCTTGACCGAAGCCACTCGGCAACACGCATCCTGGCCATTGTTGCCAACCTGCGTGGCGCTCAGGAGGCTTGTAAGCATCCGATGGTTGATTACCTGGGCTTTCCCTTGTCTTTGTCAGAGACGTTCCAGCAGCGGAACACCAACCAATCGATCGCTGAGGCGCTGCGGTTGGTCGATGATATCCATCAAAACTGTGTGCGATCAAACAAGGTGCTGGTAACCTATTTGAGCATGGGCTTCGGCAATCCTTACGGCGATCCCTACAGCCCGGAGGAGGTAGCGGGCATGGTTAACGCACTTCAGTCCATAGGCGTATCGATCATATCACTGGCGGACACCATCGGTATGGCGACGCCGCAGGAGATCGGCACCTTGTTCTCAGCTTTAAGGAAGGAATTTCCATCCCTGGAAACAGGCGTACACCTTCATGCCAGAGCCGGTTCCGCCGCAGGTAAGATTCAAGCCGCCCTGGAGGCAGGCTGTCGCCGGATGGACGGAGCATTGCTTGGTTTTGGTGGATGCCCGATGGCCGAAGATGAGTTGGTGGGTAATATTCCAACAGAAGTGCTGCTGGATACCCTGGAGAAAAACAATGTTGATTACATCATCCATCAGGAAGCTTTGGTTCGATCAATTCGGCTGGCTACTCAGGTATTCGGACCTCACCGGGCTTGATTATTCTTTGGTCCTGCCAGCTGATAGCATTTACCAGGAAGACTTATCACCAGGTTTCTAAACTCCAGGTTCAATAAATGTGAGGCCAGCTGACCGGATTCCAAACCAGTACGCATGGAGAGTTCATCAATAGGGGTGGGTACTTTCTTTTCTTTCAATGCGCCGACGATACGCTGTTCATAGTGGTCCAGTTGAGGAAGTTCGAGAGATAGCTGTGTAGCACCCGATGGCTGGTGTTGCCAATTCATGATATACTCCAGGTCTTTCGCTGAGGTGATGAGGCTGGCGCGATTGGTCTTGATCAACTGGTTGCATCCTTCTGAATAGGTCTGTCCGACATTGCCGGGCACAGCAAATACATCCCGGTTATAGGTGTTGGCAATGTTGGCTGTAATTAAAGCACCTCCGGTCGTTGCGGCTTCCACCACAATCAGGGCATCTGCCAGGCCTGCAATAATCCGGTTGCGGGCAGGGAAATTATGTGCATCCGGCGGCGTGCCAAACGGGTGCTCTGATATTAGGCCCCCCTGGGAAGTCATGCGCTTTGCCAGGTCCTTATGGGCTGCAGGATAGATAATATCAATGCTGCTGCCAAGAACGCCCACAGTGGCAAGTCCGTGTTTTATCGCAGTCTTGTGAGCATGAACATCCACGCCATAAGCGAGTCCGCTGATGATGAGGGGTGCATGTGGTTTTAGTCCATCGATCAGTTGCTCAACCATCGCCTTGCCGTAGGTGGTTGCCTGCCGGGTACCGACGAGTGCTACCGTTTTGCTGGTATTGAGGTTGATATTTCCTTTGATGTAAAGGAGGGAGGGTGCGTCTTCAATTCGCGACAGCCGATGTGGGAACGCCGGATCGTTGAAGAAGAGAATATTGGTTTGGTATTTCTCAGCCTTACGGAACTCCCGTTCGGCGAGGTGCCTGGACTGGCCGGTAACAATAGAATGGGCGGTAGTTTCACCTACACCTGGAATCTTCAGCAGTAGGTCCTTCTTCATTTTACTTATTGCGACGGCGGATCCACCGTAGCCTATCAATTGCCGGATCAGGAAATCGCCAACACCGGGCACAAAATGCAAGGTCAAAAGGGCAAGCCGTTCTTCGTTCACCACAGGCGTAATTACGACCCCGCGGGACGGTCAAACAATCAGGATTTCAGAGGTATTTCGGGGATTAGTGCTGATGCATCCGGTCGCGCAGGTCGCTCAGGAACTTGCGGATGGACCTCAGGGAATCGATCATCTCCATCTTGTCCCGTACGGCAACAGAGTCCTGCTTAAGCATTTCTTTCGCACCATTGAGGGTAAAACCTTTTTCTTTTACCAGGTGGTAAATCAGACGGATCTGGTCAATGTCTTCGCGGGTAAACTGGCGATTGCCTTTTCGGTTTTTCTTAGGCTGAAGGATATCAAATTCTGTCTCCCAGAAGCGGATCAGTGAAGGGGCTACATTAAACTGCTCGGCAACTTCACCGATGGAATAATATAACTTCTCGATTTCTTTCTCCTTGTAAGCCATGAAGTCTTAGACGGCGGGTGTTGTATTTATGACCTCACGCAAAGTAGCAATTCTTTTCTATTGCAAGCAATCCCTGCTTATTTATTTCGCCGGCTGACAGTTAGGGAACTTG
The DNA here is from genome assembly GCA_044223085.1 of Cyclobacteriaceae bacterium. Lineage (GTDB taxonomy): Bacteria > Bacteroidota > Bacteroidia > Cytophagales > Cyclobacteriaceae > ELB16-189. Next base: position 67,358 of record JBGAMI010000015.1, read on the forward strand.
GGCTGAAGAGTGCATGGCATGGTTACGCCTAATCATGTGATAGCTCTTCAGTTAGGGCTGCTCACTTTTGTCTTTTGTTGATGCTCACGCACTTACAAGGAATTAGAGCACGCGCCTGAAAAATGCTGGCCCCTATGTGCCAACTCGCGTGACACCCCGGCAAATCCGGAGGGTAATAATTCCGGTTTATTTCTGGCTTACAACCCTTAAATTTGCGCTCTTATTCAATTCCTGAGCATGGATTCCGCAACGATACGAAAGAAGTTTCTCGAATTTTTTGAAAGCAAAGGCCATCAATTGGTGCCTTCGGCGCCCCTCGTGCTGAAAAATGACCCCAGTCTGCTTTTTACCAACTCAGGTATGGTTCAATTCAAAGACTTCTTCCTGGGGAACAGCGTTTCAAAATACAAGCGTGTGGCCGATACCCAGAAGTGCCTCCGCGTGAGCGGTAAACACAATGATCTGGAGGATGTAGGGTTGGATACCTATCACCACACCATGTTCGAAATGCTGGGTAACTGGTCGTTCGGTGACTATTTCAAGCAGGATGCCATTGCCTGGGCCTGGGAACTCCTTACGGAAGTATATCAATTACCAAAAGACCGGCTCTATGTAACGGTATTCGGAGGGGACACGAAAGACAACCTCCCCATTGATACCGAAGCCAAGGATTTGTGGAAACGTTTCGTTGCTGAAGACCGCATCCTGCACGGTAGCAAGAAGGATAACTTCTGGGAAATGGGTGAATCAGGACCATGTGGCCCTTGTTCGGAGATACACATCGACCTGAGGCCTGCTGCGGACGTGTCGGAGAAACCGGGCAGGGATTTGGTTAACAGTGATCATCCCCAGGTGGTAGAAATCTGGAACCTCGTATTTATCCAATTCAACCGACTGGCTTCCGGAGCCCTTGAACCACTGCCAGACAAGCACGTAGATACAGGGATGGGCTTCGAGCGCCTTTGTATGGCCATTCAGGGCAAGACATCCAATTATGATACGGATGTATTTCGTCCCCTGATGGATTTCATCGCCCGCCATGCATCTGTGGCGTACGGCAAAGACCGTAAGACCGACATTGCCATCCGCGTGATGGCCGATCATATCAGGGCCGTTTCATTTGCCATCGCAGACGGGCAGCTTCCGTCGAACACCGGAGCAGGGTATGTGATCCGCCGTATCCTCCGTCGTGCTGTGCGTTATGGGTTCTCTTACCTCAATTTTAAGGATCCATTTATGTACCGTCTGGTGCCACTGCTGGGGCTCCAGTTGAAAGAGGTCTTTCCCGAACTGCACCAGCAGGTTGATTACGTAAGCCGTGTGGTATTGGAAGAAGAAACTTCTTTCCTGCGAACGCTCGAGCGTGGGTTGAAGCGAATTGAAACGCTGACGGCCATTAGTGGTGAGCAGGCCTTCGAGTTGTACGACACCTTTGGGTTCCCGTTCGACCTCACGTGCCTGATTGCCCGCGAACGGGGAATCACGGTGGAAGAACGCGGGTTCACAGCTGAGATGGAGAAGCAAAAGACCCGGTCGAAGGCAGCAGCAGCGAAGGAAACCGGAGATTGGGTGCTGATTGGTGAAGATGCCAAGCCTGAGTTTGTGGGGTACGACCATTTGACCACGACCAGCCGCATCACCCGCTTCCGGAAGGTGAAACAGAAGAATAAAGAAATGTACCAGCTTGTCTTAGACAAGACACCCTTCTATGCCGAGAGCGGGGGACAGGTGGGTGATACGGGTGTGCTGGAATCAGCTAATGAAAAGGTCCGAATAATCGATACGAAAAAGGAAAATGACTTGATCATCCACCTTACCGAATCGCTCCCAGAAAAACTGGAGGGAGAATTTCATGCGTCGGTGAACCCTCGCCAGCGGACCCTTACCATGAATAACCATTCTGCTACGCACCTGCTGCACGCTGCGCTCCGCCAGGTGTTGGGTAAGCATGTAGAGCAGAAGGGTTCCCTGGTGAATGACAAGATTCTTCGATTTGACTTCTCTCATTTTGCAGCGATGACACCTGAAGAGATCAGTCAGGTGGAGGTAATTGTGAATCAAAAGATCAGAGAGAATATAGCATTGAATGAACAACGAAATGTGCCGATTGACCAGGCAAAAGGGATGGGGGCCATGGCCCTGTTCGGAGAGAAGTATGGTGAATATGTGCGGGTGATTACTTTCGACCGAAACTTTTCCGTGGAACTTTGTGGAGGTACACATGTACCCGCAACGGGGACAATTGGTCTGTTCAAGATTATTTCTGAAAGCTCGGTAGCGGCAGGCGTTCGACGGATTGAAGCAGTAACAGCTGACGGCGCGATGGAGTTTGTGAATTCTTCGCTCGCCTTGTTGGGTGAGATGAAGGCATTATTGAAGCACCCTAAAGATGCCGCAGCCGTATTGCAGAATTTGCTCGAAGAAAAGCATAGCCTGGAGAAGAAGTTGGATCAGGTGAATCAGGAGAAAGCGAATCAAGTGAAGGAAATCCTGGCTGGCAAGGCAGTGAAGGTGGATGGTGTGACCCTGATCATCGAGCAGGTAAGCTTACCCAACGCCGATGCATTGAAGAATATTGCCTATGGGCTACGCAATCAGTTTGATGATTTATTGCTCATACTGGCTGCAGAAATTGATCAGAAGCCCCAGGTGGCAGTCATGGTAGGCGAGAAGTTGGAGGCAGGCAAGAAATACCACGCCGGCAATCTGGTGAAGGAACTAGCCCGCGAAATTGATGGTGGCGGAGGCGGACAACCATTTTTTGCCACGGCGGGCGGTAAAAACCTGAATGGATTATCATCAGTATTGACGAAGGCCCGTCAGTTGGTGAATCAGAAGTAATGAGCGGGACAGACAGCAAGTACGAGCCAGTCATTGGTCTGGAGGTTCATGCGCAATTGCTGACCCATTCCAAAATTTTCGCAGGGGATGCCACAGCATTCGGGGATGCGCCCAATACCAACATCGGCGTGATCACCCTGGGTCATCCCGGCACGCTGCCCAAGCTTAATCTCAAAGCTGTTGAGTTCGCTATCCGGATGGGACTTGCCTGTGGTTCGGAGATATCACGGTGGCAGATATTTGATCGCAAGAACTATTTCTATCCCGATCTGCCGAAGGGTTATCAGCTTACCCAGGACCGCACCCCTGTTTGTAAGGGTGGTCAGATTGAAGTGACCACCAAGTCGGGAGTGAAGAAGACGATTCCGCTTCATCGCATTCATCTGGAAGAAGATGCAGGTAAGTCTATGCACCTGGAGGGGGAGCAGGACACGGCCGTTGATTTCAACCGGGCGGGTGTTCCCCTGATTGAAATTGTGACATTGCCTGAACTACATTCCTCCGAGGAAGCCTATGCGTTTTTGGCGGAAGTGAGGAAGCTCGTGCGCTACCTGGACATTTGCGATGGTAACATGGAAGAAGGTTCGTTGCGCTGCGACGCGAATGTTTCTGTGCGACCGGTGGGTACCACCATCCTGGGAAAGAAGGTCGAGATAAAGAACATGAACTCCATGCGTAATGTGCAGCATGCGATTGATTATGAAATTGGGAGACAGATCGGGTGCCTGGAGCGGGGCGAGCCGATTATTTCAGAGACACGAACTTTTCAGGTATCGGATGGTAAGACCTATGGTATGAGGACCAAGGAGGAATTGAACGACTATCGGTACTTCCCTGATCCGGATCTGAGTCCCCTGGAGGTTAACGAATCCTGGTTGAATCAAATAAAAGCCTCGTTGCCATTGTTGCCCTCGGCCTGGCATCAAAGGCTGGTGAATACCTATGGGCTTACGGCGTATGATGCTACGGTGCTCACTGAAACAAAAGAGTTGGCCGCATATTACGAATCGGTGTGCGCTTTGTGTCCCAATTACAAGGCTGTGTCCAATTGGTTGATGGGACCGGTAAAGTCATACCTGAATGAAACAGGTGTTTCTGTTGACCAGTTGCCGTTAAAGCCTGGTCAATTGGCCGATATGATTGCCCTCGTTGACGGTGGAATACTTAGTTTTGCGGTAGCCAGTCAGAAGTTGTTGCCGGTGATGCTGCGAGAAGGCGGAAATGCCAGTGCGATAGCTGATGCCCTCAACCTCAGGCAAGACAGCAGCGCCGATTCTTTGGGTCCGGTTGTTGACGAAGTAATACGCGAATTTCCGCTTAAGGTCGAAGAGTATAAACTCGGCAAGAAGGGAATTATCCGTATGTTTATGGGAGAGGTCATGAAACGAACAGGCGGTAAAGCCGATCCGAAACTGGCCACTGAATTGATTGAAAAGAAATTAGCTTTATTATGAAAATATCATCTGTAGTTTTGGTTGCCTTTGTGCTGTTGGTGGCTGCTTGTCAAACCGAAAAACCGGGACATGACATTACGATCAAAGGACGTGTTACCTACCCACAGGAAGGCACAATAACGATCACCGAGATTCGTACCGACAGCATCAAACCATTTGAGGACACCATACAACTTCACTACGACCACAGCTTCAGCAAGAAAATTCGCATTCAGGAGCCAGGCTTTTACCGGATCAGCTTTTATAAGCGTCAGTATGTGAGCATTATTCTGGATAAGAATGACCTGGACATAACAGCAGATGCCAACGATCCGGACGGATTTTTTGAAGTGAAGGGCTCTCCGGATCAGGACCTGGTAGCCAACCTGCAGCGGATGGTCAATGCAGCGCAGGAGTCTGAAGTCGCCAAGCAAATTGGTTCTGAATTTGAGCAGGCTTCCAAAGCCGGGAATGAAGTCCGGATTCAGGAATTGCAGATGGAATACCAGGAGAAGGTAATGAATGTTGTGTATGATTCGGCTTCCCGGATTGTTGCCAAAGCACCATTGTCACTTGGACTGATCCGCATACTTCAGAACTCCGGTGCTTTTGATAAAGATCGGTATTTCCCCCTGTACCTTCAGACGGCAGAGCGTTTTAAGGCTGAATGGCCAACCAATGCGTATGCCAAAGGGTTTGTGAGTTACGTTGATCGCCTCAAAATTACCGCCATTGGTCAGCCTGCGCCGGAGATTTCTTTGCCCGATCCCAGTGGTAAACTGGTAACACTTTCTTCTTATCGGGGAAAATATGTGCTGGTTGATTTTTGGGCCAAATGGTGCGGTCCTTGCCGCCAGGAAAACCCCAATGTGGTGAAGGCCTGGAAAGAGTTTAAGGGTGATCGTTTTGATATCCTTGGAGTGTCGCTGGACCGGGTGCGTGAGGATTGGGTGAATGCTATTCAGGAAGATGGATTGGGATGGACACAGGTATCAGACCTCAAGTATTTTCAATCTCAGCCTGTGGCCGACTACAACATCGAAGGCATTCCCTTCAGCGTGCTGGTTGATCCGAATGGTATTATTGTGGCAAAGAACCTGCGAGGTGCCGAATTGAGGCGTAAACTCATGGAGGTGCTCAACAAGAAGTCATGAGTCGGATAGAAGTCTTTTTCTTCGCATCCTTGCTGCTGGCCGGTTGTACGCAATCACGGCTGGATAAGACTGTGAAGATGAAGAGTTTTGTTTCGGAGTCAGCCAAAGGGTGTGAATATGACTCCACGAACTGTTCCCGGTTTACCGTCAACTATCCGGAGTTTCCCGGACTCGAACAATTGGTTCAGGATCGCATCCATCTGAAGTTTGTTCTGTTGGTACGTGGCGACGCTGATGATCCCCGTGACAGCTTTGAATTGTTGGGAGAGGGCTTCATGAAGGACTATGCCGACTTTAAGAAAGAATTCCCTGATTGGAGTGGGAGCTGGCAGCGCAACATCGATATCAGCCTGCTGCTGTTTGGTGACTCATTGCTGAGCTTGCAATACACCGAGGAGTCCTACACCGGTGGCGCCCACGGCAACAACCTCGTGGCATTTATCAACCTAGATCCCAAAACCGGCGAGTTGGTGAAGCTTGATCGTTTGCTGAAGCCGGGATATGAAGAAACGATGCGAACGGTTGGTGAAGAGATATTTCGTCAGAATCGCGAGCTGGCAGACACGGCCTCCTACGAGAACAACGGTTTTCAGTTTACCAATGACAAATTTGCCTTGAACGACAATTACGGCTTCAGCCGGGAGGGAATTTCGTTCTATTTCAACAGCTATGAAGTAGCCCCTTATGTTATGGGGCCTACCGAGGTGATGATCCCTTATGACCGGATCAGGGAATGGCTGAAGTAACTATAGTTTGAATTCGATGGGAATTGACATCCTTTGACGGACGACATGCTCGTCCTTGATGGCGGCATCCCAGTTTTCTCTTCCAACCTGAAGCAGTACCCGTATAGCTTCGGCGTCAAGAAATTCGTCGACACTTCGGTTTACCTGAATATCGGATAACCGGCCATCGGTGCCAACAGTAAATTGCAGTTCGACCACACCTT
>JBGAMI010000001.1:0-302305 GCA_044223085.1 Cyclobacteriaceae bacterium
TGCTGGCTGAGACAGAAAAGGGACATGCAACTGAGTTAGCTGTTGAGGCAGAAGGGAAGTTGTTGATGAAAGCGGCCAAACAGCGGAAAGAGTCAGCGGAGATTTTTCAGAAAGAGGGTCGCGCTGACCTGGCCCAGCGGGAGAATTTTCAACTGGAGATCATCAGCCGTTATTTACCCAAGCAGATGTCGGAGGGTGAGATCACGCAGGCTCTAAAATCTATTATTGAGCAGGTAGGCGCGAAAGGTCCGCAAGATATGGGCAAGGTGATGGGAACAGCGACGAAATCCCTGGCCGGCAAAGCCGATGGCAAGTTGATTTCTGATATTGTAAAGAAATTATTGAACCCGTGAGCAAGGCAGATATTTTTCTCTTGCTGTGTTGTATGGCTGGTGCCTGGAACGGCTACCGTGAAGGATTCCTGATGGAATTGATTTCCCTGGCAGCCATCATTTTGGGTGTGTTGGGTGGATTTAAGTTGATGGGAGAAGGAATGCTTTTTCTACAAGACCGCTTCCACGCCGACAAGGCAACGCTGCCGTACGTTTCTTTCATTCTGATTTTTGTCATCATCATGATTGGTGTGCGGTTGTTGGGAAAGATGGTGAAGAACTCCATTGACAAGTCCTTCTTAGGAACAGTCGATCAGTCTATGGGGGCAGGACTTGGCATATTCAAGACATTGTTCATGGCCAGCATATTGATTTGGATTTTTGATTCGTTAAAAGTTGCACCGTCGACGGCATGGACGGAAGACTCATGGCTGTATCCATTTACGGCACACCTGGCACCTCGTACTGCGGATTGGATTGGCAATTACATACCGGTGTTCAGAGAAATATTTCGTCAGTTCTAAGTACAGATAATTTTCGCTTACTTATCCCTGAATTACAGCTTTCGAATGGCTCTTAACGTCAAAGAACAGGGTGGGTTTAAATATGTGGATGAAGGCAGTGGCCAGACCTTCATGCTATTGCATGGTCTTTTTGGCGCATTGAGTAATTGGCAAGATGTGGTTGATCGGTTTTCACGGGATTTCCGTGTTGTGATTCCTATGTTGCCGATTTATGAAATGCCCATCAAGGAAGCCGGGCTGGAAGGCTTGCAGAAATTTGTCGAAGATTTTGTGGCCATGATGAAGCTGGATCATATGATCATACTCGGCAACTCATTGGGTGGTCATGTGGGGCTTTTGTATACACTGCACAATGCCAGCAAAGTAGACAAGTTGCTGCTCACCGGAAGTTCAGGTCTTTTTGAAAACAGCATGGGTGGATCCTATCCGCGTCGTGGCAGTCTGGAATACATCCGGGAGCGGGTCGCCTATACATTTTACGACCCTAAAGTGGCATCGGATGAATTGGTTGAGGAGGTATTCGAAACGACGAAGAGCATTCCCAAGTGTATGCGCATTGTTGCGATCGCCAAATCGGCCCAGCGTAATAATTTAGCGAATGATTTACCGAAAATAGTGGTTCCCACCCTGCTGGTTTGGGGATTAAACGATACGATTACGCCCCCCTCGGTGGCGTATGAGTTTAACCGGCTGATCCCAAATTCGGAGCTGCACTTTATTGATCATTGCTGCCATGCCCCGATGATGGAACATCCGAAAAAATTTAATGCCATCGTAGAGAAATTCCTGATGCCCGTTAACGCATGATCGCAGCCGAACTCATCAACCACATGGTGCCACCCCTTAAGGTGACCGATGATGCACACAAAGCCATTGTGTGGATGGAGGAGTTTCGTTGTAATTATCTGCCTGTGACGGATGAAGGACATTTATTGGGCTTCATTTCTGAAGAGATCATTTTGGAGGCCAATGACATTGAGAAGGGCGTCGGGTCCTTCAATCTCGTCGGAAAGGACTGTGTTGTTTCGCTAGACGCTCATTTCTTCGATATTCTCCGCATCGCCGGAGAGCACAAGCTCAACATGGTGGCGGTTAACAATGAAGAAGGACAATATGCCGGAGTGATCACCGTGCAGGATATCATGGCGTCATTCGCCCAAACCGCTTCGGTGCAGATGCCCGGTGGCATTCTCGTGTTGTCGATGGAACTCATTGACTATTCCCTTGCCGAAATCAGCCGGTACGTAGAAGAGAACAAAGCCAAGGTAATCAGCAGCACCATGGTGGAAGACCCTCTCGATCGCGGTAAGATTAAGTTGACCATCAAGATCAACCAACTTGACCTGTCTCGCATCGTGGCTACCCTGGAACGATTTGGTTATCGGGTCATCGGTCGATACCAGGAGGCACCCCGCGATGATGATGACAAAGAGCGTCTTGACATGCTGATGAAGTACCTGAACATGTAACGTTTCTATCGCCTACTCACTCTTCAGATTATCTACCGGATTGATAACAGTTGCCCGGAGCGTCTGCGAACCTATAGTGATCACGGCAAACAGAACAAGCAAGCCGATTCCTGTTGCCACGACCGGGACGTCCACATTGACATGATAGGCCAGCTTTTCCAGCCAAAGCATATTAATGAAATAGGCGGCTGGCGTTGCGATCCCAATTGCAATCAACAGAATAACCAAAAAGCCCTTGGATAAGAGGTATACAAGCGACCCGTTGCTGCTGCCCAGAACTTTGCGAATGGAAATCTCACGAATGCGTGTTTCGGTGTTGTAGGTCGCCATTCCCAACAATCCCAGGCACGAGATCAACACCGCGAGGAATGCGATTACCCCCATTATATGTGCGATATCACCAAAGAAGATGTCGTAGATTTTATGAACCTCTCCGGCAAAGTCCTTATAGTCCACCTTCATGGAAGGATTCACTGAAGACCAGGCAGCTTCTATCGATTCGGAAGCATCTGCAAAAGTGCCGGTATATGACACCTGGAGGATGTTAAACTCACCCGGGTTATAGATGATTGCCATAGGATCCATTTTTTCCATAAGCAATTGGTGGTTGTAGTCCTTCACCACACCAATGATTTGCTTTCTGGACGAATCTCGTTTGATAATAATTTCTTCACCAAGGGCATCTAGTGGAGTGGCGAAATGAAAAGCAGAAACGGCGCGTTCATTCAGAACAATGAAGTTCTTGTTAGCATCGCCATCTTCGGTGCGGTAAAACCGTCCTGCAACAAGGGGAACATTCAGGTTGGTGAGGTAGTCGGCATCACCTGAATAATAATTCAATTCGGTCCATTCCTTTTCCTCCAGCGACTTTTTATATCCCTCACCATAGGTGGATCCGGCAGCCGGAACATGCGAGCACGCGGTAACACTCCTGATATTGCTGTGCTTGATTAATTCTGTCTTCAAGGCGTCCGCAGACGTATTATTTAAATACACTACAATCTTGTTGTCCATCTGAAATCCATGATCGGCTCGCATGAACAGTTGTAACTGGTTAAAGACCACCAGCACACTAATGATAAAGATTAAAGAGAAAGTGAATTGGGAAACCAACAAGGCTTTTCTCATCCCCATTTTGGAAAACAGCTTTACGTTGCCCATGTTCTTAAGCACCTTAATGGGCTGGAACCCACTCAGCACCACCGCCGGAAAAAGTCCGGCCAGTATACCCACCACCAGGGCAAACACTATAAAAATGGCATAGACCACATAGTTTGCTTCCATGTCCCATTTCATCAATCGGGCAAAGCTGAGTTGAAGCATAACAGGCTTCAAGGCCAATAGCATTAGTATCGCGATGGCGAGGGAGACCATGGCTACCATGACTGATTCAGTAATAAACTGCATGAATATCTGCCACCGCAGCGCTCCGGTGACTTTACGGACGCCTATTTCGCGCGCCCGGGTTAATGAACGGGCGATGGACAGGTTAGTAAAGTTGAAGCAGGAGGTGAGCATCACGACTCCCGCCAAACCAATGAAAAAGTATATGAATATCCACGGCAGGAATGGTCCAATAGGATTATTCAAAAATGGCCCCGGCGTTATGTCCATCAGATTTTGCATATGATAGCGCACCTTTTGTTGCGTATCAGGATTGGTCAAATGGGTGAAGTGTTGTTTCTCCACCTTACTCAATTGTGGCTGGATGTCTTTAGGAGTCTTGCCAGGCTCCAGCAGCACGTACACCCATCCCGACCAACAGATATACCAATTGTCCAGGTCCTTCCCTCGCTTACCGGATTTCTCAAGGCCAGGCACGGTGGCCATACTGGCCAGTGCATCGAAAACAATGTGTGATTTATGGTCTGTCTCGCGCAGTACTCCGGTTACTCTAAATATGCCTTGCTCACCAACCTTAAAAGTTTCTCCTACCGGATTTTCCTGTTTGAACAATCTATTGGCTGCCTTCCGTGTAAGTACCACCGTGTTAGGTTCTACCAGGGCCGTCTTAGGATCGCCATATTGTAACTCGTATTCAAACAGCTCGAATATTTCCGGGTCTGCGTAGTACCCTGAAACAGGAATATTGACATTCTGATCAATTTCAATCCACATGTTACCAAACCCCCGGACAATCCGTACCGATTTTTCTATTCCGGTAAAATTGTCTTCCATTTCCTGCCGGAGCGGAAGCGTTGTGGTGGAGGTTTCGGATGACTCTTGTCCTTCTTTCCAAATGGGGATAGAGTTGATCCGATAAATCCGGTCGCGATTGGTATTGTACCGGTCATACATCATCTGATCAGCCACGAGCATGATGATGGCCATGCAGACCGTCATGCTGATGGCCAGCCCAAACACATTGATGAATGAGAAAAAGCGGTGGCGGACAAGACTCCGCAATGCGGTCTTGAAATAGTTTTTCAACATGGCAGGAGAAATTGTGTCCGCCTTTAAGCGAACGGATAAACGAAGTACAGAGCTGAATTACTTAGAGTCCTTCTTGACCATGAAATAGTAGATCAGGAAGCCCAACGATACAAATACACTAAACACACCGTAAGGCAGCGGAGACTCCGGACCGGCAGGAAGGTACTCCATCAGAATCAGGGCAAGTCCTGAAAATAGAATGATAAGCCCCCATTTCAGGGAAGTGGCCTTGTTTTCAGAACTGTGTTGCTTGAATATCGCCTGGGTTTCTTCGTTTACAAATCCTTTATCCACCATGCGTTTGCGCAATTGGTAATCGGTCAGCACTTTGGTAAAAAAGTACACCCCGGCACTGAAGGACCCCATTATGGCGATCGGCATCAGTACATTCATCAGGTTCTCGTTCATAAGTCGATTATTTTACGTTATGGGGGGTATGACACACCGATGATCATCGATGTTGCAAAATACCCTGAATATTTCCCTGAAGTGTGAAATTGGACATACGGTGACCTGAAAATTTCCGTAAAAGACTGCAACAAACACCCCAAAATTGGTGTCCAACCCCCCAATGACAGATGACCAGGCCGTTGTTTCCCGGATTTTAGCGGGGGACCGACAGGCGTTCAGGCAGCTAATAAAGCAGCATGAGCGGCTGGTGAGTCACATGATCGGAAGAGTGGTGAAACAATCAGAAGACCGCGAAGAGCTCTGTCAGGACGTTTTTTTGAAGGTTTTTGACAAGCTGCCTGAGTTCGGTTTTCAATCAAAGCTTAGCACCTGGATTGCTACCATCGCCTATCGGAATGCCATCAATCACCTTCGTAAGCAGAAAATGGAATTTGAAGAATGGCCTGAAGAGGAAACCTGGACGGAGCGGTTTATAGAACGTGATAACCCAGAGGAAATACTCTCGGAAAGCGATATGGAAAGTTGGGTGTTGAAATTAATTGATGAGTTACCCGTTCAATACCGCGCCGTGTTAACCTTGTTTCATGTCGATGGCATGAACTACGCAGAGATTGGAAGTGTTACTGAAATGCCGGAAGGAACAGTGAAAAACTATTTATTCAGGGCCAGAAATCTGTTGAAAGAAAAAGTGAATCATTATCTTGGAGAACGCAATGAACCATGAAGACGCAGGACAATAATCCAAGCCGTAGTGAGAGGCTGATCGACAAGGCACTTCAGCGTGAGCCTGTTTTCAGGGTGTCATCAGGCTTTGCCGACCAGGTGTTGATGCAACTCGAGGCCAGACGCAAACAAGTGGATAATCGCGAATGGTGGTGGCTCGGACTTGGATTGGGTGGATTTGTGATTGCCGCCATTGTAGGAATTGTATTAAGCGGGTTTAAGCCGAATCTGGGGGTACTTACGTTTCTATCAACGCATGGTCCGTTGGTAATATTTGGAGTAGCATTTGTGATCGCCTTGCAATGGGTGGACCGGAGATTTGTTCGCAGAGACACGTCAGCTGTTTAGCGCGTCATACGCACCGACAGACCCAGGTAGTAATTTCTTCCCGGAGCAGCATTGAAAAATCTCCCGCCAACGGCATTGAGGTCGTTGCCCAGGGAGTACTTTGTATCCAGGAGATTATCCACTCCAATGAAGCCGGTAAATGGAGCCCGGACACCAAAATTGTACCCAATCTTTGATCCCAACAAAAGATAATCACTGGCATAGGTTGTGGCGGCATCATTCATAGGAATGCGATCGCTGTAGTATGAAGTAATGGCCGCATACCAGCTTTTATTAAATACGAGATCAATACCTCCGGCTACAGTGATCGCCGGTACACCTGTCAATGGGTTGCCTGAATAATCATTATTGTCATTGATATAATGATCAAAGGTGTAATGATTAAAGGTTTGGCTCGTCCACACACGCATGCTCTTGAGGATTGCTGCAGACAGCGATTTTGCCCAGGCCACAGACAATTCTACTCCTTGTTGTGTAGTTGACCCCGCATTGATAAAGAAATCAGCACCACTGGCGTCTCTTTGGATGACAATTGTTTCTTTCAACCTGAAATCATAAGCAGCAAGGTTGATTGACCACCCCGATTCGCTATTCATTTTCAAACCGGCTTCGTAGCTGGTACCCCGTTCCGGATTCAGACTGTTGTTAAACGCCCCCGTCGATGGACGAACTTCTGCGAGGGAAGGAGGGGAGAAACCATTGCTTGCGCTGGCATAAAGCGAAAGCTGCTGAGTGATCTTTTTCAAAAAAGCGATACGGGGTGAAAAAACGGGTGTGAAGGTTCGCTGTTGCTTAATTTCCGGATTTAAGGATATGCGCAGGAAATTATAACACAGGAAGCTGCCGCTGCCTCCTATTGTTACAAACCAATCTCTCGGTAAAGACAATTCTGTTTGCAGAAACCCTACTGTTATTTGTGATCGCAGCCGATCGTCCGTTTGTATGTTTCCCGCCGTGCCACCATTGTTGTCGTACACCACGTCAGGGGAAAAGAAGTGCTGGTATTCAAAGCCCGCTGTTATTTTTCCGGAAAACTGATGGGTTGAAAACTGAAACTGGGTATCGCCACGACCCCCCCAATTTTCTTCATGACGGATTTCGTAATTCCTTATGGTGGGATTTCTAAAATCAGTAACACTGCCAAACATGCCGAGGTGAGATGTCCACCGGGTGCTCCAATTTTGCTCGAGCATCAAGCCGCCATAGGTGGTTTGATTGGTAATGGCTGCCTGTTGGGCTACGGCGCCGGGAGCAGCGGGCGTAGAAGGACGAGCCTGACGAGGGTCTGCATTGTATTGGGCCAGGGTGAGCCCCCCAGGTGTTTGATAATAGAGTCTTGTAGAAAATACGGTTCCTTGTAAAGTTGTCCTTGAGGATAGCTTATTCTTCCAACCGGCTTGCATCATCCACCGGTTCATTGCGGTTTGCTCGCGATAACCATCAGCCTGTTGATAGCCACCCCGGAGATTGAATTGAAAATTCTTCTGCTGGATCACTTGCCCTCCGGCTTGTGCCCGGAAAAGACCATAACTTCCTCCGGTTACAGATCCTTGAAACTCTCCTGGATTGTCAAGGGACTGCAGGAGTACGACTCCGCCGGTTCCTGCACCATAGAGGCTGCCTCCCGGACCCTTAATAATCTCCATGCTGTTTAAGGCACCAAAGTCCAATAAGTTCAAATAGGTGTTACCACCACCATCAGTAAGCGGAAGCCCATTCCAGTAGAACTTCACATTGCGAACGCCAAAGGGTGAGCGCAGCGAACTTCCACGTATTGAGAAGCGGTAACTCCCTGGCGACCGCTCTTCCATACGAACTCCGGCAACCGTATTGACGGCGGATAATACCGATGCTCCACTAAAGCGATTGAGTTCGTGTTCGCGGATGGTCCCGACGGCTACGGGAACTTCCAAAGCTGGTCGTTCTGCCGCATAAGCATGGATAACTATATCATGAAGTACCTGCGTGGAATCAGTAGCTGTCTGCGCCCCGGTAAAGTCAGAAGCTAAAACCACAATGAGAACTGAGAGCAGTGTTCTCAGGGCTGATGTGTTAGTGCCTGCGGGCGACAATGCCTTACTGTTTTTGCGTGTAAGCCTCGAGCACGGTATCCAGGGGTGATGTCTGCTCGAAGTAGCCGAGCAGTTTGAGAATAACCTGATCTACCAATGTATCCGGGCATGAAGCACCGCTGGTTACTACCATGGTGACAGGTGTTTTGTCCGGGATAAATCCCACTTTGGTCTTCCGTTCCTTCACATGGTAGTCGAAGTGATCAATCACCTGCTGCGATTTGATTTCAGAAGCTGAGTTGATGAAATAGGTAGGAAACTTCCTTTCACACAATTCTACAATGTGTGATGTGTTGGAGCTATTGTAGCCACCGACCACAATGGCGAGATCTCCTTCGGTTTTCAATAGTTCGTAGGTAGCATCCTGGTTGTCGTTGGTGGCATAGCAAAGCGTGTCGCGGGTGTCTGCAAAATGTTGCCGTAGAGCCTCAAGGCCATAGCGCTGAATCATCAACTGCCGGATGTAATCGGCGATACCCTGCGTTTCTGAAGCAAGCATGGTGGTTTGATTCACAACACCCACGCGCGTAAGGTGCAACGCAGGATCAAATCCTTCCGAATATTTGCCGGCAAACTCTTCATAGAAAGCAGCGCTGCTTCCCTTTCCTAAAATGTATTCGCCAAGGCGTGTTGCATCCTCCAGGTCACGAACAATTACCGAAGGAGCATTGGAAGCACTGTGCGAAAACGTGGCACGAGTTTCTTCATGTTTAGGTTTGCCGTGGATGATAATGGTGTGATGCTCCTTGCCCAGTTTCTCGGATCTGTTCCAGACCTTCTCGACGAACGGGCATGTTGTATTGTACCGTTGTACGTCTACCCCGATTTGGCCAAGCCTGTTTTCGATCTCGAGTGTAGTACCAAATGCAGGAATGATTACAATATCGTCAGAAGTGATATCACTCCAGGGAATAAAATGCGATCCATCGGTATCCATGATGAAGCGAACACCACGCTCTTGAAGGTCTCGGTTCACTTCCTGATTGTGAATCATCTGGCTGAGAAGGTAGATGCTCTTGCCAGGATTCTCTTCAATAGCCCGGTAACTGATCTCAATGGCATTTTCTACCCCGTAACAAAATCCAAAATGGCGGGCTAACACAAAGCGGACCGGACCAAAGTCGAGTAGGGTGGGTGTAAAATCCTGTTTTCGGAGATCTTGCTGCCGACGGAATTCCTTGATCCTGCCCGTAATGGAGGACCGGTAATAAGCGGGTATTTCAAACTTTTTGATAACGATGGGGAATGAAACGCAAAGGTAGTGCTTTGGCCGGGCTTCCTTAAAATAAAAGCGACCGATCATCAAATGATCGGTCGCTTTGCATGTATGGCAATTGTATCAGGCTGCCTTGGACAGTTGATCTTCTTTTACCTTGTTGGTGTGTACTTCCTTGGACTGAAGGTCAAACCACCTTACTTCCACCAGGTTCTTTTTGAAGTACTTCAGAACTTCCATCACTTTGCCGTCCATCTTATTACGGACGCGCTCACCCTTTCTAAATAGTCTTCTCATAGTTTACGGGGATTACATTCGGATTGCATAATTAAATTCTCTGGGGAAATCTTCATATACCCCTGAGAAGGTGATAAGGTCACCAGCCTTTTTTTGCTTAATAATGTCATTGATGTCCTTTGTCGTCTTCACTGCCTTCTCATCAACATGGGTAATGATAAAACCGTTCCGCATTTCTGTATATCGTTCCAATTTGCCAGGTCCCAGTGATTTTACCCGCACACCAGACGATAATTCGAGGCGCTTGAGCACTTTCGCGTCAACATCTTCCAACTCCATTCCCAGGGAAGAAGCCAGATCTTTCTCCTCCCGTTTTATGGCGCCAATTTTGCCATCGCGGTTCTTCAGGGTAACCTGAAAGGTTTTTTCGATCCCTTTTCTGTTGACCACCACGGCAATTTTGTCACCCGGACGCTTCCTGCCAATATATTCAATCAACGCAGCACTGGACTTAATTATAGCCTGATCCAGTTTTACAATCACATCACCTTTCTGAATGCCGGCTTCTTTGGCCGCACTCTTATCCTCCATATCGCCAAACCCGGAAACGTAAGCGCCTTCGTTGACACTTAAATCTTCTGCTTTGGCCAGCTCACCACTTACGCTGCCCACCTGGATGCCGAGCCAGCCACGCTGAACGGTGCCATAAGCCAATAGATCTTCAACAATCTTGCTAACGATATTTGAGGGAACAGCAAATCCGTACCCAGAGTAGGCCCCGGTAGGACTTGCAATAGCCGTATTAATCCCGATTAGTCCTCCTTCAATATTAACCAGGGCTCCGCCGCTGTTACCGGGGTTAATCGCTGCATCCGTTTGAATGAAAGATTCAATCGCAGTCCGGTTGCTTTGGTCTTCATCGTTATTGTGAATCACATCAATGCTTCGGCCTTTTGCGCTGATAATTCCCGCAGTGACGGTAGAGTTGAGATTGAATGGATTGCCGACAGCTAATACCCACGCGCCAACCCGCGCTTCGTCAGAGTTAACGAAGGACAGGTAGGGAAGGTCTTTTTGATTGATCTTAATCAGGGCGATATCAGTATCCGGGTCCGTGCCGATAACTTCGGCTTTGTAAGAGCGATTATCCGACAGCACTACATCGACAACATCGGCACCGTCGACCACATGATTGTTTGTGACAATATAGCCGTTGCCGTTGATGATTACACCGCTGCCACTACTTTGGCTGGGACCCCGCTGCATCGGTACATTGGGACCGAAGAAAAACTGAAGGGGATCGTTGGGGTTAGATTCCCGGTTCAACTTTCGTCCTTCCGATGTTGACTTAATATGGACCACAGCTTTCGTCACTCGCTCGGCCGTCTCTGTAAAATCAAGTGGTACCACCTCACCGTTTTCTTTGACATGGTATGCTACCTGAGACGAAGGCACACCGGTGACGTGTTCGATCCGTACCCCTGCATTGTTTATACCGAACCACTGGGTGGCAAAATAGGTGATGGTGCTGCCCAGAACAGCCGCCAAGACCAGGCTTCCAAAACGCTTCATATCGTTGCTGGTTTTTGAGTTATACATGAAAAAAATGCCCTAAAAATTGTGCCAAATCAGGCTAAAAACACCTTTTTATGCCTGAAGGAAGGGTCCCTATGACAATTTTTCAGGGTAGCATAAATACGTAAGCGCCGGGCTCAGGGTTGAGCGGCGACAGGTACGGAAGATTACATCTTGACGAGCTCGCCGTCTTTGTACTCGTATTGAATGGTCGGCACACCATCTTTGTCAAACCACTTGGCCAGGCCATGACGTTTGCCGTCTTTATAATACGATTCCTCCTGTAGCAGACCACTTTCATAATAGACACGGGCTACGCCCATCTGCAAACCATTTTCGTAATGCTTCTCTTCACGCACTACACTGCCACTCAGCACGAGATACTCACCGTGCAGTTTGTCGTTGTGATAGAAATACTTCTTGCTAACAGACGAATTTTCTTCAAACTCGAGTGAAATGCCTTCCTTATGATCCTGGATATAGGTGGTGAGCGATTTCATCATGCGGGATGGGTAATAGTCCACCCAGCTGCCTTCCTTCTTTCCATTCAGGTAGTAACCGGTTGTAAGCAACAAGCCAGCGGCGTCGCGAATTTCGGTGCGAACAACCCCGGGCGTTTCAGGAAAAGTCTCAAGCACACCTGCAAGATTGCCGTTGGTAGTTTCTTCTGTACCAGGTGTACAGCTCCCGATGAGCAGGGTAAGGCCAATCAGTACATATGTTTTCATAGCAGCATCAAAATTTGGCGCAATATATTAAGCTCCAGCCGAACCTGTACACCCCGTGCAAAAATCCGGGCCTCAGCGTCAAAGAGCCTATATTGCAGTTCAATTCATAGTCATGACAATTAGCGGTAAGGTAGTTCTTCGGAAGGGTCGGGAAGCTTCGGCAAGGAGATTTCACCCCTGGATATTTAGCGGCGCAATCGAGTCCACGGAAGGCACTTTGAACAACGGTGATTGGGTGGAAGCTACAGATGCATCAGGTAAAACCCTGGGGTATGGCCATTATCAAAAAGGAACCATTACCGTTCGGCTACTTTCTTTCGGCGCGCGACCAGATGATAAATTCTATGTGAAGAAACTGCGTGAAGCATGGACACAACGAAAAACCACCCGGGTCATCAATGAGCATACCAATTGCTATCGGTTGGTCCACGGCGAAGGAGATGGTTTGTCAGGATTGATTGTTGATTACTACCACGGTGGTGTTGTGGTGCAGGCCCACAGTCCGGGAATGCATGCTGATAGACATCAGATTAGCGCAGCGCTCAGGGAAGTAATGGGTTCGACCTTAACATGCGTTTATTATAAAAGCCAGCAAGCCGACAGTCCATCAGCATACTTGTTTGGTGAATGTGAATTGCCCCATGTCGTAGTGGAGCACGATCGCCAATTTTATGTGGATTGGGTAGAAGGACAAAAGACTGGTTTCTTTCTTGATCAGCGTGAAAACCGAAAGCTCCTGGCTGACTATTCATCCGGAGCCCGGGTACTAAATACATTCTGCTATACAGGTGGCTTCTCCGTATTTGCGCTCGCCGCTGGCGCAACGGCTGTTTGTTCAGTGGATGCCTCGGAGAAAGCGATTGCGCTGACAGAAAAAAACCTGATCCTTAATGGCTTTGATCCGCAACGAAATCCATGTCTCGCCATGGACACTTTTGCTTATTTCAAGCAGATACCGAATCGACAGGAAGGTGCGGCCGATCCCTTTGACATCATTATTTTGGATCCCCCGGCATTTGCCAAACATAAAGATGCGCGACATCAGGCGATGAAAGGTTATCAGCGACTAAACGCAGAGGCCATGCGCGTTGCACGACCGGGCAGCCTGTTGTTCACGTTTTCCTGCTCACAGGTAGTGGACCGGCAGCTTTTTTACGACACCGTTGTGTCTTCTGCCATTCAGGCAGGCCGCGAAATTCAGGTCTTAAACCGGCTTTCTCAACCAGCCGACCACCCGGTCTCCATGTTTCACCCGGAAGGAGAATACCTGAAGGGCCTCGTACTCCACATCCGGTAATTCTGACCGGAAAATGGGACTATGGCATGAATTTCGACGAGTGCCTAGCATTGCCGGACTTCGGCTTTAGACCGTATCTTTACAAAAATTAAACATCACGAACATGACAAAATGGATTATCATCGGTGTGTTGGCCTTGCTGGTTATTTGGGTATTCAGCTCGTACAACGGACTGGTTTCTAAAGAGCAGGATGTGAACAAGGCATGGGGTAACGTTGAATCAGATTATCAACGCCGTGCAGACCTCATCCCTAATTTGGTGAATACCGTAAAGGGATCAGCCAACTTTGAACAGGAAACACTTACCAAAGTGATGGAAGCTCGTGCTTCTGCAACCCAGGTGAAGATTGATGCAAGCAGCCTTACCCCGGATAACGTGGCTGCTTTCCAGCAAGCACAGAGCGGATTGAGTTCAGCACTCGGACGACTATTGGCCGTTTCTGAAAACTATCCTGATCTTAAGGCCAGCGAAAGTTTCCGAGACCTTCAGGCACAATTGGAAGGGACTGAAAACCGGATCAATGTTTCTCGTCAGCGGTTCAACGATGCTGTAAATATTTATGAGACAGGACGCCGCTCGTTTCCGGCTGCCATGTTCTCTGGCATGATGGGATTTAAAGAAAAGGGTTATTTCAAGGCTGATGCCGGTGCCGAAAAAGCACCCGAGGTTAAGTTCTGACAATACACCTTTAAGTAATAGAAAAAGCCTGGTCTTTCGATCAGGCTTTTTCTTTGATTTACAGTCTTAATCAGGCCGAGCGTTTTACTTCGCGGGTCTCGTAGCTTTCAATAACGTCACCGATCTGGATATCACCGAAGCCTTCGATGCCCATACCGCAATCAAAGCCGGAGCGTACTTCACTCACGTCATCCTTGAATCGTTTCAGCGTGGACAACTTGCCTGCGTACACCACAATACCATCGCGGATGAGGCGAATCGGGTTGGCCCGCTTCACGTAGCCGTCGGTGATCATACAGCCAGCTACTGTACCAAACTTGGTGATTTTGAACACCTCGCGTACTTCTGCGTTGCCCACAATAACTTCCTCCATCTCTTTTTCGAGCATACCTTCCATGGCGCTCTTCACGTCATTGATGGCGTCGTAAATAATAGAATAAAGGCGGATTTCAATTTCTTCATTATCGGCCAAGCGTTTAGCAGAAGAAGATGGCCGGACCTGGAAGCCGACAATAACGGCATCCGAAGCTGAAGCCAATAACACATCAGACTCGGAGATCTGTCCGACGCCTTTGTGAATAATCCCCACCTGAATTTTCGGTGTAGAGAGTTTCAGCAGGGAATCTGACAACGCCTCTACAGAACCGTCCACGTCGCCCTTCACGATCACATTCAATTGCTTGAATGAACCAATCGCAATACGACGTCCGATTTCATCAAGTGTAATGTGTTTCTTGGTACGAATGCTTTGCTCGCGTACAAGTTGTGCACGTTTGGTAGCCACTTCCCGGGCTTCGCGATCGGATTCATACACGGCAAACTTGTCGCCAGCCTGTGGTGCACCGTCGAGACCCAATACAAGAACGGGTGAGGATGGACCAGCTTCTTTCAGGCGCTTGCCCGTGTCATCAAACATGGCTTTAACGCGACCGTGGTTTGAGCCGGCCACCATGATATCACCGACATGTAGTGTGCCGCTTTGTACCATCAGGGTAGCTACATAACCGCGGCCTTTGTCCAAAGAGGCTTCAATAATTGAACCAACCGCCGGTTTGTCCGGATTGGCCTTCAGGTTGAGCATTTCAGCCTCCAGAAGCACTTTTTCGAGTAGCTCATCAATGCCTTTTCCAGTCTTAGCGGAAATTTCCTGGCTTTGGTATTTACCGCCCCATTCTTCAACGAGAATATTATTCTTCGACAGTGACTCCCGCACCTTATCAGGGTTGGCAGAAGGCTTATCAATTTTATTAATGGCAATAACAATAGGTACACCCGCCACCTGTGCATGGTTGATGGCTTCCTTGGTTTGCGGCATCACGTCATCGTCGGCGGCCACTACGATAATGGCGACGTCTGTGAGTTTGGCACCGCGGGCACGCATGGCAGTGAATGCTTCGTGACCAGGCGTGTCGAGGAAGGCGATTTGCTTGCCACTCTTGGTGGTTACATCATAGGCACCGATGTGCTGCGTAATACCACCCGCCTCACTGGCTACTACCTTGGTGTTGCGGATATAATCCAGCAAGGAGGTTTTACCATGGTCAACGTGACCCATGATTGTTACAATCGGAGCGCGGGGCTGCAGTTCGGCATCATCATCCGCTTCCTCCTCTTCAACAACTTCTTCTTCAGAGGTGATGAACTGGATATCAAAACCAAATTCGTCGGCAATCACCGTGATAGCCTCTGCATCGAGACGCTGGTTGATCGATACGAACATCCCCAGTCCCATACAGGTGGAGATAACATCGTTTACCGAAACGTTCATCATCGACGCGAGGTCGTTGGCTGAAATGAATTCGGCTACGCGCAGTGTTTTTGAATCCGCTTGTTCCTGTTGAAGTTTTTCTTCTTGGGCATCGGAAACTGCCTGGCGCTTTTCCTTGCGGTATTTAGCACCGGTGAATTTCTTTTGTCCACCGCTCAATTTGGCCAATGTGGCCCGGATCTGATCCTGAATTTCTTTTTCTGAAGGCTCTCCCTTTTGGGCCATCGGCGGACGACGACCGGGACCAGCTGTCGCACCGGGACGAACCCCGCCACCTTTATTATCAGCTGATGGGATGCGTTTGCGCGGACGCTTTTTGCGTTCATCCTCCTTGCTTTCAGCAGAAGACTTTTTCTCTACAGGCAGATCGATCCGGTCGAGGACCTTTAGTCCCTGGAGTTTGTCTGCTTTGGCCTTGATTAATTCCTGCTCCGGGGGAGCCACGACCTTCTCTTTTTCAGGCTCAACAACCGGAGGTGTTGGTACAACTGCTACGGGTTCTTTCTCCTTTTCTTTTTCCTTTTCTTTTTTCTTCGGAGCCTCTTCTTTGGGCGTTGACTTCGGCTTTTTGTCAAGGTCGATTTTGCCTAACACTTTAATGCCTTCCAGCTTGGCCTTTTCGCGCTCAACTTTTTCAGGCTGCTTTACCTCTTCTTTGCCTTTGATTTCTTTGGAACCAAGATTCTTGATGAGAACGCTATCATCTTCTTCCGTTTTCTTCCGGTGGGTGGATGGCTCGTTCTGAATCGTGAGGTTTTCGGTGTGCTTGTTACCAATGGTGAGGATCGAAGCCTCGATCTTCTCAGAAGCGGAAGACGCAAACTCCTTGGAGAGCATGGCAAACTGATCCGCCGTCAGCTTGGCGTTGGGATTGTTCTCAACGGTGAAGCCCTTCTTCGCCAAAAAGTCCAATATGGTGTTATGACCCACGTTGAGCTTTCGGGAAGCTTGTCCAAGGCGTATCATTTTTTCTTCTGCCATGCCTAAAGTTAGGTTTTTCCTGATTTAACTGATGTTATTCCGTGCTTATTCGAATTCCTTGCTCAGAACGGCTACTACATTTTCAACGGTTTCTTCTTCCAGATCCGTCCGGCGAACCAGCTCTTCTTTGTTGAGGGCCAACACGCTCTTGGCGGTATCTAATCCGATCTGTTTCAACTGATCAATTACCCAACCTTCAATTTCATCAGAGAATTCATCCAGATCAACATCCTCTTCGGCCGTTTGTTCACCCAGTTCTCTGAATACGTCGATTTCCATCCCCACCAGCCGGCTGGCTAGTTTGATGTTTAATCCACCCTTTCCAATTGCCAGGGATACCTGGTCAGGTTTAAGATAGACCGATACCCGGTTGGTGTCTTTATCAATCTTCAGACTTACAATCTTGGCCGGACTGAGTGCGCGTTGAATAAACAACTCAAGGTTTTCGGTGTAATTGATTACGTCGATGTTTTCGTTCTGAAGTTCACGCACAATGGCATGAATGCGTGAACCCTTCATCCCCACGCAAGCGCCTACGGGATCAATGCGGTCGTCGTAAGATTCAACAGCTACTTTGGCCCGTTCTCCGGGTTCCCGCACAGCTTTCTTAATGGTAATGAGGCCATCATATACTTCCGGCACTTCCTGTTCAAACAAGCGTTCCAGCAACACCGGCGATGTGCGAGACAGAACGATTTTCGGATTGCCATTCACCATTTCCACTTTGTGAACGATGGCGCGCACGTTCTCACCTTTGCGGTAGCGGTCTTTAGGAATCTGCTCGCTGCGAGGAATGGAGATTTCATTTCCTTCACCATCGATCAACAGTACTTCACGACTCAACACCTGATACACTTCGCCGGTGATGATTTCGCCAACGATGTCTTTGTATTTCTGGAATAAAATGTCCTTCTCCAGATCCTTCACTTTTTGCATCAGGGTCTGGCGAGCAGTGGTTACGGCACGTCGTCCGAAGTGCTCAATTTCGATTTGCTCTGATACTTCTTCTCCAACTTCAAAGTCAGGCTCAATCTTTTTAGCTTCGGTCAGGCTGATCTTATCGTGATCCCAGATATCCTCTGAGTCGTCGTCAACAATTTCCCGAATGCGATAGATCTCAAGATCACCTTTGTCGGCGTTGATAATGATGTCAAAATTGTCATCATTCTCATATTTCTTCTTGATCATGGTGCGAAAAACATCTTCCAGGATCCGGATCATAGTCGGTCGGTCAATGTTCTTCTGCTTGGCGAAATCGGCGAACGATTCGATTAGGTTACTTATGTCCATTGTACAAGTTATTTAAACGAAATCACTACATAGGTTTTCTCAATCTCGGCGAATGGAAGTGTCACGTATTTTTCCTGCATCACTTTTCCTTCTTTCCACTCCTGACGTATCACGACCTGGTCTTCACCTGCTTCTATCAGGGTCCCTGTCTCGATACGCTTGTCTTTCAGGTGCACCTTTACGCCCCGGCCAATGTTCTTGCGATATTGACGGTTCAGGCGAAGCGGCTGATCCAGACCTGGAGTTGTTACTTCCAGCACATAGTGCTCAGCCTCCAGGTTCAGTTCGTCCAACCGGGCCGAAAGTGCTCGGCTTATCCGGGTGCATTCATCAATGTTTACCCCCTGGTCGCCATCTACGACCACGGTTATCTTGGAAAGGTGCCTGGAGGAGAGGATGACATCAACCAAAAACAGGCTGGGATTTTCCAGGCTGGCCTCGGTCCAAGTCATCAATTGCGCCTTCAGGTCCATTTTTCGATAATGAAAGAGGGGACTTGTGGGTCCCCTCTTTTGGTTTTACAACGAAGTGATGCAAAGGTACGCGATTTTTAATTTATCGCAAATTATAATGTTCTTTGGCCACCAATGACCATTCTTAGCAGTGTGAGCCGTCATTCTTTTATAGTGCTTTTGATATCCTTGATGGCCTGTACCGGCAACAAGGAAAAGGCAACGGAAACCGTTGTGAAGCTACAAGTTCCCGTATTTAACCCCGATTCTGCTTATCGGTTCGCGCAGTTGCAGGTTAATTTCGGACCCCGCATTCCAAATACGGCTGCCCATCAGAAAGCAGGTGATTTCCTGATCGCAACATTGAAAAAGTATGGTGCAGTGGTAACGGTGCAATCATTCAAAGCAACATCACCAGACGGACAGCGCCTTGATCTCAGGAATATCATTGGCGCAATCAACCCCAGGGCACCGAAGCGGATTCTTTTGGCCGCTCATTGGGACACACGCCCGTATGCTGACAAAGACCCGCAAAATACCCAAGCGACTTTTGATGGCGCCAACGATGGTGCCAGTGGTGTAGCCGTTTTGTTGGAACTGGCCAGGCTGATGCAGACAAATCCGCCTTCGGTGGGAATTGACATCTTCTTGTTTGATGGTGAAGATTGGGGTGAGCGGGAAGGCACCGCGGTACAGATAAATCCTCCCGACGGGTACACTTCCTGGTGGTGTCTGGGCTCCCAGCACTGGGCCAGGAATAAACACAAACCTAATTACACCGCTTACTATGGAATATTGCTCGATATGGTCGGCGCCTCAAACGCACATTTCGTTCAGGAGGGAACCTCCATGGAATATGCACCTCGCATTGTAGACAAGGTGTGGTCAGCGGCAAGCCGATTGGGGTATGCGTCGACTTTTGTACGACAAAAAGAGGCCGCGATAACAGACGACCATGTATTCATCAACGCATGGGCTAATATTCCCACTATCGACATTGTCCACTTTGATCATACAAAGGGATATTTCGGTGATTTTCACCATACCCAAAAGGATAGCATGACGATAATTGATCGCAGCACTTTGCGTGTGGTCGGATCAGTTGTCCTCGATGTAGTTTACCGAGAGGATTAATGCTCGATAAGGTTCTTAAGATAAACACCATAGCCACTTTTTTCGAGCGGCTTGGCCAAAGCAAGCAATTGTTGGTCGCTGATAAACTTCATCCGGTAAGCGACTTCTTCTATGCAGCCGATCTTCAGACCCTGTCGCTGCTCAATTACCTGAATAAAGTTGGCGGCCTGCATGAGAGAATCATGGGTTCCTGTGTCCAGCCAGGCTGTTCCACGGCTCATGAGTCCGACCCGTAATTTTCCGCGTTTCAGATAGACGTTGTTTACGTCCGTTATTTCCAACTCACCGCGCGGACTTGGCTTCAATGCCTTTGCAATGGCCACCACGTCGTTGTCATAGAAATATAATCCGGGAACAGCGTAATTGGATTTCGGATTGAGTGGCTTTTCTTCGATCGAAATGGCATTGTTGTTTTTGTCAAACTCCACCACCCCATACCGTTCCGGATCATTAACATGATATGCAAACACAACACCGCCTTTGGGATGAACATTTTCTTGCAACAGTTCGATCAGACCGGAACCATAAAACACGTTATCGCCCAAAACCAGCGCTACGGAATCATTACCGATAAAAGACTCACCGATGATGAACGCCTGAGCAAGACCGTCGGGGCTGGGTTGTTCAGCATAGGAGAACTTGCAGCCGAGGGTAGAACCGTCACCCAATAACCGCTTGAACAAGGGCAGGTCGTGCGGGGTAGAAATGATCAGGATCTCCCGGATACCGGCCATCATCAGTACCGATAGGGGGTAATAGATCATCGGTTTGTCATACAACGGCATCAATTGCTTGCTGAGCACGAGGGTAAGCGGATGCAGCCGGGTGCCTGATCCTCCAGCCAAAACGATTCCTTTCATAGGACTTTTATTTGATAAGCCAGTTAGCGGTTATGGTACATCTTCGTGTAGTAGTCGCGGTATGACCCGGAGGTAACGTGGTTCAGCCACTCCCGGTTGCTGAGGAACCAATCTACCGTTCGCTCCAGACCTGTGGGAAAGTCTACCGATGGACGCCATCCCAATTCCTGTTGGATCTTGGTGGGATCAATTGCGTAACGTGCATCATGTCCCAACCGATCGGTAACGTAGGTGATCAGCTTTGCCGAAGCACCAGCAGGTCGTCCCAATTTGCAGTCCATAATTTTACAAAGCAGGTGCACCAGGTCTATGTTTTTCCACTCGTTAATTCCTCCAATGTTATACACTTCGCCTGCTTTGCCTTTGTGGAAGATAACGTCGATGGCACTCGCATGGTCTTCAACATACAACCAGTCACGCACATTCTCCCCCTTGCCATAGACGGGGAGTGGTTTTTCCTGGATGATGTTATGAATCATCAGGGGGATGAGTTTTTCAGGAAAATGGTTGGGACCGTAGTTATTAGAACAACGGCTGATGATAGTGGGCATTCCAAAGCTGTGGTGGTAGGCACTCACAAAGTGATCACTGCCGGTTTTGGAGGCAGAGTAGGGAGAGCGTGGATCTACAGGCGTTGTTTCTGTGAAGAAACCACCGTTGTCAAGTGATCCATATACTTCATCGGTGGAGATGTGGTAGAACAGTTTATTCTTAAAATTGCCCTTCCAGGCCGATTTAGCGGCATGTAGCAGCTGTAACGTGCCAACAACATTAGTGATGGCAAACGAAGCAGGATCCTCCAGAGAGCGGTCTACATGGGATTCAGCAGCCAGGTGAATGACACCGTCGAAGACATACTGATCGAATAGCCGGTTCAGCAATTCAACATCGAGAATATCGCCTTTAATGAAGGTGTGGTTAGGTGCATTTTCAACTTCCTGCAGGTTTTCAAGATTGCCTGCGTAGGTAAGTTTGTCGAGTGTTATGAGGTGATAGTCAGGATACTTTTTGACAAACCGGCGTACCACATGGGATCCTATGAAACCAGCACCACCCGTAATGAGAATAGTTTTTTTCATTTTGAATAAGCATCAAAGTTTTTATGATCGCGCTGATGCAACTCGTCATGGGAGAGCGTTTTAAAATAGTCGTAGGTGATTTTCAGTCCTTCAGCCCGGGAGACCTTGGGTTCCCATCCCAGTATCTTACGTGCCTTGTCAATATTAGGCTGACGTTGTTTCGGATCGTCTTTCGGAAAGGGCTTATGAATAATCTTTTGGGTAGTACCAGTGAGTTTAATGATCTCCTTGGCAAAATCCATAATGGTGATTTCGTTCGGGTTGCCAATGTTTATCGGCAGAACATAGTCCGACATCAATAGGCGATAAATACCTTCTACCAGATCATCGACATAGCAAAATGAACGTGTCTGATTGCCATCTCCGAACACCGTGAGGTCTTCTCCTCGCAATGCCTGACCAATAAAGGCCGGCAATACGCGACCGTCATTTAGGCGCATGCGGGGACCATAGGTATTGAATATCCTTACGATGCGGGTCTCCAGGTGGTGATAGGTGTGATAGGCCATGGTGATCGCCTCCTGAAAGCGCTTGGCCTCATCATACACGCCACGTGGTCCGATTGGATTTACGTTTCCGTAATATTCTTCAGTTTGCGGGTGTACCTGCGGATCTCCATATACTTCTGAGGTGGAGGCAACCAGTATTCTAGCCTTTTTTGCTCGGGCAAGTCCCAACAGATTATGCGTCCCCAGTGAACTCACCTTGAGGGTTTGAATGGGAATTTTGAGATAATCGATTGGACTGGCTGGCGAGGCGAAATGCAGGATGTATTTGATATCTCCGGGCACGTGTACATATTTCGAAACATCGTGGTGGTAGAATTCAAAGTCATCGCGCTTGAAGAGATGTTGAATGTTCTTCAAGTCTCCGGTAATCATGTTGTCCATGGCAATGACATGGTATCCTTCGCGAATGAAACGGTCGCACAAATGTGAACCGAGAAAACCGGCTCCTCCGGTAATTAATACTCTGGGCTTATCCATATATAGGTTTTCTTCCGATACTGATGTATGTAAATCCATTTTCTTTCAGGTCCCGCAATTCATAGAGGTTTCGTCCGTCAAAAATGACCTTTCCTTTCATGAGAGAGGCCAGTTTGGCAAAGTCAGGAGCGCGGAATTCAGGCCATTCGGTGGCGATGAGAATGGCATCTGCGCTCTCGGCTGCATCATATGGGGTTTGATGGTAAGTAATCTTATTCCCCATAATTTTTTGCACGTTAGCCATCGCCTCAGGATCATGTACCCGCACAGTCGCACCGGCACTAAGTAAGGCCTCAATATTATACAGAGCTGGTGCTTCACGGATGTCATCCGTATGCGGCTTGAACGACAATCCCCAGATAGCAATCGTTTTTCCTTTCAGGTTGCCAAAATGTTTGGTGATGTGCGGAATCAGTTTGGTCTTCTGATCAGCATTTACTTCCATGACCGACTTGAGTATTCTGAAGTCATAATCGCTCTCTTCCGATGCTTTGGCAAGGGCCCATACATCCTTCGGGAAGCAGCTGCCACCATAGCCTATCCCCGGAAAGAGAAACCGCTTGCCAATCCTGCTATCTGTACCAACCCCTTTCCGAACGGCATCCACATCAGCACCCAGCTTTTCGCACAGGTTCGCAATTTCGTTCATGAACGTAATCTTGGTGGCTAGGAAGGAATTGGCGGCATATTTCGTCAACTCCGCAGAGCGCTCATCCATGAATAGAATTGGATTGCCCTGGCGCACAAATGGGATATAGAGATTGTTCATGATTTTGGCTGCGCGCTCAGAAGATGTGCCGATCACCACACGATCTGGTTTCATAAAATCTTCAACGGCTACCCCCTCGCGCAGAAATTCCGGATTGGATACCACATCAAATTCAACCCTGGCTTTCTTTTGAATGTGCTCCCGGACCTTTTCCGCAGTTCCCACAGGTACGGTACTCTTATCAACAATCACAGCATAGTGATCCAGCAGGTCACCCAATTGATCAGCTACACCAAGTACATACTTCAGATCGGCTGATCCATCTTCACCCGGTGGTGTGGGCAGAGCGAGAAAGATGATCTGCGCATCCTTGATCCCCTCCCGGAGTTCGGTGGTAAAGGTCAAACGACCTTGCTCAATATTGCGATCGAATAGTTGTTCTAGTCCTGGTTCATAGATCGTGATCTTACCGGCTTTGAGGCTGGCAATTTTTGCTTCATCAATATCAACACATACTACATTATTACCGGTTTCAGCAAAACAGGTTCCAGTGACAAGGCCTACATATCCGGTTCCAACGACAGCGATTTTCATGGGATTGAATTATTAAGAGAATACAAAATTACCACTAAAAAGGCTAATAATGGGGTAAATTAACCGAAATAAAGCCCTTACCTAACGTTCGTTTGGTTCGAGTCGACAATCGCCGTACTTTCGTAGTCTAAACAAGTAAAACATTCGACCAATGGAGCAGGCAACAATTGATGTGGAACAGTCGGAAGGACAAATGATGATCGCGGGCATGGTGCGGGACTTTGCAGAAAAGTTTATAAGACCTCACGTGATGACTTGGGATGAAGCGCAGGAATTTCCTGTAGCATTGTTTCAGGAGATGGGAAAACTTGGGTTGATGGGTGTGTTGGTGCCGGAAGAATATGGTGGTGCAGGGTTGACCTATCATGAATATGTGACTGCTATCATTGAGATATCGAGAGTAGATGGATCAATAGGTTTGTCTATGGCGGCACACAATTCATTATGCACCAATCACATTCTTCAGTTTGGAAATGAAACTCAGAAGCAGCAATACCTGCCCGGTTTGGCCAGTGGAAAATGGATCGGAGCGTGGGGATTAACTGAACCGAACACGGGATCGGATGCAGGTAACATGCGAACAGTAGCCAAACGAGACGGAGATTATTACATCATCAATGGCACGAAGAATTTCATTACCCATGGTAAGACCGGCCAGGTGGCTGTGGTCATTGTTCGGACTGGAGAACCTGGGGATTCGCATGGCATGTCCGCATTTATTGTGGAACGGGGTACTCCTGGTTTTTCGGCGGGTAAAAAAGAGAATAAGCTGGGCATGCGGGCATCTGAAACGGCTGAAATGGTATTTTCTGAATGCCGGGTGCACAAGAGTCAAATGCTGGGTCTGGAAGGCGATGGATTCGTTCAATCCCTCAAGGTGCTGGATGGTGGCAGGATTTCAATAGCTGCCCTCAGTGTGGGTATTGCACAAGGTGCTTTTGATGCTGCCTTGCGGTATTCCAAGGAGCGCCACCAGTTCAACAAACCCATATCTGCCTTCCAGGGCATATCGTTCAAATTAGCTGACATGGCTACCCGGATTGAGGCTTCCCGCCTTTTGACCTTCCGGGCAGCTGAACTGAAGAATCTGGGGAAATCGGTCAACAAAGAATCGGCCATGGCCAAGCTGTATGCGTCTGAAGTGGCCGTGGAAGTAGCCAATGAAGCAGTCCAGAT
This sequence comes from Cyclobacteriaceae bacterium, assembly GCA_044223085.1. Classification (GTDB taxonomy): domain Bacteria; phylum Bacteroidota; class Bacteroidia; order Cytophagales; family Cyclobacteriaceae; genus ELB16-189. The sequence goes on from JBGAMI010000001.1 coordinate 25,074, forward strand.
TTTTGGAGGCTATGGCTACACCAAGGATTTTCCGGCCGAGAAGTTTTACCGGGATGCCAAATTGTGCACCATTGGAGAGGGAACCTCGGAAATCCAGAAATTGGTTATTTCCAGGGCACTTTTGCAAAAATGATCTCCAGTGCGCTATATTTGCCCCCCTAACACGAGAATATGCTGATTATCAACATCAAAGAGAACGAGTCCATCGACAAGGCCCTGAAGCGCTTCAAGAAAAAGTTTGAGAAGACCGGAGTGTTGCGTGAGCTTCGCGCCCGGACTTCCTTTGAAAAACCTTCTGTAACCCGCCGTACAGAGGTTTTGAAGGCGATTTATCGCCAGAAGCAGTACGTTTCAGAGAATTATTGATCATTCGCTGGTCAACTACTGATCAGCCTGGATACATATCCCTTCGGATACTTCTCCGGAGGGATATTTTTTTTTAAATTTCTAGTGCCGTTGGTGAGCACGCATGGTTGATTCCTTTCTGAATTATTTGAAATACGAGAAAAGGTTCAGTCCCCATACGGTTCAATCATATCAAAACGACCTCTCCCAATTTTCCCTGTATTTGAAAGAGCAATTCGATGAGGAACCCGCAAGGGCGACTTATCCGTTGATCCGTTCCTGGATTGTTGAGCTCTCCGAACTGGAACTCGACCCCCGCAGCATCAATCGCAAGATTGCAAGCTTGCGGAGTTTCTATAAGTTTCTGCTGCGACAAAGCACCATTGAAAAAGACCCGATGGTGAAGGTAAAGGTGCTGAAGACCCGCAAGAAGCTCCCGCATTTTGTTCAGGAGGCCGAAATGAATGTGGTATTGGACCAGCAGCCATTTGAAGATAACCTGTCAGGATGGCGTGAACGTCTCGTACTTGAATTGCTTTATGGCACCGGCATGCGTCTGACGGAATTGATAAACCTTCGTGACAATCAGATTAATCTCCCTGAGCAAACTATTCGCGTATTGGGTAAGCGCAACAAAGAACGGGTTATACCCTTCTCCGATTCTTTGGTTCCGGTGATAACCAGTTATCGAAAAGTGAGAAATAAAGACTTGGCGCCAAACGATCTGGGGCTGTTAATCGTTAATGATAACGGAGGCAAATGCTACCCCATGATGATCTACCGGCTCGTTAGAAAGCATCTTGGTGCACATACATCAGTGGAAAAGCGCAGCCCGCACGTTTTGCGACACAGCTATGCCACACACCTGTTGAACAAAGGAGCGGAAATCAACGCTGTCAAAGATCTATTGGGACACAGTAGCCTCGCGGCCACCCAGGTATATACACATAACTCCATGGAAAAGTTGAAGAAAGTATTTGATCAAGCCCATCCAAAGGCCTGATGTCTTATTGTTTCACTTAACGCACATTATTATGAGACTGCAAGTTCATTCCATCCATTTCGACGCAGACCGCAAGTTGCTTGATTTTATCGAGCAGCGCGTCGACAAACTGAATACATACTATGATCGTCTTGAGGGTGGCGAAGTCTTTTTGCGATTGAATAACGAAGGGGTCGAAAACAAGACGGTAGAGATTAAGCTCAATGTTCCGGGTAAGATGTTGTTTGCCAAAGAGCAGGCCCGGTCATTTGAAGCCGCTGCCGATCAGGCGGTGGAAGCCTTGAGGAACCAGTTGTCCAAGTACAAAACGCAGGTCAAAGACGGAAGAGCATAAATGAAAAGGCCCCGAAACGGGGCCTTTTTCTTATTGTTTTATTTCAACTTGAACGCCTTTTTGACGTTGTCAACGTAATCCAGCTTTTCCCAGGGGAACAATTCAACTTTTACCTTTTTCTCATTCTGTGAACCCTTGTTGAAAATTTTCTCTACAACTTGAGGAGCACGGCCCATGTGGCCATAAGCTGCAGTCTCCTGGTAAATAGGGGTGCGCAACTTGAACCGCTCTTCAATGAAGTAAGGGCGCATATCAAATATCTTCTCAACGGCTTTCGAGATGGCTCCATCGGTCATGTTTACCTTGGCCGTTCCGTAGGTGTTTACATAGAGACCAACAGGGTGAGCAACACCAATGGCGTAGGCAACTTGTACCAGCACTTCACTGCAGAGACCAGCGGCAACCAGGTTCTTGGCGATGTGCCGCGTGGCGTACGCTGCAGAGCGGTCAACTTTGGAAGGATCCTTTCCGGAAAAGGCACCACCACCGTGGGCACCTTTGCCGCCATATGTATCTACAATAATTTTGCGACCAGTCAATCCAGTGTCGCCATGAGGTCCGCCGATCACAAATTTTCCGGTTGGGTTAACGTGGTACTTGATATCGCTACCGAACAAACTATGCAGGCGTTTTGGCAACTTCTTCTTCACACGGGGAACCAGGATGTTGATAACATCATTCTTAATGGTCTTCAACATGGCAGCATCCTTGTCGAAGTCGTCGTGCTGGGTTGAGATAACAATAGTATCAATCCGCTGAGGTTTACCATCATCGCTGTATTCGATGGTAACCTGTGATTTGGCATCAGGGCGGAGGTACTTCATTTCTTTTCCTTCGCGGCGGATGGCAGCGAGCTCGAACAGCAGTTGGTGGGCGAGATCCAACGGCAGCGGCATATAATTGTCCGTTTCGTTGGTGGCATAACCAAACATCATACCCTGATCACCGGCACCCTGGTCTTCTTTCTTCTTGCGTTCAACGCCTTGATTGATGTCTGATGATTGTTCGTGGATAGCAGAGAAAATTCCGCAGCTGTTGGCCTCAAACATATACTCACTCTTGGTATAGCCAATCTTGCGGATCACCTCCCGGGCAATATTCTGAACATCCAGATAAGCTTGTGATTTTACCTCACCGGCCAATACCACCTGTCCGGTAGTAACCAGCGTTTCGCAGGCCACCTTGGAATTGGGATCATAGGCGAGGAAATAATCAATAAGTGCATCGGAAATCTGATCAGCAACCTTGTCGGGATGCCCTTCGGAAACTGATTCGGAGGTGAATAGGTATGCCATAATGTTTTTTATTCGGGTTATTTAAAGGGCGCAAAGATAAACAGCTTTATTAATATCACCTACTTAACCAGCTGCGAGAAGCAGGAAAACAGCAGGGGTTTTGCCGATGGTTATTGGCGCCTTTTTCCATTGAATAACCGTTTTGCTAACAATTGTTTCACCCGGTCCAGTAAGATTAACCGCTACGCAGAGTTGGGTATCATCCCGAAGGGACCTCAATAAATGACCCAACATGGCATCATTGCGGTAAGGGGTTTCAATAAAAATCTGCGTTTGATGGTGTTGTTGTGACTCCCGCTCCAATTCTCGGATAACGGTGGAAGCATTTTTGGCGTCAATCGGCAGATAGCCATGAAAGGCAAACTGTTGACCATTAAACCCGGAAGCCATTAGGGCCAGCAGGATAGAGGAAGGCCCTGTGATGGGTATTACCTTGATATGGTGTGCATGCGCATAGGCCACAGCCAAGGCACCCGGATCAGCAATGCCCGGGCATCCGGACTCGCTGATCACACCCATTGCATGACCTTCACGCGCTGGCATCATCAGTCCGCCGATCTGTTCGGGTTGGGTGTCTTTATTGAGCACTTCAAAACTGAGTGCCTCGATGCTCTCGTGAACCTTCAGGCCACTGACGAACCTTCGCGCAGTCCGGACATTTTCGGAAAGGAAGTATCGTGTACTGCGCACGGCCTCTATAACGGCTAACGGCAACTGGGTTGACTGCGTGTCGTCAGCAATTATCGTGGGAATCAGGTAGAGGATACCAGACATAGATCAGGAGTGTAAGATGCCATCGCGATCCAGTTCTTTGATGTGCGTTAAGTTGGCTTCGCAAATCGTATCAGGCACGAACACAAATCGCTTATCAAATATCTCCCTTCCCACGTAGTAACTCACCCAATATTCATTGCTGAGGTGAAACACGGCCGCATCAATAGGTTCCACCAGGGCAGAACTATGTGCTGGAACAGTTTCCAGAAAATGCCGCAGCGTGGATGTGCGTTGCTTTTCACCGGCCCTTTCGCCATAACCTGAACTGGCCACCAGTGTATTCTCCAACGGAAAATCATTATTGTTGATCAGGTATACTCTCCATTCATCCAGCAGCAAGTTGTTCTTTTCGCGTACAACGGCAAGGGTAACATGGGTAACTTCAGGAGGTCTAATGTCTTTAATCATATGATACTTGAGACGGGCACTAGTGGGTTGAAATCGCATTGAAACCAAATAAATAAATCAAGTGGCGTTCGAGTACGATTCTGACTTCTTCCAAATTCATTTCCTTGCCTAACTCCTTTTGCATAGAAGTGACCGGTTTGTCGGCAATCCCGCAAGGAACGATATACCGAAAATAACTTAAGTCAGCATTTACATTAAAAGCGAGCCCGTGAAGGGTGACCCACCGGCTGGTCTTAACACCCAGTGCACATATTTTTCTGGCCTGATCTCCCTCTCCCAGCCAAACACCGGTCAAGCCGGGTATGCGACCGGAAGCAATGCCAAACTCCTGCAGTGTAAGGATAACCGATTCTTCGAGTGTCCTCATATACCGGTGTATATCCGTAAAGAAGTTCTCCAGGTCAATGACGGGATAGACTACGATTTGACCAGGCCCGTGGTAAGTGATATCGCCGCCGCGGTTGATGTGGTGAAATGTTGCACCGATATCTGAAAGCGATTCAGGCTTAACCAAAAGATTCTTCTCGTCACCGCTTTTCCCCAATGTAAAAACGTGGGGATGTTCGCAAAACAACAGGTAATTCGGTGTTGGTTGTTGTTGATCTTCAGGGAGGCTCCGGTTGGCGGCTTTGATAGCAAGAATAGTATCGTAGAGTTTGGTCTGATACTCCCAGGCAGATGCGTACTCCATACGTCCGAGACGAACTACCTCCACCTGACGGTTGATACGGTTGTTCACTTTATTTTGGCCAGCTCCTCTTTCAGGAGGAGGACGGTTTCGGTGGCGTCCGGGTCGACCTGGTTTTCTATCGCCAGGAAAAAGGAAATCCAATCAGTGAGGTGAATCAGGTAGTAATACTGCTCCAGCAGTGATGCACCCTTCGCATTAATATCAATAACTGGATTTGAGTGTTTTTCAAAAATTCTTCTGCACAGTTCCATTCGTTTATCTACACGTTCGTGGTCGTGATCAGAATTGAGGTAGAGCACTTGCGCCTGGCTCAGCATGCCTTCCGGAAATTGCCACCCCATGATTTCATTATGGTTTAGCTCCGGGAAAGTATTAACATGGGCCAGTTGTTTGGCATTTTCATTGAGCTGTTGCTGGAAGCGCAAAGCCATGGCCTGTAGCCTCCCGTCGCAGTAAATGAATGGTAGCTTGTTTTTAAGTTTTCTGGCGATCGACTGTGCCTCAGCCTGTATGGCCGTCTCGTTATGATCGAGATAATCGATAGCATTCTCTGTTTCGCGGATGAAAGCTGCCCCGATAAGGTTGGTGTGATATAGCGCCGAAAGGAGCGACACGACCTGATAACCGAGCATGGCACGTGCACTATTCGATCCATCAGGTATTCTGATGTGCAAAAAGTTGTATTCTCTGGCGAGCTCAAGCAATTTTCCTCCGGAAGTGATGCAAATGATGTTTGCTCTTTTGAGCACGGCCTTTTGCACAGCGGAAAGCGTTTCTTCAGTATTGCCGGTATAAGAGCAGGCAAAAAAGAGGGTATGGGGACTTACAAACTGGGGAATGGTATACCCCCGGCATACCGTTACAGGAATGGGAATTCTGCCAAAGGTGAGTGACTCTACCAGGTTGGCACTGATGCCACTGGATCCCACACCGGCAATAAGCACATTCCGGATGTCACTTCCTGGCCGGGCCAGATCAGCGGCCTGGCCTATGCGAAGGGCTTCGGCAAGTTGTTGGGTAAAACCCTCAATGCGCTTTTTCATTTGGAATAAAACCAATCAAAGGTAGACCATGACAGATAAAATCAAAAGAGGACAGGAGGGAGAGGAGTTAGCTGCCTCATTTCTCGAAGAGAAGGGATATACAATCCTGGAACGGAACTACCGTCATCGCAAATCTGAAATCGATCTGATTGTGTGTAAAGACCGGTGGCTCGTATTTGTTGAAGTGAAGACGCGAACGTCCACGGCATTTGGGTTTCCGGAAGAATTTGTTGACTACGCCAAAAAGCGAATGATTTTTCAGGGTGCATTGCACTATATGACGGAAAAGGATTGGCAGGGAAATGTACGGTACGACATAATAGCAATTCACGTAGACCGGGGATTGCCCGACATCCACCACATTGAAGACGCCTTTTACTGATTATTTGCCCTTGGTGGACGAGTAGATTTCGCGGCCCTTTTCATCCCACTCCTTTCGCACAAAGGGCTTGGCGGCTTTATCAAAAGGTTCAGCGGGGTAAGCGATGATTTTTTTCCGCTTCCCATTGGGATAGTTTTCTACCCAATCACCCACGCGTTGATCCCATTTATATTCTCCGGTTACTGCGATGGTACCATTTTCATGAAAAAGAAAATAGAAGCCTTCGCGCTCGTCTATTTCTACAGGAATCATCTCTTTCACTTTGGTATGCTCTACGGGATCATAGTAGGTGACCAGTGATTCCTTTGGCCACCCCTTGTAATACTTTTCTTTATCGTCAAGGATATCGTACCGGTCGAACTTCATCCAACGGCCGTGCTTGGCTCCCTTATAGAAGATGCCTTCTTCCAGTACTACATTTCCCTGCAATTTCTTGTAGGGGCCATGTAGCAGTACGCCTTTCTTAGGGTCAAAGTTACCCGTGCGGCGCACTTCACGACGGGTATAGTCATACCAGTAAATATCCCGCACAAACTGCGTTGGCTTGTCTGGCTTTTTTAAAACGTAGAAGAGCTCAATGGTGGTCTTGTCTCCAAATCCCTTGCGTGTGTAGCTTTTTCTCGTTTTAATGCCGTAGAATGTTTTGCGCTTAGGTTTCTTCTTGGTGGTCACCACAGGCTCGGACGTTTTTTCGTCCAGGTCAAGAAGCTTATAGGGTTTTTCAGTTTCAAAAGTAAACTGGCCCTCACGGCCAAATGCCTCCCCCTTGTTCTGTGCTGACAGCACAGACGGCAGAACCATTGACAAGAGAAAAAGAACCTTCCGCATACGTCGATAAAACGAAGTTAGGGAAAGTTTATTTCAGCCCATCAGGAAACCAATTCCACACTGCGGCGGATGAAATTAGTCAGGTCAGCACCGGTAAGCATTCCCTGCGACAGCAGCGCAAGGTCATAGGCTTGCTTGGCTAATTGCAGTTGTTGCTCTTCTCCCTCAGCCTTCAGCACGCGCTGGGCCATTTTGTGGTTACTGTTCACTGATACAGTGTACTGATCAGGCATGCTTCCCATAAATCCATACATACCGCCGCCGGTGCGAGCCATGTCTTTCATCCGGCGCGCCCACTCGCTCATGGTCACCGTTACCGGCAGGTGGTCAGGGGCCAGTGATTCAATCATCACCGTCATGGATGCGTTGCCGATAGCCTTTGTAAAAGTCTCTTTGAGTTTGTCCTGATCCTCCTGGCTGAGTACGCTTTCGATCTTCTCGTCCTTCAGAATCAATTTTTCGATCGTGTCGCTATCCACCCGTCGAAACTGGGCCTTGTCCAGCTTTTGTTCCAGGGTGTTGATAAAGTGACTGTCCAGCACACCATCCATGATCAACACATCATATGCTTTACGGTTCGCCGTCTCGATGAAAGTGTGCTGCTTGGCGGGGTCACTGGAATACAAGTGGATAAGTTGTGACTCCTTGTCGGTTTGAAGGTCTTTGATGTATTCTCGGTATTCGTCGATGGTATAGTACTTCTTCTGTGTGTTCTTGAACAACACAAAATCTTTGGCGCGGTCATAAAATTTCTCGTCGCTCACCATGCCATACTTCACAAAAATGCTGATGTCGTCCCACTTCTTTTCAAAGTCTGCCCGGTCTTTCTTAAACATCTCATGCAGCTTGTCGGCCACCTTCTTGGTGATGTGCTGGCTGATCTTTTTAACGTTTGAATCACTTTGCAGATAGCTGCGCGAAACGTTCAGGGGAATGTCCGGGGAGTCGAGCACGCCATGCAGCAGCATCAAAAAATCAGGCACTACATCTTTTACCTCGTCGGTGATAAACACCTGCCGGCTGTAGAGCTGAATCTTATTTCTATTAAGTTCGAAATCATTCTTCACCTTCGGGAAGTACAATACCCCCGTCAGGTTAAAGGGATAGTCTACGTTGAGGTGAATCCAAAAGAGCGGATCTTCGGTGAAGGGATAGAGCTCCTTATAAAACTTGAGGTAATCTTCATCAGTCAGGTCTGCCGGCGACTTGCTCCAGAGCGGAGAAGGATTGTTGATGATCCGGTCCTTCTTGACTGTTTTAAACTTGGGCTTGCCGTCCTTGTCAACGCCATCTTCTTCACTTTCATCTTTGGTTCCAAACTTGATTTCAACGGGTAGGAACTTGCAATATTTATCGAGGATGCCCTTCAACCGGAATTCATCAAGGAATTCTTCAGAGTCCGCATTAATGTGAAGGATCACATCTGTTCCCCGATCCTGTTTGGGTTCAGGACGCAATTCGAATGCGGTGGAGCCATCGCATTCCCACCGGGCACCCTCGGCCTCAGCGACCTTGAATGACCTGGAGTGAATGACCACCCTTTCTGATACCATGAAAGCAGAGTAGAAACCGAGTCCGAACTTGCCAATAATGTCTTTGCCATCAGCTTTGTCCTTGAATTTTTCGATGAATTCCGTGGCGCCGGAAAATGCGATTTGGTTGATGTATTTCTTAATCTCTTCGCCGGTCATCCCGAGGCCGCGATCGCTCACGGTGATGGTTTTATTCTTCTTATCGAAGCTCACTTCAATACGAAGTTCGCCCAGCTCGCCATTGAACTCCCCAAGGGAGGCCAGTTTGCGAAGTTTTTGTGTGGCGTCGACGGCGTTACTTACCAGCTCACGGAGAAAAATCTCATGATCCGAATAAAGGAACTTCTTGATGATGGGGAAAATGTTCTCGGTATTGATCGAGATGGTGCCTTTTTCCATTGTTTCTGCCATAGTGTATGGGTTTAAAAGAGAAATCCTCGCGGGACGAGGATTTCAAATGCTATTCCAATTTTCCGGTTGTGCCAGGTTGTCAGATTTCTGCTGCCGGAGGAGCCGCTTGCGCGGGTTTGCCGAGGTCTATTTCTTCACCGTCTTTGTTGAGGAAGTGAAACTCCACAATGCCGAGTGAGGTATCCTTTACCAGGTTGACCCAGCGTTTGTATTTGAAGAACCACTTCACGCGTTTAGAAAATACTCCCTTCGTATAGTAAGCATACAGGAAGGGGTGGAGGGCCAGTACCAGATTGGGCTCGTTTTGCTTCAGAAACAGGTGCTGGATATGTTCTTCAATCTGATCGGTGATCAGAATACTGGCAGTAATGCTTCCGGAGCCATTACAGGTTGGGCACACCTCCTTGGTGGCGATGTTCATTTGCGGGCGAACCCGCTCGCGGGTGATCTGCATCAATCCGAACTTGGACAACGGTAACACCGTGTGTTTAGCCCGGTCTTGCTCCATCTCCTCGAGAATTGTCTTGAAGATTAGTTTCTTGTTCTCCTGATTCCGCATGTCGATAAAGTCGACAACGATAATGCCGCCCATGTCACGAAGGCGCAACTGGCGGGCCACTTCGCGTGCAGCCTCAAGGTTTACCGACAAGGCGGTTGTTTCCTGATTTTCCTCGCGATTCGATTTATTACCGCTGTTGACGTCGATGACGTGCAGGGCTTCGGTGTGCTCTATAATCAGGTATCCACCGGCTTTGAGGCTCACCGTTTGTCCGAAGGCGGACTTGATGAGTTTTTCAATACCATAGTGTTCGAAGATCTTGGCCTTGCCCGTGTACAACTTTACAATCTTCTCCTTGTCGGGAGCGATGGTGTGGATGTAGGTTTTTACCTCTTCGAAGATCTTTTTATCATCGATGTGGATGTTATCAAAGGACTCATTCAGCACATCACGAAGGATGGAAGAAGTTTTGCTGAGTTCTCCAATGATCTTGTCACGCGGATTGGCGGTGACTAGGCGGGCAATGCCATCTTCCCAGGTTTTAACCAGGTTACGCAGGTCTTTGTCCAGTTCGGCAACTTCTTTGCCTTCGGCGACGGTTCTTACAATTACACCAAAACCCTCCGGTTTGATAGATTGAATGAGCCGTTGCAGGCGTTTGCGTTCGTCGCTGCTGCTAATGCGCTTCGATACATTGACTGAATTGGCGAACGGTACCAATACCAGGTATCGTCCGGCGAGTGACAACTCCGAAGAAAGACGCGGGCCTTTGGTTGAGATCGGCTCCTTTACAACCTGAACGGGGATGAACTGGTTTTTGGCGAGCTGCTGGCCGATTTTTCCATGCTTATCAATGTCCTTTTCGGCATGGAATTTATCGAGACGGCCACCGGTGATCTTTTTGGCGCGGACCAGCTTGGTGAATTTTTGGAGTGAACCGAATTGAGGACCGAGATCGAGGTAATGCAGGAAAGCATCCTTTTCGTACCCGATATCGATGAAGGCTGCATTCAGGCCCTGAACAACTTTTTTAACGTTGCCCAGGTAAATGTCTCCAACAGCGAATTTTCCTCCTCCGGTGTCTTCGTGAAATTCAACCAGCGTTTTGTCGCGCAACAGGGCGATGCGGCATCCTTCCGGAGTAGCGCTGATGATTAGTTCGTTACTCACGGTTAATCAGATGAGCTGGCTTACTTCTTCTTATGACGATTCTTTCTCAGGCGCTTCTTGCGCTTGTGGGTCGCCATTTTGTGCTTCTTTCTTTTCTTACCGCTTGGCATAGTGTGTACAGTTAGCCCCGACTTGTCGGCGGGGTGAGTTAAAAAATTAATTTAAGTCCTTGAGGTAGGAATCTACCGCAGCTTGTACGGCAGGGTCCTGATCCATCTTTTTTACTTGTTCAAACTGCTGCCGGGCTTTGTCCTTTTGGCCTGTGTTCATGTAGGCTACGCCCAACATTAACTGCCCCTGGAGGTGTTTCGCATTAACTTTTACCAGCTTCTCCAGCCAATCAACCGCTTTTGGAAACTGACCTGATTGAATGGACAACATTCCCATGTTGTACAATGCATCCTCGTTGGCCGGATCTTCAGCCAGCACTTCCCTGAGTATGGCAATCACTTGCATAGGTGCGCCCGAACTCAGGTAGGTCATCGCCATTTTGGTTTTGATAGCCAGGTTGTGTGGATTCTTCTCCAGTACCTGTGCATAAAAGGACCTCGCCTTCTCCGCCAGCGCATTTTGCTTGTCGCGATCGACAGCAAATGTGTAGGCCTCGTAGTAGGCGTTGCCCGCTTTCAGCAGACTCTCTTCAGTGTGTAAGAACGTTGTTGCTCTTTCGGCGAACCATGCCGAGCTGTCATATTGACCAGCCTGGCTATACAGGTTTACCAAAGAGTCGGCAAAGATAGCATTTTTTTGTTCGCTCGCGTCGGATAAGTAGCGGGCCCTCAACCGGTTAATGTTTTTCCGGACAGACACCGGCGTTGTGGCATGTGGGCTTGGGGTTACCTCGGCTCCTGTGGCAGGAGTTGCCTCCTGAAGCTGGCTGTCATTCTCAACAACCGCCTTAGGCAGGAAATATAAACCAGCAATCAGCGCTAGACTGACAAAGACAAGAAGTATTCGGCGTTTGAGCATAGATGATGGGCGTGGCCCATCCTGTTACTTTTCAGCAAGCTGCTTAACCTTGTCGCTGTTCTTGATCTTGTTGATAAATACCTTGGCTGGCTTAAAGCTCGGTATATAGTGCTCATCAATAACAATGGCAGTATTGCGGGAAATATTACGAGCAATCTTTTTCTTGCGCTTCTTGTTGACGAAGCTTCCAAAGCCGCGTACATAGATATTATGCCCGCCCGACATGGAATTCTTTACAATAGAAAAAAAGGCTTCAATGGAGGCAGTAACATCTGCCTTGTCAATGCCTGTCTTCTCGGCAATTTGGTTGATAACGTCTGCTTTCGTCACGGTGATGGGGTGTTAGTAACTTTTCTGATTAGGGACGGCAAAATTAATTTGCTGGGCCAGAATTAAAAACAATATTGAAAAATTCTGATTATCAATGAAATGAAGGCGGTACAATTCTCTAAAAAACTCGTCGAATGGTACCAGGATGACCACCGTGACCTGCCGTGGAGAAATACCCGGGACCCCTATAAAATCTGGCTTTCGGAAATTATCCTTCAGCAAACCCGCGTAACCCAAGGCCTTCCCTATTACCAAAAGTTTGTAAAGAAGTATCCCACTGTCGGTGTATTGGCGAGGGCCAGCCAGCCTGATATCCTCCGCTTATGGCAAGGATTGGGATACTACAGCCGGGCCCGCAACTTACATGCATGTGCCCGGGCCATCGTTGATTTGCATCAGTCTAAATTCCCCAAAACGGCTGCTGCTCTGCGCACACTTCCGGGTATTGGACCATATACCGCCGCTGCCATCGCTTCATTTGCCTTTGATGAACCTGTGGCTGTGGTGGATGGTAATGTTTATCGTGTATTAGCCCGGTATTTTGGAATATCTGATGACATCACCACAACGGCTGGAAAACTGCGGTTTGCACAACTCGCCCAGGAATTGATCCCACATCAACAGCCTGCGTCTTATAACCAGGCTATTATGGAATTTGGCGCCACCTGCTGCACCCCACATTCGCCGGCATGTGATGATTGCGTATTGCGTTCAGGCTGTAAGGCAAAGGCCGGACAAAACCCGGAAGATTATCCCGTCAAGGGCAAGATCAAAACGGTAAGGCAACGCTACTTTTATTATTTCGTGATCCGGAAAGCAGGCAAGATTGCCATGAAACCCAGAACGGATAAAGACATTTGGCAAGGACTATACGATTTTCCACTGCTGGAAACGAACAAGGTGCTTACGCCCGCCGCGATGAAGAAGTTGTTGGGACGATCCGACCTCAGATGGACGGTTTCAGCGGAATACAAGCATCAACTTACCCATCAAACCATACGCACACGGTTTATTGAATGGCGTGACCAGACAACACTTAAGCAAATAGTTGGCTCCGCGATGGGTCGAGTTCAATGGTTAACAAATCGTGAGGTGGAGAAAGCGCCCAAACCAGTCCTCATCCTGCGCTACCTGGAGGAAAGCAAAGTTTTATAGGAGTCCCGGAAAATGGGTATTTTTGCAACCCGCCTTCACCCAAATTGCATGGGGGTGCTCAGGAAGGGGAAGTCGACAAACGCAACTCATCTTATTTAAAATACCCGTTATGTCAGGTGTCAATAAAGTAATTCTGGTAGGCCGTCTGGGCAAAGATCCCGAAGTAAGAAACCTCGAAAATGGGGCTTCTGTGGCTAATTTTACCATCGCCACCTCTGAATCATACAAAGACAAAACCACCGGCGAGAAAAAGGAAATTACCGAGTGGCACAACATCGTTTTGTGGCGCGGCCTGGCTGAGATTGCTGCCAAGTACTTGCACAAAGGCGATATGATCTATATAGAAGGTAAGCTCCGCACCCGTTCCTGGGAGAAGGAAGGCGTTACCCGATACACCACCGAAGTGGTTGGCGATAATATGACTATGCTAAGCACACGCCGCGAAGGCGGTGGAGGCAATGCAGAGTATAGACCGTCGGCTCCACCCACCAGTGCATCAGATGATGGTGGCCGGATGGTAAGCGGCACCGATGATCTTCCATTTTAATACCTGAGCTGTGGACCCCGCCTCGTTGGACGAACCTCCGCCGGTATTTCTTGCGAACATCCTGCTGATGGAGTTTAACTCATTTTACTTTTTCAGCTTCACAGCAATTGCCATCCTGCTGTTTATGTCAGCAATGATTTCGGCATCGGAAGTAGCTTTCTTTTCACTCCGCACCGATGATCTTGACCGGTGCCGGGATTCAGATGACCCTCATTATTACAACATATCTGATCTGCTGAAACGCCCCCGTTTGCTGCTCGCCACCATTCTGGTGATGAATAATTTTGTCAACGTGGGCGTGGTGACTATTTCGACTTTCCTGATGTGGGAGATGGCTGCGACGCGAAATCCATCTGAAACTATTGTAGGCATTGTGACATTCGCCACCACATTTGCCATTACTTTCTTTGGTGAGATCATACCCAAAGTTTACGCTACCCAGCGCAATATGGCCATTGCACGACGGATGGGGGCTGCGTGGAAAATTCTCGAACGCATTTGCTGGCCTGTTTCTTCCCTGCTGATGGGTATGAGCAGCCTCGTCGAGCGTCGCATCAAGAAGAAAGGATACACAAGCACGGTAGAAGAATTGCATCAGGCACTTGAACTTACCACGGACAATCCGGAGACCAGTGAAGATGAAAAAGAGATCCTCAAGGGGATTGTAAACTTTGGAACCCTCGCGGTCAAACAGGTGATGCGGTCCCGATTGGAAATATCGGCCATTGAAATGGAATTGAACTACCATGAGGTGCTCGATGCGGTAAACAAATCTGGATTTTCCCGGATACCTGTTTACAAAGACACTATCGACCACATACAAGGTATTCTGTACACAAAAGACCTCCTGCCTTATCTCCGAGAAAGCGAGACCTTTCCCTGGCAGAAACTATTGCGCCCTGGCTTTTTTGTCCCGGAAACCAAGAAACTGGACTCTTTGCTCAAGGATTTTCAAAGCAAGCACGTGCACATGGCCATTGTAGCTGATGAATATGGCGGCACCAGTGGATTGCTTACCCTGGAGGACCTGATCGAAGAAATCATTGGCGAAATCAATGATGAATTTGATGAGATCGCTGTCCCTTATACCAAAATGGACGATCACACGTGGGTGTTTGAAGGTAAAATTTCACTGCACGACTTCTGTAAAGCCCTTGAAATTGACCAACAGTATTTTGATGATGTCAAGGGAGAAAGCGAATCGTTGGGTGGATTGATGCTGGAATTGCATAACTCCATGCCAAGCGCCGGGGATCGCATCACCCAAAGTGGCTTCATTTTCACCATCGTAAGTGTGGACCAGAAGCGCATTAAGCGTATTCGGGTAACGCGCACAGAAGCAGAGAAGGATGATGAGGAGTAATCACTACCTGATGGTTGGCGCAGTTGCCCTGTGTGCCTTCATTGCTGGCTGCACACGCGACTATCAACCAAAACCCAAGGGATATAACCGGCTGATTCTTCCCGAGCCGGCGTACCAGCTTTCTCCTGACACTCTTCCCTATCAGTTTGAATATTCGACACACGCAAAATTCCTGCGCGACACCTCGTGGGTAAGCGATAAGCATTGGGTTGAAATCTATTATCCGGAACTTAAGGCCACCATCCACGTCACGTACAAACGCGTGAACCGGAATCAGAAATTGCTGAAAGAGTTTTTGGACGACGCCTACGTGCTCACGGCCAAGCATCAGATCAAGGCTTATGCTATTGATGAATCAATCGTTAAGACACCGGATGGCAAAACCGCGGTAATTGCGGAGCTTGATGGCGAGGTGCCCAGCCAGTTTCAATTTACCATGACAGATTCTTCAAGGCATTTCATTCGCGGCGCATTGTATTTCAATGTTCGGGTACAGAATGATTCATTGCAGCCGGCCATCGAATACATGAAGAAGGATGTGATGCACCTGGTGAATACCTTGCGGTGGCGATAACAAATGGGATTGAATTAGTAATTTAGCCGGGCTTGCACGCCCAACCGTTGGCTTCCTTTTTCGATACTGCTGTTGAATTTCTTAAAGGCGTTGGGCCTCAACGTGCGCTGTTGCTCCAAAAGGAGTTAAATATTTTTACGTTCGGGGACCTCATACAGCACTACCCTTTCCGCTATGAGGACCGGACAAAATTTTACACTATTGCTGAAATTCAGGAAGACCTGCCGCACGTACAGTTGATCGGAAAACTGATCAGCCTTGAGATGGCGGGTACTGGTTTTAAGAAGCGCCTCACCGGTAGATTTTCTGATGCAACCGGTGAAATGGAACTGGTATGGTTTCAGGGGATCCCATGGGTGATGCAAAAGATAAAGCCAGGCCAGGTGTATGTTGTGTTCGGTAAACCGAACCGTTACGGGAAAACATTCACCATTGCTCACCCCGAAATTGAAATGGCAGCAGCTGTGAGTACAAGACCACCTGTTCTACAGCCCGTTTATCCGCTAAGTGAAAAACTCCGCAGCCGGCGCATTGATAACAAGGTATTGGGCAATATTATGGCTGAATTGATCCGGATTGCGCCGGGTCATATTGCTGAGACATTGCCGGGTTATGTCCTGGAAAAGTTTCGTCTCGCACCCAAGGCAAAGGCACTTGTTCAGATTCATTTTCCGGGAGATGCCGCTCAACTGCAATCAGCCCAGGCGCGGCTTAAGTTTGAAGAGCTTTTCTATCTGCAATTGCGATTGTTGAAAATGAAACTGGTGCGTTACCAGAAGTTTCGCGGTGAAGTGTTTGCCGATACAGCCCTGTTGACCCGATTTTATAATGATCACCTGCCTTTTGCGCTGACGAATGCCCAGAAGAAAGTTATCCGGGAGATCTATACCGATATGAAGTCGGGGCATCAGATGAATCGCCTGTTGCAGGGGGATGTGGGAAGCGGAAAAACCATCGTCGCTTTTATCTGCTTGTTGCTCGTGGTGGGAGGCGGCGCACAGGCTGCTTTGATGGCACCCACGGAGATTCTGGCCCAGCAACACTATGCAGGATTGCGAAGGTATGCAGACGCCATGGGTATCACCATTGCATTGCTTACCGGCTCCACCAAAAAAGCACAGCGAAAGACATTGCATGAGCAATTACGTGACGGTTCGTTGAATATCCTCGTTGGAACCCATGCACTCCTTGAGGAGGAAGTGAAATTCAAGCACCTCGGACTGGCCATTATTGATGAACAGCATCGGTTTGGTGTGGCTCAGCGCTCAAAGTTGTGGCAAAAAAATCCGGATGTCTTTCCACATGTGTTGGTGATGACTGCTACACCCATTCCCCGCACGTTGGCGATGACGTTGTATGGCGATCTGGAGGTATCTACCATCGATGAACTTCCCAAAGGGAGAAAGCCGATTAAGACAACCCATCAATTTGACTCACACCGCCTTCAGGTGAACGCCTTTATCCGCCAACAAGTGGCAGCCGGCCGGCAGGTATATGTGGTATATCCGTTGATTGATGAATCTGAAAAATCAGACCTCAAGCACCTGATGGATGGATATGAGAGTATCGCGAGGGCGTTTCCTGACTTTGCCATCAGTATCCTTCACGGGCAGATGAAGCCGGAGGCGAAGGATTATGAGATGGCTCGTTTTGTAAAAGGAGAGACAAGCATCATGGTGGCAACAACCGTGATTGAAGTGGGGGTTGACGTTCCGAATGCGTCTGTTATGGTGATTGAGAGCGCCGAGCGTTTTGGTTTGTCTCAATTGCATCAGCTGCGCGGCCGTGTAGGTCGGGGTGCCGAACAATCGTATTGCATTCTGATGACCAGTTTCAAGTTGGGGTCGGAGGCCAGGTTGCGGATGAATACGATGGTGCGCACCAACAATGGATTTGAGATAGCGGATGTGGACCTCAAACTGCGGGGGCCTGGTGATCTGATGGGCACGCAGCAGAGCGGGGTACTTGACTTGTTGATCGCGGACTTGGGCAAGGATGGGGCTGTGCTGCAGCAAGCCAGGGGAGCGGCGGTTGAGGTATTGGACCACGACCCAGAGTTGAAATTCCCGGAACACCAACCGATACAGAAACACCTTGCTTCTTTGCGGAAAACCGTGGTGAATTGGAGCCGAATCAGTTGAAGGGGTTGATTTTGCGTGCATTTAAGGTCTTCCTTAACCTAGGTATGGTTACCTGAACCATGTAAGGTTTATTTAGAAAATGACCTAAATTCGCTCCGTTAACCTACCCCTTAACTATGAAAAAAACACTACTCCTCGTGTTTTTGGGCCTTTCTTTAAACGCTGCTGCTCAGAGTGTAGCGATCAGGAAGATGGAAATGGCCGGCGACAAGGTCGTCATTCACTATGATTTGGACGATAGTAACCCTGGTCATGAGTACCAGCTTAATCTGTATGCTTCAAACAGCAATTTTGCCACTGCGCTGACAAAGGTTAGCGGCGATGTGGGCAATGAAATAAAGCCTGGAACTGACCACAAAATCGTGTGGGCAATGCGGGATGAACTGGGACCTTATAAGGGCAGGATTTCTTTGGAAGTAAGGGGCAAGATGTACATCCCTTTTGTCAAGCTCACCAATTTTGCCATCAATCAATCGTACAAACGCGGCAAGACCTATGAACTGGGGATGAAAGCAGGGAACAGCAACCCAATTCACGTTGAGCTATATAAAGGCGGACAACGGGTGAGTGGCGAAATGAACCATCCTAATAGTGGATTATATGCATTAAGTATTCCTTCGAGCGCCAAACCAGGAAAGGATTATCGCTTGAAAATCACAGACTCTAAAAATGGAGATGAAGTCATCTACTCTCCGGTGTTTTCGGTGAAGCCAAAGATTCCATTACTGTTTAAGGTAGTGCCGGTTCTGGCGGTTGGGGCATTGGTGGCCACCATGGGTGGTGGAGGCTCTAAGGATTCAGGAACAGTGACTTCACCGGCCATCGAACTCCCCCCCGCTCCGGGCAACTAAGGCATTAGTATTGATCCAGACATCATGACTATGAGAAGAATATTACTCACCCTCGTTTGCATCCTCAGTTTCGCTCTTCTGGCGGAAGCGCAATGGACAGCGACCAACGGTCCCTTCGGAGGATTCATCACCAGCCTCAGAAGATCTACTACCGGAACACTGTATGCCGTGATCAACAGCCAATTGTATCAATCGGCCAATAACGGGGACAGTTGGACCATAACCTCTTCATCACTTTACCTTCAGGATCTGCTGATTGATTCTGACGGGAAAATGTATGCGGTGTATTATTCCACTTACTACATGTCCGCGGACAATGGCGCTACCTGGACAACGGTATCAACAAATGCAATCCAGGGGGCTCAACGCATAGATAAGTTTGGTCCGGCTGGTGTGTTCGCCACCTGGGGCTCCAATGGCCTATATGTTTCCACCAACAAAGGAACGACCTGGACACAGATATCCAGCCAGGCGTTTTCCTCTTATGTTGAGTCCGCATTTGCTGCAAATGCCGCCGGGGATATTTATTATGCGACGATCGGGGGCACCATATACAAACATTCATATGGTACGGGCACCAATTGGAGTGCTGCCAACGTAGTTGCCACGGGCTTCCCGGCTGGAGAGACCATTTATAGCATGGCCGTAGATGCAGCAGGCAGAATTTACGTGGCATCTAACCAGGATATTCGCATTTCCACCAACGGAGGTACCTCGTTTACATCCATCAAGACAGGATTGGCTCCGACTATTTCATTCTACGGTCCGATTGCAGTGTCACCGGATGGCACAACAGTTTGGCTCTATAATAACTCTGACAACAAGGTCTATAAATCAGTAAATCAGGGAACCACCTGGACAAACGTCTCTGCATCGCCAACGGTTACCTATGGTTCGCAAGTAAGAAATGTGGTCTTCGCCTCTGCTTCCACATTTTTTGTTGGATCCACCAGTGACGGGGTATTCCGGACATCTGATACCGGGGCCACCTGGGCATTCAAGAGTACCGGCCTCACATTTGGAAACGTCAATGAACTTGAAGTGGCCAACACTACGAATAAGATTATTGCTGTCAAGGGAGGTGCCGGATATTGGTCTTCAACGGATGCCGGAGCGAGCTGGACAATTAATCCGATTTCGGATTATGTCAACCACATCATTAAACTGGCCAACGGGAACATCCTGCTGTATGGAAGCAGGGTGTTTCGTTCCACGGACAACGGCGCCAGCTTTAGCCCGAGTGCTTTGTATTACTACCACTACAAGATTGTGGAAGCTGCTAATGGCGATCTGTATGGTTTCTCCTATGGGAAACTGGCCAAATCGACAGACAGTGGCGTTACGTGGACCGATATAACCCTTACAGGATATTCTGCCACCATGCAGGGCAGCTACGCGGCCATTGACGGCACCACAAACATCATGGTACACGGATATGACAACGGGGTATACAAGACCTTTAAGATTTCCGGCACAACAGCTACCCTGCTTACGCTGCCGGCCAGCGGCTCCTTCAACAATGTATTCTTTCTGAACAACACCTTTTACTGCTCCAACTTCCAGGCCATTTATTCTTCTACCGATCTCGGTACCACCTGGTCTACGATCGGATTCTCGGGAAATTTTGTTTTTCCCATTAAAAATGCGACATACTCCGGCATTGCCGTAGCTGGTTATGGAAGCCTGTATATTTCTCAGGATGGCGGCGGCAGTTGGAATAATACCACCCTACCAAACTCTTCCTCCTATATCACAGATATTGCTACGGATGCTTCCGGTAATTATTATGCCACCGCATCCGCCTCGTCTATCCTGAAGTTTACCGGGTCACTGCTGGTGGACCCTCTGACCTTGCCCCCCTTCATCAATTTCAATTGGCAACCTCTGAAAGGACCTTATGGAGGAAACATAACCAGAGTAAGGGCGCACCCAAATGGAACCGATTTTTATGCCATTGCGAACGGGTTTCAACTTTGGAAGTATAGTGCAGGTACTTGGACACGTCTGACGCCATCCGGTGGGGCTCTCATACCTACAACTTCGATATTTGATGTGGAATTGGATGCTGCAGGAACAACCGTTTACATTACTACGAGCAGCACCTCTCGCCTGATGAAATCAACTGATGGTGGTTCAACATGGTCTGTTGTAACCGGAACAGGATTGACAACAACCGTGAGAAGACTGGAAGTGCTTTCTGATGGCTCCATGATCGCTTTTTCTGGGAACAGAATACTCAGGTCAACTGATAGCGGAGTGACATTCACAGCTAAATATACTGGCGCTACAACCTTTTCCAGATTACCAGCCATCAGTTCAACTGAAGTGATCGCCACTTTTGCTACAGCTACAGAGGGGGTGGTTATCTCAACGGATAAGGGACTTACCTGGACAGCGAAGAGCACAGCAGCGATTTTGGATCCCACAATTGATCCGATTTCTGGTAGCCTCAAAGGGTCCGTCAGCAATATGGTATTTGATAATCTGGGTAATCTGTTGATGGCAGGATTCAATGACATCACAACTGCAGCGCCTATTTCAAAACTTTATAAGTCAACAGATAACGGGGCAACCTGGACCATCATGACTGATCCCACACCAAACCTGGCTGGTTTTGGCAAACGGCTAGTGGCCTTACCTACGGGTGAGTATATCGCGACAGTACAAAACTATTACGACTACTACCGGTCCACGGACCGTGGGGTTACCTGGTCTTTGGCCGGAAATGTGGCTGATGTGTTTTCATTTGCGGAATGGTCCGGGTCAACCGCCTACGTAATTGGTGGTATCCGCGGATTACAAAAGACTTCCGATGGAGGTCTAAGTTTTTCCACAATCAACAATGGCATGCCCATAAATACTTCAAGTGATATCGCGGTCTTAAACAATAAGGACTTATTGATAGGGGCAACCAGTCCATATCACTCCAACGATTTCGGGCAAAGCTTTCAACTGGCTACCGCTCAAGTAGCAGGTTCTTTCCTGATCTTGGGAGACTCCATCATCGGTTACGGCAGTCGGGTACTTCAAAAGTCAAAGGATGGGGGTAAGACCTGGACGCCTTTTGGAACTGACCGATTCTTCCAGTTTCTGACCAAGGATGCACTGGGCAACGGCTACTATGCGTATTCCAACTCGTCATTACCCAATACAACAATACAGGAAGGATTGTTTTATTCGACGGACATGATCAGCTGGACACAAATTCAACTCTCTGGGTTGCCGGCCGGTATTTTCATGTCCGGAATGGTAATCGATACTAATGGAGTAATATTTGCCTTGATATCGGATAATGTCGGCACCAAAATATATAAGCTTGTATTTGGATCAGCCATTGACATCACCCAAACTATTGGTTCAAACAATCCAAGCTCGATCAGTTACTACAACAACAAGATCTATTTGTACGATGGCGATGGCATCATTTTCAAATCATCAGACGGAGAGACCTGGACCAAAACAAGTGCACCCGCGGGCAATCAGATGACCATCACCACCAACGGCTATCTGTTTGTCCCTGGACCCAACAATATTCTTTGGCTGTCGCGCAACGATGGTGGTGCATGGCAAAACGTTGGGGATACACCAGCAACTAGTCAGATCTTCAATAAGGTAGCCATCAATGAATATGATGGCTACGCCTATGCATCCTCAACTGGAACATTTGCCCGCAAGAGTGGAAACATTGTGATGCCGGATGACAAAACAAAACCGGTGGTAACAACACTTTCTCCGGCTAACAACGGAACCGGAGCAGGTCTTTTACCCAAGCTGTCCATCACATTTGACGAAATCACCAAAGCGGTAGCCACCAAGAAGATTCGTGTCTTTGACCTGACTCAACCCGCAATACCTGTTGCGATCATGGACATGTCTACTGCGACGCAGGTTGGTAAGACCTGGTCAGTCGTAACAAACGCCAGCCTTAGCCTCAACAAAACCTATTTCGTGGTAGTGGACCCGGGCGCAGTAACTGACATATTCGGTAATGCATTTCTTGGCATCAGCACTTCCACCGTGTGGCGGTTTACCACGAAAGGCAGTCCGACGGTGGCCAACCTTGCACCTAATAATGCGGCAACCAACGTCCTGATTAGTACAACATTTGCCATCACCTTCTCCGAACCGGTGAATGGTGTGGCCGGTAAGAATATCAAATTGTATAAGACTTCGTCCCCGGCCACGCCGGTTGCTTCGATCGATGCCGGCACGGGTGTCTTATCCGGAAATAAGCTGACTTACACGCCTCCGGCCAATGCACTTCAGTATAATACAGTGTATTTCATTACAGCAGATGCCTCTGCATTTACGACGGTCGATGGCGGTGTTTTTTCTGCGGTAATCCTGACGACCGACTGGACATTCACCACCTCTGCGCCACCGGATATACAGGCACCTACCATTACTTTCCTGGCCGATCCGTTGCAGAAGGGCGCAGGGAATAAAGTGTTTAGCGTATCGGCTTCCGACAATGTGGGCATCAGTTCAGTAAAGATTTCCTATCGCTCCATCACCAGCAACAGTCCCGTAACAACAGCATCACTGACATTCAACGGAGCAACAGGCAAATACGACATTACCATCCCGGAAGCGTCCTTCGGGCCGATGGGATTGGAGTTTTATTTTACTGCCACAGACGCTGCAACGAATGCTGCCCGAAGCCCGGCAACAGGAAATCACTACTCCTATATCAGTTATCCACCAGCATCAAGTCCGCAAATTCCTGGCGGCCTTATCGGGGTGGGCGGTAAGATTGCCAACTGGAGAATCATTTCTGTGCCTCATAACCTGAGCGACACAAAAATATCCACTGTATTCAGTGAGCTGGGTGCAGACGATTTCTCCAAGTGGAGATTGATTACCTACAAAACACAAACTGCCTGGGATCAGTATCCGAATGACTTCAGCACGTTTACGCAGGGCAAAGGATATTTTATCAATTTAGTTACCGCCACCAGCCTGGTAGTGGATGGCGCAACCACACCTTCCTATAACAAGGAAACTCCGTTCGTATTGTCATTGGCTCCGGGATGGAATCAAATTGGTAACCCGTATACCTTCCCGATGAAATGGTCGGAAGTTTTGGCGGCAAACAGCAATCCGGCTGGTGTGGCAACCACCTTGAAAGTTTACAAAGGCACTTATCAGGATGCTGACCAACTTGATGTATTCGAAGGCGGATTTGTACTTAACTCAGGTTCGGGCAGCGTTAACGTGACCATTCCGATTGTGGGCTCCCTGGCGGGAGGACGCCTTGAATCTCCATCATTTAACCTGAGCGATGACCGCTGGATTGCGCCGATTGCGGTTACCGTTGGTGAACAGCAAAGTGTGCTCGGCGGGGTAGGTATGCATCCACAGGCATCCGTCGGTGTTGACACCTATGATGACTTCACACCGCCCGCCATTGGTGATTATGCACAGCTGAATTTTGCGCACCCCGAACACTTTCTAAAAGTGGCTACCCGGGACGTTGTACCTACCATGCCTGCTTACACCTGGGAATTCACGGTGGAAGCAACGCAATCTGGAAGAGGCCATCTTGACTGGAGTCCGGAGAATTTTGGATCTGGTTCTAATGAGTTGTACCTGATGGATGTCACATTACAACGGGTGATTGACATGCGCGCCGAACGCACCTATGCTTTTGACGCATCGTCGTCCAACCGCTTTAAGATATTCTTTGGCAAGGATCTTAAAGATTCAGTGAAGCCGGACAAGGTTACCTTGGGAAATGCTTATCCCAATCCAAGTACCGGCCGTACCATTATTCCGTTCACGTTGCCGAATACATCACCATCGCACGCGGTGCGACTGGAAATGTATGATGTATTGGGCCAGCAAATAGCGACCTTGATTCAGGGTGAACTTGCCCCCGGGTTCTACCAGCAGGAATGGAATAACGAAAGCACGGCCCAGACGGGATTATACACCTACCGGCTTGTTGTAACAGGTCAGCAGGGAGCAGAAACTTTACACGGGAAAATCGTCATAAAGAAATAAGGATATGAAAAAGCTATTCTTCGGAGTTGTTTGGATCTTATGCGGCATCGGCGCTTATGCGCA
Source organism: Cyclobacteriaceae bacterium (assembly GCA_044223085.1). Classification (GTDB taxonomy): domain Bacteria; phylum Bacteroidota; class Bacteroidia; order Cytophagales; family Cyclobacteriaceae; genus ELB16-189. The sequence continues at coordinate 49,785 of JBGAMI010000001.1, forward strand.
AAACGTTAGTTCGCGCACAGACGAGTTTGAGGTTGATTTATCCGACCCCAAAAAACTTGTCAATTCAACATTGCCAACGATCACCTGGCTAACGCCGGCAGCTGAAACCCTGTATGTTCAGGAATCCAAAGTAAAGATCAAATTTGAAGTGGCGTCTGCTTCACCACTCAAGAATGCAATCATCTCCATTAAAGAGACAGTGAGTGCCAGCACACGTGGTACAACCGCAGTTCAACCACTCGAGAATGAGCGCTTGCATATGACTGTGGAGCGAAACCTCAACCTCATGGAAGGTGAAAACATCGTGGAGGTGATGGCTGAGAACATGGAGGGAATCAAAGTGTACAGCTCGAGAAAGATCATTATTGGCGGGGCTACGATCGCCGATGCAAGCAAACTAAAGCGAACAGACTATGCCCTCATTTTTGCCACGGACCAGTATGACAACTGGAATGATCTGGTGAATCCGGTCTTTGATTCCCGTACAATTGCCGAGGAATTGCGCAAAACATACGGATTTAAAGTGGATTTGGTTGAAAACGCAACCCAAGCGGAGGTCTTAAAGAAAATTCGTGACTACGCTGAGAAGAAGTACGAGCCCCTGGATCAATTGCTTATCTTTTTTGCCGGCCATGGCACATACGATCAGACTTTCGGTGAGGGTTTTGTTGTGACCAAAGAGTCTTTGCTGAACGATGAGGCCAAGACCTCTTATCTGTCACATAACCGCTTACGCTCAATCATCAATAACGTCCCTTGCCAGCATGTCTTTCTGGCCATGGACGTTTGCTTTGGCGGAACATTTGATCAGGCACTGGCATCAAGCCGGGGTGCGGAAGATGAGGTCTATAAGGAACAGAATCAAGCGGAATTCATCACCCGTAAGCTGACCTACAAAACCCGCCGTTACCTGACATCAGGCGGCAAGACATACGTTTCAGACGGCATACCCGGAAAGCACTCTCCTTTTGCCAAGAGTTTCATTGAGGCCCTTCGTACGCGGGGTGGACGCGATGGCATTCTTACGCTTGCAGATATCTATTCTAACGTGGAAAAACTGAAGAACCCCCCGAAAATGGGTGAATTCGGAGATAACGCCCCAGGAAGTGATTTCCTGTTTTTGGCCAAATAAGGAGCAAAAATGACGGAATAAAGGAAAGAGGGACTGGGTTCCTCTTTTTTTTGCTTGAGCCGGATAATGAAACCAATGTTCTGTTGAAGGATGCATTTCCATGAATGTATCTTTGATTCTATTGTCTTTGTGAAAATGAGAATATTCCTCTTGCTACTTGTCTTCGTTGGCTTGTTGACACCGATAGTGTGGGGACAAACCGGTCACTATTTCCAAACTCATTACAAACCGGGCAACGATAACTACAGCGCGCTCAGTGTCGACATCCAACAAGATGCTAATGGGATCCTGTACTTCGCTAACCGAAGCGGAATTCTGCAGTTCGATGGCAGAACCTGGACCATGGTACCTACACCGGCGCCGGTCTATGCCATATCCATAGCGCACGACGGAGCCATTTACGCTGCGGGCTCCATGGGTTTTGGATATATCGGATTGAACCGGGAAAACCAGCAAACCTATCTTTCTCTTTCTGATTCCATTCGCGGACTGGGATCGGTGCTTACCTGTAAGGCCTGGGGGAAGTCAGTGTATTTTTTAAATGAGTACACCTTGCTCCGGCAGGACTCTGCGAAGGGCAAGCCTGTATGGTTACTCAATGCTACGTCCACCACCGGCTTATTTACCGGCCTCTTTGAGATAGGCCGACAATTATTTGTCAATACCCAGAAGCAGGGATTGATGCGACTGGACAACCAAAAACTCATTCCTGCTGAAGAACCCCTGGGACATTCCCACATCGTATTGAGCGAAGCTTCTCCCGATGGCTCACACGAACTGATCACCACCCAGAGCAGCCACTTCTTTATGCGACGCGACAGCACGGGGATAACACCTTTTCTTCCCGCCGACTCGGTCTACTTAAGAACCAACGTGATTGTAAATGCCGCATGGATCACTGATCAGATGATTGCATTGGGCACGCTGCGTGGTGGGGTGATATTTATCGATGCTGAATCGGGACAGACTTACGATATCATTAATTATTATTCAGGCCTTCCCGATAATCAGGTATATGCGTTGTTGGCAGACCGACACCGCGGTGTTTGGGCAGCCCATGATTATGGATTCACACGCATCGCACCCTTTCTGCCCTTCAGAACTTTCAGCCACTACCGCGGTCTGGAAGGTTCGTTGCTCTGTGTGCAGGCTTTCAATGATCAATTGTATGTTGGCACTACGTTAGGACTATTCAGGCTTACCCGGCAGGAGTTTACAGAGCCACCTGCCCTTGTTAAGCCGGGTTCAAGGTTAAAGGCTGTCCCCGGACGAAAAACTGTGGATTATACCTATGAACGGGTCGCAGGCATCAGCGGCAAAGCAGATCAACTTGTTGTCTTTAATAAAAAGTTGTTGTGCGGTGGCGTGGGCGGAGTATTTGAAGTAAATGGCCTCACCGCAACGTCCGTGGATCGCGAACCTGTGCGCAATATTTATTATTCACGATTCCTGGAACGATTGCTGTTAAGCACGTTCGACAATTCCATCAAGTCATTTCAGGACACGCCCCGTGGCTGGCAACAAACTGCCTTTCCTGACAGTTTGTCGATGCATGCTGATTTCATGTTTGAAGACCATGCGCAAAACTTATGGATATGCAGCCGCGACAAAGCCATTAAGATTGGAATAGAAGAAGGTGAAATTCTGGATACCGATTCAATCCCGTTACCGCAACGTTCAGAAGATAAAACTGTAGGCTTATCACTGGGGCAGGAGGTGTACCTCACGCAGAATGGTTCTTTCTATCATTATGCCAGCTTTAAGAATGCATTTATCAAGTACGATTCTTTGCCTGACTCCAAGAAGTACTTTGCCAGTGCAGGCTACTTCTGGTTTTTTGATGGTACCCGCTGGCGTACGGTTGATCGCAGACTCCAGGGTACGATCAAAACGGAGTGGCTTAAACTGTTTCCGGATATTCGTTTTATGGCTCCCGCTGAATATGGCAGAAGCCTTTGGGTAATCACCGGTTCAAATGAACTGTATCGGTTTTCCAGTGAAGAAAATGCTTCAGCTACCGATACCAATCCCCTGTTCCTGAAAGAAGTGAGGGGTCAACAACAAAAATTGCCGCCCACACGCAATTTACGCGTGGAGGAAGGGGAGAGTGCCCTCACCTTTGAGTTTATTCAACCGGAATATGTAAGCCTGGAATCCGTGGAATACAGGTATTTTGTGAAGGGCCTGCAAACGGAATGGTCCTCGTGGTCCAGCCTGAATAATGTGATTTCGTTTCCATTTCTTCCCCCGGGGACATATCAGGTGCAAGTGCAGTCCAAAGATCTTTTTGGAAAAATCACGGAGCTGGATACGGTCGAGTTTAATGTCTTACCACCTTACTGGAAGCGCTGGTGGTTCTATGCATTTGAATTTATTTTCTTTGGGGCATTGGTAATCGGATCCATGCGGTTGCGTGGGGCCAGTACAAAATACCGGTTCGTGCACCAGTTTTTCTCAGCGCTTACCATCATCATGCTTATTCAGTTTATCCAGACAATGGTGGCGGCCAATATTTCCCTTAAGAGTACACCGGTTGCCGAGTTCTTTGTTCAGGTTTTCATCGCCTTGCTGGTACTGCCCCTGGAAGAGTTCCTGAGAAGGTTTATGCTTAAAGCCGCATTTCGCGAACAGCATCATTTGGAATAGTCGCTATCAGGCAGGTTCGCGTTGAATGAGCCTTGACTTTTTATACCGTGAATGGCTGGCTACCATATCATGTTTTTCGCTGGTGTAAATTTTACACGACGGCGGAACAACTTTGACCAATATCGCTATATCTTGCTGTCGGGCGACCGATCCGACAAGGGTGGCCCGCGCGACAGACTTGTTGCTGAGACTTTGCCGGGTTATTGTCTCCGAATCTTAATACTATGTTCCTGAACCTCGAAACCATTCCTCCGTTTTACAAGGGCTACGTTAAACTGGTTGAGCAACCCGATGTACTGCAGGCACTGCGAATTTCCGGTTACCGCACCCTGGAATTGATACACTCTGTGCCAGAAGCAAAAGTGGATTATCGATATGCGGATGGCAAATGGTCAGTACGGGAGGTCCTCTGCCACATGATTGACGCAGAGCGCATTTTTGCATATCGCGCGCTTCGCTTTGCGCGGAATGACCGGACACCGTTGTCAGGCTTTGATGAACAAGCCTATGCGGCTCACCTGAATGCAACGGGTCGCTCCCTCAAACAGATCGGTGATGAAATGCAACACTTGCGCACGACAACGGTCGATTTGTTTGAAGGCTTTTCCGCAGAGATGCTCACCCGAAAGGGACTCGCCAATAACAATGAATTATCTGTCGTGGCCCTGGGCTTCGTCATTGCAGGCCACGAAACCCACCATGTAAAAGTATTGAGGGAGCGATACGGAATCGCGTGATGCGCCATTCGCTGATCCTGTTGGCAGCACTGTTCAGCAGTTGCGCATCGCAAAAATATTTTAGCCGTCCTGTTCTCCGGGCCGAAAAGGAATTCCATCATCACATTGGCTTTGTGGTGTATGACCCGCTCCTGAAGAAAAGTATTTTCGAGCATCAGGCTGATCGCTACTTCACCCCCGCATCCAACACAAAGATATTCACGCTCTACGCGGCGTTATCCATCTTGGGCGACTCGGTACCCTCGCTCCGATATGAGCAACGGAACGATTCATTATTGTTTTGGGGCACGGGCGATCCCGCATTCCTCTATGGCAATGTGAAAAGCACGTCGGTGGTATTTGATTTTCTGCAACGACAGCCATCAGCACTCTATTTCTCACCAGCCAATGGAGCTTCTGTGTACCTCGGTCCCGGCTGGGCATGGGATGACCGCAGTGATTATTACCAGGTAGAGCGCACGCCGTTTCCGGTTTATGGAAACCTCGCTACCGTACGACGTACAAACAAGGGATTTGTGGTCACACCAGATGTTTTCACATTCAGTATCCTTGATTCAATGCCCCACGGTCAGCGACCAACACTCGAGCGGGCATTTGATTCCAATAAAATTTCTTTTCGCCCCGGGGTCGGAGGACGACAGACGTGGTATGTTCCATTTCATGTGGATAGTCGGTTAATGTCTAAACTGCTTAGCGATACCTTGAAGCGGGAGGTGGGACTTGCCTGGTCACGGCCCACACGTCAAAGCAAGGTCCTGCGGGGAACGGTAGCCGACAGCCTGTATAAGGTGATGATGCAAACCAGTGATAACTTCATTGCAGAGCAACTGATGATGATGGTGGGAGAGGCACAAACCGATACCCTTTCGGTTAGTGCAGGTATTCGTACCAGCCTGAATACGATTCTCGCTGATTTGCCTGACCTCGCTGTATGGGTTGATGGGTCTGGTTTGTCGAGATACAACCTCTTTACACCACGCACCATTGTGAAAGTATGGGAAAAGGTATACAATAAGGTATCCTGGGACCGCCTCCGGTTGATCCTGCCGGCCCTGGGAGAAAGCGGCACCCTTAAAAATACTTACCGCACAAAAACCTCGTTTATCATAGGGAAATCAGGCTCGCTTTCCAATCATTATGCACTAAGTGGCTTCCTGGTTACCAAACGGGGGCGAACCCTCATATTTAGCTGGATGAATAATAACTTTGCTGCACCAACCCGTGAAATTCGCGGCAGAATGGAGTCCATTTTGAAAGACATCTATGAAAATTATTAAATCTCTTTTGGCCGTAGGCCTGATAGCCCTCTCGCCAATAGCGCACGCCCAGGATAAAGATATGCTGGACGTAAAGATTGGGCAGATGCTGATGATCGGCTTCCCGAAAGCAGAAGTGGATCCGGTACTGTTAGAAGAAATCCGCGCTGGAAAAGTAGGTGCTGTAATTTTCTTTGAGAAGAATATTCCGAAGAGTGCGTCGGCTTTTGCTCCCATGAAGAAAATCATCTGGACGTATCAGCAGGCGGCGCCTATTCCCCTCATGATTGCAATCGATCAGGAAGGCGGAAAGGTTAATCGCATGAAGGAGAAATACGGTTTCCCCCGTTCGATCACGGCGCAGGAAATGGGCAGGGCGAAAACCCTGGACTCTGTTCGATTCTATGGAGAAGCAACAGCAGCTACACTGGCTGGTGTGGGCATCAATGTAAACTTTGCTCCGGTGGTGGATGTAGGTGTTAACCCGCAGAACACGGTGATCTACAAAGTGGGCCGGTCCTTTTCGGCCAATGCGGACTCGGTTGGTATCCTGGCTGAAGAGTTTATCCGACAGCATAAAAAATATGGTGTAAGCACAGTACTTAAACACTTCCCCGGTCATGGCAGCTCTATGGCCGACACACACCTGGGTGTGGCTGATGTGACCAACACCTGGTCTGATAGGGAGTTAGTCCCTTATCAAAGGCTGCTCGTGGCGGGAATGGTCGACGCGGTAATGAGCTCTCATATAGTAAATAAGAAACTTGACCCGAAAGGCTTGCCGGGTACACTTTCTTCACGCATGATAGACAGCCTGCTGCGCAAACAATTAAAGTACAATGGTGTTGTATTCTCTGACGATATGCAAATGCAGGCAATCACTAATGAGTACGGACTGGAGACAGCGGTGAAATTAGCCATCAATGCAGGCGTGGACGTACTTTGTTTCTCTAACAACATTCAAGGAAGCGAGGTGCGCACGGTCGACAAAGTTCATGGTATTATTCGTTCGCTTGTCCAGAGCGGACAGATCAGCCCGGAACGCATAGATGAGGCATTTTTGCGCATCACCAAATTCAAGTCCATGATCGGATTTAAGGCCGAAGATTACCTGCGCCGTGAGCTGGAGGTTACCCGGCAGGAATTATACGAATTGAAGAAAGGTGCGGCCAAACCGGAGATGAAGCCTGAAGCAACAAATACGGAGAACGCACAGCCCCCGGTAGAAGAAAAGAAGAAGAAGGACAAGAAGAAAAATGAATAGGTTATGAGCAATTCCAAAACTACCCGCGTTAATCCCTGGGTACCCGCCGTGGTACTGGGTGTTGTCGCTATTTTGTTTGCCTTTTATGCAGCACAGACCCAATCAGAAGCTGCTGCAAAAATCAAAGAACTGGAGTCCCAGGTAAACCAGTGTGAACTTCAGGCGCGCCGGTCCAAAGAAGAATACGAACAAAAAATTGAACAAGCGCATGAGGCTGTAGCCGCTGCCCGACGCGCATCAGAGGTGCAGCCTGCCGTGAAAAAGAAATGAGTTCCGTCTTCCGGATTGTCAACCCAACCAGTCAGGAGGTTCCTATACTCCTGAGCATTCCCCATAGTGGTACCCGATTTCCGGAAGATATCCGCGATCAGTTTGATCCAACGCTGGTGACAGCACCAGACGATACAGACTGGTTTGTTGATACACTGTACGATTTTGCGCCGGAAATGGGCATCACAACATTGGCTGCAAACTACAGTCGTTGGGTGATAGACCTCAATCGGGATCCGCAAAGCAAACCCTTGTATAATGATGGCAGGTTAATAACAGCCCTTTGCCCCACAACCACCTTTACCGGAATCCCATTATACCGCGATCAACGCAAGGAGGTCAATCCTTCAGATGTTTTGCGTCGTACCAAAGAGTACTTTGACCCTTATCATCGTCAAATAGACACCATGTTGCAGGACCTCAAAGCCCGCCATGGCCGGGTTTTGTTGTGGGATTGTCACTCAATTCGTCGCGTGGTCAGCACCATTCACCGCGATCCTTTTCCCGACCTCATCCTGGGCGACGTGGATGGCACTTCCGCTTCGCCCGGACTGATTGAGGCAGTGATGACTACACTGGACCATAGCAGTTACCGCATTGGCCATAACTACCCGTTTAAAGGTGGCTTCATTACCCGCCATTTCGGGCAGCCTGTCAATCATCAGCATGCCCTTCAACTGGAAATGTCAAAGGTCAATTATATGGATGATGCAGAAGTCAAATATCATCCGGACCGGGCAGTCAAAATGAGAAGTTTGTTAAAGCAGAATTTTGAGCGAATTTTGGAAACGCTCTGATGCCCAACGAAACACTTCGCTTTTATAGATTTGAAGCACTCCTCCAACAGGAAGATTGGCTGACACCTGCATTTGTAGGCGTCGATCATCAGGGCATTATTCAATACCTGTCCAATACTCCTCATCCGGAGTCACCCGCAATTGAAGCTGTGATGGGGTATGCCATTCCAGGATTTCAAAACGCGCATTCTCATGCATTTCAATATGCCATGGCCGGATTGGCCGAGATTCATCCTGCCGGCAAGGCCGATGACTTCTGGTCATGGAGGGAAGCGATGTACCAATGTGCGCTACTTGTCGGACCAGAAGAGTCGCAGGCCATCGCTGCCATGTTGTATGCTGAAATGTTGCGCCATGGGTACACCCATGTAGCAGAGTTTCACTACATCCACCACGACAAAGACGGTAAACCGTATGCTCATCTTGCTGAAATGGGTGAGCGCATGGTGATGGCAGCGCAATCGGCTGGCATCAAAATTACCCTCGTACCGGTCTTCTATCAGCAGGGCGGCTTTGGCCTTGACCCACAACCGCGTCAGCGCCGGTTTATTTCTAAATCAACAGATGACTATCTCCGTCTGCTGGAGGCATCAGGTAAAGTGATCCAATCATATCCTGATGCCCTGTTGGGATGCAGTGTTCATTCTTTAAGGGCTGTGAAGTTAGCCGACATCGCAAGAACACTGGACCTGGTTCCCAAAGAATTGCCGTTTCATATTCATGTGGCTGAACAGCAGCGGGAAGTCATGGACTGTCTGGCGTTCTGTGGTGCGAGACCGATGCAATGGCTTTTGGAGAACCTTCCCGTGGATAAGCGATTTCATCTGGTGCATGCCACACACCTCGATGATAACGAGCTACATGGAATAGTATCCACCAAATCCAATGTGGTGCTATGTCCATCCACGGAAGGCAATTTGGGCGACGGTATTTTCCGGATGAAAGAGTTTGCCGCCATGGGAGGTCGATGGTCTGTCGGTACAGATAGTCACATCGGACTTAATCCCTGGGAGGAGTTTAGAATGATGGATTACCGTCAGCGCATCACGACCCACCATCGCAATACCTTTAATGGAGATGCAGCCAAGTACCTGATTGCTGAAGAAATCACAACAGGACGGAAGGCAATGGGAATTGCCAATCGAGAATTTTTTGCACCCGGACAACCCTTGGACGCTCTTGTGCTGGATGCCCGTACACCTTTGTTAGCCGCAACTTCCGGAAAGCATATTTTGTCGAGCATGGTCTATGCAGGTGATTCACACATGCTTGCAGGCACTATTGTCAATGGCCAATGGATTGTCAAGCAACAGGAACATATCCGTTTGGATGCTATCCGTGCTGAATTTGAATCAACCATGCGTCGCCTCGCCACCCGTTGAGCAAAACAGGCCGACCGATCGTCCTACTTTTTCTGGGTAGTCATTTCATTTTGGGTAAATTAACCTTCCCAAAACCAGTAAACCGCTATGAAGAACCTGATCATACTCCTCCTGGGAGGATGCCTGTTGATGGCCCCAGCCACGGCACAAAAGAAAAACACGAAAGTTGAGGAGGCGCAAAAAGTAGATGCAGCTCAATTCAAAGGACTGAAGTGGAGAAACATCGGGCCATTTCGCGGAGGACGCGCCAATGCCATCGCAGGTGTGCCCGGCAATGATAACCTGTACTATGTTGGATACACCGGAGGCGGCGTGGCAAAGACTGAAGATGCCGGCATCACCTGGAAGAATATATCTGACGGATTCTTCAACGTGGGATCTATTGGTGAGATAGCCGTAAGCGAATATGACCCCAACGTAATCTATGTTGGTAGCGGTGAGCACGCCGTTCGGGGAGTGATGACTTCATTTGGTGATGGTGTCTACAAATCAACGGACGCTGGCAAGACCTGGAAGAACATCGGCCTAGCGAATTCCCGTCATATTGCCGACATCGTCATTCATCCGACCAATGCCGATGTGGTGTTGGTGGGGGCTCAGGGTCCCGTGCATGGGGCCGGCGGCGAACGCGGTGTGTATAAATCAATAGATGGCGGAGCTACCTGGAAGCGGACACTTTTTGTTGATGACAACACCGGCGTATCATCACTCAGCATGGATATGAACAACCCGCGTATCCTGTATGCAGCCACCTGGCAACATCGTCGCTATCCCTGGAAAGTAGAAAGTGGCGGCCCGGGCTGTGCCATCTGGAAATCAACAGATACAGGCGAAACGTGGACGAAAATAGTAGAAGGCCTTCCCAAAGAAATGGGAAAAATTGGTGTTGCGGTTTCACGGGCTAATTCAAACCGTGTGTATGCGATTATCGAGGCGGAAAAATCAAAAGCCGGACTGTATCGCTCAGATGATGGCGGTAGGAAATGGAATCTGATGACCAATGACCAGACCATTACCGCACGATCATGGTATTATATGGAAGTATTCCCTGATCCCATCAATGCAGATATCGTGTATGTGCTCAATGCTCCTGCCCTGCGGTCCATTGACGGTGGTAAGTCATTTCAGGGTATGCAAGTTGGCCACGGCGATACACATGATTTGTGGATTAACCCAAAGGATAGCCGCAACCTGGCACTCGCCGATGACGGTGGGGGTGAAATCAGCTTCAACAACGGACGTTCCTGGTCGTCGATCGGAAATCAGGCGACCGCCCAATTCTACCGCGTCAATGTGGACAATCGCTTCCCATTCTGGGTTTATGGCGGTCAGCAAGACAATTCATCGGTCATGATTCAGAGCCGTACCGGCGGTGCCGGCATTACGGACAAAGACTGGATGAATGGACCCGGTTGTGAAAGTGCCTACATCGCCATTGATAATCCGGATGACCCCCGTTATTTCTACGGTGGATGTTATCAGGGCCAGGTCAACGTGCTCGATGCCAAAACAGGTGAGACCAAAGACGTCATGGAGTACCCGGCCACCAATCTGGCCTGGGCCCCCAAAGACATGAAATACCGCTTCAACTGGAATGCACCTCTCATCAACTCACCCCATGATTATCAAACCATGTATCACGGCGGAAATGTATTGTTCCGCACTACCAATGGAGGAATCAACTGGCAGGTGATCAGCCCCGACCTTACCCGAAACGATACTACGAAACAAGATACCAGTGGTGGACCCATCACTAACGAAGGAGCGGGCGGAGAAAACTACAATACGATTTACTATGTCATCGAATCACCATCAGAGAAAGGTGTGATCTATACCGGCAGTGATTGTGGATTGGTGCACGTGACCAAAGACGGCGGCAAGTCCTGGCAGAATATTACACCAGCCGGATTGCCGGAGTGTCTCATCCACTCCATTGAAGTTTCTCCACACGACAAGGCTACAGTTTATATCGCGGCATCGCGCTATAAGTTCAATGACTTCAGCAACATGAGCTATAAGTCAACTGACTATGGTAAAACATGGACGAAGATCGGTGCAGGAGTTTCTACAGATGATTTTATCAAGGTTATCCGTGAAGACAAAAAGATAAAGGATCTCTTGTACGCGGGCGCTGAACGCGGATTTTACGTTTCCTACAATGGGGGAGCCCAGTGGACGAAATTTCAATTGAATTTGCCAATTGTACCGGTTACGGACCTTGTGATCAAAGGAAATGACCTTGTGGCCGCTACCGCGGGAAGAGCTTTCTGGATTTTGGATGACCTTGGAGCCTTGCAACAAAGCAAAGGCGAATTTGGCACCATTAACCTGAAGCTATTCACACCCAAGCCAACATACCGGTTAAACGGCCCGCCTGCATTTCTTGCCGCCAATGGTATTGAGTTACCAGGACTGGGACAAAATCCGTCAGAAGGCGTTGTATTTGACTACTACCTTAAGCAAAAGGCAGACACCAACAAGGTTACCCTTGAAATCATGGACCTGACCGGTAAGTCAATCCGAAAATATTCCAGCAAGAAAGATGAGTCATTTAAACCATATCCCGGCGGACCCCCCGCACCGGTGGTGATTCCATCTGAAGCCGGCGTGAACCGTTTCGCCTGGGATTTCCGCGGCGAGCACCTGGTTGACATTCCAGGTGTTTATGTGTTGGGAGATTACCGCGGACATCGCGTAGCCCCGGGACATTATAAGGCCCGCATGACTTATAAAAGTGAAACGTCAGAGACTGAATTTGAAATCCTTGCTGACCCGAACCTGAAAGCAACAGCTGCCGATTGGACAGCCCAGCAAGAGTTACTTAACCGGGCCGAGAGCTATCTCAACGAACTGAATACGTCCATCAACAGTATGCGCAAAGTCAAGAAGCAGATTGAGACCTACAACGACGTGATGAAGAATGAGAAAGACATGAAGGATATCCTCGATGCCGGAAAGGAACTCATCAAAAAGATTGACAAGTGGGAGTCAAACCTCACAGAAACCCGCTCTAAAAATTTTCAGGATGTAATTAATTTCCCCAATAAGTTGAATGCGGAGTTTTTTCAGGTAAGAACCACGCTTGATGAACATGATCCACGTGTTACCCAGGGTGTGCGCGATCGCCTTCAGGACATCCAGGCCGATTGGCAAAAGTTCAAAGCACAAATGGATGAAATTGTGAAGAAGGACATCAGCCAATACAACAAGCAATTCCGGGAGAAGAACCTTCCGGCCCTGATGACGGAGCCAAAGGAGATTACCATTAACAACTAAATCTGGAATCCCGGGTCAAATGATCCGGGATTCTTTTCTTATAAGCCTCAAATCCCATACCCATGCGCAAATTATCCTTATTCTTTTTGATGTTGGTTGCCGTCCACGGCGTTGCACAAAAGTCAAAACAGGCACCCACGGCTACACCAAATTTTTCGGCCGACATGTACAAAGGCCTCTCTTGGCGGAATATAGGTCCCTTCCGTGGTGGCCGCAGCAACACTGTAGCGGGCGTAGTTCAGGATCCGCAGACGTACTACGCCGGATACACCGGTGGAGGCGTATGGAAAACGGAAGATGCAGGCTACAGCTGGAAGAATATCTCAGATGGTTTCTTTAGTGTCGGTACGATCGGTGATATCGCCGTCAGTGAGTCGGACCCCAATATTATTTATGTAGGAACGGGTGAACATGCCATTCGCGGTGTGATGACTTCCTATGGTGATGGTGTGTATAAATCTACCGATGCGGGAAAGACCTGGAAGAACGTGGGATTGGAAAAGACACGACACATCGCTGATGTCGCGATCGATCCGCGTAACCCGGACGTGGTGTTTGTGGGCGCACAAGGACCTGCACATGGTGCCAGCCCGGACCGCGGTGTATTTAAGTCAGTAGACGGTGGCATGACCTGGAAGAAGACCTTGTTCATCGATGAGAACACCGGCATTTCGGGGTTGAGCATGGATATGACCAACCCAAGGATCTTATATGCGGCCACGTGGAAGCACCGTCGATATCCATGGAAGGTGGAGAGCGGCCCCGGATCAGCTATTTATAAATCTACCGATGGCGGTGAGACCTGGAACAAAATTGTAGAGGGATTACCAAAGGAGATGGGCAAAATTGGTGTGTCTGTTTCCCGAGCTAACCCCAACCGCGTGTTCGCCCTTGTGGAGGCCGCAAAGCCAACCGATGGACTTTACCGCTCGGATGATGGTGGAAAGCGCTGGACATTTATGAATGGCGACGCTGCCATCACGGCACGGTCGTGGTATTACATGGAGGTGTTTGCCGATCCGGTGAATGCAGACATCGTGTACGCTTTGAATGCTCCCATCCTTCGTTCGATTGATGGTGGAAAGACGTTTGAGGACTTGAAGGATTTTCATGGCGACAACCATGACCTCTGGATCAATCCCAAGAACAACAAGAACATAGCCCTGGCCGAAGATGGTGGCGCCTGTGTCTCATTTAATATGGGTAAAGCCTGGTCCACCTTTCTCAATCAGCCCACGGCACAATTCTACCGCGTGAACGCCGACAACCGAATGCCATTCTGGGTTTATAGTGGACAACAGGATAACCTCTCCGTAGCCATCCCCAGCCGGACCAATAGTTATGGAATTACACAGAAAGATTGGTTTGACGGGCCGGGCTGCGAAAGTGCAGCGATTGCCTTTGACGATCCAAACAATCCGACATTGTTGTATGGTGGTTGCTACCAGGGACAAATCAGCGTGCAGGACCTCCGCACCCGCGAAATCAAAGATATCATGGAATACCCTTCCGTGAATGAAGGCGTTGCTCCCAAGAAAATGAAATACCGCTTCAATTGGAACTCACCCTTGATCAATTCTCCGCATGATCCTAAGGTGATGTAACGACTCGACCAAGCAGGACAACAGTGGTGGCCCTATCACCAATGAAGGCGCTGGTGGTGAAAATTATAACACGATCTATTACGTATCGGAATCGACCCTTGAGCGGGGAACCATATATACCGGCAGTGACTGCGGCCTGGTATATCTCACCCGTGATGAGGGCAAGACCTGGACCAACGTAACACCAGCAGGTCTCCCGGAAGCCATGATCCATTCGATCGAGGTATCACCCTATGACAAAGGAACGGTATACATCGCTGCCTCGCGTTATAAGTTCAACGACTTCGCCAACTATACCTACAAGTCAACGGACTATGGCAAAACATGGTCACGTATCGGCAATGGCATCCAAAACGATGATTTTATTAAAGTCGTTCGTGAAGATCCCAAAGTGAAAGACATTCTTTATGCCGGTGCCGAGCGGGGATTCTACGTATCCTTTAATGGAGGCGCCCAATGGAATCGACTGCAACTTAATTTTCCAGTGGTACCCATTACTGACCTGATTATACGGAACAACGACCTCGTGGCTTCAACAGCAGGGCGCTCATTCTGGGTGCTTGATGATTTGTCACCCATTCAACAATCCAGGGGTAATGTCTCCGCACGGGTGAAGTTATTCCAGCCCAAGCCCACCTATCGCATTTTTTCCTCATCAGGATTCTTCCTGTTGTATGATCAGGCCACAGGTAAGAACCCCGACGAAGGTGTTGGATTGGATTACTACCTGGCAGACAAAGCCGATACCTCGAAAGTAACGCTGGAAATTATGGATGCAGCGGGTACGGTCATTCGTAAACTGACCAACAAGAAAGATTTGACATATAAATCATATGTTGGCGCTCCGCCAGCACCGGTGGTGATTCCCTCAGAAGCCGGGGTGAATCGGTTCACCTGGGACTTTCGCACCGAGGCACTGCCTGATATTCCTGGGGTCTTTGTTTATGCGGCAGACTACCGCGGCCACCGTGTTGCGCCGGGGCACTATAAGGCCCGCTTAACCTATAAGGGAGAATCATCAGAAACGGAATTTGAAATTTTATCTGATCCTAAAATCCAGGCCTCAACTGCGGAATGGACAGCTCAACAACAATTCATGCAAAAGGCGGAGGAGATGATCCGCGAAACGCACGGTACTGTAAACGGCTTGCGCAAAGTGCGTAAGCAAATTGAAACGTTTAACGATGCAGCCAAATCCAATGAATCACTCAAGGACCTGTTGAAAGCCGGACAAGAACTGATCAAGAAGTTGGATGCCTGGGAATCACAGATCACGGAAACAAGGGCTAAAGGATTTCAGGATGCCTTGAACTGGCCCGGAAAATACAACTCCAACCTATTCAAAATTCGCGGAGGTGTAGATACGCACGATCCGCGTGTGCCTTCCGGGTACGGTGATCGCCTTGGAGACTTGCAGCAAGAGTGGATAAATCATAAACGTGTATTGAATAACCAGATTCAAAAGGAGATTATTCAATACAATAAGATGATGAAGGATAAGAATGTGCCGGCCCTTCTCACCAACACACCCGAACCCGTCCTAAATAACTGACAGTACGCTAAGCCATTGGCATAAAACCGGTTCCTGCGAGCCGGTTTTTTTTGTAACTCTGCTTACCTAAAATTAATCTGCCATGACCCGACTCATTTTCAGTTGCATTTTATTGTGCCTGCTGCTTCCTGCCTATGCGCAGAAGAAACCTGTTACAACAACGCCCGTTGTAACTTACGATCAATCGCTTTACAGCGGAATTCGGTGGCGTGAATTGGGTCCCTTCCGGGGAGGTCGTTCCAGCACAGCAACAGGCGTGGTGGGAAATCCCAACGTGTACTATTTTGGTGGTGTTGGTGGTGGGGTGTGGAAATCAACTGATGCCGGTCGCACCTGGGGAAATATCACAGATAATTATTTCGGTGGAACCGTAGGCGCTGTTGCCGTTTCGGCCAGTGACCCCAATGTTATCTATGCGGGAGAAGGAGAGCAAACCTTGCGCAGCAACGTATCTTCCGGATGGGGAGTATGGAAATCAACAGATGCCGGCCAATCCTGGAAACACATTGGCCTGACTGACTCTAAGCACATTTCTCGTATCCGCATTCATCCCACCAATCCCGAGATTGTATATGTGGCGGCTATTGGAAATCTGTGGAAACCCAACGAAACCAGGGGTGTGTTTAAGAGCACGGATGGTGGCGTTAACTGGAAGAAGGTATTATACATCAATGACAAAGCCGGGGCAGCAGACCTTATCCTTGATCCCAATAACCCCCGAATCCTTTATGCCAGCACCTGGAACATGAAGCGGAATGGCTACCGCATGGACAGCGGAGGTCCGGACTCCAAACTCTGGAAAAGCGCGGATGCCGGTGAAACCTGGGAAGAACTCACCAACAAGCCCGGAATGCCCAAAGGCACCAATGGAATTATCGGCGTTACGGTTTCCCCCCTCAACTCAAACCGCGTATGGGCCATCATCGAGAATCTAGAAGGAGGCGTGTTTCGCTCTGACGATGCCGGGAAGACCTGGACGCGTGTCAACAACGACCGCGCATTGTTACAACGTGCATGGTACTATTGCCGCATTTATGCTGACACCCAGAATGAAGACAAAGTATGGGTGATGAACGTTAGCTATGGTGTTTCCAAAGACGGTGGGAAGACATTTGAACTCAAAGACTCACCCCACGGCGATCACCATGATCTATGGATCGATCCAAGCAATAGCCAGCGGATGATCATCGCTGATGACGGCGGGGCACAGGTATCCGTGGATGGGGGTGAAAACTGGACTACCTACCACAATCAGCCTACCGCTCAATTTTACCGGGTTACTACTGACAATGTATTTCCTTATCGCATCTATGGCGCACAGCAGGACAATACCAGCGTTCGCATTCCGCACCGTACCGATGGGGGCTCTGTAGGCGAGCGTGACTGGGTAGCGTTGTCCATTGGAGAGAGTGCTCACCTGGCACCGGATCCGCTGAATCCGGATGTAGTGTATGGCAGTGACTACAAAGGCTACATGAGCATGCAGAACCTGGCCACCGGCCAGGAGCGAAGCACCAATGTTTGGCCTGATTTGCCCGCTGGATCAGGTGCCGAGGTGATGAAATATCGTTTCAACTGGAACTACCCCATTGTATTTAGTCCTCACAACCCTAAAAAATTGTATGCCGGATCAAATCATTTGCACGCCACGTACAATGGTGGCGAAAGTTGGGAGGAGATAAGCCCCGACCTCACCCGCAATGAGCCTGAAACCATCAGGTCTTCCGGTGGGCCCATTACGCAGGACAACACGGGCGCGGAGTACTATGCAAACTTGTTTGTGATCACGGAATCACCGTACACCAAGGATGAAATCTGGGTGGGAAGTGATGACGGGCTGCTTCATGTGACAACCGACGGCGGAAAGAACTGGAAGAACATTACCCCGCCGACTTCACCGAAGTACAATATGATGAATTGTATTGATGTAAATCCCTTCGTGAAGGGCGGTGCTTACGTTGTGGCAACTTCCTATAAGTTCGGAGACAACACGCCATACGTTTACAAAACCACCGACTACGGTAAGAGCTGGACCACCATTACCAATGGAATTCCAAAGGAAGAGTTTGTACGCGTAGTCCGGGCAGACCCGAAACGTGCAGGTCTATTGTACGCCGGAACCGAGAAAGGAATGTGGATATCCTTTGATGATGGTGCCAATTGGTCTAAGTTCCAGTTGAACCTTCCACCCGTACCGATTCATGATCTGGCCATCAAGAATGATAACCTGATTGCCGCTACCCATGGCCGGAGTTTCTGGCTCATTGACGACATCACACCCCTGCATCAATTATCGTCAGAGGTGATCAATAAGGAATCTCATCTGTACAAACCGATGCCATCTTATCGCATGGCGTCTCGCGGCGGATACCAGGAAGACAACAGTAAGCTCGAAGGTCAAAACCACCCAGGCGGCGTGTTGGTACATTTCTTCTTGAAGAATGTAGATGACAACACTGATGCCAAACTGGAATTCTTGACCCTGACAGGAGAAATGATCCGGACCTTTGCCAATAAATCAAAAGAACCCGGAGAGAAACTTAACCTGAAAAAGGGAGGCAATCGCTTTGTATGGAACATGCGCTTTCCTGGATTCAAGACATTCCCGGGCATGGTATTCTACGATGCGTCTAATCAGGGACCCAAAGTAGTGCCGGGTAAGTACAAGGTGAGACTTACGGTGAATGGGCAGTCAACGGAGCAGGAGTTTGAAATACTCAAAGATCCCCGGATTGCTACCACCCAGGAAGATTTTCAGGCTCAATTGGACTTCCTTATCAAAGTACGTGATAAAGTAAGCGATGCCAACCAGGGGGTCATCGATATCCGGAGGATAAAAGAGGATCTTGGCTATGTCAAGTCCAAGGTAGGAGCGGAGGCGCAATACAAAGAGCTGCTGGAGACGATTAAGAGATTCGAAGACCAGCTTACGGTGATCGAGAATAACATACACCAGACTAAAAACAGGAGTGTACAGGATCCGCTCAACTATGGCATTAAGCTGAACAACCGCCTGGCCCACCTGATGCGCGAGCAGGGGCAGGCAGATTTCCGCCCGACCCAACAGGGCGAGGCTGTTCGTCAGGATCTTACCAGGAAAATTGACGGTGAACTGCAGAGCCTCCGGAGCCTGATCAACACCCAGGTTGACTCGATCAACCGAATGATCAAGGACAAGGGCCTGGAAATGATCACCATTAAAAAACCTGCCTCAGAGATGTAATAAGGCCATTTTGCGATTCCGGGGCTTTTGACGTTCGTCGGCCCCGGAAGCGCTTAGGCTCCAATTTCGCCGGTTGGGCGTGCCGGGCACACATTCATCGTTTACACTTGATTCCCTTTGGTGTATAAAGGGCTGTAAACGCTATGAAAAATATCCTGTTCTTCGTGTTAGTGGCGTCAGCAATCGCTGGCTGTGGCGAATGCGACAACTCGAATTATTTTCAGATCAAAGCCAAAGATGCTCAGAAGACGCCGAGCATGTGCCGCTTTCAGGCTACAGGTCTCGGACCTTGCTCCGCCTGGCAAACCACCCAGGACATCTACTTCACCGACTCCTGCAGGAATTTCCAACTGAGCCAAATCCTCAAGCGGGATGTGGTGTTCAGTTTGCAGAATAAGTCGGCTGCTGCATCGACGCCTAATTAGCCTGGATTATTTCTCCCACTTCCAATCTCCGGCAATGGTCAGTGGCTCGCGCAGGTTATTATCAATCATAAACTGGCGTGTTGTTTCACTGTCCATTTTTTCAGCAGGTAGTTTTTCTGCATTGGCCAATCCATAAAGAATCATCGTACCAAACCGGGATGTATTCCGAATGTGGGCCTCGTTGACCAGTTTAAAGTCGTCGCAATCAGAATGGTAACATCCGTAAATAGATCGGTCCAGGTTGCTGTGCATCGACAATACCGGAACACCTTCCAGCATAAACGGCTGGTGATCGGAGTGTAAGCCGGAACGATTGCTGAGTTTGTTTTTATAGATAGTATCAATTTTCTGGATCGTGGCACCGATGTTGGCAAAGAAGGTGGTGTCGTTAATTTTGCCACCGGCGTTAATGCCGACGGGATTTCCGGTCATGTCGCAGTTCATCATGTATTTGATGTTGTTGATAGATCCATCGCTCACCATCTGCTTTACCATGTGACGCGAACCCAGTAAACCCTGCTCTTCTCCCATGAACATCACAAATTGTACAGTGCGCCGCGGCTTTAACTTGTTGGCTTGAAAGGCACGGGCAATATCCAGTACGGCAAATGAACCAATACCATTATCGATCGCACCGGTGGCCAGGTCCCAGGAGTCGAGGTGTCCACCAATGACGATTTTTTCCTCTTGCAGATCAGTGCCGGGAAGGGTTGCGATCACGTTGCGCGCTTTGATCATGTCGCTGTGATTGGTCATCACCAGGTGAGCTGATACCTTGTTCTTTTTTAAGGTCTCTTTAAGTTTCATACCAGTTTCTTTGCCGATGCAAACTGCAGGGATGGGGATTAACTCTCCGGTAACTGATGCGGTGCCGGTGAGCAGAACACCCTTATCAACCGCATTAATAATGATGACGCCGATAGCACCGTGGTTAATAGCAATAGCTGTTTTTTCGCTCCGGTGGAGGTTGGTGGCTTCTTTCTTGCTGCCCTCGAGGATCCCGATATAGATCAGGGCGAGCTTGCCCTTCACAGCCTCTGGTTTTGTTGAGTAATCCATTTCAAGTCCATTCCCCATATCGACTACTTCTCCAGTCACATCGGCTTGAATCGGTGAATGACCCAGGGTTACTGCTTTCACGGTATCTCCTGCGATGGTCAATGAAACGGTTCCTCGCGACCAGGCTTCTACCTGGAACTCCTGATATTGAACATCCTGAAAACCGTATTCTTTGAATTTGTTGAAGGTGTACTCTTCAGCTTTGTGCCCGTTTTCTGATCCTGTCAGCCGGTGACCGATGGTGGAAGTCGCTTCCTGTAAGGTTGCATATGCCTTGGCGTTTTGTTTTACCTCCTGATCAATGCGGGTGAAGGTTTCCTGCAGGGTTTCTGGTTTGGTACAGCCGCTGAGTAGGATAATGCTGAAGATGATGAGTTTTTTCATTTTTGAAGATTGCATTCAAAAGTACAGATGATAGCCCACTCGCTGACAGATAATTATGTGAGCGGATGCCGTGCGGCGAGCATCCACGTGGAGAAAGCACTGAGGGCAAGCCAAATCGCGGCAACAGGCCACCCGACAACCATCAGGAGAAGTAAGGAAACCAGTAAATAGTAAATGGGGAAGGCGAAGATGCCAAACACAAATCGTACAGTGGGCGCGAAGATCGGGTCTTTGATCTCCTGTCGAACTTTGTGCCAGATCGCCAATGGTGGGAAATTCAAGAATCGAGAAACCTGCTGCATCCAGTGGGGCGCTGCAGTTCTTTTTGGAATACGCTTTACAACAGGTTCTGCACCCGATTCAATCTGGGCGATTCGTGCATTCGTTTCGACAGGATCCAGATAGTTGACACCTCCCATCTCCAATTTTTCAACAATCTCGTCATACCGGTTGGTGTCTTCTATGTGCGTAATAAGCTTTTTGAGTCGCACATCAAGATCTCGTTTGAGTTGTTGCGCCCCCGCCAACGATCCCATCTGAAAATACGCCCTGGCATCCAACGGTTCACCAAAATAGACACTCACACTGGACCGAAAAGCCATGGGTTGCGTATAGTTAATGCCAACCGGAACCACATAAACCGGATTGCTGAAATCTTTTTCCAGGTGATGAAAGGCTATGCGTGCAAACCCTTTGCTAAGTGAGCGGAGTCGTCTGGCGCTGCCGTGATTCCCTTCCGGAAAGATGACAAGCGACTCACCGCGGCTAAATACCTTATCGCAGGCATCAAATGTTTTTTCATTCTCTCCGAGCGATTGCCAGCCATCGCGTATGCGATAAATGGGAATCATATTGAACGTACTGAGCAGCCAGCGTATGATTGGCTTCTTGAAAATATCTGCCCGTGCTACGAAGTTGGTGCGGGTGGGATTAAAGCAGACAATTAACAAAGCATCGAGCAATGCGTTTTGGTGATTGGCCGCAAAAATCACCGGCGCCTTCGGAATGTTCTCCCTTCCGTGAATGACAATTTTACGAAAGTGAAATAAGAGTCCGAAGCGGACATACATACGCAAGGCCTCAAACCAGAAGTGCTGCACGGGTTAAGAGGTTTGTGTCGCCGTGACCGTACGACCCCAGAATGTCGCGATTAGCATGCCGGAGATGATATGCCAGATGCCCCACCACGCGGCCACCAGCGCAGCCCCACCCAGACCACCAAAGAAACTGAAGATCAGCAGCAAACCCAGTCCTGAATTCTGAATACCGGTTTCAATGGCGACTGTCTTTTGATCCCGAAACTCCAGTCCGAAAATTCGCGCAGCATAGAACCCGGATGCCAGTGCCACCGCATTGTGAAAGAAGACCACTACCAACACCAAATGAATGTACCGGGTAAAAATGTCTACGTTGTTGGCAAACGCCATGGCTACAAACCCCAGGAAGATCACAATAGAGAACGGTTTGATGAAACGCGAAATGAGCGCGGCGAAGGCGGGCCAGTGTCGGCCGACAAACATGCCCGCTAATAATGGTAGTCCGGCTATCAATAGAATGGTTTCTAGTACTTCCAGGGCATCCAGACTCACTTCATGTAGAATGGAGGCTACTGGAGAATAAAGCCCGCCCCAAAAGCTGAGGTTAAAAGGCGTCATCACAATGGCAAGTACCGTTCCGACGGCGGTTAAACTTACAGACAATGCGGTATTGCCCTTCGCGAGGTAAGTAATGAAGTTTGAAATGTTGCCACCCGGGCAGGCAGCGACCATGATCATTCCCAATGCAATGCTGGGCGCTGGTTGAATAACGTATACGAGTGCACAGGTTGCGGCTGGGAGAATCACAAACTGAGAGGCCAAACCAACCAGAGCAATTTTTGGCGACCTCACCAGCCGGATGAAGTCATCAGTCTTGATTTCGAGGGCCACACCAAACATGATGAAGGCCAGGATGAAGTTCAATGCACTGAGATTGCCTTCGTTGAAATTGAGGTGGATCTGATCAACTTCCTGCATGATGGTAAGATCAGTATTGTTTTAGAATTATGCACCTGTTTTCATGCAAATCGCCCCGAATTTGCTTATTCAGGCCTGATGTTGCGATCTTCCGTTCATGAAACTACGGTATGCAGTAAACCTGCACAAAGGCCTTACCGGCATGGTGGTCATTGCCATGATGATCATATATGATAACACCACCCTCGGACCGTTGGTGTATCTATCCTTACACGGCACGTATGGCGTGATGTGGCTCTTGAAAGACAGCATGTTCCCGGACAAGCAATGGGAAGAACAAGTTACGGTCGGTTACGCGCTGTTTGCGTTTGCAGCATTGCTATTGTACTGGATTGCACCCTGGTACCTGATCAGCAATCACATTGAACCGACACCGGGGTACATTGCCACATCGGTATGCCTGGTTGTATTGGGCACCATGTTGCACTTTGGCAGTGATGCACAAAAGTATTTCACCCTGAAGTACAAACCGGGACTAATCACTGAAGGATTTTTCCGCACCAACCGGAATACGAACTACCTGGGCGAATTGATGATCTACACAGGCTTTGCCCTCCTGACCATGAGTTGGGTTGGCTTTATCGGACTGGGGCTGTTTTTTGTGGGCGCATTTATTCCCAATATGATTCGCAAAGACAAGTCCCTGTCACGGTATCCCGAATTTGCTACGTACAAAAAACAGTCTGGGCTTCTTTTCCCGCGTGTACTTCGCTGAATACGGAGTTGCTCAATTACCTGAGTCGTTCTTCAAAGAGCTTGAGTATGCGCTTATACTCATCCGTCCAACTGCTCGGCTCCACAAATCCATGGTCCTCCATCGGATAGGCAGCCACCTCCCAATTGTCTTTGCCGAGTTCAATCAGGCGCTGCTGCAAACGAACAGCATCTTCAAAATGAACATTGGTGTCCACCATACCGTGACAAATCAATAAATGCCCCTTTAATCCCGCTGCGTGGTAGAGGGGTGAACTTTTGGCATAAGCAATGCTGTCAGTAGTGGGTTCATTGAGGATGTTGCTGGTATAGCCATGATTATAGTGAGCCCAGTCGGTAACCGGTCTTAAGGCTGCCCCCGCAGCAAAGGCATCCGGTGTTGTAAACATGCCCATGAGTGTGATGAACCCCCCATAGGAGCCTCCATAAATTCCGATCCGTTTAGGATTGATGCCGTGTTTCTCGGCCAACCAGCGCGCACCGTCAACATGATCGGTGAGATCCTTCCCGCCCATGAACCGGTAGATGCCCGTTCTCCAGTCGCGGCCGTAACCTGCACTGCCCCGGTAATCAAGGTCAAGCACCGTATAGCCGCGGTCTACCAATAAATTGTGAAACATGTATTCACGGAAGTAGTTGCTCCACCATCTATGTGCGTTTTGCAAGTATCCTGCACCATGCACGAAAATAACGGCAGCACCATTGGGGTTGGCAGGTTTGTAAATTCGGGTATAGACCTGTGCTCCATCACGTGCCGTGAATGTTGTCACTTCCGGATCTCTCCAGGTGTATGACTTAAACTCAGCCGTGAGGGAATTGGTAATCTGCTCCGGCTTGGCCCCGGGCTTGTTCTCCTGCAGGTAAAGTTCCCACGGCTTATTGCTGTACGAACTGCGGATCGCCAACCACTTCTCATCGGGTGACAGCGATACTTCATTCGCGCCGGTAAGGGTGGTAAGGCGTTCTGCCTTGCCGCCGGTTATGGGAAGACGATAAAATTGCTTTTCACCAGGATGAACTTCATTGGTCGTGAGATAGAATGTCTTTTTGTCCCTGGATAATTCTACACCCTGAACTTCATACTTGCCGCTGGTCAAGGCCTGACGCTTGCTGGTAGTGAAGTCATACGTGTACAGATGTGCATAACCTGATTCTTCAGATTGAAACCAAAGTTGATTGCCGCTGATCCAACCGATGGCGCCAGCCCCGAAGCCGGTGCCGGGACCACCAACCCACGCTTCATCACGTTGCCGGTCGATGGCCTTTAGTTTTTGCGTAGTAAGGTCCAGTGAAAGCAACCAACGATCCTTGTTGTCCTGCGCGCGGATAACAACCACGTTGTTTTTTCCGTCATCGCTCCAGTAGGGTCCGAAGAAAATAACTGATCGGGCAATGGGTTTAGCGCCTTCTTTTACCTTGTATTTGTTGGGGTAATCTTTGCGATAGTCGGGAGCATCGTAAATGCCAGGTATCTCATCGGTCTTAACAGCCAGCACCGTGTCTTTTTCAATATTATAGACCATTAACTCGTAGGTGTTCTGTGCTCCGCCAACCTTGGTGCGCGAGTTGATATCTTCCGTGAATCCGGACTCAGTAACATAAGCAGGCACGATTGTTCCCTTCGGATTGGCCAGCTTGGTGAGGCGATAGGTGATAAACCGACCGTCCGGTGTGAGCATGATCTGATCAACATTCTTATCGTCAATGTAAATCTCCTTGGGTCGACGTGGGCGGTCCAGTTTATTCATTTTGTCTGTCGCTTTGCGGGTAGTATTCCGTTCACGCAGGATATCGAAATACGCCAATTGGTCAGCCTTCAACCACTTCTCCTGCTCATTGGTACGCGCTTCGGCTTTCTTACCCTTCCGGAAATCAGTGAGTTGGGCAAAGGCACCCGAAGCAATCTCCCAGCTGTAGAGGTTGCCATTGGTGATGAACAGCACTTTTTTCTCGTCGCCGGAGAAGGAGGCGTTGAATTCTCGTTCATTGGAACTGGTGATCTGGGTGGTTTTCGCCGTGAGGAGGTCCAGCAAATAGATATCGCCGGCTTTTTCATAAACCTTCTTCGTGTGGGCGCGGTTGTAGTTCCCGTTTGGCGACGGCATTGTCCGCCTTGCGACAGCACTGACTTTGGCCGGAGTTCGGCTGGTCAGCGAAATGCTGTACAAGGAATCTCCCTGATTGCGTTCCGGATTCCAGCTGAAGAACAATTGCTTGCCATCCTCACTCCAGAATACATTGGAAGGTGCCACGCCAATCCATTTCGGATCACGCATGATCTTTTCTACCGTGAGGGGTGCTAGTTGTTGGGCCGAGGCTGAATACCCAATCAGCAACAGGAAGAGCAATTTTTTCATAAGAGGTGTTTGATATCGAAAGTTATGGAATTCACCCACCCGCCGGATAAGGGAAGTGATGAGTGGTCGCGTGTCGTCAGTGTCGATTTATTCCGACTTTTTGGATTTCGTGAGGTCAGCAAAAAGGCTATTGAAAACGGATAGAATCAGACTGAATGCCAAGGCCCAAAGGAATCCGTCCACAGAAAACCCATCCACAAAATAATCGACCATGAGAATGATGACCGCGTTGATCACCAACAGAAACAAACCCAAAGTCAATATCGTGATGGGAATGGTGAAGAGGATGAGTATGGGCTTAACGACCACGTTGGAGACAGAAATCAGTACGGCTACCAAAAGAGCGGCCCAATAATCCTGTATGTGGGTGCCTGGCAGGAGATAAGCCGTAAGCATAACGGCTACACCAGACAAAAGAAAACGGACAATTATATTCATGGTCCAACAAGTTGCGAAAAAGTTGGGAGAGATTTGTCTGCGCGCATGGGACTTTTTGACGAGGTTTGGTGTTTGTAAATTGGACCATGTACGCCATTGTCGATATTGAAACCACCGGAGGCTATGCGGACAATCACCGCATCACCGAAGTGGCCATCTATCACCATGATGGTATGCAGATCACCGACCATTTCCAAACGCTCATCAATCCCGGCCGGCGTATACCTCAGTTCATTACGGGGCTTACCGGCATTACCAATGAAATGGTGGAGGAGGCTCCGATTTTTGAAGACGTAGCCGAAGAGATTTACGAGTGGTTGAAGGACCGCGTCTTTGTAGCCCACAACGCGCACTTCGACTACAGTTTTCTGAAGAAAGAACTTCAGGACGCAGGTATAGCTTTCAGTACCCGCAAGCTTTGCACAGTACGGTTGGGTCGGAAAATTATTCCAGGCCTGGATTCCTACAGCCTGGGTCGCCTGGCCGAAAGCCTAGGCATATCAATTGCTGACCGTCACCGCGCATTTGGCGATGCGGAAGCAACGGCAAAGATCTTTGACCTCTTTTTGAGGCGGGATGTTGATGGTGTTATTGCCAAAGCGCTCAAGAAGAATTCCGGAGAAACTATTCTCCCCCCCAACCTCGCCAAAGAGGAATTTGATAAACTACCAGCTAAGGCCGGTGTTTACTATTTCCACGATGCGCGTGGAGAAGTTATTTACGTTGGCAAAGCCATCAACATCAAGAAACGAATTGCAGGACATTTCACCGGTGATGCGCGTGAATGGAACCGGTCCAATATCAGGAATGAAATTCACCACATTAGCTACGAACTCACCGGTAATGAACTGATCGCCCTTATTCTGGAGTCGCAGGAAATCCGTAAGCGATGGCCAAAGTATAACCTCGCACAAAAATATCGCGTGGAAGAGTGGGGGATATACGATTATCAGGATCGAAATGGATACATCCGGTTTGTTGTGAACGTGGTAGCACGCAATACCCGGCCGCTTATTACGTTCACCACCAAGAGCGACGCATGGAGTTTTTTGTGGGAGCAGGTGCGACAACATGAACTATGTCCGAAACTTTCAGGATTGCAAACGGCCAAAGGACCGTGCTTTGCCCACCAATCCGGAACTTGCAAAGGTGCCTGTAGTGAGAAGGAGACGATTAAGAAATACAACAAGCGGGCACAACAGGCCATTGATTCTTTTTTTGGAGAGGGAGATACAGTTGCGCTGGTCGGCCGCGGCCGCACACTCGAAGAAAAGTCATTGGTACTCGTGGAGAATGGCGCCTATCAGGGATTTGGGTTCTTTGACCGTGCCGAAATGGTCACCGACCTGGAATCTGCCCGCAACCACATTACCATCAGCAAGGACAATCGGGTGGTACAAAACCTGATCAATTCCTACCTGCTCAACCCAAGGGGAGTAGACGTGATAACCCTTCAAAATGAGGGCTGATAAAAGCCTTTTGCCGACCGCATAAACCCAACGGGTATAGTTGCCGTTTTTAACCCCTAAATCCCTATTATTGCGGGGAATTTTTCAGGAAAAGCACACAATTATGGCATTTGAGACTACCACCGAAGAGCAGCAGGAGCACCGCCGCAAGATCAATCAGGTTTATTCCGAAGTGGCTAAAGTAGTCGTCGGTCAGGAGTACATGGTCAACCGCCTGCTGATCGGGTTGTTTACCAATGGCCACGTCCTGTTGGAAGGTGTACCCGGCCTAGCGAAGACACTCACCATCTCAACAGTGGCCAAGGTGCTGCACCTGGATTTTCAACGTATCCAGTTTACCCCTGACTTGTTGCCATCAGACCTCGTCGGCACGATGATCTACAACCAGAAGGATGGAAAATTTGAAGTAAAGAAGGGACCTATTTTCGCCAACATCATTTTGGCGGATGAGATAAATCGCTCACCAGCCAAGGTGCAGTCGGCTTTGCTGGAGGCCATGCAGGAAAAAACCGTGACCATCGGTGAGACAACATTCAAACTGGACAAACCCTTTCTGGTGCTCGCCACCCAAAACCCCGTTGAAAACGAAGGAACCTACCCGCTGCCCGAAGCACAAGTGGATCGCTTCATGATGAAGGTGTTTGTCGACTACCCGACGAAAGACCAGGAACTGGAAATCATGCGGCGGATATCCAACCTGCAGTTTGACTTTACCGTCAACCAGGTGCTGACCAAAGAAGACATCTTCGCTATTAGGGGTGAGGTGAACAAAGTAAAGATCTCTGATTCGTTGGAGCGTTACATCATCGAGCTCGTTACCGCTACGCGCCGACCGAAGGAATACAAGTTGGACAATGAGGCACAGTATATTCAGTTTGGTGCTTCTCCCCGCGCTTCCATTAACCTTAACCTGGCATCAAAGGCCATGGCTTATCTGGAAGGCCGTGATTTTGTGCTGCCGGAAGACGTGAAGGAAGTTGCCCGCGACGTGATGAATCACCGGATCATCCTCAATTATGAAGCTGAGGCCGATAACGTGAAAACACCGGACATCATCAAAGCGATCCTGAATCGCGTCCCGATCAGTAAATAGGTTAACCAAATTTTATGGGTGTGATATACCGGTTATCGGTATGTTATTTGGTATGACCTTCAATATCCTGATTACCAGCACGGTTAACGATTTTCCAAAAGCCTGCTTTCCCTGTTCGGGCGCCTGTTTCTGCCCATTTTAACAATTCCGTAATATCTCCGCATTCACCGGGTAATATGCTTAGGCCACCTTTGCGCCTGACCAAAATGCCCTTATGAAAAGGATTCTTACCCTGCTTTTTGCCGTTCTGATTACCCCTGTTATTGCCTTGGCCCAGGGCTCCATTTCCGGTCGGATTACTGATTCGAAAACCGGCGAAGGTGTGGTAGGTGCCAACGTGGTTATCCAGGGTACAGTCCAGGGTGCTGCCACAGACGTTGAGGGCTATTTTACCATAACCAACGTAAAAGAAGGATCCTATACCCTGCAGATATCTTCTGTGATGTATAAAACCCACACGGTTCCCAATGTGTTGGTTGAAACAGCCAAAAAGGCGGTGATAGATGTAGCCGTGTCAGAAGATGTAGCTGAATTGGAAGAAGTAGTTGTGCAAGGCGTTCGTCATACCGACACGGACTTTGAAATGGTTCGCTCAATCAAGGAATCAAAGTTGATTGTCGTTGGTATCACCTCTGAGCAAATTGGCAAATCTCTCGATCGGGATGCGGCACAGGTGTTGCGTCGGGTACCTGGCGTTACGATCCGTGGCGATCAGTTTGTACAGGTTCGTGGTTTATCGGAGCGATACAATCCGGTGATGCTGCACAATACCTATGCGCCCAGTGTTGAAACAGACATTCGGTCATTTTCTTTCCAGACTTTACCCAGCAGCCAGCTGGATCGCATGCTGGTGTTCAAGAGCCCGGCTGCGGATGTGCCCGGTGACTTTGGCGGTGGCGTAGTAAAAGTTTTTACCAAGAGTATTCCTGAGGAGAATGGATTTGTAGTAGACTACAGCACACAGGTCAGGGCCGGTACGACCTTTGGCGATTTTTATCAACAGGAGAAAAATTCAGGTTATCTCACCGGATTCAATTCCGGATTTTATGACCTCCCGGCCAACTTCCCGGCCAATGTGAGTAAAGTGTCAGGTGATCGCCTGGTCACTGCAGGCAGATCGCTCAAGAACCTGTGGACTCCCCAAAAAGGAATGGCTATTCCTGACCAACGATTTACCCTCACCTACAATAAGAAATTCAAAATTGGCAAAGTGGAAGTGGGTAATATCAGCGCTTTGAATTATTCCAATTCGTATGCCACTTATGAGGTGCAGCGCAATGACTACACCACCACCAATGGCACGCAGGATCAGAATTTTGGATTTCTGGACAAACAGTACAATCAGCAGATCCGCACAGGCTTTTTGTTCAACTGGGCATTCAGGTTCAATCCCAATAACATTA
This sequence comes from Cyclobacteriaceae bacterium, assembly GCA_044223085.1. Taxonomy (GTDB): domain Bacteria; phylum Bacteroidota; class Bacteroidia; order Cytophagales; family Cyclobacteriaceae; genus ELB16-189. Next base: position 80,281 of record JBGAMI010000001.1, read on the forward strand.
TTGAATGGAAGAACCTTTACAACCAATCGAGCAACGATCAATATGTTGACCGTACGGGGACAGGCATCAGCACCGGACAGAAAAACGGTGCCTTCGATAAAATATACCGTGGCATCTACTCCGGACAGTTGCTTGGAACGCACAATCTTTTCAACAACCGAACTTCTTTAGAATGGGTGGCCGGCTACAATAACTCCAACAGAACGCAGCCAGACTACAAGCGTTTTATTTCTGTCCTGGATGGCAATACCGGTCAGGCTTCGCTGATGATCCCCAACACAGTGACACCAAATCAATTAGGAAGATTCTTTTCCAACCTGGAGGAGAGCGCCATTACCGGTGGAATCTCCGTGAAGCAGCGCTTTGACTTTACCGGTGATCCTATGCGCGCGCCAGAGCTTAAAGTGGGCGCTTTCTTTGAAAACAAAGACCGTACTTTCAGTGCAAGGAATATCGGGTACACTACGGCAAGTTCGGTATTGAACCCAGCCTTGAAATATGCTAGTCCCGGTGAGTTGTTTCAACCGCAGAACATCAACAATACCACGGGTATCCAGATCGGTGAATTGACCTACCGTAAAGACAGCTACGCAGCCTCCAACACCCTGTTGGCGTACTATGCCATGGCATCGGTGCCGGTAGGATCAAAAATAAAAATTGATGCCGGCGTTCGAATTGAAGACAATTTGCAGAAGCTTAACAGCTATGATGATTTCAAGAGTCAGGCTGTAAATGTAAATAACCAGGTTAACCGGGTTCTCCCTTCGGCCAACATCAGTTATAACTTCACAGAGAAAATGTTGGTGCGCACGGCCTATGGCGAAACCCTCAATCGCCCCGAGTTTAGGGAATTGGCGCCTTTCTCATTCTTCGACTTTAATTTCAATTTCCTCTATTTTGGAAACCCGAACCTTAAGACGGCCCGGATTCAAAATCTTGATTTGCGATGGGAGTTTTATCCCAGCAAAGGTGAGTTAATCACGTTTGGCGGGTTCTATAAGAACTTTACCAACCCCATCGAATCGTTGGTGGATGTAAACAGCCCCGGTGGTGGTCTTAAGAACGTAACTTTTGCCAATGCTGAGTCAGCCAAGACCTATGGTGTAGAAATAGAAGTTAAAAAATCGTTGAATGGATTGACAGGCCTGTCCTTCCTTAACAACGTAAGTTTATTATTTAATGCAACGTTGATTAAGAGTACCATCAACATCCCGGCAGGTTTGGCGGGTGGACGTGAGTCAGAACGCCCGTTGCAGGGACAGGCACCTTATGTAATTAATGCCGGCATGTTCTATACTGCTGAAGCTACCGGTTGGCAGGTAAACCTGCTGTACAACGTAGTGGGCAAGAGTATTGCCTTTGTTGGAAACAACAATTACCCGGATGTGTATTTGATGCCACGAAATGTAGTTGACCTTACGTTCAATAAACGACTTACTGAGAAATTCTCCCTGAAGGGTGGCATTTCTGATATTTTAAATCAACCCCTGCAATTTTTGCAGGACGCCAATGGTGATGGAAAGCTGGACCGTAACAAAGATGCCAGCATCCAGAAGTTCAAACCGGGCCAAGTATTTTCCATTGGATTCAGTTATCGCATCTAAGGTTGCTGACACTCCACTGTAATTAAAACCAGGCCCCCAACGGCCTGGTTTCTTCATGTAGAAGGGGTAAGGGTAAAGCAAGATTAGGCTGTAGTTAACATTACGATAACGTCGCGTAACTACGTTTGGGTCGTAATAACAACCAACACGGAAACCAATTAAACGCATGAAAAACATTACTTCAAAAACCATCCTTCGCTTGATGGCACCTGCTTTGATGATGGCAATCGCCATTGGATTCAGCGGATGCAAGAAGGACACGGCAAACAAGCCTGCCCCCGTTCTTACGGTGTCTCCGACAAGCGCGTCAAATACCGCGGGCTCAAAAGTAACGACTTCCGTTTCGATCGATTCTCCCGAAGGCGGAGCAACTCTGGCTATCCTGGTTAACGGCATCGCCAACGCGAACCTTCCTGACGTAACCCTGGATGGAACCACTAATCAGACAGTTCCAGTAGAATTCACAATTCCTGCAGGTGCAACTGTTGGATCGAATTTCGTAATCACATTCCAGGCATCTGACAAAAAAAACCAGTTGTCACCCGTAGGCATATTTACAGCAACTGTTTCGGCTGTAGCGGCCAAGACCATTGTTGATGTTCCTTCAGGAAATATCACAACCAATACGACCTGGACTTCGGATAAGATTTACCGCCTCAACGGTTTCGTTCGCGTTGGTACAGATGCAAAGCCCACCGCGGGCGTAGTAGCTCCGGTGATCTCTGCTACGGCAGTTCTCACCATCCAACCCGGAACCGTAATCTATGGGAAGTCAGGTACCCCGGGTGGTGCTTTGGTGGTGCATCGTGGCAGCCAGATTATCGCTAATGGAACAGCTACGTCTCCCATCATATTTACTTCTGAAAAGACTCCCGGCACCAAAAAAGCCGGTGATTGGGGTGGTGTTATTCTTTGTGGGCAGGCCAAGAACAATATCCTGAACTCGGCATCAACAGGCACCCCTGGTATTGAAGAATTGGAGGGAGGATATGGAGGCTTCCATGGCGGATCAAATGACGCTGATAATTCAGGTTCATTAAAGTATGTACGCATTGAATATGCTGGTTACCCGATTAACCCCAACCAGGAGATCAACGGACTTACCCTGGGTAGCGTTGGCTCGGGCACTACCATCCAATACATCCAGGTAACGTATGCGAATGACGATTCATTTGAGTGGTTCGGTGGTGCCGTGAATGCTTCTAACCTCATCGCTTACAAAGGAATTGATGATGATTTTGATACCGATAACGGGTTCAGCGGCAAGGTTCAGTTTGGCCTGGGTATCCGTGATTCTAATGTCGCTGACCAATCTGGATCCAATGGATTTGAGTGTGACAATGATGCCAATGGTTCATCGAATACCCCCGTTACTTCTGCGCAGTTTTCTAACATGACGATCATTGGCGGCAAGGCAACTGCAGGAACTACCATTGACCTCCAATTCCAGAATGGTGCTCAGATCCGTCGGAATGCCCAGCAGGACATTTTCAACTCAATCATTACTGGTTATCCCAATGGAATCTATATCGATAATGCCCTTGGAAACCCAGGTACTGTTTCAAACGCTACCAATAACCTGCTTCAAATGAAGAACAATATCCTGGCCGGTGTGGATAGCTGGGGCGGAAATGGCTTTGGTTCAGCAGCTACTGCGGACGAGATTACTGCATTGGGCGCTGCGTTTGGTTCAAATGCTAACCACCCAAATAACCCACGTGGACGGGTGATTGCTGCCGGTGTTGGTGCATTTTCAAATGGCGCCTTTGCATTCACGACTGGTGAGTTGCAAATCAATGCTCAGTCCGGTGTGGCCTGGTGGAAAGCATCGAATACACTGTTGCCCAAGTGGACCGATTCAGGCTTGAATGCAAGTATATTTGAGCCTTTGAATGGGGCACCTACCTTGATACCTACAGCAGGATCACCCCTGACTTCAGGTGCAGATTTTACAGGTCTCTCCGGTTTCCAGGTGGTTACTTACCGCGGCGCATTCGGCTCAACCGATTGGACCAGTGGTTGGGTAAACTGGAACCCGCAATTGACTGACTACTCAAAATAGGTTTAGCAACACATGCAGGTTTGAAGATCGGGGCCCATCGGTCCCGATCTTTTTATTGCTACTGGTAACACTATCTTTGCGCTATGAAATACTTGCTCTCAGTGCTGTTTGTATTGTTCATCTCCTGTTCACCCGGAGATCCTTATCAGGTATCGAATTATTACAATGCTGAGCAGCAGGATGAGGTGCTTACCAGTATTCTGACCTATATCCTGGATGCCCCTCCATACACAGCCATGAAGGACCGATTTGCGCCGGAGCACCGGTTCCACTACTCCAAATTGACACCCCGATTCTCCATAGAGAAGTACTTCAAGGCCGAAGATGGTACCCATTATTTTTACGTAATCCGTCCGACTCCCGACGCTGATGAAAAACGCGGAGTTGGCGGTCATTTCAGAATGACAGAAGATTATAAGCTAACGGATTTCAAAGAAGTATTCGTTACGCCGGCTTTGCCAATGACCGACATCAAAGGACGATGCTCGTTTCTGTTTGATGAAATGGTGAAAGGAGATATCGAAAAATACCTCGCCATGGAATCTTATGTTCAATGGCCCAACGTGGTGTCTTACTATGACACCATTACGTATGAATGGAAGATGAAACCGGAATTCGACCGCGCCAGGTGATTAGTTGACCTTCCGCTGCCGGTCTTTGTGCAGCTCAATTACTTTCTTGATCTTTTCACCGGCCTGTGCCACACTGTCCTGCGACTTCTTGTTGTTCTCAATCTTTTGCAGCAGCACCAGGTTCTCGAGCTTATTGGCCTCAATCGCCTTCTCTAATTGAATTTTCTCCTGACCGTTGTTGCCCAACCTGATGTTCAGGTCCTTGTTTTGGTTGGTGAGCCTTTGTTGTTGACGAACGACGGCCTCCAGGGCTTGCTGACCCTCATCAATTTGTGCCTGAATCTTGTCGCGATAGAACTTGATGCCAAACTGGTACACGAGTTTTTCCAGTTGCTTCTCCACCAATGAGATATCGTTAACGGTCCATTCGCCGGACTTGATGCCCAACCACACTTCTGCCTTTTCTTCATCCCCGTTGCCGGTTGTTGTGGCGTAAATGATTCCGGTATTGTAGACCGTAGCCCCCAGAACCGGGTTTTCGATGTATTGATAATCGCCTCCTGACTTCACCTTGCCCAGGTCCTTGATGAATTTGCTCCAGGCAGCCATCACCGCTTCTTTCTTTCCCTCGAGGGTGGTACCATATCCTTCAGCACTTTCGCCCTTTATCTTGTCGGATTTTTTGGACACGGTTACTTTCTGCGCCCAAATCGGAGAAACCAAAAATACCAGGAGGAGTATGGTCAACTTTTTCATGAATCGTTGGTTAACTTGTTGTAAAGATCATTTAAAAATCGCGGTTTTGACAACTTCAGTTTTGATTACGGGTGCCACAGGGTTAATTGGCAGCCGACTTACCCAAATGCTCCTGCAAAAAGGATACCGTGTTGCACACCTGGGCAGGAGTAAGCGAAATGGCGCCATCCCTTCTTTTCTCTGGGACATCAACAAGCAATACATTGACCCTCAAGCCCTGACCGGGGTCAATGTTATCGTCCACCTGGCCGGAGCAGGGGTTGCTGATCAACGATGGTCGCCACAACGAAAGAAGGAAATACTCGATAGCCGGATTGAATCAACCGAATTGCTTTACCAATCCCTGAAGGCCATTCCGAATGAAGTTCACACATTCGTCTGCGCATCCGCTATAGGATACTATGGTTTTGGCCTCACGGATGACTTGCTCAACGAAGAGTCAATGCCCGGAAAGGACTTTCTTTCAACGGTCGTAGTCGCCTGGGAACAGAAATTAGAGCAGCTGACCCACCTGAAAAAGCGCCTGACAAAAATAAGAATAGGTATTGTCCTCAGTGAACAGGGTGGTGCACTTGCCGAAATGTCGAGGCCAGTAAGACTTGGCGTCGGTGCGCCATTGGGCACGGGCAAGCAAATGGTTAGCTGGATTCATATCGACGACTTGTGTCGGTTGTTCATCAAAGCCATCGAAGATCCAGATATGCACGGTGCTTACAATGGCGTAGCGCCACGGGCGGTCACCAATGCAGCGTTGACCAAAGCTATTGCTCGAACGCTGCATCGACCGCTTTGGCTACCACCAATACCAGGATTTGTACTACATCTTTTGATTGGGGAAATGGCAGACCTCATTGTCCAGGGAAGTAATATTTCAGCTGCCCGTACCCTGCAATCTGGATTTCAGTTCGAATTTACGGACGTCAATAAAGCGGTTGAGGACCTGTTGACACGCCGCTAGTGTACGGCCACACCAATTTTGGAATCAGCAGTGCCGTAGTAGAGGTACCAATGATCTTTGAACCACACCATGCCTTCAATAAAACAAACCTGGTTCACCTGACCGTTGATTTCATATGGTTGATCCGGCCTGAGGAAATTCTTTTCCAATCTGTCTATCAGCCTCGAGGGATCCTGAATGGCAAATAGCGCCTGACCGGAACAGTATGCGCCTTTGGCGAGCGTTGTATCTCCACCGGTATCGAGATTCATGCCATTGTACGGCAGCACAATACCCGCTTCGGTGAGCATTGCAAAGGGTCCGCTCTCGACCAGCCGGCTGTCAAAATATCCGGGTCTTGGTGTAAGAACAGACAATAACTTTCCGTTGGCTTCTACCGGGGTCCAATGAATCAGGTCATCGGAAGTCGCCATAAACAAGTCAGTATCGCCCCAATACATCCAGTATTTTCCATTGACCTTTGTGGCGACCATGCGTTCACCCTCCCGCCGGGCAACAATGGCACCGGATTTACTCCAGGTATCAGTGTATGTCCCACGCAGGACCAGTCCTTCTTTTTTCCAATGCAACAAATCACTCGAGGTGGCCAGGCATAGTCGGGCGAGCTTTCCATCATAAGCCGTATAGGTAAGAACATACAGGCTATCTTCGCGCTCGACAATACGAGGGTCTTCTATTCCACCTTCCCATTCATATACTTTCATGGAATCTTCCTGGGGATATAATACAGGTTCTTCCATTTTATTAAAGTGGAGTCCATCGTCACTCACGGCCAAACCAATGCGGGAAGTGCCTGCGTATTTTCCGATGGTGTCCTCTGCGCGAAAGAGCAACCACACGCGCCCATCACGAACCACAGCTGCGGGATTAAAGACATCTTTCTCATCCCATCGAACAGGTTGTTTCAATACCGGGCAGGTAAAAGAATGATGGCCCGCCGTTAACACCGGATTCAGGCTGTCAACTTTTGTAAAGGGCAATATGGCCCAGGTAGTCTCCTGGTTGGCGACAGGCTTGCAACACATCAGCATGGACAGTAGCAAACCCGTCAGGATGAGGTAATAGTTTGTTTTGCGCATTTCCTTATCTTCGAATCCAAACAAAGGTACGTTAACAACATGGCAACTAAGAACAAAAAGAATGGCGATGAATTGATCAAGCAGGCACTCGAAGAAGAACATCGCATACGCAAAGCATTCAAAGGCAAGGACTGGGCAGAAATAAAGAGTTCAGACTCGTGGATGATCTTTAAGGTAATGAGCGAGTTTGTTGAGGGTTTTGAGAAACTGGCCAAAATTGGCCCTTGCGTTACCATTTTTGGTTCGGCCCGGATAAAGCCAAATCATGCCTACTATAAGACAGCAGAAGAAATCGCTTTCCAGCTGGTGCAACATGGATATGGCGTGGTGACTGGCGGAGGACCTGGTATTATGGAAGCGGGTAACAAAGGGGCAAACCGCGCCGGTGGTAAATCAGTGGGATTGAATATATACCTGCCCCATGAGCAAAAAGGAAACCCGTTTATTGATGCTGATAAGCTGATCACCTTCGATTACTTCTTTGTTCGCAAAGTAATGTTCATGAAGTACTCGCAGGGATTTATTGTAATGCCCGGTGGGTTTGGTACCCTCGATGAGTTGACAGAAGCGCTCACGCTGATTCAGACCAAGAAAATTGGACGATTCCCCATCGTCCTGGTAGGGAAAAAATTCTGGTCGGGCATGGTGGACTGGATTAAGAAGATGCTGGTAACCGAAGCCATGATCCACGAAGAAGACCTTGAGTTGTTCAATATTGTAGACAAGCCCGAAGATGCCGTGAAGGTGATCGACGATTTCTACGCCAAATACCTGCTTTCGCCGAACTTCTGATGAAGGACGTTTCCATTTATCTTTCCGCGTCTACGTTCGTTTTGCTGTTGGGCTACATCACCTATAGCGGAATGTATGCGCCGGAGAAGGAAACGGTCTCTGATGGCGAAGTCAGATTAGCAGATGAGGAAATCCCCGGTCCCATCCCCGCCATCTCAATAGAAGTACCGACAGCGGCTTCATTTGCTGGTGAATCTGTACCTCTCACCGAGCCCGATGTGTACGAACGCTATGACAAGGAATTGCAGGTGAATACCTATCTGCATAGCAATACATTGTTCTTACTCAAGCGCGCCAACCGATGGCTGCCCATGATTGATTCGGTATTGGAAGAAAATGGCATTCCGCCTGATTTTAAATACTTGCCGCTTATCGAGTCAGCGCTGATCAATGATGTGTCCCCAAAACAAGCAGTAGGTTTCTGGCAGATTCTGAAATCCTCAGGTGGTGAATTGGGACTGGAAATTAATCGTGATGTGGATGAACGCTATGATCCGCTGAAATCAACCATTGCAGCCAGCAAATACCTGAAAAAGGCTTATCAGCGCTTCGGTAACTGGACGTTGGCTGCCGCCTCTTACAATTGTGGCATGGCTGGACTCGATCGCGTGCTGAAAGCCCAACGGGAAAAGACATACTATGATTTGTATTTAAATGAGGAGACATCCCGGTATGTATTCCGCATTCTGGCCATTAAGGAAATTGTTGAGCACCCGGAAAAGTATGGTTTTGTTCCACACCCGGATCACCTGTACAAGCGAGAGACCTTGAGGTATGTGGTGGCAAAAGAAAGTATTAGGGACTTGGTGGCCTTTGCCCAACAGCAGGGAATCAACTATAAATTGCTCAAACGTCATAATCCATGGTTACGGACCGAGAGCCTGAATGTGCGCAGCGGAAAGAGTTACCGAATCGCCATTCCGGTGTTGTGACACAGTACCGACGGTGAACCAGCAGAGCATAGAATAAAAAATCGCAGATCCATGAGGCCTTATGTACTAGCAGAAACTCATTGGAAGGAAGTAAAGGCAACTCCCTATGAGTTGGCGGTACTTCCATGGGGAGCGACAGAAGCACACAACTATCATTTACCGTACGGCACCGATATCGTTGAAGCCGAAAAGGTAGCGACAGAAGCTGCCCGGCTTGCATGGGATCAGGGCGCCAAAGTCATTGTCCTTCCGGTGATCCCGTTTGGAGTTAACACCGGTCAGTGGGATGTGAAGCTGGATATGAATATCAACCCAAGCACGCAGCTGCTGATCCTGCGTGACTTAATTGAAGTGCTGAATCGTCAGGGTATTCACAAACTGATTATCCTGAACAGCCATGGTGGTAATGATTTCAAAACAATGATCCGTGAATTGGGATTGAAATTTCCGGATATGTTCATAGCGCAGTGCAATTGGTTTCAGGCATTGGATCAGAAACTATTCTTTGAGAACAAAGACGATCACGCCGGAGAAATGGAGACCAGCCTGATGTTACACCTGGCCCCTGATCTCGTGAAGTCTTTGTCAGAAGCAGGAGATGGTGCGGCCAGAAAATTCCGATTTGATGCCATCCGGGAAGGCTGGGCCTGGGCTGAACGCAAGTGGACCCAGGTGACGCGTGATACCGGTGTGGGGGATCCGCGCAAGGCGACAACGGAAAAAGGCGCTCGCTACTTTAGTGCGGTGACCGCGAAGGTTGCTGCATTTTTTGTTCAGGTAGCGAAGACCGGTCCAACTGATTTTTACGTATAGCTAATTTTTCCGGGGCGGATCAATCATGATATGAGCCCGTGCGGTGCCGGGATTCATGATCCAGGGCATGCCTGGTGTAGTTGGCTTAGTGGGCAGTCCCGTGCTTTCGGCCGTAGCGAATGGTATGTACACTACAGACCTTGCATAAGTATTCTTCACTTCACCGTTAGTGGCATTGTAGTCTTCCGCGGCTGCGGTAAGTACTACCAGACTCGCGGGTTGCTTGGGGAGAATAAGTTTACCGCTTTTCGCCTCCTGCTCACGAATGTCAAATATCTCCTGAAAGTTTTTTCCCTGTCTCTTCAGCACCCTGCCGCGCTCCATGAATGGCTCCAGGCTTTTGTGATAACACGACACACTCAGTCCCGGACTGGCCGGATCATCGGCGATGCAGACCATTTCATTGGTGCCCGACCGCAATACCAGGAACTCTCCTTTTGGGGAATAACCGTACACCATAGCGTGTTCACGGGATTCTTCAGGACACGCCAGCAGCGCAACCTTGATTTGAACTTCGGCTGATGGAACTGTTTGGGCCTGAGCACCCAAAGCGACTAACAGGAGAATAAGAGTGGTCTTCATGGCAGCTTACTTTGGAAGTGTGGCAACAACCCTAAATCCTAACCAAAACTGCGGACCATCATAGTTGTTGGCGATACCCGCCTGACATTCGGCAGCCGGATGGATGCAGGAACCGCCCCGCGCAATACCAGGTTCGCTCGTCATCTCGGCCACGTTGCCCATCAGATCAAGTAATCCGTTATAGTCCGCAAAGAAAACACCGGCCTTCATCGGCACCGCATACCCAAACTCCTTTTTCATGCGAATATTGGAGTCGCACCAACTGTTGTGGCGGTGGTTGTACAGTGCACACCCATGCTGGTTGATTCCTTTTCTGAATGTGTCACGATCCGGATCGCCGGGTTTCCAGAGTTTGAAAATATCGGACAGCAACGTATCCATTTCCACCGGGGTGGGTAGCCGGAAATTGAGTTTGAGTCCGGAAAATTTTGGCATGTCTGCATAGTTGTCGGAGAGCCATTCGCAATATGCTTTTGCCTGCTCGTAGCTTATCCCGGTAATGGGCATCTGGCTACATGCTTCCAAGGCATGAATTTTTTTCCCTTTGGGTGACTCAAAGAAGGACGTATCGCGATACAAGGCTGCTTCATCAATACGAATAATTTCATCTCCCTTTTTCCGGTAAACGCAGGTTGAGATTATCAGATTGAACGCGGGGAGAAGGGCAGGATCATTGCCATTTGCATCGAGATAGTCGCGCCAATCAGCAACCGACACCTCCCGCTCTCCCACCAGCAGTTGATGGTCCGCCACCCATACATACCCCGCCGGTAATTTCTTCTTCTGCGCCAACAGGGAGCAGGAGATTAACATCAGCAGGATGGTGATGGGTTTCATATGCTTTACCAGCCGATGCCGTAGTCTTCGCCATGGTTACTGGATCCGCCCCAGAATGTACCATGCCTCCAATCAAAATAAATGGCGTTGATAGGTCCACTGGTCCGCTCTTCATAGCTGAGCTTGTATCCCATGCGACTGAGTTCCTTTCGCGACCACGGTGGCATATCGTTGTTAAGGGTCAGGCCGCCCGGTACTTTTTCATGATCACCAAAGCTTGAATACATCTGGAAGGTTTTGAAACTGGGTGCTTCGCAGGATTCCTGAACCGTCATGTTGAACTCAACGATATTCAAAAAGAATTGCAGCAACAACTGATCCTGCTCATCTCCGGCCTGCTTGGCGAATGACAGAAAAGGCTTGCCATCCTTCAGCGCAAGGCTGGGGGTGAGCGTCACCCGGGGACGTTTGCCTGGCTCAACTACGTTGAATGGATTTTCACTGGCATCAAGTACAAAGGATTGCATCCGCTGGCTCATGCCCACACCGGTATTGCCGGCGATGCAAGCCGGAACCCAACCACCACTGGGCGTGATCGAAACAACCCAACCTTCTTCATCGGTAGCTTCTACGGATGTGGTGCCAGCGGTGAAATCATCTTTGAATTGCTCGGTGAGCGGATTATTGTACGATTGCAACGAAGCCTGGCTGTTACCCCATTTCTTCAACACGTCTGTAAATGGATTTTGCTTGCCTTCGAAAGGATAAGGATCGCCAGGACCGATCTTGGGATCATTGCGATCGGGGTTGATGAGCTTCATCCTTTCTTTCGCATATTCTTTGGACAGCAATCCTTTCATGGGTTCTTCCGGGGCGAAAGCCGGATCTCCATAATAAAAGTCACGGTCTGCAAATGCCAGGTTCATCGCCTGGTATACGGTGTGGATATAGCGGGTACTGTTGTACCCCATGCTCTTCAGATCAAAGTTCTCGAGGATATTGAGGGTTTGAAGCATGGCCGGACCCTGCGTCCATTGTTGCAGTTTATAAACCTCAATACCCCGATAGGTAGTCATCATGGGCTCTTCAATCTTTACTTTCCAGTTAGCCAGATCCTGTTCAGTAATCAAACCGCCTTGCTCTTGTGAACCACGTGCAATTTCCTTGGCAATGTCTCCTTTATAAAAACGATCGTATGCTGCATAGATAGCTTCCTTGCGGGACTTGCCTTTCTTCAGAGCAGCTTGCTCTGTATCAACCAACTTCTGCAGGGTGGCAAGTAGATCGGTTTGAACAAATACTTCGCCGGGCTCCGGCGCTTCACGCTTTTCTCCAAGGTGAGGAAGGAAGACCTTGGTAGAATACGGCCACTTTTTGATTTCATCTTTGTTGCGCTCAATCGAATTGGCGGTCTGTGCTTCGATGGGATAACCCTGGGCAAGTTGCATGGCCGGAGCCAGGACTTCCTTTAGGCTCATCGTACCATATTCAGCCAGCATCGTCATCAATCCACCTGGTGTGCCAGGGGTTACTGCCGCCAGTGGGCCATAGCGGGGAGGGTACTTCATGCCTTTTCCTTTGAAAAATTCAGGTGTGGCACCGGTAGGCGCAACTCCCAATGCGTTAATGGCAATAACTTTCTTGGTCTTCGGATTGTAAATGAGGGCCTGCGTTTCTCCGCCCCAGGCAAGTACGTCCCACATGGTGCAGGTGCTGGCCAGCATGGCACAAGAGGCGTCGATGGCGTTACCTCCTTTGCTGAATATCATGGCACCAGCCGTTGCGGCAAGTGGTTTACCGGTAATGGCCATCCAATGCTTGCCATGTAACGGTGGTTTCTGGGTTTGCACGGGAAACACATTGAACGACTGTCCAAAGCCCATAGCAGACAACAGCATGAGGCAAATGAGTAGACTGGCTTTTTTCATGAAACGGATTTGTTTACCTACCAAAGATAGAAGGATTCCGCTGCCTTCGAGCCCCGATTATATAATCTGCTACTGCCGGAGATATGTGGCCATTGGCTCATTTCGCAGCCTGAATAAGTGGATTGCAGGAAAAAACCTAAGTTTGGTTCTCCTTTACAGAAAAGACTTAAATAACAACGTATGTTAGAGAACATTCAGGAAGCGACTTCCTTTATTCAATCCCATGGTATTACGGAACCAGAAATTGCGGTAATCCTGGGTACCGGCCTCGGTGAGAAATTTGTTCAGACTATAAAGAACCCGGTGGTTATCAATTATAACTCGATCCCCCATTTTCCCATTTCCACGGTTGAGTTTCACAAAGGGAAGTTGATCTACGGTACGATCAAGGGAAAGAAGGTGCTGGCCATGCAAGGGCGCTTTCACTACTATGAAGGCTACGACATGCAGCAAATCACCTTGCCAGTACGAGTGATGAAAATGCTCGGAGTAAAATATTTACTGATTTCCAATGCGGCCGGAAACATGAATCCGAAATGGAAGAAGGGCCAGTTGATGCTCATCGATGATCACATCAACCTGCAGCCAGATAATCCTTTGCGTGGCGAAAACTTTTCCGTGCTGGGCCCGAGATTTCCGGATATGAGTCAGCCGTATTCAAAACTGATGAATAAGAAACTGATCGCTATTGCCCGAAAGAATAAGATAAAATTGAATGTAGGCGTTTATGTGGGTGTGCCCGGGCCAAACATGGAGACCCGTGCCGAATATCGCTTCCTGCGAAAAATTGGTGCCGATGCTGTTGGCATGAGCACCGTGCCTGAAGTAATTGTCGCCAACCACATGGGCATCCCTTGTTGTGCCATCTCCGTGCTTACCGATGACTGCGATCCGGATAACCTTAAGCCAGCGGTAATTGCAGATATCATTAAGATTGCCGGGAAGGCTGAAACCAAAATGCTCGAGCTTTTCGTAGGATTGATCCGAAGTTTGTGATGGATTGCAACCTTTGAAAAGAAGGCGGTGTCTAATGGGGAAAACAATAACCCCATGAAGGCAATTACCCTGATTTTAGCCCTTTTTTTAGGCTTTTTTGGACTTTCAGCCCAGGACAAGGATGGATCCTTTCACCTGGATAAGACTTATGCTCTGGCCAATACGGGCACTATTCACCTCAAATCCTCGGATGCCAAAGTTTATATCAGTGGAAGCAATCGCCCGGATGTACATGTCAAGGTAGACCGGACCGTGATCATTAAAGGACTTACATTCGGACATCAGGAATTTGCCGTGAATATTACCGAAGAGCATGGTGATCTTCAGATAGAAGAACGCTCGAATCAGGTGGTCGCAGGCATTGTAGGGTACTACGATGAGAAATATACCATCACCATTGAAGCTCCGCTGGGTGCAAGCCTCAAAATCAAGGGTGATGACGGTGATTATTGGATAAGTCACCTCAGCGGTGCCATCGCTATAGATATTGACGATGCGGACGTTGAACTGAGTGACTGTACAGGAACTTCTTTTGAATTCAAGATCGATGATGGTGACATCAAAATGGACAAGGCAAATGGTCGTGTCTTCATTGATGCTGATGATTCTGATGTTGAAATCCGACAAGCCAATCTCTCCTTATTGGATGCGGATATGGATGATGGCAAACTGATCGTGGAGACCGTATTGAATAACCAGGGGGAATACAAGATCAATGCGCAAGATGGATTGATTCAGTTTCGGGTGACCGGCGGTGGTGGAACTTTTGTGATCCGCCACGATGATGGGCGCATCATTGCCGACGCGGGCTACCAGACGGTGGAGGATTCAGAGAACCGCACGCGTCTCACCTTCGGCAACGGAACAGCGAGAGTGGATATTCATACGGATGATGCACGGGTCCGGCTGGAAAAGAAATAGGCAACGAACAGACTCAGTCCTTTAGGTATAACTAGTCATACTTGTTCTTCCGCATGTAGTGTGGGAGAAAGCTGGGGTGCCCATTGTAAGACATTTCTGTCTACACCATAGGCTGGTTGTATGAATTCCGGAATGGGGAACGTAAAGGATTACTTGGAAAGTCCAGCTTTACGGATTGCCATTATTGAAAGTGCTGAGTTTACCGAAGACTGTGGTGGTCCAGGTACATAACCATGTTCCAACACACTGTCAGCATTCAAAGCCCGAAAGTTGATCGACAACATGATCATATCGGTAAAAGGGAATTTGCACCCCTGGTGATATCCATTAGTGCGCTCAAAATATCGTTTCAGGAGGGAACTGTCGCTGGGCTGAAGAAATAATACCTGATGATCGGCCTACCAAGCATAGATGTAAATAAATGGTCGTCCAGGTTCATGCCGTACCGATGTATCGAGGCATCCTGTACCAGGAGAGCAGTGCCAAGGCTCTTGTAATTATTTGATTATCAGGGCCTAAATATCACAGATTCCGATGGCTTGTCTTAGGGACGCGATTTTGTCGGACTTGCTGGGAATAAACTCCTGGGCAACAAATCCCTTGAATCCTGTAGCCACGATAGCCCGCATAATGGCAGGGTAGTACAACTCCTGAGAGTCATCAATCTCATTACGGCCGGGGACACCACCCGTATGATAGTGCGCAATATAGTTATGGTACTTGCGGATAGTGGCAATCACGTCGCCTTCCATGATTTGCATGTGATAGATATCATAAAGCAGTTTGAAATTGGGTGACCCCAGTTTCTCACAAAGCTGAACCCCCCAGGGAGTTCGGTCGCATTGATAATCCTTATGATCTACTTTGGAATTGAGCAGCTCCATGCAAACGGTGATGTTGTACTTTGCAGCAACTTTCATCACCGGTTCCAAACCACGTGCACAGTTTTCCATTCCTTGCTCCGATGATAGTCCGCGCGCATTACCGCTGAAACAAATTACATTCTTCAGTCCGGCTTCAGCAGCTTTGGGAATGTTCTGGGTGTAATCCTTGAGGAGGGACTCATGAAGCGAGACATCATTAAAGCCTTTGCTGAGCCCAAGTCCGTTGGCATAAGCCATAGCACATGTCAATCCGTATTTTCGGGCAGTAGCCCACTCGTCCCATTTCAGCAGATCAATGGATGTAATGCCTATGGCGGCCGCCGCCTCACAGAGTTTGTCCAGGGGGATGTCACTGTAGCACCATTGGCAAACGGAATGGTTGATGTTTTTCTTCAAATCGGCTGGCACGGCACCCATGGCGGAAGCAAGTTCGGGCAACGCCAGGCTTCCTGCCACACCGGCAGCCAGGGATTGCAGGGATTTTCTACGGTTCATTGGCTTTAAAATAAGTTTACTTCAGTTTAATTACCGCCCTCATTACGGTAAATGACACCATTTTTCATCACAAATCGCACCTGGCGAAGCAGGGAAATTTGTTGGGAAGGGTCGCCTTTGACGGCAACCAAATCGGCTTTCAGACCGGTTTTGATGGCGCCGATTTCCCCTTCCTGGTGCAGGGCTTTGGCGTTTACGGTGGTCACCGCACGGAGCAATTCCAATGGCTTGAGTCCGCCGTATTCGGCCATCAATTCCAGTTCATAAACATTCTCACCATGGGGGAAAACGCCAACGTCTCCGCCGGCTCCCAGCGTGACGCCAGCCTTAACTGCCGCTTGAAGGCTTTTCTTCTTTTGTTTTACAGCGGCTGGCTCTTCCTCCTTACCCTTCTTCCATCCGCGATATTGATTGATGGCATCTACAGCAGCAACTGTAGGATAAAAAGTCACATGGTGCTCCTTCATCAACAAGGCGATTTCTTCATCTACAAAGTCTCCGTGTTCTATCGTTTCGGCGCCAGCCAGGATGGCACGCCGCATGGCCTCCTTACTCTTGGCATGACAAACCAGATACCGGCCACTGCTCCGTGTCACCTCATTGATCAGTTTTAGTTCATCCAGGGTAAATGAAGGTTGATCTTCTCCCTGTGTACCCCATCGATAGTCGGCATAAACTTTTATGAAGTCAGCACCTTTCCCTATCTGATCGCGTACTACGCGGATGAGGTCATTGCCATCGGCGGCTTCTGCACCGAGCATAATTTCCTGGTCATTGTCATATCCTTTGGGTCCATAAGATCCGGTGGATACTATAGCCCGGCCTGCAACGATCATTCGTGGACCCGGAATGATGCCTTCATTGATGGCTCGCTTCAGCGCCACATCCGAATAACCTGCCCCCTCGGTACCGAGGTCACGAACCGTGGTATAACCCGCAAAAAGCGTGTTTTTCGCGTGTACGGTGGCTCTTACCGTCCGGTAAGAGTCAGACTCTTTCAGCACCTGGGTGTCCCAATCGGTAATGTTGTAAGGATAAAGCAGCAAATGGGAATGGCCCTCAATCAGGCCGGGCAGCAAGGTGGTGCCAGGCATGGGTATCACCTGGGCGTCTTTAGGTGCACGGACGGACTCGCGCGGACCAACGGCAGCAATCTTGTCTTGTTCCACCAGGACGACCCAACCTTCATGCATTTCTATTCCATCAAACACGCGGTCGGGTTGCAACAGCGTGGCCTTGGGTTGAGCGAAAGAAAGGGTAGTAACAAATAGTAAACTAACGACAATGGCTCTCATACGATGTGATTTTACACATCGGAAAAGATAGGAGAAAAACTTCAGAAGTTTAGTTGGGGGATGACTCTGTGGGGGACTCAACAGACTCTGTTTCCTGCATGGTGATCCAGAAGTTGTTGTATCCTTCGCCAATCTGAATCGTCAGCTTGCCGACCGCGAGCATTTCCAGGATGGCCAGAAAATTGAACACCAAGGCTACCCGGGTGCGATTTTGCTCAAGTACTTCTGCGAAGGATAGCATCCGCTTCCTGGTAAGTTCGTTGAGAATATACTCCTTCTGACCTTCGACGGTGAAGGGATACTGGACAACCTGGTGAACCGGACGATTTTTCTCTTCGTCGTATCGCTTCATCACTTTCTCCAGCACCTGCATAAGTTTGTATAAGTCTACATCCTGCAGTTCGGCTTCTACATTAACTGCGGCAGCCAGCGATTTCAGTTCGCGCATGATGTTGCCGCGCTTCTCTTTGTGCAATTCGTTCTCTTCCATCTGGTGGAAGGTGTCGAGCACTGATTTGTATTTTTTGTATTCGAGGAGGTGTTTCACCAACTCTTCGCGGGGATCGATTTCATTGCCTTGTTCGTCCAGTTGTGGGCGAGGCAGCAGCATCTTGGATTTTATGCGCATGAGGGTAGCCGCCACCAGAATAAACTCGCTGGCTAATTCTACGTTCAGGGTCTCCAGGTGGTGGAGATAGCTAAGAAAATCGTTGGTGATCTTGGAAATGGGTATGTCATAAATATCCAGTTCGTCCCGCTCGATAAAAAACAGGAGCAGGTCAAACGGACCGGTGAAAAGGGGGAGCTGAACTTCGAAATTCTCTTGCTGCATAGGCGCGCAAAATTATTCAAATACCCGGATAAATAAGGATTGCGTTTCAAATCCCTAAATTTGACAGAAATTTGACCCGGAACCGGTATAAACACTTACCTTAATACCTTGTTAGAGGGGTATCCTCCTGCCGCATGCTGATAACACCCGGTCACCTTTTAGCTAACATCAATAGTCCCGCTGATCTCAAGAAACTGGACCAGGCTGAACTTGTGCAATTGTGTCAGGAATTGCGGCAATTCATCATTGATAATGTTTCGATTTACGGCGGGCATTTTGGCGCAAGCCTGGGAGTTACTGAACTCACCGTAGCCCTGCACTACGTTTTCAACGCCCCTTATGATCAGATTATTTGGGATGTTGGGCACCAGGCCTATGGACATAAGATCCTGACAGGCAGACGTGATTCCTTTCACACCAACCGACTATACAAAGGCATTTCAGGGTTCCCCAAGCGGAAAGAAAGCCCCTATGACGCCTTTGGTGTAGGGCATTCTTCGACTTCTGTTTCTGCAGCATTGGGCATGGCCGTTGCCTCCAAATACCAGGGCCTTGAAGACAAACAACATGTTGCTGTCATTGGAGACGGCGCGCTCACGGGTGGGATGGCCTTCGAAGCACTGAATCATGCTGGCGTTTCTGACACCAACATTCTGATTGTGCTCAATGACAATTGTATGTCGATTGATCCAAATGTGGGTGCACTCAAAGATTACCTCACAGACATAACCACATCACAGACTTACAACCGCTTTAAAGATGATGTATGGAATCTCCTGGGTAAGCTTTCCCACTTTGGAAAAAATGCGCAGGAAATTGTTTCCAAAGTTGATACGGCCCTCAAATCAGCATTGCTCAGTCAAAGCAACTTATTTGAGGCACTGAACCTCCGCTACTTTGGTCCGGTGGATGGCCACGATGTGGATCACCTCGTTGCCGTGATGAAAGACCTCAAGAGCATCAAGGGACCAAAGATTCTTCATTGCGTTACGGTGAAGGGAAAGGGATATGCACCCGCAGAAACCGGTAATAAAACAACCTGGCACTCTCCAGGTACCTTTGATAAAATCACGGGGGAGATACACAAGAAAGTGTATGATACCCCACAGGCCCCTAAATACCAGGATGTATTTGGACATACGCTGGTGGAATTGGCAAAAGCCAACGAAAAAATTGTAGGCATCACACCAGCCATGCCATCGGGTTCTTCCATGAACATCATGATGAAGGCCATGCCTAATCGCGCATTTGATGTCGGCATTGCCGAACAGCATGCAGTCACTTTTTCAGCAGGGCTCGCCACCCAGGGGCTGGTGCCATTTTGCAATATTTACTCATCGTTTATGCAGCGTGCCTACGACCAGGTAGTGCATGATGTCTGCATTCAGAATTTGCCGGTCAATTTCTGTTTGGACCGCGCGGGCTTTGCAGGTTCTGATGGCCCAACCCATCATGGCGCATATGATTTGGCCTATTTTCGCTGTTTGCCCAATATGATTGTGGCTGCACCGATGAACGAGTCCGAATTGAGGAACCTGATGTATACTGCCCAGCTCCCGCGCAAAGAGAAAGCATTTTCCATTCGTTATCCACGTGGACAGGGTGTCATGCAGCAATGGCAAACACCTTTCGAAGAAATCAAAATTGGAACGGGACGGGTTATCCGCGAAGGTCAGGAATTGGCCGTGCTCACCATTGGCCATATCGGCAACTATGCCGTAGAGGTTTGTGAGCGATTGGAAAAAGAAGGAATTCGCATAAGCCACTACGACATGCGATTTGTGAAGCCTTTGGATGAAGCGTTGCTACACCGCATCTTCAGGAACTATGCAAAAGTTATTACTGTGGAAGACGGATGCATAGCCGGAGGATTTGGCAGTGCCGTGCTGGAGTTTATGGCCGATCAGGGTTACCGTGCGGAGGTAAAACGTTTGGGTATCCCGGATGCAGTCATAGAGCACGGAGAACAACTTGAACTGCATGACGAATGTGGATTTGGCCCCAAAGGGATTGAATCATCAGTGCGCATGATGCTTGAGCCTGTTTCCAGGTTAGCCTGACATGCACTCCTTGTTTGTTCACGATCATGGTACAGGCCCGCCACTTGTACTCATTCATGGATTTTGCGAAACCAGTGAAATCTGGAAATCATTCATCACACCACTTACCAATAACTACAGGGTTATTCGACCCGATCTTCCCGGATTTGGTAATTCAGCACCCCTGCCAGGTCGTATAACAATCGATCAGGTGGCAGAAGCACTGGCAGCCTGGCTCAGGCAGTCAGGTATCCCTCCAGCCATGGTCCTGGGTCATTCATTGGGCGGATACATCACACTGGCGTTGGCCGAGCAGCATTCCCACTTGCTCAAGGGGTTTGGCCTTTTCCACTCGACTTGCTTTGCGGACACGGAAGAGAAGAAGGCCAACCGCAACCGCATCATTGAATTTGTTAGACGCAATGGGGTGCTTCCCTTTGTTGAAACTTTTGTGCCGGGTCTTTTTCATGACAAGGACCACCCTGCTATACCCGATGTTCATGGTATTGCTTCCAGCACCCGTGGAGAAACGCTTATTCAATACGCCGATGCGATGAGGGACCGGCCTGACCGTACGAGGGTACTGGAAAAATCCATGTTACCCAACCTTATTATAGCCGGGAGGGAAGATGCTGCGGTTCCTGTGGTTGATTCACGGAAAATGGCGAAATTGGGCCAAAAAACAACCTATTTTGAATTGGAGGGAGTAGCTCACATGGGATTTTTGGAGGCTCCCGAGGAATGCCGCGTGATCACTACGAGTTTTACCGATAGCCTCTTCCCGACTAATTAGAATTATTTTACGCTGTTTTGGAATTTTCGTGGTAATCACGCTAAATTGGTGATTCATTTGAAAATTGTCTGTAAACACGAGAACCTTATATTTGTCGTTAATTAACAACTGAAAAACACTCAAACACCATGGCAGAGGCAGAATACGCATCCTGGAATATCTTGGCCCATAATGTAGCCTACATCTGCTGGGCAGCCGGCATACTGATTGTATTGGGTTACATCGTCAGGCTTTCCACCATTCCGGACAATAAGGACAAGTATGACTTCATCAACCGTCATGAGGTGAATGTTTTGTGGTATGCCAGCATTATTCTCGTGCTTGGAGGCTGTTTCTTCTTTAACGGAAATATCGTTGAGATTACCACCATCATGTACTTCGTACGTGGTTTCGTGACCATTATGATGGGTGTTCTGGTAGCCCTGATCATTCAGAATTTATTGAAATTCTATTATCCTTTCTTTATTGAGAAGCGCCTGAAGGTATTGCGCTATAAGCCACGGATTTCCCCCAAGACCGGCAAACCTATGAAGTTACTGAGCGAAGAGGAAGAAGACGTTCACCTCGACGAAGGGATGCAGGCAGAAGAAAACCTCTTCTCGGTTGACTACGACGTTTGGAAAGACGAGGAAACCGGTTTTGTTAAAATTGAAAAATATGCCGGTCACCTGCACGCGATCCAGTGTCCTGAGTGTAACTACCAGACCTTTAAGGTTCAGCGCGAAGAAATTGTGAAGCAGCCTACTGAAACTGAAGAAGGAGAGATCATCAAGCATTACCAGTGCAGCTATTGCGGCTACAAGGCCCGTAAGAATGTTGCCCTGAAACCTCAGATTAAATCAGCCGAATCAACTACGGCTACGGCTTAATCTAAAGCAAATCAAAAGTAAAGGCCCCGAATTTCGGGGCCTTTTTATTTTATCCGGGAATAAGCGCTTCAGGAAGCTTGATCTGCGCCTCATAAAAATTCATGCGACTGTGACGGCTATCGAGCAAAGCAATTTTCTCAATGCAATCACGCTTGTGGTGATAAAAGACCTCCAGGTAGTAGTTATGAAAGAGGTATAGATTGACTTTATACCCGTAATACCGGATACTCATCACGCAGGTGCCGTGCTGATACAGCAGGCTGATCTGCTTGTGCAACGGTTGTGCTTTGAACGCCGGATACGAGATCATTCCTTGAAGATACTTAACCAAGAATGCTTAGGCCAACTTTTTGGAAAAGAAAGCGAGCGTACGCTCCCAAGCCAACTTTGCTGCAGCTTCATTGTAACGGGTGGGTGCTGTGTCATTGTGAAATGCATGCTGAGCTCCTTCGTACTGATACAACTCGTAGCTGATGCTTGATTTCTTAAGGGCCTCTTCATAGGCAGGAATTCCTGCATTGATACGGTCATCCATGCCTGCATAGTGCAATTGCAGAGCGGCTTTTATTTTGGGAACATCCGCTACATCGGCTTGTCGGCCGTAAAAGGCCACAGCAGCTTTCAGCGCAGGCACATTAACCGCCAACTGATTGACCATGCCTCCACCCCAGCAGAATCCAACAGTGCCAAATTTACCGTTGCAATCTGGACGACGGCCCAGGTAATCAAAGGCAAGGACAAAATTCCTGAGGTTTTTGGGGGCATCCAGTTTTTGGAACATATCCCTGGCTTGATCTGCATCAGCAGGGGTGCCACCCAATGGTGAAAGTGCATCGGGTGCGAGGGCGATATAGCCGGCCAGCGCTACCCGCCGGGCGACATCTTCAATGTGCGGATTGAGCCCCCGGTTTTCATGAATCACTACCACTGCGGGCAGTTTGGCATCTCCCTTCGGACGAGCCACATATCCTTTCATCGTCGCGCCGTCACCATCATAATTAATTCGATCTGTGGTGATCCGGTCGTCCTGATCCGGGATGGTGGCTGCTTTGGCATAGTTCACCTCCAGCAATGGCAGTATCGCCAGGGCCGCTGCCGTGCTTCCGGTAATTGCCTTGAGCCGCGTCATGAACTCTTCGCGACCGAGCGGCTTATGGGTGAATTCGTCAAACAGATTGATGATGCGCTGATCCATAAAAATGGGTTTATAGCATTAATAGTAGCTTTTTTTTGAAGAACCCGGAAGCCCCATTTGACGGTAGGTAAATTCAGGCTTGGATATTCCTTTGCCCTACCTAAATTTGCCCTCCCAAACGGTGAATGTAGTTCAGTTGGTTAGAACGCCAGATTGTGATTCTGGAGGTCGCGGGTTCGAGTCCCGTCTTTCACCCTTAGATGCCGGTCAAAAGCCGGCATTTTTTGTGCCCGAAGTATTACGGATTTCTGAAGGTCAGGCGGTGGCCAGCATATCCCTCAATGACTTGACCATTTTCGTAGGCCAGGTGACCTGATACAAAAGTTTGTGTCACCACGCTTTTGAATGTCTGTCCTTCAAATGGCGACCAGCCACACTTAGCCAGGATATTTGACTTATGCACGGTCCAGGATTTATTGGGATCCACCAATACCAAATCAGCGAAATACCCTTCACGTATAAAGCCACGGTCATTGATGCGAAATAAGATGGCCGGATGGTGCGCTGCTTTGCGCACAATTTCTTCCACACTGATCATTCCCTGATGGTACTTTTCCATTAAGGCCACGAGGCTGTGTTGAACCAACGGACCACCGGAAGGCGCTTTGAAATAGGACTGCGCTTTTTCTTCCATGGTATGCGGCGCGTGGTCGGTGGCTATTACGTCGATACGATCATCGAGCAGGGCTTTCCAGATCAACGCGCGATCATGACCGGTCTTGATGGCCGGATTCCATTTGATATCAGTTCCCAATCGTTTGTAGTCCTGATCGCTAAACCAGAGGTGATGAATGCATGCTTCGGCGGTGATCTTTTTTTCATGAAGGGGTATGCTATTATCAAATAGTTCCGTTTCCCGGGCAGTGGAAATATGAAGCACATGCAACCTCGTGCCATGTGTTCGGGCCAATGCAACGGCCATCGATGACGAGGCGTAGCATCCCTCGGCACTTCTTATGAGCGGATGACACTCGATTGGAACTTGCTCGCCGTATTGCTCCCTGAATTTCTCCATGTTGTTCCGTATCGTAGCCTCGTCTTCGCAATGTGTGGCAATGAGTCCCGGGAAGCGTGAAAAGAATCCTTCCAATATCTGCGGATCGTCCACCAGCAGATTGCCGGTGGAGGAGCCCATAAATATTTTCAATCCGCATACCTGATGCAGGTCTGTGCGCAAGACTTCATCGAGGTTGTCATTAGATGCGCCCATGAAGAATGAAAAATTGGCCAGTGAATCGTTGGCGGCCACGGCGTATTTCTGCTCCAGCAGATCCTGGGTGAACGTGGGCGGAGATGTGTTGGGCATTTCCATGTAACTGGTGATGCCACCAGCCACGGCAGCCCGTGATTCAGTGAAAATGGTGCCCTTGTGCGTGAGCCCTGGTTCACGAAAATGAACCTGATCATCAATGAATCCCGGGAAGAGAAATTTACCGTCCGCGTCAATAACACGCTCAGCAGGGTCGGTTAGGTGTTTACCGATCTTTTCGATGCGCTGGCCATGTATTAGAACGTCACCTTCAACGACCTTACCTTCGTTTACTATCTTCGCGTTTACTATTCGGGTATTCATTGTACAGTAAATATAAATCCTATTGTGTTGGAAGCCGCAAATAATTCGTGGGAGTCTCTCAAACTGAATCCTTCACTATACAAGGCGTTAGCGGACGCCGGCTTTCAGCACCCCACCGAGATTCAACGAAAGGTAGTTCCGTTGGTGCTGGGAGGGCAGGCCGTAATCGGTGTGGCCCAGACGGGCACCGGGAAGACGGCAGCCTACCTACTGCCCTTACTCAAAAAATTGTCACATGCCCAGGGCAATGACCCCCGTGTGCTGGTGCTGGTTCCAACCAAGGAGTTGGTTGTGCAGGTTGCGTCACATGCGGTGTTGCTGGCTTCACGTACGGATCTTCGAATGGTTGGTTTGTATGGCGGTGTTGGCCCAAAGACCCAAATCGAGCAGCTCCAGGCTGGTGTTGACCTGATCATCGCTACGCCAGGCAGATTTATGGAACTTTACTACAAGGAAGAGATTATAGTGAAGCAGATAAAGACCCTGGTGCTGGACGAGGCAGATCGCATGCTCGACATGGGATTCATGCAGCAGCTCAAGAAGATATTGGAAGTAATACCGCCTCGCCGACAGAACCTGCTCTTTTCGGCTACATTCTCTGAAAAAGTGGAAAAGCTTGCTGCCGAATTCCTGGAGTTTCCGGTTCGTGTAGATGCCACGCCGCAAATCATGGCGGCGCAACAGGTCGAGCAATCGTGTTATCATACCCCAAACCTCAAGACCAAGATCAATTTATTGGACTACCTTTTGAAAGACCGTGAGAAGTTTAGCCGCGTCCTGATCTTTTCCCGCACGAAGGAGTCGGCCACTGACATTTTTAAGTTTATTGACCGTAAAGGACTGGGCCCCGCCCGTGTAATTCATTCAAACAAGGGACAGAACAGCCGGATCAACGCTATGGATGAATTCAAGAATGGAGACCTGCGCGTTTTGGTGTCAACGGATGTGTCCGCGCGGGGCATCGACGTAGCCAACGTCTCTCACGTGATCAACTTTGATGTGCCACAACGCTATGAAGACTATGTGCACCGTATTGGGCGCACAGGCCGCGCTTTTCAGACGGGCGAAGCCATTACCCTGTTGACGGAAGCAGAAGTGTTTCACATCCACCGGATCGAGAGACTTATTAAGGAGAAGATCAAAGCCAAAAAACTTCCTGCGGAAGTAGAGATTCCGCCAACTCCGGAGGCAGAGGCGAAGGAAATTGCGAGGGAGGTGGATAGGCAGAAACGACTGGAGGATCCAACATTCCAGGGCGCATTCCACGAGAGAAAGAGAAAGTAATTTGATTCCATGACGAAACGTTGTCTGATGTTCGTCTTGGTTGGCTTTTGCTGCAGTACAGCATTTGGGCAGGTAAAAAACAACAGCATACGCGGCCGGCTAAAGCTTGATCTCGACCAGGGATCGGTAAGGTCTACCACGGCAGGCTCGTCGGTTGAGTGGGATTGCGTGAACAAAGCACTCACCCGCAAGTGCATCGTCTATCACAATGATCAGTGGTTTGAATTCACGGTCCCTGTCCCGGGCCGCTACTTCATCAACGTCTCGGCACAGCAATGCACTGACAACCTCGGTGTCCAGGCGATTGTTATCGAGGGCAATCCCTGTGAAATTGCCACCTATCGCATTCTTCGGTGCATCAATCGCATCCGGCGGGAAGACGCCTATATCCAAATGGATTCTTTGCGACCCGGTATTTCTTATCTCGTAAATATTGACGGTTTTTTGGGTGATGCCTGCGACTTCAATATTGAGCTGGCGTCAAAGGCCCACGGGTTTCCTTACCAGGAGACTCGAAGTGATTCCGCCTACACACCGGTGGTGCAACAGCAGCGCGCATTTAGCATGCATTGGCATGCAGATAACCGCATCAATGACTGGCAGTCATTCCGGGTGTATCGGTGGTTCGGCCAGGGCCAACCATCGCTTATCCGCGAAGAAGCGGTAGTACGGAACGCGTATGGAAAACCAAAGTTTGACTATCAGGTTGCAGACTCACTGATCAAGGAAGGCCAATACACCTATAGGGTATATGCAGTCGAGCGGAAGAATTTTACGCTGGTGCCTCTGGTGACGCAACAAGTTACGTTTTTGACCCCGCCACCAGTACGCAAAGCACCTGATCCGGAGCGATCAGTAAAGATCGCCTTGCCATTCAAAGACCGGATTCCGGTGGATATCATTGTCTATGATCAGAAAAATGATGAGAAAAAGCGAACCACCCGGGTATGGTTCGATCCGACCAGGTCAACCACCCTTGATGTTCCCATGGGAGACCTTCTGGATCAGGGTATTGTAAAATTCCTGGTACTGGTTGCCAACACCCAATCCCAGGAAGCGTTGGAATTCTATTACACCTATACCGGCGGGCGTTTTGTTCGGGAATAAAAAAAAGCGCAACCAGGGCTGCGCTCTTTATTATGAATCATGATTCGGTTATCCGTTCATCGAGATCAAAAACTCCTGATTGTTGCGGGTCCCTTTCATTTTGCTTTGCAGGAATTCCATGGCTTCAATGGAGTTCATGTCACTCATGTACTTGCGGAGGATCCACACGCGTGCGAGTTCATCTTCCTTCATGAGGAGATCCTCTCGGCGTGTACCGGAAGCCGGAACGTCGATGGCCGGATAAATGCGCTTGTTGGAAAGCTTGCGATCGAGTTGCAATTCCATGTTGCCGGTTCCCTTAAATTCTTCGAAGATAACTTCGTCCATTTTCGATCCGGTATCGATCAACGCTGTAGCGATAATGGTCAGGGAGCCGCCGTTTTCGATTTTGCGGGCTGCACCAAAGAAACGCTTGGGTTTGTGCAGGGCATTGGCATCCACACCACCCGACAGGATTTTTCCGGATGAAGGAACCACCGTATTGTGGGCCCTCGCCAGGCGGGTGATAGAATCAAGCAGAATCACCACATCGTGGCCGCACTCGGTCATACGCTTGGCTTTTTCGAGTACAATGCTCGCGATTTTCACATGCCGGTCGGCCTGTTCATCAAAGGTAGAAGCGATTACTTCAGCACGAACACTACGTGCCATATCCGTAACTTCCTCAGGACGTTCGTCAATTAGCAATACGATCAGGTATACTTCGGGGTGATTTTCAGCGATGGCATTGGCAATCTGCTTCAGCAAAACTGTCTTACCCGTTTTGGGCTGGGCCACGATCATTCCGCGCTGACCTTTACCAATGGGAGAGAAGAGGTCCAGAATCCGCGTAGACATGTTGTCAGGCGTGGTGCTGAGCTTCAGTCGTTCATTGGGGAACAACGGGGTGAGGTATTCAAAAGCTACCCGATCACGGATTTCTTCAGATGTCTTGCCGTTAACGTTGTCCACCTTAACCAGGGCGAAGTATTTTTCTCCTTCTTTCGGCGGGCGGATCTGGCCGCGCACCGTATCACCGGTTTTCAGGCCCAGCAACTTGATCTGGGAGGGTGACACATAAATATCGTCGGGGCTGGCCAGGTAGTTATAATCAGATGAACGGAGGAAACCGTATCCATCCTGCATCAATTCAAGCACACCTTCGCTGGTGACGGCACCATCAAAGTCTTTAATGTTGGAAATGCGCTGTTGTTGTTGACGGTCGGGCTGGAACTCGCGGGGCGGGGCCTCATGACCGTGCGCTGCCTGGGGTGCAGGTGCAGAAGGTGCAGGCGCAGGAGGTGCCTGAGGAGTATCCTCGCTAGGCGGTGTTGGCTGTTCAATTTCGATATCGGCAGACCGCATGACCTCATCCGCGGCTGCTGATTTTTGTTGGTTGCGCCCTGCGGGTGGAGGCGTTACGTTTTCGCGGCGGCGAGGGCGCATCTTGCGGTCGTCATCCTGATTGGTAGCACCTTTCTTGGCGGTAGCCGGGGCGGCGGGTGCTTCTGTCTTGGCCTGTTGATCAAGAATCTTATATACAAGATCCTGTTTGGCCAGCTTCTTGGCATTCTTGATGCCCATTTCTTCTGCGATGTCCTTTAATTCAGACAGCAGCCTCACATTGAGGTCGTCGATTGTATACATGTAGGATTAGAAAAAGTAGTTATTACGAGATTGAATTAGAAGGTCACTAGAGAACTCGGAGGGGATCCGAAATAAATACCAAAACTTCGTTATCGATTAACCAGTAAAAGTTGAATTTATCTATAGAGAAAGACCGGAAGGGCCTTATTGACCTTGCAAGTATAGGTCAAATTGCCTGATTTTCAAATTATAGGTCGAAAATTATCCGCCTAAAGGCGTAGTTACCATGATCAGCAGGTTTACCAATAAGGTTTGTAATTTTGGGCCCCAAGACAAATAAATTCATGTTGCAGATAAATGTAATCCGGGAGAATACCGAGCTGGTGCTGGAAGGCTTGAAGAAGCGAAATATGCGCGATGCTGAATCCCTGATCAATCAGGCATTGGCCGTTGATAAAGTGCGTCGAGAAAAGCAGCAGCAATATGATGCGGTGGTGGGTGAGTCAAACCGGATATCGAAAGAAGTTGGCATTTTGATGAAGGCTGGCAAGAAGCAGGAGGCAGATGAAATGATTGCCAAAATGGCGACCAGCAAAAAATTGGCGGCAGAGATTGGTCAGGAAATGGCTGCAGCCGAGGAGGAGTTGCAGCGTATACTGTACCTGATTCCCAATGTGCCTTCAAAAGACGTTCCAGCCGGAAAGGGCGCCGAAGATAATATTACCGTTCACACCCACGGCCATATCCCCGCATTGCCGGCAGAGGCTTTACCTCATTGGGACCTGATCAAAAAGTATGACATCATAGACTTTGACCTCGGTAATAAAATTTCAGGCGCGGGTTTTCCAGTCTACAAAGGAAAGGGAGCCAAACTCCAGCGGGCGCTGATCAATTTCTTTTTGGATGAAGCCGCCCAACAAGGTTACCGCGAAGTTCAGCCACCCATTGTGGTGAACAAGGCCAGTGGCTACGGTACTGGCCAGTTGCCGGACAAGGAAGGGCAGATGTATTACATCACCGAAGACGAACTGTATCTTATTCCCACGGCTGAAGTTCCTATTACAAACCTGTACCGCGATGTCATCCTGACGGAGCAGGACTTACCCGTGCGCAACGTTGGTTATACGCCATGCTTTCGTCGCGAGGCGGGAAGTTGGGGCGCCCATGTGCGAGGACTCAATCGCCTCCATCAGTTTGATAAGGTGGAAATTGTAGAGATCCGGAAGCCGGAAGAGTCGTACGCAACGCTGGATGCGATGTGTACCTATGTACAAAGCTTGTTGGAAAAGCTGGAACTGCCTTATCGGAAATTATTGCTTTGCGGGGGAGATATGGGTTTCAATTCGGCACAGACATTTGACATGGAAGTATTTGCCGCGGCACAGCAACGTTGGTTGGAGGTAAGTTCGGTAAGCAACTTCGAGACCTATCAGGCCAACCGGATGAAACTTCGCCTTAAAAATAGAGAAGGCAAGACCCAGCCCCTGCATACCCTGAATGGCAGCGCTTTGGCATTGCCGCGGATTGTAGCAGCTTTGCTGGAAAACAACCAAACTCCGGATGGCATTCGCGTGCCTAAGGCGCTGGTACCTTATACGCGATTTGAAATGATTGATGCCCGCTAACGACTAACCCTTTTCTTTTGACCTTCCACGATTTTCAGTTTGACTCCAAGTTACAGGAAGGCCTGGACTCAATGGGGTATGCCAAGCCTACACCCATCCAGGAGCAGGCCATCCCGGTGATTCTTCAGAACAAGGACATTATTGCCTGCGCACAAACCGGCACCGGAAAGACCGCAGCCTATATTCTTCCGGTACTGCATAAGATTATCAATACCGACCACCGGCATCTCAATACCCTGGTGATCGCTCCAACACGCGAGCTTGCCCAGCAGATCGATCAGCAGATTGAAGGATTTGCTTACTTCTGTGGTGTGAGTTCTATTCCGGTGTATGGCGGCGGCGATGGAGCAACCTGGGACCAGCAGCGCAAAGCATTGGACCATGGTGCCGACATTGTAATTGCTACGCCCGGTCGACTCATTGCTTTGCTGGCCGGTGGCACTGTTAAACTTGAGCACCTCAAGCACCTGATCCTCGATGAGGCAGACCGGATGCTGGACATGGGCTTCTATGAAGACATTGTAAGAATCATCAGCTACCTGCCGGCAGAACGGCAAACGTTGCTGTTCTCCGCTACCATGCCACCGCGCATCCGGCAGTTGGCCAATAAAATTCTGCGCCATCCCGTTGAGGTAAGTATAGCCATTGCCAAACCCGCTGAAGGAATTTTGCAACAAGCGTACCTGACCTATGACACCCAAAAGGTCCCGCTGCTGCGTCAGATTCTCACCTCAGGTTCGTACAACAGCGTGATTGTATTTTGTTCCACCAAGGAAAATGTGAAGAAGCTCGAGCACACGTTGCATAAAGCGGGATTACCCGTCAAGGCTTTTCACTCAGATCTCGAGCAGGCCGAAAGGGAAGATATCCTTCGGGCGTTTAAGAGTAAGCAAGTCAGTATCCTGGTAGGAACAGATGTTCTGTCGCGTGGAATTGATGTGGAAGGCATCAGCCTGGTGGTGAATTTTGATGTGCCGCCCGACCCGGAAGACTACGTACACCGCATTGGTCGCACAGCCCGCGCGGAGACCACCGGTACCGCCATTACTTTTATCAGTGACAAAGACCAGCGCCGGTTCTTTACCATTGAAAACATGATCGGAAAAGTGGTGGACAAGCTCCCCTTGCCGGAAGCGTTGGGAGAAGCACCTGCTTACACCCCAGAATCACGTCCCAAAGGCAATTTTGATGGCAAGCGACGCCCGCGGCCCGGAGGTGGTGGTGGACACGGAGGCGGGAACATAGGTGGTGGTGCCCGAAAGGGTGGATTCCGGAAACACTAGATCATTTCTTCAGCGCCAACAGAATTTCATTCAATTTCAGCAACGCCTCAACCGGCGAAATGGTGTTGATATCAATCTTGCTGACCAATTCCTGGACCTCCTTGAATTTGGGGTCCGCTTCAAACAAGGCCATCTGAAAATTCTCTTTGGGCAAGTCAGCCAGCTTCTTCTTCCGCTCGTTCTTGTGCTTGTCCTTTTCAAGAAAGTGAAGGATCTCATTGGCTCGCAACACAATCTTGTTGGGCATACCTGCCAACTGCGCAACATGAATACCGAAGCTATGTTCGCTGCCTCCCTCTTTCAGCGTGCGCATGAATACAATCTTGTCACCTACTTCCTTAACGCTGACATTGAAGTTCTTGATTCGCACCAAATCCTCCGACAATTGATTGAGTTCGTGGTAGTGTGTAGCGAATAAAGTCTTGGGACGGAAATCTTTGTGCTGGTGGAGGTACTCCACGATGGCCCAGGCAATAGACACGCCGTCGTAGGTGCTGGTGCCACGCCCGATCTCATCCATGAGTATCAGGCTGCGGTCGCTCAGGTTATTGAGTATGCTGGCTGTTTCAGTCATTTCCACCATAAAGGTGGATTCACCCCGTGACAGGTTATCTGAGGCGCCAACACGCGTAAATATCTTGTCGACGATACCCAGGGTTGCGCCAGCGGCGGGAACGTAACTCCCAATTTGAGCCATTAGGACAATTAGGGCAGTTTGCCGCAGCAAGGCAGACTTACCTGCCATGTTCGGACCGGTGATGATCAGGATCTGCTGCGTGGCATTGTCCAGGAATATGTCGTTGGGAATATAATCCTCGCCCAACGGAAGCTGCTTTTCGATAACAGGATGCCGGCCTCCTTTGATAGAAAGCTCGGTGGATTCATTGATTACAGGGCGTGCATAGCGATTGACTTTGGCGACACGCGCAAAAGACAACAAACAATCCAGCACGGCCAGGGTGCGGGCGTTTTGTTGAATGGGGGAGATGTAGTCGGCAGCGTGATGAACCAGCGCCTGAAACAGCTGTTGTTCAAGGGCGGTGAGTTTTTCTTCCGCATGAAGAATTTTTTCCTCGTACACCTTGAGTTCTTCGGTGATGTAACGCTCGGCATTAACGAGGGTCTGTTTCCGAATCCAGTCCGTGGGCACCTTATCCTTGTTTGCATTGCTTACTTCGAGGTAGTAACCGAATACCTTGTTGTAAGATATTTTCAGCGAGCTGATGCCGGTGCGTTCTACCTCCCTCCGCTGAATCTGTAACAGATAATCTTTTCCCGAGAAGGCAATGGCGCGTAATTCATCCAGTTCGGGATTGACACCATCTTTGATAATGCCACCCTGATGAATGAGCATGGGTGCATCGTCCTTTAATTCGCGCTCAATTTTTTCCAGGAGGAAAGAGCAGGGGTTCAATTGATCGCCAAGTTTTTTCAGTTCTGAGATGCCTTGCTTGCTCACCATATCCTTTACGGGAACGATGGCTTGCAAGGATCGTTTTAGTTGTACGAGTTCGCGTGGATTGATGCGACCCACAGCTACCTTAGAGATGAGGCGTTCCAGATCTGCGATTTGTCGAAGGTGCTCGGTGATCTTGTCGGCGAAATCCGGGTCTTCAAAAAAGCAGGTCACCATGGCGAGTCGCTCATCGATGGCCACTTTCTCTTTGAGGGGTAATACCATCCACTTGCGCAATTGCCGTGAGCCCATGGGCGTCACCGTTTGATCCAAAATGTTCAGCAGCGGTACACCACCTTCATGGGGTGAACTGATGAGTTCGAGGTTTCGGATGGTAAACTTGTCCAGCCACACATAGGTCTCTTCGTCCATCCGGGCGATCGAAGTAACATGGTGTGTATCCCTGTGTTCGGTGGCCTCGAGGTATTGCAGTACAGCACCGGCTGCGATAATGGCGAGATCCAGACCATCAATCCCAAATCCTTTCAGGGTTGCTGTCTTAAATTGTGAGAGCAACTTTTCCTGGGCGAAGTCAAATGCAAAAACCCAGTCGTCCAATGCGAATGTAGCGTACTCGTCGCCCACGTGCTTTTCCACGCGTTCGCGTTGGGCTTTGCTGAAGATGATTTCTGCAGGACTCAGGCTCTGAATCAGTTTCCACACATAATTTTCTGATCCTTGTGCACAGTAGAATTCACCCGTGCTGATGTCCAGCAGCGCAATGCCGAGTTGATCTTTGGTGGCATAAACGCTGGCCAGAAAATTATTGCGTTTGCGCTCCAGTACGTTGTCGTTGTAGGATACACCTGGCGTGACCAGTTCGGTGACACCCCGCTTGACGATACCTTTTACAAATCGGGGATCTTCTAATTGGTCACAGATAGCTACACGGTGTCCGGCACGCACCAGTTTGGGCAGGTATACATCCAGGGAATGGTGCGGAAACCCGGCTAATTCAATTTCTGAAGCAGATCCATTGCCGCGTTTGGTGAGCACGATATCGAGCACTTTGCTTGCAGCTATGGCATCCTCTCCGAAGGTCTCATAAAAGTCCCCTACCCGAAATAGTAAGAGTGCCCCTGGATACTTCGCTTTGATCGCGTTGTATTGCTTCATCAGGGGGGTTTCCATTGCACCAGCTCCAGCCATAACGGCAAAGATGCAGCAAGATGGGAGATAAGAAAATTACGTTATCCGACTTATTTTCTGCACCAGTTCACCCCAAAAGCGAGATGTTCACCCCGCAATTATCTCGTTTCTTGCAACCTCCGGGACATTTTTTCAGTTTGTGACCCCATGGAACAAACCCACGCCGCCCCCCTTGGAAGTTTCGCCGGTGAAGCCTCCCTTTCAGAGCGCCTGAACGCCTGGCTGAAGGAGCCTTTTCCTTTCTACCTCAACGACGACAGAAAAAATGCCATGCTCGTGGTGGTGGTCAGTGCCTTCGTAACAGGATTTTTGTACCTCTTCCGGACACCCAATGAGTTTGTTCCTATGAACAATGCCCAGTGGATACATGGGTCCATCACATTGGTGGTTTTGCTTTTTAATGTGCTGGCGTTGCCCAAATTGTTTCCGGTGATGATGGATCCGGTCAACTGGAATTACAAAAAATATATCCTGCTAAACGTATGGCACCTGGTATTGATCAGTGCCATTACCATCGTGATTGAAAAACTTTTTATCTGCAAGATTATGAGCTGGGCTGAGGTGGCCCTTCACGTGAATACCATGGTAGCGCTGAAAGGTATTATCCCGATAGCCCTCACCACCTTGTTTTTGAAAGCTCACTTGTTGCAACAAAACCTCTACGAAGCAATTCGCAGCAATCGGGAACTCCAGAAAATTCAAACCCTAAAAAAAGGAGCAGAATCCGCTCACGACATAACCTTGTTCTCCGATACCAGTGAAAGCCTGACA
Organism: Cyclobacteriaceae bacterium; assembly: GCA_044223085.1. Lineage (GTDB taxonomy): Bacteria > Bacteroidota > Bacteroidia > Cytophagales > Cyclobacteriaceae > ELB16-189. The sequence continues at coordinate 115,269 of JBGAMI010000001.1, forward strand.
TTTAACCTGCCGGACCTGTTGTTTGTGGAGGCCGATGATAATTATTCAACGGTATGGTGGCGTGAGTCCGGTGAGGTTCGCAAAAAGTTGTTGCGTGTGAACCTGAAGAACATTGAATCCCAGCTGGACAACGCTTTTGCCCTTCGCTGTCATCGCTCCTATATAGTCAATGTCAATGCCATCGAAGCCATCAGTGGCAATACCAATGGTTACAAACTTCGTATCCGAAACACTGATTTTTCAATCCCGGTTTCCCGGCCCAAGGGTAAGGAAGTGATGGACAAGATCAGTCAATTAAAAAACCTGATGGAATTAAGTTAGTCATTGACCACGCGGTTCACCCCGTTTCGCCCATTGGCCTCAAAAGAAGCGCGTTTTACCCCAAACGCGCTTTTTGTTTGCCCGCCTGCTCTTCAACGGCGTTCATTCGCAAACAAAACAAAAAACAATGAAATACTTATTCACCATCGCGGCGCTGGCCCTGACATTACAGGCAGCAGCCCAAGCACCCGTAGCTCCACGTTCTGAATTTGCAATTGCCTTGTCGGAAGACGCCCTCCAGGTAAAATCCGGTGAAACAAAATCCGTGACGGTTGCGATCACCCGGTCTAAATCGTTCAGCAAAGGTCAGGCCACCTGGGGATTTTCCACAGCGCTGCCGGCCGGCGTAACAATTGCATACATCCCCTCACCAGAAACTCCAGATACCGAAGAAGCTACCATTACGGTGGGTCCAGCTGTGCCGGCGGGATCATATGCATTGATATTGAACGCCACCGTAAGGTATAAGACCAAAGGCACTATACTTAAGTTGTTGGTGACCGACCCTGCGATGGCCGGACGGTAGTATATTTTGGCGAATTGCTTCCGGATCGGAGGCAATTCGCTGTTTGTTATCTTCGTGCCATGAAAAAACTTAGGCTCGAGGAGTTGGGCAGATTGTCTGTATCGGCGTTTCAGTCTGTAAAGAAACTACCGGTTGTGATTCTGCTCGACAACGTGCGAAGCCTCCACAATGTGGGCTCAGCCTTCAGAACTGCCGATGCATTCTCATTGGAAAAAATACTGCTGACGGGAATAACCGGAACCCCGCCGCATCGCGAAATCCACAAAACTGCACTGGGCGCAACCGAATCTGTTTGGTGGGAGTATGTGGAATCACCAGCCCTGGCTGTACAGCAACTCAAGGACAACGGTTATCAGATATGGGCTGTTGAACAGACTACCGAAAGTACTCCGTTGAACCAGTTTGTGCCTCAGCTAACTCAGCCCTATTGTCTGATCTTTGGCAATGAAATCAATGGTGTAAGCGATGAAGTACTTGCCCTGGCCGATGGGGCACTGGAAATACCCCAATCCGGCACCAAGCATTCGCTGAATATTTCGGTTTGTGTGGGTATCGTGTCATGGCATTTTGCCCAAGCATTGCGCTGACCTTAAATTGGTTATCAGGGGATTTGATAACTTTGGGCGTCCCATTTGAGTAGCTATGAAAAACTTGTTCATTGTATTATTCCTGCTGACCAGCATACCCGTTTGGTCTCAGGATGCTCCTCCGACAGAATGTCCCCTCTCGACGCTCGTACAAATTGACGGCGTTGCCGAAGAGTGGCCCATGGAGTGGATTGTAGATGCTGACAAGAAAATAAGTTATAATGTTTGCAGCGACGACAACAATATTTACATCCGGATGAAGACCAGCGACGAACTCATGCGTCGAAAGATTGCCCTGTTTGGTATGACCCTGTGGATGGATCCCAAGGGCAAGAAGAAAAGAAACCTGGGACTTCATTTTCCCACCGGCCGCGAAGCCGATGAACAAATGGAAGCCTTAAGTAAAACCGGTGAAGATCGCAGCAAAATGTCTTCCAGTGAGCGCGCAGAGTTTCAGCGGACAATGATCCGGGGCTTGATCCAGTCTGCAGAAATCATTGAGTTGATCGGACTGGCAGATAAACCATTGACCAGCTCGCGTTCGGGCATCACCAACGGCATTCAGGTGGCTATTTCCACCGATGAGGATGGGCTTACACTTACCTACGAGGCCATAATCCCGTTCAAATCTTATCGGCTTTCCAAGGCCAATTTGCCCGTATTGGGTATCGGTTTTGAAACCGGAAAATTTGTTTCAAAGGCAAAAACAACTATGGCAGGAACTACTGGTTCCAATCAGGGTTATAGCGCATCAGGTCGAGGTTCTGGTATGTACGGTTATGGAGGAGCTTATGGTGGTGGCTACGGTAACCCGATGGGTGGAGGCTCTATGGGCCGGGGCCTGGGTACACCACAGCGTGGCGGCAACAATCCGATGGCCGTGACCAGCAGTTATTGGACTATCATCAAATTGAAATAAGCTTTGTCCTCCGATCGATATAACCAACGTGGTGTTTCAGCCTCCAAGGAGGATGTACACCGCGCCATTCAATTATTAGACAAGGGCCTGTTCCCAAAGTCGTTCTGTAAGGTAGTTCCTGACCTGCTCGGCGGGGATGATAATTTTTGCACCGTCATGCATGCCGATGGGGCGGGCACCAAATCATCGCTGGCTTATATCTATTGGAAGGAGACGAGTGATCTGTCAGTGTGGAAGGGTATAGCACAGGATGCCATCATCATGAACGTCGACGACTTGCTGTGCGTGGGCGCAACGGGTCCGGTGTTTCTGTCTTCCACCATTGGCCGCAATAAGAACCGGATTCCGGGTGAAGTAATCTCCTCGTTGATTGAAGGGACTGAAGAAGTGCTGGCCATGTTGAGGCAACACGGATATGAGATATACAGCACGGGTGGTGAAACGGCCGATCTTGGGGATCTTGTGCGAACCATCGTAGTTGACAGCACTGTTACGACACGGATGCGCCGCAGCGATGTGATTGACAATGCCCGAATAGCAGCTGGGGATGTCATTGTTGGGCTTTCTTCCTATGGAAAGGCCTCCTACGAGGCTGAATACAATGGAGGCATGGGCAGCAACGGCCTTACATCAGCCCGTCATGATATATTTAGTAATGAATATGCCGTGCGCTATCCCGAATCCTACAATCCTGAAATTCCTGAAGACCTTACCTATACAGGCAAGTATCGGCTGACGGATACCCTTCCCGGTGTGCCGGTCAATATTGGCAAATTGGTTTTGTCCCCCACAAGAACGTATGCACCGGTGCTATTGCCACTGCTCAAGGAAGGACGTAAGTATATTCATGGACTTGTGCATTGCAGTGGAGGTGCACAAACCAAAGTGCTTCATTTTGTTGATCAGGTCAAAGTGATCAAGGATAACTTATTTGATGTTCCTCCTTTGTTCGATCTGATCTATGAACAGAGCGCCACCTCCTGGGAGGAAATGTATAAAGTGTTCAACATGGGGCATCGCATGGAGGTGTATACCACGCCGGAATTTGCGCAGCAGGTTATTGACTTGGCTCGATCTTTCGCTGTTGATGCCCGCATCATTGGCCGCGTGGAGGCGTCACCCGTTCGCTCGGTGGTGATTCGAAGCCCGCACGGGGAGTTCACATACGCCTGATCAACCGCTGGTCTACAGCCTGCTTTGGAATCGGACGGAGGTTCCTTAGTTTCGGTTAATCGTTTATCCTTATGAGAAAAACCATCCTGATCACCGGACTTTTCCTGGTATGCATCAACTTGTGGGCACAGAAGAAAGCCACACCTGTTGTAGTTAAAAAGCCATTGACACATGCTGTGTATGATGGTTGGCGCGATGTGTCAGTACGTGCTATCACGCCGGATGGAAGTTATGCCGCCCTTATAATAAACCCACAGGATGGTGATGGACGAGTTGAATTTACCAACCTGAAGACCTTTACCATTGACTCGGTGAAGCGCGCCGATAACCTCATCCTGACTTATGATAGCCGATATGCGGTCATGAAGATCAAACCCCAGCAGAAGTTGGTGAAGGAGCTCCGGCGTCAAAAGAAAAAGAAAGAAGAATTACCTAAAGACTCCCTGGGGATATTCTCCATGAATTTCCGCAAGGTCGAAAAGATACCGGAAGTGCGATCCTTTAAGGTTCCGGAGAAGGCGGGCGAATGGCTGGCCTATCAATTGGAGCCGCGCAAAGAGGCCAAGGCCAAACCGGATGAAAAGAAGCCCAAAAAGAAGAAGATCAATTCGGATGAAAATGGATATACGCTCGTGCTGCGATCCTTGTCAGGCACAAACCAACAGACTTTTGGATATGTGAAGGATTACCTCTTTGCCAGGTTTGGACAAGGGTTGCTGTTTACCAGTACTGGCAATGACAGCACGATGAAAGCAGGCGTCTATTGGTATGACTTGCCGCAGCAGAAACTGTCACTTCTCCATGCAGGCAAGAGCAAGTTTAAATACAAAGGGCTTGCAATCAGCGAAGACGGTATGCAGGCTTCCTTCTTATTGGACCCCGACACCACCAAAGCGTTGATCAGGCACTTTGAGTTGTATCATTGGAAGACCGGGATGGCCTCAGCCACCATGCTTGATGTAGAGCGTTCTTTGGGTATACCGGCCAATTGGGTCGTCAGCGAGCACCAGACACCCCAGTTTTCCAAAGACGGCCGTCGTTTGTTTTTTGGATCTGCCCCGCCACCCGTCGTGCAGGATACTACCTTACTCACCGAAGAAATTGTTCAAGTCGAAGTGTGGGGTGGTAATGATCCCTACATCTATCCCCAACAGAACAAGCAGTTGGATGCGGACCGAAAGCGCTCATACCTGGGCTGCATTGACCTGACCGAAAAGAAAATCATGCAATTGGCCGACCGAGATGTTCCGCAGATTACCCTCGGTGATGAAGGCAATGCCGCAGTGGTGTTGGGCGAGACCAACGTCCCCTACCGCAAGATGACCACATGGGACCAATCGGCCTTTACTGATTTTTATCTGTACGACCTTAGCAAACAAATGCGCGTACCGGTTGCTTCGCACGTCAAAGGCAATGCGAACCTGAGCCCAAAGGCAAGATATGTCTATTGGTTCAGCCTGACCGACACCGCTTGGTATAGCTATTCTATCGCGGAAGCCAAATCACTTCGTCTGAACAAACTGCACGTGAGTTTTGGCGACGAAGAAAATGATTCACCGGATTTTCCGGGACCATACGGTTCAGCCGGATGGACCACCAACGATGAATCTATTCTCGTCTATGACCGATATGACATATGGTCTTTTGATCCCGATGGCAAGCGGGCGCCTGTTAACCTCACCCGCATTGGTCGCGAGAATAAGATTGTGTTTAGGTATGTGCGACTGGACAATGAGATGCGCTTCATAGATCCCGCACAAGAGTTGCTACTGTCGGCCTTTCGGGAAACAACCAAGGAGTCCGGGTTCTACCGGCTTTCGCTTACGACGGGCAAACTCACGCGATTACTCGAAGCGCCATACCGATTTGGCGGTGTGGTAAAAGCCAGGTCGGCCCAGCAGATCCTATACACCCGAGAGTCGTTTCGTGAATTTCCGGATGTGTGGACAGCCGATATGAGTTTTAAACAACCGCGTAAGATATCAGACGCCAATCCCCAAATGAAGAAATATACTTGGGGTACCGTGGAGCCTGTGCGTTGGACATCGCTGGACAACATACCCTTGCAGGGAATGCTGTACAAGCCGGAAGGATTTGATCCGAATAAGAAGTATCCCATGATTGTTTATTTCTATGAAAAGGAAAGCGACAACCTGCACCAGCATATCAAACCTGAACCGTTACGTTCTGCCATCAACCGTTCGGTGTACGTGAGCAATGGGTACATCGTGTTTGTGCCGGACATTGTCTATCGCATTGGTTTTCCTGGTGAGAGTGCTATGAACTGTGTGATGCCTGGAGTAACATCGCTCATCGAAAGGGGATTTATTGATGAAAAGAACATCGGGATACAGGGCCATAGCTGGGGCGGTTATCAGATCGCCTACATGGTGACGCGTACCAATCTATTTAAGGCAGCGGAAGCTGGCGCGCCCGTGGCGAACATGATCAGCGCCTATGGAGGAATCCGCTGGGAAACCGGCATTAGTCGAATGTTCCAGTACGAACATACGCAAAGCCGTATTGGAGGAACGTTGTGGGAAAAACCGCAGCACTATGTGGAGAACTCCCCGATCTTTTTTGCGGACAAGATTCAAACGCCTATGCTGCTTATGGCTAATGATAATGATGGTGCTGTGCCGTGGTACCAGGGCATCGAAATGTACATGGCATTGCGCCGGCTCAATAAGCCCGTGTGGATGTTAAATTATAATGGTGAACCCCATTGGCCGGTAAAGCGCGAGAACCGGATAGATTTTCAGACCCGGATGTTGCAGTACTTCGATTTCTATTTGAAGGGTGCACCTGAGCCGGTGTGGATGAAGAAGGGAATTCCGGCTTTGGAGAAAGGAATCAACAAGGGATACGAGTACTAATTGTTGTTCTCGTTTTCCTTGACATTCTTGTTTTCCCGGAAGTACTTATCCTCTTCGTCTTCATCCTCCTTTTTGTCCGGACGGATGCCTATCTCCAGAATCTTGAATTCGGTACGGCGGTTGCGTTGACGGCCTTCTGGATTGTCTGACCCATCCGGATTCGTGTTGCGCGCGATGGGTTTTGATTCACCATAGCCTTTCGCCACCAGTCGTTCGGGGGCAATGCCCTTCCGAATGAGGTAGTTAACGGTAGACTGCGCGCGTCGCTGAGAAAGGTTTTGATTGTAATCCACAGTGCCAATGCTATCCGTGTGAGATCCCATCTCAATCTTAATTTCAGGATTGTCGTTGAGAATAGTAAGCAGCTTATTTAGCTCGCGGGCTGCCGTGGAGTTGATATTAAAGCTGTCATAGTCGAAATAAATATTTTTTAACTGGAATGCCACATTGGTCACCATTCGGTCAAGCACCAGTAAGGTGTCGAGGGTGATATTTGTGGTGAGTTCTTTGAGGGTTTCTAGCGGTACAGATTTGCCTACCATGGTATAGGCACCGCGCTTGGTCAAGTATCCATCGGATTCACCGATCAGCGTGTACTTCTCATTTTCATAAACGCGGAACAAGAACTTGCCATCGTTTCCCGTTACATAATCGCTCATCACATCACCACGGGAGTCCAGCAGTGAAACTTTGGTATCGCCCAAAATTTCACGGGTGCTGTCTTTCCGCAGGGAATAGGTTGTGCCTTGCAAGAAGTAGTTTACGACTTTGAGATTCGGATCTTCATTAATGAAAGTATAAATATCGTCGTCACCCTTGCCACCCTCACGGTTGGAGGTAAAGAAGCCGCGGTCTGCTTTGAACAGAAAAATGCCGAAGTCATCACTGGTTGAATTGACGGGCTGACCGAGATTCTCAGCAATGGTTTTACCGTTTACCCGATTGACGACGAAGAGGTCCATCATTCCATAGCCGGGATGACCATCCGAGGAAAAATAGAGTTTACCATTCTCAGATACATAGGGGAACATTTCGTTCCCGGCCGTATTGATATCCGGTCCGAGGTTGCGCACCCTCGAGAAACGCCCACGGGAGTCCATTTGGGCAGTGTAAATATCAAGGCCACCCTGTCCGCCTTTGCGATTGGAGGAGAAGTAAAGTGTGCGGCCGTCAGGGCTGAAAGCGGGAGATGATTCCCAACTGTCGGGTTGGTTGATGTTAATGGGCTGCGCTTCACTCCACACGTTGTTGCGGAAGCGGGAAAGATAAAGGTCCACATCGTTGGTGCCCTTGCGTTTGCCCGTGTTGCCTTTGGCGAAGACCATCGTCTTACCGTCTGGAGAGAAGGCTATGGTACCGACGTTTACATTGGGCGTATTGATGCTGATGGGCAAAGGTTGAATAGTTTCTGGTTCGACTATGGCCGCCTTGGTCGTGACCTTGTACAAGTCAGTATAGGGTGTTCCTGTCGCAGCGTAAATTTTAGCGTTCGAACGGGAGGACGTAAAATATAGCTCTCCGTTCAGGTAGGCAGGTGAATATTCACTGTAGGGCGAGTTGAGCGTTTCCAGGTTCTTTATCCGGTAGTAACTCTTCTTCCCGTTCAATTCGTCTAATCGGTTCAATCCGGCCAATTCCTTTTCGGCGCGGTTGCGCATAGCATCTACGGTCGTGCTGGTCTGGAGTGTTTCAAATGCTTTGCGCGACTCATCATATTTGCCGTTGGCCTGCAATGATTTTCCCAGAAAGTAAAGTACCGAGTCTTTACTCACACCAGGGCCGCCCGCTTTGGCGTAATAGGCGCCGGCTTCTTTGATGCGATTCGATTGTCTGTATGATTCCGCGATATAGTAATTCGCCTTTCCGTTGCCGGGCTGGCTGGCTAATACTTTCTTATAGTAAGTGATAACATCTTCGTAGTTGCCGTACTTAAAATTCCGCAGGGCCTTCTTTTCTGCACTACACGCGTATAGGAGCAAGCCGGTTAGCACACATAAGGCAATGGTCCGAAGTGTTTGGCGAAATGTCATGTCAGCGAAAGGTACAAAAAAGTAAAATCCCTGGTTATCAGGAAGCTACCACTGGCTTAGGTAGATACCGGGCCAACCAGGTGTCTTTGACTGGCACAATCCACTGCCTATCCCACATTTCTTTGGTGGTAACGGTGTTATTAAACGACAAGGCATCGCCCGAAAGTGTTTTGTTTTCAAAAAGACTTTTCAGGTCGCGCATCGAATGAAGTGCTACGGTATCTCCCTGGAGAAATGCAATTTGGGTCCGATCGAAGAAATCAAGGTGGAGGTGTTGCTGCAGTTCATTCAAAGCGTGCACGCTTCCATCGATGGAGCACCCACTGGCGCCCTGATGTTGCTCATCAACGCCAAGTACGATAAACTGCTGGTAGACGATGGTAAACGATGACCGCAACGGTGTGCCATGGGTTTCCCAGGCTTCACACAAGCGCATCAGATATTTTTCTGTTACCGAATTTTCGGCTGCGGTTAATTTTCGGTTGGCCTGATAGACCCAGATTCGTGACGTGCCGGGCAGCGAATTAAAATTGATAAACATATCAGATGTCAAGTAAAATAGATCCGTTCATTTCGGCCGGCAGGGGGATGCCCAGCCATTTTAGAATGGTAGGCGCCAGATCACCCAGCTTGCCGTTGCGAATTTTTCCGCGGTAATTATTATCAACAAAGATGCAAGGCACAAGGTTCGTGGTGTGTGCCGTATTGGGAGTGCCGTCATCGTTAATCATTACATCTGCATTGCCGTGATCAGCAATGATGATGATGGAATAGCCATTGCGAAGCGCGGCTTCTGTCACGGCCTGGTTGCACGCGTCGACCGTTTCAACGGCCTTTACCGCGGCTTCAAATACGCCGGTGTGACCCACCATATCCGGGTTGGCAAAGTTGAGGCAAATGAAATCGGCTTCTTTCTTGTCGAGCTCAGGGATGATCTTGTCGCGGATGTCTGCGGCGCTCATCTCCGGTTTGAGGTCATAGGTCGCGACTTTGGGTGATGGACACAAGATGCGGCTTTCGCCAACGAATGGCTCTTCGCGCCCACCCGAGAAAAAGAAAGTGACGTGGGGATACTTCTCGGTCTCGGCAATGCGGATTTGTTTACGTTTGGATTTTGCCAGCACCTCTCCGAGCGTATTCGTAAGATTGTCCTTATCAAAAATGACTTCCACCTTCTTGAAGGAGTCATCATAATTGGCCATGGTGACGTAATACAGATCCAGTTTCTTCATGCCATGGTCGGGGAAGTCTTGCTGGGTAAGAACCTGCGTGATCTCGCGGCCGCGGTCTGTGCGGAAATTGAAACAAATAACTACATCGCCCGCTTGAACCGTCCCAATGGACTCACCAGTCGTTGTGGTAACTACCAATGGCTTGATGAACTCATCAGTGACACCAGCGGCATAACTCTTTTCTACAGCAGCAAATATATCAGTTGTCTTTTCACCTGCGCCCTGCGTGAGCAAATCATAGGCAAGCTTTACGCGTTCCCAACGTTTGTCGCGATCCATGGCATAGTAGCGGCCAATGACGCTCGCAATACTCCCAGTTGTTTTTTTCAGGTGATCATTCAACCGACGCAGGTAGTCGATTCCTCCCTTGGGGTCTGTATCACGACCATCGGTAAACGCGTGGACAAAAAGCTTTTTGATCCCATGCTTATTCGCAATGGTACAGAGGCCTTCGAGGTGCATGATGTGTGAGTGCACGCCACCGTCAGAGAGTAACCCCATGATGTGCACAGCCTTGTTTTCCTTCAGGGCATATTCGAGTGCTTTGAGCAACACTGGATTCTGGTCGAGCTCATGCTCTTCTACTGCCTTGTTGATGCGCACCAGGTCCTGGTACACAACACGGCCTGCGCCGATGTTCATATGGCCAACCTCAGAGTTTCCCATTTGTCCAGCGGGAAGCCCCACGGCCAGGCCCGAAGCCTCAAGCTTGCTGTGGGGGTATTTTTCATACAACGAGTTGATGTAGGGAGTCCGGGCATGGTCGATAGCGGACACCTTCTTATTGGTAGCAATGCCCCACCCGTCGAGAATCATCAGCAGCACTTTGTTATTCATAGCACGAAATTTGTATCAAATATAGCCGGTACGAATCGATTTGGGCCTTTTTACCTCACTTGGTAGGCCCAATATAATGGCATACTTTTGGCCTAATTCCTGACCATGATACGCTGGGTGACAATTTGCTTGTTGGTAGTGGCTTCCGTGCCCGTTTTGGCACAATCGGAAATTTTTAATCCAATGAAGGATGCCATTAAGGCTGGCGATGGTGCAGCCCTTACAAAGACCTTTGCGCCGGCCGTAGACATCAATCTGGAAGGAAATATCAATACCTATAGCAAAGCACAATCAGAGTTTGTGCTCAAAGACTTCTTCAAGAAGCACCCTGTAGCTGATTTCAGCATCGTACATACGGGCTCCTCCAAAGGCGGACTTCAGTTTGCCATTGGTCGGTACACCAGCGGGGGCGAATCCTACAATGTGTTGATCCGCGTCCGACAGGTTGGTTCCGACTACCTGGTTCACGAAATTAGTTTTGTGCGGGAATAGTCTTTTCGCTTGTTATGCGTCCACCCTATGTCACGCCGGAAGCTCTTCGGGATTTGATTCGCATTGCGCTGTCCGAAGATATTGGATCGGGTGACATTACCACAGAGGCGACGATCCCCGTTGACGCAAACGCCAGGGCCCGCATGGTTGCAAAGGATAACGGTGTAGTTGCCGGTATAGAGGTGGCTGTCGCTGTTTTTCATCAAATAAATCCGGCGCTCGAAATACAAGTTTATATACAGGATGGTACTAATGTCCGGCCCGGAGATGTGGTGATGGAAGTTTCCGGCCATGCACGATCGTTGTTATCGGCCGAACGCGTTGCCCTCAACATCGTTCAACGCATGAGCGGCATCGCAACGTACACGCATCATCTTTGCTTGCAGTTAGCGGGCACGGGTGTACAATTGTTGGATACACGGAAGACCACACCTGGTTTTCGGATATTGGAAAAGTGGGCAGTTGCCATCGGTGGAGGAGTAAATCACCGGTACAATTTATCCGAAATGATTTTACTCAAGGATAACCATATCGATATGGCGGGCGGAATAGGTGCAGCGATTCACAAGGTGAAGCAGTTGCATCACGATAAAAGAATTGAAGTAGAAACCCGAACGTTGAAAGAAGTGCAAGAGGTGCTGGAAGCGGGCGGGACTGACATTATTCTGCTGGACAACATGAGCGTGGCTGATCTGATCAACGCCGTGAAACTGATTGGCGGCCGGTGTAAGACGGAAGCCAGCGGAGGCATATCGCCCGAATCGTTGTCAGCCATTGCTGCTACCGGAGTCGATTTTGTTTCCATGGGGGCCCTGACACACTCCTACAGGAGCCTGGACCTCAACTTTAAAGTAATGGTCCGGGAGTAGGCAGTCTGCCCGTCACTCTCTAAATTTGGGCCCCGTTTCAAATTCTTATGATTGTTAAAACCCGCAACTACCGCCTCGAAAAGAACCTTTACATCAAAATGGCTTTGCGCACCGTGCTGAAGCAAATGTGGTGGGCAGGTTTAATTGCCCTCGGAATCTGTCTGTTGTACTTCGTACTGCCAAGCTTCTGGTGGATTTTTGGCGGACTGTTGGCTTATGGCCTGTTCGTGCTGTTCTGGTACATTCAATTCTACGGCGTCACCCAACTCGATCAGGGTAAAATGTTGTTCGAGCGTTTTTCCTATGAGATCACGAGTCAGCAAATCCTGATGAAAATAAATGCCCGTGAAGGGATGCCCCTCAAGTGGGATCAAATAAAATCCGTGCAGGTAGGCGAAGATTATTACCTGCTGTTTGTCAACCGGGCTCAATTGATTCATTTACCCTTCAAAATATTCAACACCGACAACGAGCGGAAATTTTTGGGCAGTATCCTGAAGGCAAAGGGCCTCGTTAAATAGAGTTCCGGTTTGTAACCGGACAAACCTTCTTATGCCGGTATGAAACATTACGCTCCTTCAGAAGCATTCCAGGCAATCTGCCGATACTGTGCGTATCAGGAGAGGTCGCACCAGGAGGTGCGTGATAAATTGTACAGTTATGGCCTCCACCGCGGTGATGTTGATGAATTACTTTCGCGTTTGATTACGGAGGGATTTCTCAACGAAGAGCGTTTTGCTAAGGCGTTTGCGGGCGGGAAATTCCGAATGATGAAATGGGGTCGGAATAAGATTAAGCACGAGCTGGAAATGCGACACATTACACCGCGCTGTATCCGCCAGGCTTTACTGGAGATTGATGAATCTGATTACCGGAAGGCACTAAAAAGTATTCTGCAGAAACGCCTTGCCCAGGGTGCCGGACTAAAGCCCTTCCAACGTCGCGACAAGGCGGCCCGCTTTGCCATTGGTAAAGGGTATGAACCGGACTTGGTCTGGGCCTTGCTGCGAGACGGAGATGATTAAGGTGGTTTGTAAGCCACGCGACATTCTCATGTAATACCATGGCCGAACTTTGGCCTTTTCCGTACATAAACCTGTTTTATGAAAAAGATACTAATCTGTCTCTGGCTGGCTGGCGTAACCAGTTCATTCGCCCAAACTGATCTGGTGCGGCAGAAAGAGTACAACCTGAAAAAGGGAATTGCCCTGGAAGGCTATGATCCCGTGAGCTATTTCAATGGCAAACCCCTCGAGGGGGAGTCGGAATTTTCAACAACGTATCGAGGAGTCACCTATAGGTTCGCAACAGCAGGAAACAAGAAGAGATTTTTGTCGTCGCCCGACCAGTTCGAGCCAGCCTATGGCGGCTGGTGTGCGTATGCGATGGGGGAGACCGGAGAAAAAGTCAAAATTGACCCGGAGACCTTTAAAATTATCGGGGGAAGACTCTATTTGTTCTACAATTTCTGGGGCAATAACACGCTTACGGACTGGAACAAGAACGAACCCAAACTAAAAGACAAAGGAGACGGAAACTGGAAAAAATTTGTCCCTGGACTTTAGTCACACAAACCCACTTTTTTTTGCGTTAATTTTAAGGCCTGAATATGCAGCTAATACGCACCGCCCATCAGATTCTGACTCAACTGGAGGACGTCCTTCAACAAGTCAGTAAGCAGGAATTTGTACAGACATCCCCTGCCTTGAGTGAAGCAACCATTGGTCAGCATACCCGGCATACGCTGGAGTTCTTTGTGTGCCTGGAGACGGGACTCCCAACCGGCACAGTAAATTATGACCAACGGGCTCATGACCGCTCCATCGAAGAAGACAAAGAAGTGGCCCTAGGTCTGATCACAAGACTCAAAACATTTATTCAACAATATCCCGATAACCAGCCCCTCCGGCTTGAAGTAGGATACGAGCGTCACAGTGACGAGTGCGTATCAGTTGAAACAAACTACTACCGTGAGCTGGCCTATAACATTGAGCACGCCGTGCACCATATGGCATTGGTGAAGATCGGACTGCGTGATGTTGCGCCGCGGGTAACATTGCCTGCTGGCTTTGGCATCGCGGTGAGCACATTGCGCCATCAGGAGCGCGTGCTGGCCCATAACTAACACCATGGGGTTGTTGAGCAGGATTCGTCGATCAGACTTTTTCATCAAGCTTGGCAGTTGGGAGTATTGGCCGTTTGGCATTCTACAGGCTCCTGTGTTTCCCTATTGGCTTTGGCTATCGCTGAAGGCACGCACACCGGTATTTTTTTCTGCGTCGAATCCGGGCATCCTGATGGGTGGAATGTTTGGCGAATCGAAGTATGAAGTGCTTGAAAAAGTCCCTGTCAGCCACAAGCCGATTACCGTTTTGATGAAGCATCCGGCCTCCCGCGAGCAGGTGTTATCAGCTATGGAGAAAAGCGGACTTCATTATCCGGTTGTGTGCAAACCTGATCTTGGCGAACGCGGATGGATGGTGAGGCGCATTTACTCGGATGCAGAGCTCGATCAATACCTTCGGGAAATTAAACTGGATTTTATCGTTCAGGCATGTGTGGACCTGCCCCTGGAATTCGGTGTGTTTTATGTGCGGTATCCGGAAGAATCCACCGGCCGTGTCACCTCCATAGTAGGCAAAGAAATGCTGCATGTTGTGGGGGATGGCGTGAAAAGCCTGGAACAACTTATCCTGGAAAAAGACCGTGCCAAACTGCAATGGCCAACCTTGCAACAAAAGTTTGAGGGCCGGCTTTCATCCATCATATCCCAGGGCGAGCGTGTTGAACTAGTTTCCATTGGCAATCACTGCCTCGGCACCATGTTTATCAACAGCAATCACCTGATAACACCGGCCCTGTCAGCATCATTTGACCAGATCAGCAAACAGATTGATGGTTTCTATTTCGGACGTTTTGATCTACGGGTGAAAACTATCGAAGACCTGGAAGCCGGCAAAATCCAAATTCTCGAATTGAATGGCTGTGGTGCAGAGCCAGCCCATATCTACCAACCAGGATACTCTTTTTTTACCGCCGTCGGCGTACTAATGCGCCATTGGCATGACATTTACAGGATCAGTGTTGAGAACCATCGCCGGGGTGTTACTTATATTACCTGGCGAGAGGCCCGACGTATCTACAATGACTTCCGGGCCCTTACCCGTTGACGCATGGACCACCTGATTGTATTTGCCATCGGTTTCTTTTTCAGCTTTATCGGTTCGATTCCACCGGGCACGTTGAATCTTACCGTCCTTCAGCTCGGTCTGCAGGAAAAAGTTGCTGTCGCATTTCGATTTGCTTTGGCGGTAGCCATTGTGGAATATCCCTATGCATGGATCGGCGTGCAGTTTGAATACTTTCTCTCCAAAGCGCCTTTCATTCTGGCAAACTTCAAATTGATCGCCGCTGTCGTTATGATTACCATGGGCGTCATCAACCTGCTTCCTGCTAAGCAACAATCCGAATTTTCTCAGAAATTCAACGCCAGCGGTTTCCGCCGTGGCATGGTGTTAAGTCTGCTGAACCCCATGGCAATTCCTTATTGGATGGTGTTCACGGCATACCTCAAGGCAGAGGGTTGGATCAACCTGTCATCGGCGAGTCTCTTGCATGCGTATGTATTTGGCACTTCGATAGGCGCCATGGCCTTGCTAAGTGTATTAATTCTCTTTGCACAACGGGTGGCGTCCTATGTTCAGGGCAGTAAGCTGGTGCGTATTATTCCTGGAGTTGTGCTGCTGGTGCTCGGGGCCTATGCCCTATATCAATACTTACTTCTTTGACTTGACAATCTCTTTGTATCTAAAGCAACTGGTGAGGTGATCATTGATCAGCCCACAAGCTTGCATATGTGCATAAATAACGGTGCTGCCGACAAACTTGAATCCACGACGGATCAGGTCCTTGCTCAGTGCATCAGACTCCGGTGAAACGGGCGGCACTTCCCCTGGCGATTTCCAGGAGTTGACAACAGGCTGATTGTTAACAAACCTCCAGATATACCGGTCAAAGCTTCCGAATTCCTTTTGAACCGCCAGGAAGCAACGTGCGTTGGTAACGGCAGCCTGAACCTTAAGTCGGTTACGTACGATGCCAGGATCCTTCAGAATTTTTTCAATACGGGCAGGCGTGAATCGCGACACCTTCACAGGATCAAAATCTTCAAAATTCTTTCTGTAGCCTTCCCGTTTATTAAGTATGGTAAGCCAACTAAGTCCCGCCTGCGCGCCCTCCAGAATCAGGAATTCAAAATGAATGCGATCATCATGAACAGGAATACCCCATTCAGCGTCATGATAATGAATATAGGCATCTGTTTTAAGACACCATGGACATCTTTCTTTTTGTGGAGCAGCCATAGGGAAACGCCAGGGGATGAGTACCTTTATTTAGCCACGTGCAAGATATGAAGTGGGGTTTATTTCTCCTGTTGTTACTGATAGGCTATTCCGGGTTCGCACAGGAATTGCATACCCATTCATTGCCTACGGCCAAACAGTATCTGAGTGCCACACAGAGTCAGCCTGTTCTATTTGGTTGGAAGGCTGACCAGATGGTCACACAACGATTCACGAGTCCCTGGCTTACGAGTTGGCCCACAGCAGGTCCGGGAAATTATTGGCTAAGTGGTACCATGACCCAGTCCTTCCAGCAAGGTAAGTTTGGAACGATCTATTACTACGACATGCAGAGCAACATGCGATTTGCCCGAACATTTGTGGACATCTCCGGAAAGAACAAGCGCGGGTTTAAGTTGCTGCTCCCCACAATCAACCAACGAATGTTTGGGGTTCGCTGACACCGGTAATTTCGAAGCTTCCCCTATCTTTGATAAAATTGATACCCATGAAACAGGCTATTTGGTTATTGCTGATTTTTTCAGCTATTCCGTCGTTCGCGCAGAACACCACCGTTGATCAAAAACTCAAGGAGCAAGGCATTGAACTGTTTGCGCCGCCGAAGCCAATGGCGAATTATGTACGTTCCGTGCGCACCGGGAATCTGGTGTATCTCGCTGGCCACGGACCAACGCGTGCTGATGGTTCTAACATAACCGGCAAATTGGGTAAAGACATGACCGTAGAACAAGGTTATGCGGCTGCACGTCAGGTTGGCATCGCGTTGCTTTCCAGTCTGAAGGGCGAGATCGGGGATTTGGGAAAGGTGAAGCGTGTTGTGAAAGTCCTGGGGATGGTAAACTGCACTCCGGAATTTACAGACCAGCCAAAGGTTATTAATGGCTTTTCAGATTTGATGGTCGCGTTGTTCGGCGAGAAAGGGAAACACGCACGCTCAGCGGTAGGTATGATATCCCTGCCCAATAATATCGCCGTGGAGATCGAGATGATTGTGGAAGTAGAGGACTAACTGCTGTCAACCAGTGTTTTATACCCGGCTTCAGGTAGTCTGTCATACGGACTTTGCCGAAATTCTGATGGCAGAAATTGCCGAGGCAGGATTTGATACGTTTCTGGAAACGGATACTGGATTCGAAGCGTATTGCGAGGAGGTAAAAGCTGACCTCACCCTGGTGGAGGATATCAAATCCAGGTACGAGCATGTTCAACCCTTGCTTTTTTTTCGTGACAGGGTACACAAGCAGAACTGGAATGAAGAATGGGAAAAGAACGTTGAGCCCATTGTTGTGGATGGCCGCTGCCTGATCCGTGCTGAGTTTCATAAGATACCGGAAAAATACCCCTACGAGATTATCATTACGCCCAAGATGTCCTTTGGAACAGGACATCACCAAACCACTTACCTGATGATAAAGAGCCAGTTGGATCTGGATCACCGAGGTAAACGGGTAATGGATGCCGGATGTGGAACAGCCATACTTTCGGTGATGGCTTCAATGCGGGGTGCGCGACTGATAGAAGCATTTGATATTGATGCATGGAGCATGGAAAATGGCGCAGAGAATGCCACCCGTAACCACTGCGACAACATCAGGATCAGACAAGGAACCATTCGCGACTTTGAATGGCCTGAACAGTTTGATATTATTCTTGCCAACATCAATAAGAACATCCTGCTGGCCGAAATGTCCGATTATGCTGCTGCACTGGCACCGGGAGGCACATTGCTCCTCAGCGGATTTTATGAGCATGATCAATCAGACCTGCTGCATGAGGCCCGTACGTACGGGCTCTCGCAGGTTAAACATGATGTGCGGGAACAGTGGGCCTGCCTCCAGTTGGTTAAGTCGGTAAAATAACGGATCCGGTCCAATGATTGGCCCGACTATGCGTTATGGCAATGAATCCGATTAATTTTACGAATTTCAGGGTTTACCCACATTGAAAAAGCTCCTTTTATATTGCCTGCTGGCCGGAGTAATGCCAGTGCTGCATGCCCAGGACAAGGGCAGTTTCAGGCTTGCCTATCAGGATAGCATCCGGGTGGTGTTGGAGAACAACGCCAACACAGAGACCTCAATGGTTGGGGGCTTGTTTGCTACTGCCTGGCACAAAATAAAGCTGGATCAACAACAAACAATTTTGCGGCAAGCGGATCTGCTCAAACGAAAGAAGTTCAAGGTATTTCCTACGATAGTGGATTACTACGGCTCAATTGGATTTGCAGTAGAAAATGAAAATATCGAGAGCGACCAGCTCACCGCTTTCTTAAAAGTAGTTGATCAGGTGCTCAGCAATGAGCCTCCTGATAAAGTCACTGCATTTCTGCACTATACGCGTGATTTTTTTGAATACCACGCCTTGCATTTTGAACGTCTATACCGCCTCTACGCATCCGACTATACCTATCGGTTTGAATACCTGAAGGATGCCAGCCAATCCTTGCCGGATACCACACAAACTCAAAAGGAAGAATCAACCCCCACTGAATCTGACGATCAGGCCTCGGATACAGTGCAGGCCAAAGCCACGCCCGTGTGGCTACAACCAGTACCTCAACCGGTTTTGTCCGGTCCTGTGCTAAAATTTGACCAGGTTACATTCACGTTTGCGACAGCGTACGACTCAGCTAAACTCAGCAACACCCACGGTTCTGTTTCTTTGCGTGATGGAATGTTTGTAGGTGAGAAAGGAATATTTGATTGGTCATCAGCAGGAATTGGCGGGGACAGCGTGCTATTTGAATTCAGCGAATATCATTTTAACATCGACAGGCCCTATGTAAAGGCTGAAAAGGGACGATTGCGATACCTGGGCAAGATTCCCAATAAAGCCGATGGCATTTTTGAATTTTCTAGCATCCAGCACAAAACAAAGAAGAGTGCGTCCTATCCTCGCTTTATGTCATTTGAAGCAAATGTCCAACTCCTGGGTCTCAGTGATGATAAATTGAAATATACCGGTGGTTTTGCACTCAATGGAAGGAAAATAACAAGCGCCTCGGTTAACAACGATCTGTCCACGCTGGAGGTTCTTGGCAAGGACGAACGGAAATTCACAGCACGTTCACGACTGTTCGAATTTCAGGACTCCGTGATTTCTGCTGCCCATGCCATGGTACAATTGTATCAGGAAAATGACAGCATTCATCATCCCGGTGTTATGTTCCGCTATGATTATGGCAAGAAAAAACTCACGCTGCAGCCAGAAAAGGGGCCCTTGCATGATGCACCATACACGTCAACGTACTTCAATATGGATTTCAATTCGGATTTGATCCGTTGGGACCTGAAAACCGACAGCCTTAGCCTTTCAGTGGCCGGTGGATTAAGTCAGGAGCCCATGGTGGTCGAATCAACTGATTTTTATAACCCGGATGACTATGTCCGACTCACGGGCCATGGATTTAGCTTTCATCCATTGGCATTTGCGGTCAATTATGCCAAGCGCATCGGATCAATGGAATTCAGTGCATATGACCTGGCACAACAAACCAACAAAAGTCAGCATGAAGTCAGTGATGCCATGGCTTTTCTATCTTCGAAAGGGATGGTTAATTTCAATCCGGTCACCGGCGTGGTTCAGGTAAAGGACAAAGCGCGACATTTTTTTGAAGCCAAACGAGGAGAAGCGGATTACGATAACCTGAAGATCCACTCCATTACCAATAAAGGGGCCAACGCAACCATCAATTTCAAGAGTCATCACATGACCGTTCGCGGCGTGGAACAGGTCAATGTCAGTGATTCACTAAATGTTATCCTGAAACCCGATAGCAGCATTGTCACCATTCTGCAAAACAGGGATATTAAATTCGACGGCACCATCAATGCCGGCAATTTTGAGATTAAAGGCAAAGACTTCACGTTTAAATACGACAGCTTCTTTATCAACCTGAATAAGATCGACTCTATACGGTTTTATGTCACTGAGAAAAATGCAAAAGGCCAGACAGTAAGAAGGAGGGTCAACAATGCAATGGTTGGCGCTGATTCTACCGCAGTAGCCGCCGCCGGACTTCAGGCAGGTGACAAGAAGTCTTCTGGCACGTTGTACATCAACATGCCGGGCAATAAGTCCGGCCGTGAGAAGACTACCAATTACCCGCGTCTTGATGCTTCCGCCGGAGGGTTGATATTTTTTGACCGGAGTGAAATTCTCGATGGCGCTTATGATCGCTCTATATTCTTTGTGGTGCCGCCATTCAAACTGGATAGCCTTAATGACGCAGACCCGGCATCCATCAATTTTGATGGCTCATTCGTGTCAAGCGGTATGTTTCCGGGATTCAAAGAGAAACTGCATACCATGGCCGACAAATCACTCGGCTTTACTCACGTCATTCCCAAAGAAGGTTACCCGTTGTTCAAGGGAGACGGAAAAGTATTTGGGGGAATTAATATGGACAATTCAGGGCTTCGCGTTAACGGAAGGATTGAATACCTACCTGCACTCGTGGAATCCAATGACTTTGTGTTTTATCCGGATTCCGTTATCGGAAAGGGTCATATCGGCGAATTCAAGGAGAAGCAGTTTGGCAAGGTGTGGTTCCCTCAGGCCAACCTTACCGAATTCGAACTGAAATGGAAACCCAAGCAGGACCAGTTCCATTTGCGCAATCTTAAGGATCCCTTTAATCTGTATAACAAAACGGCCCAGTTGGACGGAACGCTGACGGTGTCCAAAGAAGGTGTGTCGGGTACGGGCAGACTCCTGACCCGTGGATCAGAGGCGAAGTCTGATCAACTGAGTTTCTCTGCCAAGGATTTTTCCGCCCGTCATGCCAGTTTTCAGGCCAAGACAACCAACCCAAATAAGCCGGCATTGGCTGGTGAGGATATCCGCCTGAGCTTCAACCTTACCCAGAATGTGGCCGAGATAAGCCCCGAGGTAGAAGGCGTAGCCGCCATTGACTTTCCCTATGCACAATTCAAGACTTCTATCCCCAAAGCCCGGTGGGATTTGAACACTCAAAAAATTACGATGACCAAGGACGCCGATGTGCCTTTGGAATATTCGTACTTCTATACAACACGCAAAGACCTGGACTCACTGGCATTCAATGCTGAAAAGGCAGAATATGATATCAAGACACAACAGCTTAAAGTAAGTGGTATACCTTATATCGTAGTGGCGGATGCGCGTATTACACCAGATCACAACGAGGTATTGATTCTGGAAAACGCCAAAATCGGTCAGCTCAAAAACACCACAATTGTATTGGATACCCTCAATGGATATCACCGCCTTACCGATGGTGTGGTGGATATTGTTTCCCGTAAGGAGTTTTCAGGCTATGCCACCTACCAGTATGTGAACGCCAAATCAGACACGTTTGCCATTAAGATGACAGACTTCCATTTGGAGCCGATTGCAGAAGAAGCCAAGAAGCATCGCCACAAGACAGCTGCCCAAATGCAAACAGTTGCCAAAGGGGCAGTAGATGACAAGGCAAAAATCAGTGTAGCACCCAGGATTTTCTATAAGGGAGATATGACCATGTATGCCACACGGCCGGCCCTGCAATTGGATGGGTTTGTAAAGCTCGACCTTCGCAAAATAAAGAACTATAATACGTGGCTTAAATACCAACAAAGCGGAGATGAAAAAGAGGTGTACCTGAATTTTGATGAAGCCGTAACCGAGGAAGGACGTAAGGCAGAGGCCGGATTACATTATGCCGCGGACAACAGTTTGTACATCACTTTTGTGTCGGAGAAAAAATCGCCAGACGATGAAGATTTCTTCCTGCCCAGCGGCTCACTCCATTTCGATCAGGAAAGCAGTGAATTCAAAATTGACGATCGCCTGAAAGCCGCTGGCGAAAAACTATCGGGAAAAGTATTCTCTTATAATGAAGATAAACAGGAGGTTCATTTCGAAGGTCCCGTGCAATTCTTCAGGGGCTTCAAAGAATTTGATCTTACAGCCAGCGCCCTGGGTTCTGGTAATTTGGAGACCAATGATATCAAGATGAATTCGTTTATCATGGCGAATCTCAACCTCCCGACCCAGGCCTACCAGATCATGGCCGCCGACGTCATGGCTGTCGTTAAGAATGAAACGGTGCCTGAAGGGTTGGGTGAGCAATCTGAATTGTTGTACAAGATTGCTGATATAGTCGGCGAACGGGTGGCCAAAGATTATGAAACGCGTTCCCAGCAGGGATATGTGTCACTGGGAACACTGGCAGCACTGGCAAAGCCGTTGGTGTTTGCCAACGTCAACCTGAAATGGTCTCAAAAATACAAGGCTTTCTATAGTGAGGGTGCCCTGGGCTTAAGTAACATTGAGCGCAATGATATCAATGGCGCCTTCGAAGGGTTTATGGAAGTACGCAAAAATGAAGACGGCACACCCGTGTTTCATGTGTTCTTCAAAGCATCACCGGAAACCTGGTATTATTTCGGATATGAGGACAACCGACTGATGGTGCAATCATCCAATCAGCCTTTCAATACGCTCATTGCCAAGAAGACCAATTCGGGTAAAGTCAAAGTGGGTGAGCTGGTGTTTATCCCTGGAAGTGATGAAGAGACACTTTCGTTCATCAATCGCTTTCGGAAAAACTACCTGGGCCTTGAGGCTCCTTACGAGCTAGCGGCCCCAACTACAGACGCCAAGAAAAAGGATAAGAAGAAGGACGAGAAAGACGATGGGTTCTAACGACCCCAGGCTCCGCCACCGGGAGTATTGATGATCAGCCGGTCGCCGCCCTTCACCGATGCGCTATCCATGCCCTTGAGGAGTGTTTTTCGGCCATCCGGATGTTGAATCCATTGTTCACCGGCTTTTCCTGCGCTACCACCTGCCATGCCATACGGACGCTCCACACGATGTTGTGTAAGGAGATTGATATCAAGGTCTGTGGTAAATTCGATCTCCCGGATAATCCCATTTCCACCGTTCCATCGGCCCCGACCACCTGAATTTCCACGAATCTCAAAGCGACATAAGCGCACCGGATATCGGAACTCCATCACTTCCGGGTCGGTAATCCTCGTGTTGGTCATATGTTGATGAACGGCATCGGTGCCATCAAAACCCGGGCCGGCACCCGTACCACCACAGATGGTTTCGTAATAGCCAAAGGATGCGTTGCCAAACAACACATTGTTCATCGTTCCCTGACTGCACGCAGCCAATCCGAACGCTTTTAACAGTGTGTCAGTTAGCCGCTGACTTACCTCAGTGTTACCGCCTACCACCGCCGGCAACAGCGCAGGGTCATGAGTGGCCCAATTCGGATTAAGTAATCCATGCGGAAGCCTCATGGTCACCGGATCCATCAGCCCTTCATTCATGGGCAATGGTTTGTCGACCAGCAACCGGAGACAATACAACACCACACTCTGTACAATGGCACGGGTTGCGTTCAGGTTGCCGGGATGAACCTTACTACTGCCGGTAAAGTCGACCGTGATGGTATCTTTTTGACGAATGACCTCCACTTGTAGTGTTGCACCATCATCTAATCGCTCCGTGGCTGCATATCTTTTTTTGCTCAGGCGCTTGATCGTTTCGCGCAACGAGCCGGCTGCATACCGATGCAAGGCTTTCATCTGCTTCTTTATGGTTGCAGCACCATATTGATCGCATAAAGTCCGTAGTCCCTGATCTCCCAGATGCACGGCCGCCAGCGCACCATTCAGATCTGCCAGATTTTCTGATAAGGATCGGGTAGGATAAGGAGACTGCACCAACAGTTGTTCAATAGCCTTCCATTGGGGTTTTCCGCCCTTCACCAGATAGGTTGGCGCAATAACAACACCCTCTTCAGCAAGGCACCGTGCATCGGCAGGCATGGAACCAGGCTGCTTACCGCCAATCTCTGCATGGTGAGCTCTGTTGGCGACAAACCCAATCAATTGCCTTCGATGAAATACGGGCTTGATTAACGTTACGTCGGGCAAGTGAGATCCGCCGTAGGCAGGATGATTGGTGATTATGACATCCCCGGGTTTCCAGGAAATCACTTTGGCAACTTCACGGACACATACCCCCAGACTCCCCAGGTGAACGGGGATATGGGGAGCGTTGACAACCAGGTGACCGCGGCCATCTAATAACGCACAGGAGAAGTCCAGTCGCTCTTTGACATTCACAGAGAATGAAGTTCGTTGCAATAGGGCACCCATTTCCTGGGCAAGGGCGGTAAACCGGTTGGTAAATAATTCAAGTAGCGCTTCAGGACTGTGCCGTGAACTGGCATCCACCCTGCTTGCCGATGCCCGTCTTGTCAACAACGCATGGTTATGGGCATCCAGTACCCAACGCCATTCACCATCGATAAATGTGGTGGAGTTTCCACTGATCACCAGCGCTGGCCCATCAATCTGTGCACCGGGTTTGAGATATTCCCATTGATAAATTTTACCCGTTATTTTTTTGCCCCGGGTGTACATGATACCGGTTTTCGAGGGACGCGGTCTGTAGGTAATGATGCGATGAGTTGGGCGCTTCGCACGAATAGGTTCTGCAGCCACAAGAACTTTTACGGACTCTACCTCAATCTTCCGGTCGATCCAATGCCCGTAAACCGCAACATACTTTTTCCGGAATGAATCCAACACAGGGTCACCTGCCTGATATTCAATTTCAATGGCAGTCTCCTGACCATAAAATCGAAGGAACAGCAATGATTTCTTCCATTGAATTGTATCCTGCGGGAGATCATCCCGCATCAACCGGTGGCGGGCGGTATCTGCAAGCCGCCGAAGAGTTGTGTCCAACTGATTGGAAAATGTTTCCCAGGGTTGCAGCACCTGTTCTTCTTCAAATCGCTCGACCGCCGCCTGGCCCATACCATACGCGCTGAGTAAGCCGGCATCATAGGGAACAAGGACTTTTTTAATCCCGACCATTGATGCCAGCGCACAGGCGTGCTGACCACCGGCGCCCCCAAAACTCAACAAGGCAAATTCATGCGGATCATGCCCTTGTTGTACTGAAATCTTCTTGAGTGCATCGGCCATTTTTTCGTTGGCGATTTGAACAAATGATTCCAGCACCCGAATACCGTCGGGTTTTTGGCCTGTCTTTTTCTGAATGCGAATCAACAGCCGCTCCAGGGCGGACGCAGCATGCTCCCTTTGTATGGGTATCACAAAATAGTCTGGATCCAGTCGCCCGAGCAGCAAGTTGACGTCGGTTATGGTAAGTGGCCCGCCTGCGCCATAGCAGGCAGGTCCTGGACTTGCGCCGGCGCTGTGCGGGCCAACGGTAAAGCGATGTCCATCAAAGTCGCATATGGATCCTCCCCCAGCGGCGATTGTTTCAATGGATAAGGAGGGGGAGAGGATACTGAAATTGCCAACCCTGGATTCAAATCGATAATCGTACCGGTCATTATACAACGACACATCAGTACTGGTGCCACCCATGTCAAAAGCAATCATGCGATGTATGCCCGATTGAAGTGCCTGATGAGCGGCACCCACAACACCGCCTGCGGGTCCGCTTAACAAACTGTCTTTTGGATAGAACGAGTCCGAACGCACCAGACTCCCTGCACTGGTCATGATGCTCAATCGCGCCAGCGATAACCCGCCCCGGATCCCATTCACGTACTTGCGAATGATCGGATCGAGATAAGCATTCGCCACCGCCGTTTCAGCGCGGGGCACGAGTTTGATCTGACGGCTTAAGGCAGTTGACAATGATACGAATGAAAAGCCCGCCACCTGCAGGGCGGCACCCAGTTGTTGCTCATGTATCGGATTTCGGTAGCTATTCAGTAAGGCTACGGCAACTGATTCTATTTTTCTTTTTTTCAGATCCCGGATTACGTCCCGGATCATTTCATCAGACAGCGACTGAAGTACTTCTCCATTGGCATCAATTCGCTCAGCAACCGGGATCACCAAATCATAAAGAGGAACCGTCTTGCGGATGTTCAGGGTGAAGAGATCAGGTCGTTGCTGATTTCCGATGGTGAGCAAATCACGGAATCCAACGGTGACCAATAAAGCGGTTCGGGCACCTTTCCGTTCCAGCAAAGCATTGGTGCCCCTTGTGGAGCCCAACTTCATTTCAATGGGAGGAAAAGGATTTTGAAGTGGCGTTCCGGTGAGGATACGGGCAGCTAATACAGGGACTTCTTCGGCAGACGTGATTTCGAATCCGGTGGTTAGTTTCCCCGGCAACGGTTTATCCAATTCAATGATGCTGTGCTCCAGATGAACGGATTTGATGGTGCAATGAAAGGATGAGCCAATCATGCGGAAAATAAACCCGGCATAAATGTCTTTAGGAGTAGGCCAGGCCATCGATACCTGCAGTGACCGTGATCTGATGCGTTTGATAATGGTGCCACGAAGCACACTGCTGCTGAGAATCTTCAATCGGCGAACATCACCCGAAGGTGCGGTGACCAGGCAATCGGTAAACGTACCACCCGTGTCAATCCAGATTTGCCAGGAAGTTCCCTTCATGAAATCCCGGATTTACGGGGTAGGTATCGAGAGAATGATGGTCTTCTTTGCCATTTTAATGCCAATGGCATGGCTGAATTCCTGCGAACCATCTACCCGGTCTTTGAAAACAGGCTTGGTGAACAACAAGGAATCTTCACCTACACGTTGCAGGTTTTCACTTACTTGTCCGGCGTCGGCACCACTGAGATAGGCATCGACCAGTTGTTTTTCAATTTCTTTTAGGCTGGCCGCATCGGGCATGAGGGAATAGATAAGCACATGCCGTGCCCTGGCCAGGGAGTCGATGCGCGATTGCACGCGCAAAAAGGGATCAATACGCTCCACATCAGCGAGCACCGAGCGCCCGTAGGCAAAAGCGGCCTCCTGAAGTTCTGCATCGGACACCCGCTTGATATCCTGGGTGGCCATCCCCTCGTGAAGACGTTTGCGCTCTTCGTCCGTCAGTTTTCCTCCACAACTCATGGCAAGGAGGGCAATCAGCAGTATTCGTTTCATGGAGTCAAAATTCAGTCAAATCTACTTCTCCGATGAGAAGTCTCAATACTGGGCCGAATTTATAACTTTGCAGGCTTTTTAGGTATGATCGAGAAACTGGAGGAAATTAATCATCGCTTTGAAGAGGTAGGACAGCTCCTCAGCCAGCCCGGCGTGGTGTCGGACATGAAGAAGTTTGCCCAGCTGAGCAAAGAGTACCGCGACCTCGAAAAGGTGGTCAATAAATACAAAGAGTACCGGGCCTTACTCGATGGGCTTGACCATGCCCGGGAAGTACTCGAGACTGAAAAAGATGCCGAGCTTCGCGAACTCGCAAAAATGGAGTTAGATGAACTCGAGCCTAAGCGACAATCGGTAGAAGGAGAGATCAAGGAATTACTCATGCCCCGCGATCCTAACGATGATAGGAACTGTATCCTTGAAATACGGGCGGGCACAGGTGGAGATGAAGCCGCTATTTTTGCCGGAGACCTTTGGCGGATGTACCAAAGATTCTGTGACCGGAAAGGACTTAAGATGTCGGTCATGGATGTCACCGAGGGAACAGCCGGAGGATACAAAGAAGTAATTAGCCTGATCGAAGGATCAGGTGCATTTGGCATATTCAAGTACGAATCCGGTGTGCATCGTGTACAGCGTGTGCCGGAAACGGAACAACAGGGTCGTGTTCACACTTCGGCAGCTTCGGTGGTTGTATTGCCCGAGGCCGAAGAAGTAGATGTCACCATTAATCCGGCAGACCTTGAGTACCAGACAGCACGCAGTAGTGGCGCTGGTGGTCAGAACGTAAATAAAGTGGAGACCAAAGTACAATTGACCCACAAACCTACGGGCATCGTGATCACCTGTCAGGTGGAGCGATCACAACACGCCAACCGGGAACGTGCACTTCAGATGTTGCGCGCTAAGTTGTATGAGATTGAGGTGGAGAAGCAGAATAATGAAATTGGTGCCTCCCGTCGCTCTCAGGTGCGCAGTGGTGACCGGTCAGAAAAAATCAGAACCTACAATTATCCACAAAGCCGGGTAACAGATCATCGCATCGGATTCACCCAACACAACCTGCCGGCCATTATGAATGGAGAGGTGGAGGAATTTATACACCAACTCAAGATGGCCGAAACGGCGGAGAAGATGACAGGAAACTAGCCCAGGCTATTTATCGTCTTCGCCGGCTTTTTTCAGCTCTTCATCCAGGATTTTTTGAATGAGATTTTGCTGACGCTCATTGATCGTTTGATCGACCTTCGCCTGCTTCTTCATAAATCTGAACATGGCGTTCTTCTTGATTTCATAGGCGATGAACACAGTATATTTCTTATCCTTCTCGTTGTAATACTTCTTTTCCCCGATCTTCCTTAAATCGGCCAGGTCGGTATTCATGACTTCCCGGGCCAGGCTTTGAAATTTCTCGGCAACGTCGGCGCCCCGCTCATTTTCTGTTTGACCCTGGTAGTTATCTGCTACCTGTTTCATGGTGGTATTTACCTGACCCGCAAGAATGGTTTTGGCCTCAATATCTGCTTTGCCCCGGGCGATGTTGTCCGATGAGCTTTCGCCTTTACCCGTTCCACGGAAGAAGCGATTGTTGGATTCATAGGCAGAGCCCTGAAATGGCTCATTCACTTTTTTTCCAAACGGGTTGGAGGCACAGGCACCCAGGAAAAAGAGTGCAACCAAAAGAAGGTTCGTTTTCATGATAGTGGGTTGAATTCCCTCTAAAACTACGAAAACTGTGCCAAAGCTAGGAATCCACCCGGTAGAGGCCCTGCCAGCGAAATGCCCACTTCCAGCGCAACTCCACGGCCACATCGGCCTGGAGGAAAATGGACTGTAGTTCTGACTTACGGAACGCGCGAAGCACGGACAACGGTGCATCAAATTGAACCATGCCTGATTTGGAAAAGAGTCGGGTGAGCAAGCGAATGGAATGATACGCCAGCCAATGGCGATGAATATCATTGAACACGAACCCAATCCGGACCTGCCGGCGCAACTGGCTAAAAAAAACAACTAATTGCTCACTGGTGAAGTGGTGATAAAACAGTGTACCGGTCACAAGGTCAAACGACCGAGAAGCAAATTCGGCTGAGAAAATGTCTATTGTTTCGAATTGTATTTCCGGATAGGCTGCACAGTTGCGCCTGGCGAAAGCGATGATATGTGGATTTGCGTCAATGCCTGTCAATTGCATCGGGATGCCTTTACGGCGACCATATTCTGCAATCAACTTGAGCATATCCCCACCACCACACCCCAGGTCGGCAATTGAGATTTTACCGGAATGATCGTGTATCAATTGCTGAACACCCTGCAGGGTCACTGCATTTCCACCCAACCAACGATTGATGAATTCAAGTTCGCGCAAGGTCTGATCCACCACCGGACCGCGACAATCCAGATTATCCATGATCTCAATCTCCGCAGAGCGCTGTGCAAATCGATTCATAGTCAATCAGGCGGTATGTTGGATACGCAGTAACATACTCTCCAGGGTTAGACCCGGACCAAACGCGAAGCTCAACATGCGTTTGTTATGATCTCCGGCCTGAAGGCGACGCCACACATCTTGCAAAACAAACAATACGGTTGGCGACGACATATTTCCAAATTTCCGAAGCACCTCATACGCCGAACGGTTGTGTTCGCGGGTCAACGCCAACTCTGACTCAATGACTTCCAGAATCCGTTTGCCTCCCGGGTGAATGGCATACCAGTGAACATCAGAAAGATCAAGTTGTAACTGACTGAGGAGCGACCGACACAGGTGCCTGATGCCTGTTCGAACGATATCCGGCACGTACGAAGAAAGCCGCATTTCAAATCCATGATCACCAATTCCCCAGGTCATATCGTGCTCACCCGCAAATGCGAGTTCACCATAGAAACGTTCCAACTGAAGTTGAATTCCTTTTTGTATAGTCCCTTCCACCAGCACAACCGCGGAACCGTCCGCAAACAATGCATTCGCCAACATATTGTCTTCGGTATTCTCTTTTTGAAAATGAATGGTACATAACTCAGTGCAAACGATGAGCACCTTGGCTTCCGGCTGGCTTCGAACAATAGCATCTGCAAGCTTGAGTGCATTGAAAGCCGCATAACACCCCATGAAATTGATACAGGTACGCTGTACGGAAACAGGAAGCCCCAGGGCCTTCACCAGATCAATATCCAAACCTGGAGCATACATGCCGGTACAACTGACCACCAGCAGGTGCGTGATGGATTCCTTTCTGATTTCAGGTCTGCTACCCAAACAGCTCTGTACCGCCTCAAGGCTTAAAGAAAGCGCATGTTGTTGGTATAAGGTCACCCTTTGTCGGGTAGTCGGAAACGGATCAAGCGCTGGCGTATTTTCATAAAAAGTGAAATGATCCTGCTTGCCATAGTCGTCAATTACCGAATGCCGGGTTTCAATGCCACTGGCACGGAACAACACCCTGATTTTTCGGGCATCATCTTCATCGAGCTGCATGGCCCGGATCATGAAATCAGCGATTGTACTTTGAGTAAAAATACCCGAAGGGGTTGCGGTACCAATTGCCGAGATAAAACTCATGAGCATCAATTATAACTCAAAAAGGAATAATTTAGACATTTAGTTTCAGCCCATGATATATAAATCGACCCTGCTGCATCTACGGATTCCCTTTTCATTTTTTCTGATGCCGGTATTCCTGTTTGCACTGGCCATTTCCCCAAACTTGGGCGAATCCAGACTGAAATGGGCCTTTATCATTATTCATCTACTGCTTTATCCAGCCAGCAATGGATTCAATAGCTATTTTGATAAAGATGAAAAGAGTATTGGTGGACTGAAAAACCCACCGCCTGTTTCAAAAGAATTGTATTGGACATCCCTGTTGCTGGATGTAATGGCCATTGTACTCGGATTCCTTTACGTTTCATATTGGTTTTCGATTATGCTCCTGATCTATGGACTCGTCTCTAAGGCTTACAGCCACCCGTCCATCCGGCTGAAGAAATATCCAATCCTGGGTTGGTTAGTGACCGGTGTTTTTCAGGGATTTTTCACCTTTTGCATGTGCTACATCGGTATCAATAACTATGAACCGGAAAATCTCCTCCACCTGCGAATCATCTTTCCGGCTGCCCTCACCACCCTCATGCTTTGGGCCAATTATCCCATGACCCAGGTATACCAGCATGAAGAAGACGAGGCCCATGGAGACTACACCCTGAGCCGAAGGCTGGGTATTCGCGGCACATTTATGTTTGCCGCTGTTTTTTTTGGCGTTACCACGGTTGGCTTTCTATTGTACTTCCGGCAATTTCAACTGATGAAATATGGTATCACTTTTCTGCAGGCACTTACTCCCGTGGTGTTGTATTTCGGATATTGGTTCTTGCGGGTTTGGCAAAATCCAGCCAGGGCCGACTATGGACATGCCATGCGGTTGAATTTCATCTCAGCCCTTTGTCTCAATATTTTCTTTGTCTGGCTGTTCCTGTCCATCAGCCACATCGGGGAATATCTGTTTTAGATTGCCCCCAGCCGTTCGAGTAATTTCTTCGTAGCCCGGATGCCGTCTTCTTCGGAAAGCTTGTCGCCTTCGTATTCAATTCCAATAAAATTCGTGTAACCAGCTGCTTTCACAATTGGTAACATCCGTGTGTAGTCAGTTTCGATGCAATTTCCGGCTTCATCAAAGTCATACGTCTTGGCGCTAACGCCTTTGGCAAAAGGCATCAACTCGGTTACACCCTGATAGCGATCGTACTGTTCCGCACAGCCCGGCTCGCCTTTTGCCTTATCGCCATAACGCACGCAGAAATTTCCGAAGTCGGGGAGGGTGCCGCAATTCGGCATACCCACTGAGGAGATCACACCACTTAGCCATTTTCCGTCAGAAGACATACCGCCGTGGTTTTCGACAATAATGTTTATGCCTGCACTTTGGCCATATTCACTGAGTTTATGCAGGCCCTCTGCCCCCGCTTTCGCCACCTCAGCACGGTCGCCATCACCGGAGCAATTGACCCGAATGGAATGGCAGCCAAGAAATTTTGCTGCATCTACCCAGCGAAAGTGATTCTCCACCGTTACCTGTCGTTTAGCGGCATCCAAATCTCCCATGGCCCCCTCGCCATCAATCATGATCAGGACACTGGTAACCCCGTTGTCATCGCAGCGCTGTTTAAGGTCGTTGAGGTAAGCAGTGTCCCCGGCCTTGTCCTTGAAGAATGAATTCACATATTCTACAGCATGAATACCAAACTCCTTACTGGCCCTTACGGGGAAATCAAGGTTGGTCATTTTGTTATCAAACAATGCGCGGTGCAGTGACCATTCCGCCAATGAAATCTTGAAGAACAATTCCGGTGTTGCTACGGCAGCTGGTTTTGAAGAGCAGGCGTCTAAAATTCCTGCGCCCAGGGTGCCTCCGGCAGTCAGCAGGCCCAGGGTTCTGATGAAATCACGGCGATTGGTGTTGATCATGACAAGTTGAGTTTGATATACAAAGTATCAAAAAATAAGATGCAGGCCTCACTTTTTATGGTTGAGGTGTCCCGGAAAGATAAACGCATCAATTTCAGTTTGAAATTGAGAATGGCTTGCCATGGGTTTTTTTCATCAGATAGCGAGCAACGCCTGGCGTGGTGTTGGCCAGCGAGACGGCCAGGTTTGAACTCCATACACCACCAAACAAGCGTTGTATTTGCCGTCCTGCCCATAGTCTTCTCGAGAACAACGAATTCCAGGCGCTGGTGTAGTCCTGCTCCAGCTGGTCGCGGTCATAAGATTCGTCTTCCACATATCGAATGACATGCTCGCTCAACACCTTCGCACCATGAATGGCCAGCGCCATGCCGTTTCCACACAGTGGGGTAATCATGCCGGCTGCGTCACCAGCCATAAGGATGTGATGCGCTACCGGTGATTTGGTTTCAAAGGAGATCTCATTGATGACTTCTGGTTTTTCAAAAAGAAAGGTGGCCGTTGAGAAGATCTGCTGAAGGAATGGATTTTGGTACAGCACCTGCTTCTCCATGTCCCGTACATTACCATAATTCTTTACGTTGTCCCGGTGGGTGAGGTAGCACAGATTAATTTGGCCATCCTCTACCTGGCTGATGCCACAGTATCCGTTTTTGAAATTGTGCAATGCAATGAGGTCATCTGCAAAACCAGAAAGCCTGATGTGATATTTCACCCCTACATAAGGTGAACGTCTGCCGAAAAACCCGCGCTTGAGATATCCATCCAACCGGGAACGCTTGCCGAACGCGCCAATCACAATGTCTGCCTCATGTTCTTGTTGAGATGTACGCACCGTAAATGTGTTTGTATCATAAACTATCGACTCAACTTCACTACCCGTGCAGAACCTTACGCCAAGGGATTGCGCCTTTTGATAAAGGTATTGATCAAATGCATATCGACTGACGCCAAAGCCACCAAGATCAAGTGGCATGGATGCTGACCTGCCATTCACCGAGGTTAGTTCGAAGCGATTAATCTGCGACGGCCTCAATTCGTGTGGATAGCAACCCAGATCCTCCAGGTAAGGCACAACCTCATTAGAGATGTATTCACCGCAAACCCGATGAAAGGGATACATCTTTTTCTCTATGACATACGCCGTTATACCTATCCTGGCGAGGTGAATTGAAGAAATTAGTCCGGCAAGACCACCACCAACAATGACAATTTTCACATCTTTCATTCGTTAAAACTAAGTATTCGCTTTTCCGTAAACATCCGTGGCAAATAATAAAGTTTTCAAGAAGTGGTTACCCAGTGACAACTAACGAATCTTAAGGGTATGAATGAAGCGAATAGACATAGTAGTTGGCGGGTATTACTCATTGGTAACAATCCCATCGAACTTAGTCAGGTTTGTTATTCTTTACAGGAAATTCCGTACAAGCGGATTCTTACGGAACTGGCTTTTGACCTCACCTCAACGCTTCACCGCCTAAATCATTTTGAACCCCAGCACATTTTGATTGATGACAACATGGGGTGTCGGGAAATGCATAAACTGGTGCAGCATATTCAGCGGTTGGCCGGCGATGTCCCGATAACGGTAGTAAAGAATTCCAACTATCAGGAGACCATTGGCTCCGGGGTTATGAACTTTGTTCTAAAAAGTCAACTGTCCGGCGAGAAATTGTACCGTGAAATGATTAATGCAAATCACTTCAGGCTCATGCAGCAACATTGGGTAAAATCTTACGGCCGCACACGCCGCAGGCCCTTGCGGGAATGGATTCAGGCGGCCATGCTCTAGATCTGACTTTCCAGGGCAAAGTGTCGCGTTACTTTCTCACCGTTTCGAAGCAACTCTACTTTGATTTTTTTTCCGGGCTTTTGGTTGAATTCACCATTCACCCGTCCCAGGTCCAGCTCCTTCGCCTGCACCCCGTTGATACTCACAAGTTCGTCGCCACTCTTAATGCCGGCCTTGTCAGCAGGTGAATCTTTTCGAACGTCAGTAATTTCATATTTACGGAGCCTCGAGCCTTTTGCCTTTAGTGTCAGCCCACTCATGTTAAAGTGGAAGGCATTCGAGAAGCTGCTGTTTTTCTTCAGGTAGAGGCGCTCGCGCGGAAAATCATAAATGGTGGTAAACCGACTGAGTATTTCACCGCCGAGGGTCCCATTTCTGAATATGTCGGTTGCCTTGAGGGTATCGATGTAGGAATTGGCATCTGGAAAATTTACAATGGGATTGTCAATGGTAAACTTTCCAACCGTCACGCCCTGGATGCGGCCAATTTTACCCGTAATGAGTCCGCCCAGTCCGCGTCCGATCAGACTTTGCACGTTTTTTTCAGGAATGAATATTTCCTTGTTCGAGGAAGGATCCAGAACCAGTCCGTGACTGGCACCACTGTCAACAAGCAACTTGGCGGGAACAACAACACCATTGCTCATTTGAACCGACGCCTGAATATATGGTTTGGTATCCTCAACGTGCATGGGCAGCATTTCATATCGCTTGCCAGGCTGGAAGAATTCTGGACGGATAATGGTCACTTCCTTTTCTTTGTAATCGATCTGAACGATAAACCGACTGAATATTTCATAGCCCAATACGCCTTGCACATCAGTACCCAGGTAATTGCGAAGTTCCAGATAGTCTTTTTCAAGCACCAGCACAGCATGACCTTCGCCATGCAGCCCGGGAAGATCAAGCGTTACGTTGTTGGTGACGTAGGCTTCAACTACTTTATCACCACCGGGCCCGGCAACCATATAATGCCTGCCATAGTTGAGTTTTAAGAGATCGCTGAAACTGCGTTCCGTGAGAATGGTGGTACGCACCCCGGTATCAAGGATAAACTTCAAAGGCAATTGCCCATTCAATACCACCGGCACGATCACCAGGTTGTTCACAATTTCAATTGGGAACTTCACTTTATGTCTGCCACCGGTAATGGCTAAGCCCAACTGGCCGTGCACCACGACCGGAAGCATCAAAAAAAGAATGGATAGTCTCAGAAAGCGCATGAGCCGAGTTGCCCCGGCTAAAACTATTGAAAAAAAACAGAAATGAAATAATCGTTAAACGGCAACTACCCCCAGTGCGGTGAGCAATTTGACAGGAGAATCCGCGACAGTAAGAAATTTCAGGTTTTCAGCTGCCAGAAAGCCCTCATCAGCCATGGTTTTCATCTGATCGACAAGGGGCGTAAAGAACCCATTCAGATTCAGGAGACCGACTGGCTGATTCACGAGATGCAATTGACGCCAGGTAAGGATCTCGGCGAGTTCATCCAACGTGCCCCATCCGCCTGGAAGGGCAATGAATACATCAGCGAGGTCGGCCATTTTCTTTTTGCGCTCATGCATCGAATCAACAATAATGAGTTCGCTAAGTCCGTGGTGTCCTACTTCCCGCCTCATCAGAAAATCCGGGATTACACCTGTTACCTTCCCGCCATGCAGTAAAGTGGCATCAGCAACAATGCCCATGAGGCCAATATTGCCGCCACCATATACCAAGGCATGGCCGTTTTTGGCGATGAGTTCGCCTACGGTACGGGCCGCAACGGCATAGTGGGCATGGTGCCCGGTAGCAGACCCGCAAAAAACACAAACATTCATTCGACTGATCTCGGATCAGTGCTTAACGTCGTGTTCGTTTTTGCTAACTGATTTGTTGGGGAACAGCCAGGGCGAAATGAAAGCAAGGAGGAACAACGGGCAAACTACTCCAAAGAAAAACCACATAAGAAATTGTTTAGGCCGCCAATTTAACCCGGATTTGCCATTTCTTGCAATATTTGAGATCATGCGGAAACATTATATCTGTATTTTGAGTTTAAATCGCACTTAGCTCCTGTCTAGCAATGAAAAAAGTGATTCTGATTTCCGGCCTGGTGGTAGCCCTGGGCGCCGTGGTAGCGATCCTGGTAGGCTATAAATTCACCAAATCCCATAGCCCGGAGGAATTGGTTTCCTATGAGGAAGGCAACCTGCGCATAGCGGTGTCTTACAACCGACCATTCAAAAAAGGCCGCCAGATTTTTGGTGCCCTGGTTCCTTACGGAAAAACCTGGCGTACAGGTGCCAACGAGCCAACCACTCTGGAAACTAACATGGACATCAGGATTGGCGGCACAATCCTCAAGAAAGGCAGGTATTCATTATGGACTGTGCCAAATGAGACTTCATGGCAGGTAGTGTTTAACTCCAGTGTGCCGAATTGGGGAGTCGATGTAATGAAAAATGGCCAGGCTGCACGCGATGAGAAAACGGATGCCCTCGTAATCGAAGTCCCCGTGATGCAAACTGAAAAAGAATTTGAACAATTCACCATCAGAATTGAAAAGGCTGATGACGCACTTGAACTAGTACTCGCCTGGGATAAGACCCTGGTCGTGGTACCGTTTGTGGTTAGCGAATAATTAGTTTTACCCTGGTGCGAGGCTTGTCGGCTTCGCCTAAAGGTGCAGACAACAATTTTTGCGTGAACTTGAGCCGATCATTGTTCACCCCCGCTTTAGTGAAATAATCCCTGAGCGTTTGTGCCTGGGCTGTTGTTCTGTTATTGTGGTAGCGCACTTTCACCACCAGCGAGTCGCGTGTAGCTGTGGTTACTGAGTCAACGGCATAGCTGACCGGAACTCGAATGGTATCCCGTTGTATTTCGGTCATATCGGGCGAAATCTTTAGCGTATCGTTGAGGTAAGGTTCCAGGGTTAACTCAAAGGTGAAATTGAGCCGTGGGTTGCCATCCATGAGTCGCTTCACGCGACGCAGTTCCTGTGCCGACAGCGGGTCGAGGTCCGCAGTAAGGTCGCGATATCCAATCCCCTCCAGCTGAATGGTATCTCCTGCGGCAGCAGCTTTCAGTTTGGCACTCACCTTTTCAAGCAATGAAAACTTCTCTTTGGTCAGGTCAAAATGCCTGGAATAAAACGTGTAGTTATCAAGTGCAGGCTCAATGGACAAATCATATACTGATCCCTCCTTTACATAGGTTACAAATTGCCCGACTGAATTGGGGTTGGTTGCAAAAACCTTGGTGTTATTGCGCAAATCAAATATGGATACGAATGCCGAACCGGGTTGATCGGGTCCAGACACCTGACCTTCAATTTTGATGGTGGTCTTTGGCCTGAGCTCGGCAGGGAACAACAACTCTACCAATTCGGTAACACGCGTGCCAGGCACATGCTTCAGCAGGTATCGGCCCAGGGATGACGCACTCACAAACTGATCGTCACCTGGTGTATTGGCAAATTCCAGCGCCAACGGTGGCGTCCAGGTATTGTTCTGGAATCGCGTCATATACAAATCCATCCCTCCTTTGTTTGGTTGCAGCTTATTGGAGGCAAAAATCAGCGTTTCCCCATCGCCCATAATCCGTGGTGACTGTGAATTGCCTGTGTTGATAAAGGCAGGTAATTCAGTGGGTTCATCCCATTGTCCATTGGGTTTCTTCCGGGCCACCATCAGTTTGCACCGGTCGGCCTGCGTGCCGGTCATGGTTTCACAGCGCATGAAATAAAAGGCCATGCCGTCGGCGGATGGCGAAGGGCAGGCGTCATTGAGTTTTGAATTAATTGGGTTGAGCAGGTTGACAGGCTCAGCCCAGGAGCTGCCGCGGCGCGAACAAGCATAGATATCGTAGCCGCCCATGCCATTGGACTTTGCATTGCTGATGTATAGGATATTTCCGTCAGGGCTCAAGCCAAACCCATATAAGTAATTCAGGTGATTGTTGACAGCCCGGGGTAAGATCACCGGGTCAGTCCAATTGGTACCTGATTTATTGGTTTGGTTAAGGGTCAGGGCATTGTCCTCGGCCACATCAGCCAGGTACACGATGGTATTGCCATCCAATGCAATAAATGGCGCCGAGTTGTTGATGGACGAGTGGTTAACGTTTGCTGGCATCTTGCGAAGCCGGGATTGGCCAAACAACCCATGAGCCGCCAGAACGGCCACCAGGACTAAGTGCAATCGATTCATGACATTAAAAGTAGCTAAAAGGCCGTACGGATACATGGGGTCTCTTCTCCGAAAAGTAGTGCCAAACTTTTATGGACTTGAAAATTTGAGTTAGTTTTAGGACAATGATTCAAGTAATCCCATCCATCGCCATTCGCCGGGGTAAGGTCGTCAAGATGAGAAAAGGTGACCCCACCAGCGAGAAAGCCTATGACGAAAATCCACTGGACCTCGCCAAGCGGTTTGAGGACCATGGAATCGATGTAGTTCACCTGGTCGACCTGGATGGCGCAGAGCGTGGAAGCCCCAAGAATTTTCATGTGCTGGAGGCCGTTGCGAACCATACTGACCTTAAGATTGATTTCACCGGGGGCATCAGCACCGATGGTGATATCAGCAGCGCCTACGAATTTGGAGCAGACTACATCACAGCATCAAGTATCGCTATCACCAACCCTGAATTGTTTGCCTCATGGGTCATGTCTTTTGGACGTGAAAAAATAACCCTGAGTGCAGATGTGACAGACGTAAAAACAAAACAGGTAGCCTTTCGGGGATGGGCTAAGCAGTCTGAATTAAAACTCTTCGAGCACCTTCATTTCTTTTATGACAAGGGGCTCAAATACGCCAAGTGTACTGACATTTCCCGTGATGGTGTACTCGAAGGGCCTGATTTCAACTTTTATCAGGAAATACTCACCGAATTCCCCAACCTGAAAGTGTTGGCGAGTGGTGGCATTCGCGGCGTAGACGACATCCGCCGGTTAAATGAAATGGGCATTTTTGCTGTTATTTTTGGCAAAGCCTTTTATGAAGGTATCCTGAAGCTGAAGGACCTGGAACAGTTCCTCATCAAAAGCTGAGCTCACTACTTAGTTTTTCATCGCAAATATTTTTAGATCATAAACTGCGGGGCTGTATTTTAGCCACCCCGCACCATCATGGCGAAACCAATCCGTAATACTCCTCCTCCGGCTGATACCACCGGCCATGACTTGATCGAAATCGTCGGCGCCAGAGAACATAACCTGAAGAATGTCAGCGTCAACATCCCGAGAAATAAATTGGTGGTGATCACGGGTATTAGTGGGAGCGGCAAATCATCCCTCGCATTTGATACGCTTTACGCGGAAGGTCAGCGCCGCTACATGGAAAGCTTCTCCGCCTATGCCCGCAGTTTTATTGGCAACCTGGAGCGACCAGACGTTGACAAGATCAACGGACTGAGTCCGGTTATATCCATTGAGCAAAAAACAACCTCGCGAAACCCCCGCTCGACGGTGGGGACTGTCACTGAAATCTATGACTTCATGCGTTTGCTCTTTGCCCGGGCCGGAGAGGCATTCTCCTATCTCTCCGGACAAAAGATGGTGCGGCAGTCTGAAGATCAGATCATCAATAACCTGATCCAGCAATTCAGGGGAAGAAAATTGACGCTGCTGGCACCGGTGGTTCGGGGCAGGAAAGGGCATTACCGCGAGCTTTTTGTTCAGATCCGAAAGAGCGGATATGCCAAGGTCCGCATTGATGGTGCGGTCGAAGAGATTACGGCCAAAATGCAGGTGGACCGCTACAAGATTCACGACATCGAGGTCGTCATTGACCGCATCGTGCCGGATGAAAAGGACCGTTATCGCATTGCGCAATCTGTAGCATTGGCGCTCAAGGAAGGGAAGGGGGTGATGATGGCCCTGGAGGATAACAACAAGGTCCACCATTTCTCCAAATACCTCATGGACCCCACCACGGGATTGTCCTATGATGAGCCTGCGCCAAATCTTTTTTCGTTCAACTCACCTTATGGCGCATGTCCATCCTGTGCGGGTCTTGGTGTGATCGAAGAAATCACGGAAGAGTCGGTGATGCCCAACAAAAAAGTAAGCATCGCACGGGGCGGCATTCTTCCCCTCGGTGAATACCGTGATATCTGGATCTTCAAAAAAATTGAAGCCATCCTCAAGCGTCATAAGTTTTCTTTGAGCACCCCGTTACAGGATATACCGGCCGAAGTGATTAAGACACTCTTGTATGGTGATGATGTACCGGTGGCTGTCGCATCCGTAAAGTATCCGGGCACCGAATGGAATACTCGCTTCGAAGGAATTATTAATTTTCTTGAAAAACAGCGCGACGAAGGATCAGACTCCATCCGGAAATGGGCTGAAGACTTCACGGTAGTGAAAACCTGTCCCGAATGCAAGGGCGCCCGCCTGAAGAAGGAATCTTTATATATTAAGATTGACGGGAAGAATATTTCCGAGCTGGCCCGACTGGATATTCAGGAGTTGAGTCGTTGGATGACTGGCCTTGAAGATCGACTTAATGACAAACAGCGGGTGATTGCATCCGAAGTACTGAAAGAAATACGCAAACGCATTGGCTTCTTGCTGGATGTAGGATTGGAATACCTCAATCTCGATCGTCCCCTGCGCACCCTGAGTGGCGGCGAGGCGCAACGCATCCGGTTGGCAACCCAAATCGGAACACAATTGGTGGGCGTACTGTACATACTTGACGAACCCAGCATTGGCTTGCATGCGCGGGATAACGTGAAACTGATAAAGGCCTTACAGGATCTTCGGGACCTGGGCAACTCGGTGGTAGTCGTTGAGCATGACAAAGACATGATGCTGGCATCAGACTATGTGATCGATGTGGGCCCTGGCGCCGGACGACACGGAGGGCAGGTTGTCGCTGCGGGTACGCCCTCGTCTTTCCTTACCAACAACAGCACCACCTCCAGGTACCTGAACGGCAGCCTGTCAATCCCGTACCTTAAAAAGAAGCGACCTGGTAATGGCCAGGTACTATCCCTCAAAGGTGCAAGCGGGAATAATCTCAAGAACATTGACCTGAAAATTGAGCTGGGTACATTCACCTGTGTTACCGGGGTATCAGGCAGCGGGAAGTCTACTCTGATTCATGATACATTGTTCCCCATTCTCAACAAGCATTTCTTTCATGCCCATGCGGAGCCGTTGCCTTTCAAAAAAGTGGACGGCCTTCAGCACATCGACAAGGTGATTGAAGTGGATCAGTCGCCGATCGGTCGCACCCCACGATCAAATCCAGCTACTTATACCACCGTCTTTTCTGATATCCGGGACCTCTTTGCGCAACTGCCTGAAGCAAAAATCAGAGGCTATAAGCCAGGACGTTTTTCGTTCAATGTAAAAGGCGGACGTTGTGAAACGTGCGAAGGCGCGGGCCTCCGTCTCATCGAAATGGAATTTCTTCCCGATGTTTATGTGCACTGCGAAACCTGTAAAGGCAAGCGCTATAACCGGGAAACACTGGAAGTCAGGTTCAAGGGAAAATCAATTTCAGATGTGCTCGACATGACGGTGGAGGAAGCCGTGGTCTTTTTTGAGAACCAGCCCAAGATCCTTCGCAAAATTGAAACCCTTAATGATGTGGGCCTGGGATACATCTCACTGGGGCAACACGCCACCACCCTGTCGGGTGGCGAAGCACAACGGGTAAAACTCGCCACCGAATT
This sequence comes from Cyclobacteriaceae bacterium, assembly GCA_044223085.1. GTDB lineage: Bacteria > Bacteroidota > Bacteroidia > Cytophagales > Cyclobacteriaceae > ELB16-189. Next base: position 157,356 of record JBGAMI010000001.1, read on the forward strand.
GTCCAAGCGTGATACCGGCAAGACATTATATATCCTCGACGAGCCGACAACGGGATTGCACTTTCAGGACATCTCGCATCTACTGGATGTGTTGCAAAAACTCGTTGACAAAGGAAATACGGTGCTGGTCATTGAGCACAACATGGATATTATCAAATCAGCCGATCGGTTGATTGACCTCGGCCCGGAAGGTGGCGCAAAAGGAGGAAGAATTGTTGCCATGGGCACTCCTGATGACGTGGCCAGGAACCCGGCAAGCTATACCGGCAGGTACCTGAAGCCGGAGCTGCAATAGGGAATGGACTCAACCGTCCGTAAAACAGGGCTATCCACCTTTTTGCTTATTTCTACCTTTGCCGTAACATGGTAAACAAATCACGGTTATACTGGACGCTGCAGGTGGGAGGCTGGACTTTCTATGCCTTCCTGCAGATCATCGTGAGTGTGTTTGCGTCCAACCAGGGGGTAAGCACCCAGCGAATCATCTTCCTGGTATATGAAGCATTCTTCTGCCTGTTGCTGAGCCACGGATTCCGCAACCTGATCAACCGTCGCCGCTGGCTTGACCAAGGCATGTCCATCTTGATTCCACGGGTAATCCTGAGCGTCGTCATCCTGGGGCTTATCATGTACTTTCTCCGGGTGCCAATTTCGCTTCCGCTGGGACTGTTCAGTAATAAGGTCGCTTTCGACATCAAGAACATCATTGGACTCAGCTTTATCTATGCGTTTATCTTCTTCCTGTGGTGTGTGTTATACTTTATCTACAATTATTTCGAACGATACAATACATCACTCAAGCTGGAAGCTTCGGCCAAGGAAATCGAGTTGAATAACCTGAAGTCTCAGCTGAATCCCCATTTTATTTTTAATGCCCTGAACAGCATCCGGGCCCTGGTGGATGAAAATCCGGTAAAGAGCAAACAGGCTATTAATCAGCTCTCGAACATCCTTCGCAACTCCCTGACCACCGGTAAGCGGGGATTGACCCGCTTTGAAGATGAACTAAAAATCGTGAACGACTACCTCGGACTGGAAAGTATCCGCTTTGAAGAGCGATTGCAAACAACCTTTGATATCGATCCCGCCTCCCGCGACTTTCTGGTTCCTCCCCTGATGATCCAGACACTCGTTGAGAATGGAATCAAGCACGGCATCGCTAAACTTACAGCGGGCGGCGTAGTGCAGATAAAATCTTCTGTCATAAATGACCGCCTCAGCATACAAATCAGAAACAGCGGACATTACCTGAACGGAACCCGGCGTGAAGGCGGTGGCCTGGGATTGCAAAACACCAAACAGCGCCTTAAACTGATTTATGGCGATAAGGCCTCATTTCGAATACTCTCCGAAAACAATACTTTTGTTTTAACTGAATTGGAAATACCGCATTTGCGTTAATGATTTAATGAATTTTTCACGATAAGACCGAAAACATGAAAGCCCTGATTGTTGATGATGAGCGGTTGGCCCGCAAAGAACTGATGAAGTTGTTGGAGGAGCACCCTTCCATCGAGATCGTCGGTGAAGCCCAGAACGCAGATGAAGCTGAGCAAATGATAACCGACCTGAATCCTGATTTGCTCTTCCTGGACATTCAAATGCCTGGTCGCACCGGCTTTCAGTTGCTCGAATCACTCGACACCGTACCCCTCGTGGTATTCACCACAGCCTACGATGAGTTTGCCATCAAAGCCTTTGAAGTAAGTGCATTGGATTACCTGCTCAAGCCCATCACAGCCGAGCGCCTGTCCGAGGCCGTTCATAGGATCCAGGAAAAGGAGCGCACCCGGTCGGGCAAAGGCCGTGACCAGAAGTTGGGTCTGGAAGATCAGGTTTTTGTAAAAGACGGAGAGCGGTGCTGGTTTGTGAGCCTCGCCAACATCCGGTTGTTCGAGTCCGATGGCAATTATATCAAAGTGTACTTTGATACCAACCGCCCCATGATTCACAAATCACTCAACGCATTGGACGAGAAACTGGATGAGCGTGCCTTTTTCCGGGCCAGTCGAAAGCACATCGTCAACCTGAGCTGGGTAGAAGGCATTGAGCCCTGGTTCAATGGAGGGCTGATGGTAAAACTCCGTGGTGGTGACAAGGTGGAGGTAAGCCGGCGTCAGGCTGCCAAGTTTAAGGATATGATGAGTTTATAACTTCCCGTCCGGCAGAAAGGACTACTTCATCACCAAATCAACAAGCTCCTTCTCCACTTTCCAATCGCGGGCCAGTTTGAGCATAGCTGTTGCTTCCATCTCAGTGACGTAGCCTTTGAGGTTGTTGGATTCCCAAACCATGTTGATCAGTTCAACCCGCTTCTCCTTGGTATAGTCACCAATAATATCATTGAGAAATGTGCGCGCCCGCTCAAATGAGGTAAGCTGGTCCTTTTCAATAAAATCAACCGCCCACTTCAATTCATCTGCCGCGCTCAATCGGTCTGCTACTTCTTCCAGGTCCACCTTCTCTTCCGGATCCAATCCGTGGTAGTAGAAGATAACTGCCTTCAATAGCAAATAAACACGCTTTTCCTCGGAGGTCATTGGGGGTAATGAATGCTCAAATTAACACGTTGGGCCGGAACTGCCAAGTTGTGCTCATCAGCCCTCCACCATCAGGTCCTCAATCAACTGGTCCGCCAGAAGTTTTCCAGACCTGGTCAATCGCATCACGGAACCCATCAACACCACAAGCTGCTGGTCAACCAAACGGGTAATGTAGGCTTGTCGGTTTGCCAACAACGGTTCATGCCACCGCTGAAGAATAATATCAAAGTCACACCCGCGCGAGGTGCGCAGGGACGTAAGCAGGTACTCATTGATTTGATTCGATCGGGTGAGAATTTCCCGTTCTGCAGGAATTACCCCTGTTTGAATAGAACGTACATATTGAGCGTTGTTCCGGATATTAAATTGTCGGGTGGCGCCGTCAAATGAGTGAGCACTTGGTCCGATTCCCACGTAAGGAACGCCCGCCCAATAACTGCTGTTGTGTTTCGATTCAAATCCGGGCTTGCTGAAGTTGGAAATCTCATAGTGCTCATAACCCGCTGATGACAAGACGTCCATCAGGCGCTCAAACTGACGGGCAGCTGTTTCCTCTTGTGCCGGTACCAACTTGCCGCGCTTTTTCCAGTTGCCAAATACAGTGCGCTCTTCAATGGTGAGCGCATACGACGATATGTGTTCCGGTGAAAAGCCAATGGCCTCTCGCAAGGCCTCTGCCCACGCCTCTTCACCATGGCCGGGTATGGCATAAATGAGATCAATGCTGATATTGTTGAATCCGGCATCCCGGGCATCATGAAGACATTGCCTGGCCCGGTTCGCGTCATGAACGCGGTGAAGAAACCGGAGTGTGTTAGGATCAAAAGATTGTATGCCTATGCTCAACCGATTGATGCCCACCTGATGAAGATCCTTAAGATGCTCAGGCGTCAGGTCGTCTGGATTGGCCTCGAGGGTTATCTCAGCGGTTGCATCAAGTGAATAATTCTCTCGAACGGCATCGATCAAGCCGGACAACTCTTCACGTGTGAGCAACGAAGGCGTGCCGCCTCCGAAGTACAGCGTGCGAATAGGTTCATGGGTATAGTTCTTTTGTAGTTCAAGTTCGCACATCAACGCCTGGACCAATTCGCTGCGGTGATGGGTATCCGTCGAAAAATGAAAGTCACAGTAATAACAGGCCTGACGGCAGAAGGGAATGTGAAGGTAAAGTCCGGCCATGCGTGAATTTGCGAATAGTTTTTTCGGTATTGGTGCTGCTTTGGAATATTTTTGACCCGTGCTACGCATTCTCCTCCTTCTCTTCGTTTGTCAAATCGGCCTGGCTGCACCCTATGTGGTAAAGAACCTTCGTCCCGATTGGAGGGCGCACACCACAAATGGTTATGAACCCTTGTCCAGCACGAGCGACAAGCTTGACGCTGTCTATTTTGAAATCGACGCCTCTCGCTTTCCAGGCCACCACCTTTCAGTGGAGGACTCCGCCCCGTTTAGTTTGTTCGTCAATGGCAAATTGATTTATGCAGGTAAGTCACACATTTTTGACCTGGACAGCCTGTCCAAACGTTACACCCCACATCTATGGATTGGCATTTACACCCCGGGCGGATTGGCGCAAATGTCGACCACCATTGTTTATGCGGATAACCTGCCGGCTCCTTCCCAGGTTACAGCATTGGCCAGAAAGCCGACATTCTTCAGGAATTTTGTTGTAATCGCCGTTTCTGTTCTGCTGATTTTCTGGCTCACACTATTGCGAACCAATCCCCAGCTAACACTCGATTATTTTTCATTTGCCAAGATCTTTTCGGTGCAGGAGCGCAACGAAAACCTGCTGGCATCCCGGATTACCTCCAGCGTAAATTTTCTTTTTTACTTGTTCTGTGCCTTGCTTACCGGATTTCTGTTGTGTGCCGTATTTTATTTTGCAGGCAGTTTTTTCCAGGTCTCCAGGTTTATGGAGATCACATCATTGGGGGATGCCTTCTCCTTTTGGCTCCGGTTGTCATTCTATATTTTACTGCTGCTCACGGCCAAGTTGATTGTCGTGCTGATCTTTTCGTCTTTGTTTAATTTTCGTGAAACCGTCAGCTTTCAGTTTTTTAATTTTTTGCGATTCACCCTCTTTACTGCCGTTAGTATGGCCCTCCTTTCATTGGTTTATTTCGTGTTGCAGGGAGGTCAACCTTTCTTTTACCGTCAATTGATTGTATTGGCACTTGCTTTGATGAGCGCCGGCTCAGTCATGGTCTTTATTAAATTATTGGCACGGGCCCCTTTCTCCTTTTTTCATTTATTTTCCTACCTTTGTATCTCGGAAATCATACCACTGGTAATCATCATCAAGATTTTCTTCTGACACGCTCACCCCGATTTGTGCTGATATGACTGATGCGGTTTTACTTGACAGAATGCGGAAAGTAAAGAGCATTCTGGTCACCCAGGAAGCCCCTACCGATCCGACCTCGCCGTATTTTAAAATCGCTGAGAAATACTCGATTAAGATCGATTTCCGTCCTTTCATTCAGGTCGAACCCGTTCCCGTAAAGGAATTCAGAAAGCAGAAAATCGAAATCCTGAACTACACGGCCATCATTTTCACCAGCCGGAATGCCGTAGACCATTTCTTCAGCCTCTGCCGTGAACTGAAAATCGAGATGCCTCCGGACATGAAATATTTCTGCATCTCCGAACAAACTTCCAACTACCTCCAGAAATACATCGTCATCCGAAAGCGGAAGATCTTCACTGGCCTCAAGGATACGCGTGACCTGCTCGAGATTATCAAGAAACATAAGAACGAAAAGTTCCTGTTCCCCTGCTCTGATATCCGCAAGAACGATATACCTGACTTCCTCCGGGAAAACAATTACCACTTCAGCGAAGCCATAACCCATCATACGGTTGCAGCCGACCTGTCTGACCTCAAAGAGGTATTCTACGATATCCTGGCCTTCTTCAGTCCTTCGGGTATCCACTCGCTCTACACCAACTTCCCTGACTTCAAACAGAACAATACCCGTATTGCTGCCTTTGGCCCTGCCACTGCAAAGGCCGTGCACGATGCCGGATTATTGCTGGACATTGAAGCACCCCTGCCAAATGCCCCGTCAATGACGGGAGCCCTAGAGCTCTATATCAAAAAGGCCAACGGCGTTAAATAATTTATATACCCGGTTTCGTTAGTTCATGGTCTGTCAGGCGTCAAATCCTGTATATTTGACCATCAAGCCTTTGGCCGTGAAAAAGACGTTGGTACTATTGTTCGTGTTGCTGTCGTGGGAAGCCTGGTCTCAACAGGATCCACAGTTCTCGCAGTACATGTTCAACTCGTTCTACTATAACCCAGCCTTTGCCGGAACAGATGGCGTTACCAAAATCACTGGCTTATACCGTACCCAGTGGCTTGGTTACACACCCACGTATGGCGATGGAGGAGCCCCCACTACTCAAATCATCAGCGTACACACGCCCGTCCCCATGCTCAAGGGTGGTGTAGGTGGCTATATCGTCAATGATCAGTTAGGGCCGGTGTCAAATTTTGAAGCCCAGTTTTCTTATGCTTACCACCGGAACATCCGGGACGGGAAATTGAGTATTGGGGTTCGTGCCGGCATATTCTCCCAGAAGGTCAACTTTGATTTGTACCGTGCCACGGATCCTAACGACCCGCTGCTGGCAGGCAAAACAGGTAAGGAGTCGCAACTACAACCCGATGTTGCTGTGGGCGCACTCTTCAGAAAAGACAAATACTATTTTGGGGTTGGTTTGGACCATTTGACACAGCCAACCTTCGACTTTGGGATGTCCCAGAAGAACCAACTCCGGCAGCACCTGTATGTCACCGGCGGTTACAGTTACGACCTGAATTTTGATGTACGGCTGCAATTCGTGGCTTTGGTAAAATCTGACCTGATCAAGACTAGTTTTGACCTCGGCGCCCTGGCCTATTTCAAAGACACCATGTGGGGAGGGCTTTCCTTCAGACAATCCGAGGCCGCAATCCTGATTCTGGGGTATAGCCTCCTTAAGGACAAATCCCTCAAAATTGGCTATTCTCTGGACTATATCATTAAGGATCAGCAGGCTAAGCAACCCACCTCTCATGAGTTGATGGTTGCCTATAGTTTGCCGGTTAACCTTACGGGAAAAAAGGTCATACGTACCCCCAGATTCCGATACTAAAGCAAAACATTTTTGGGTTTTTTGAAGATTTTACGGAATTTGGCAGACCTATTTTTGGCAAAACAGAGGAATGAAATAAATTTATAGTCCGTTCGTTGGACAAAGACCAACTTGAACGACTGACCTAACAACACGAAATTATGACAGTAAAGGTGACAACGAAGAGTCTAGGTTATTTGGCACTGGCAACAATGTTTCTCTCGGTCGCGGGATGCGGTTTGCTCGGAATTGGGGGCAAAAAGGGCGGTTCCAACCAGGGAGAACTTGTCGGCGTTGGCAACCGCGAAGGTTGGGTCATGACAATTCCTTATGGTATGGTACCGATTCCCGCGGGTACTTTCCACATGGGCCAGGCAGACGAAGATCCTGCTTCTACCCAGATCAACTTCAACAAACAGATAACCATCGGCCCGTTCTTTATGGACGATACCGAGATCACCAACAACGAATACCGTCAGTTTACCAACTTTTTCCTGGTAGATAATGGTACCATTGAAGGATTCCCTGCTGTCGCCGCTGATGAATTCCGTCAGAAATACTATCCTGACACTACTTCCTGGGTTCGTGATTTTGCGCACCACATGGGCGATCCGATCCAGGATTATTACTACTGGCACCCAGGATACGATGAATATCCGGTGGTGGGTGTAAACTGGGATGCAGCCGTATTCTTTGGAAAATGGCGCACAGCTTACCTGAACGATTTCCGCAAGACGGTTGGTGAGTTTCCGATGCCTGAGTTCCGCCTGCCTTCTGAGGCAGAATGGGAATACGCAGCCCGTGGTGGTCGCGACATGGCAAAGTATCCTTGGGGTAACCCCTACATCCGCAATTCAAAAGGTTGTATGCTCGCGAACTTCAAGCCAGGTCGTGGTAACTTCTACGATGACGGGTTTGCCTATACATCGCCTATCCGCGCTTACTTCCCTAACGATTATGGCCTCTTTGACACCTCTGGAAACGTATCGGAGTGGTGTCTTGATGACTTTAACCCGGCTTCCGTACCTACAGTTTGGGATTTGAACCCCCAGTACATTGACCCCCGCACGGATCCGGACAATAAGAAATACAACGCCAAAGTACCCCCCAAGAAGGTGGTGCGCGGCGGATCCTGGAAAGATGTTGCCTATTACCTCGAAACTGGAACACGCACCTATGAATTCAAAGATTCTTCCCGTGCTTATATCGGCTTCCGTTGTGCCATGACGCACCTCGGTCGCTCCTCCGGTAATGAATTTTAATAATTAAAAAGTCGTATTAACTTTAATCGGCTGACCAGACTACTAAACAAAGAAAACCTTAAACCTTAAACTCTAAATAACCATGGCAAAGAAAAAAGGCGGATTCATGCAATTGCTCTATGAGACCATCATGCCCAAAATATATGGTATTGGTGCGGCAGTTGTTATCGTAGGTGCACTCTTCAAAATTCTCCACTTACCCGGTGCCAACCTTATGTTGATGATCGGTCTTTCCGTGGAAGCAGGTATCTTCTTTTTGAGTGCCTTTGAACCTAAGCATGAAGACCCAGATTGGTCTAAGGTTTATCCTGAACTTTCTGAAGAATACGAAGGTCCGGCCAACCAGACAGCAACCCGCATCAGCAATCGCCCTGCCGGTGGTGAGTCTCCGCTCCTGAAAATTGATGAAATGCTGAAGACAGCCAAAGTTGATCAGAACCTGCTCGATAACCTCGGCAAGGGCTTGACCAACCTCGCAACCTCAGCAACCCAGATGGGCAACCTGTCAAATGCAGCTGTGGCAACTAACGAGTATGCCAAGAACGTGCAGGCAGCTTCCGCTTCTCTGTCGGAAATGAACAAATCATATGGCACTGCCATGAAAGCCGTAGGCGCAATGGCCGACGCTTCAAAAGATACCGGCGAATACCACGCCCAGGTTCAAAAGGTGACCAAGAACCTGGCTGCCCTGAACAGCATCTACGAAATGGAGCTGAAGGATGCAGATTCGCACGTGAAGAACATGAACAAGTTCTACGAAAGCCTGACCGGCGCCATGCAGGGTCTTTCTACCGTAGGTACCAATACTTCCAAGTTTACGTCTGAACTCGGCAAATTGACCGACAACCTGACTTCCCTGAACGCGGTTTATGGAAGCATGTTGACCGCTATGCGCGGCACCTCGGCAAAGTAAGCAGTAAGGTGAAAGGTTAAGGTTGAATCTGAATTAAACGCTAAACAAAAACAACTATGTCAGGCGGTAAGGAAACCCCGAGGCAAAAAATGATCGGCATGATGTACCTCGTGCTCACCGCGCTTCTCGCGTTGAACGTGAGCAGTGCAGTGCTTGAGAAATTTGCCATCATGAATACCACGCTGGTTGACCTCATTAAGGAAAACACCAGCATTAACGAAGCAAAACTGTCGGCCATAACCAGTTCTACAAGTCGCGACGAGAAAGTGCTTCAGGCTGTGGAGACAGCAAAAAAGATTCGTTCGCTTTCAAAGAAAACACTGGGAACCCTCGACTCCATCAAGGACATCCTGGGCAAGGACCACGATGGTAAGCCAATGGTGGGCGATGAACTGGTAGGAAATACCAATATTTCTGAGGAGAAAATGCTGAATGATAAGTCCACTCTGTCAAAAATCTATGAGCAGAGCCTCGTTGGTTTTCATGATCGCCTGGAGGAATTCAGTGGAATGAAATTCCCTAAGCTTAATAAGCGCGCGGTTGACTTTGAGGAATTGAAAAATGAAAAGGGTGAAGTGGAGCACGGGGACAAAACCTTCATCGAGTTTTCATTTGAAGGAACTCCGACAATGGCAGCCATTGCCGGTGTTACTCAGATGGAAACCGAAGTTCTGGAGTTTGAGGCTATGGCCCTTGATTCAATGGCCCGCGTTGCAGACGCTGTTAACGTGAAATTTGATAAGGTTGTACCCATGGTTATCGGACCATCTGTGGTGGCCGCTGGCGCGAAATACGAAGGTAAGTTGTTTATGGCTGGAGCCGCCTCCGGCGTAACTCCGGATATGTTCCGCAATGGACAGCAACTGAGCGTAATTACTGATGCCGAAACCAGCATTAAAATGGCTAAGATTGAGTTTGCTGCTTCTGGCGAAGGTCTTCAGTCCTATAATACTGAGATTCGTCCCGGTGCAGGAAAACCTCCGATTACCCGCAAGATCGAGTACACGGTAATCAAGCCGACCATCCGTATTACCAACGGTAACGCGCCCAGTCTGTACATGAATTGCGGTAACTTCGTAAATATTGAAGTGCCGGCCCTCGGTACGAGCTATAACCCAACATTTACAATTAAAGGCGGAACAATTGAGAAGGGAGATAAGCCTGGAAAGGTGACAATTATCCCTTCGGAGCGCAAGGTTGCAGTAACCGTCGCAAATGGTGGAGCTGTTATCGGGACCGAACCATTTGATGTGAAGTTGATCCCAAAACCACGTTATGTTCCCCGTGACAATACAGGTAAGGAAATTGACCTGAAGAATGGTATTCGCGGCGCTGGAACTTCAGGCATTAAGATAGCAGCAGATGCTGATGAGAACTTTAAGGCTGAGGTTCCCAAGGATGCCAACTTCCGCATCAAGAGCATGGAAGTGATCCTGGCGCGCGGTACGGCCCGTGTGCAGACCATCACGGCTACTTCAGAGAACATTGATTTGTCAGCCTGGAAATCTCAGTTCAGACCCGGCGACCGTATTATTGTAGATATTAAATCAGTGAAACGTCGTACGTATACAGGTCAGGAAGAGAACGTTGACATTGTGGGCGGTATTATTACCATCCCGGTTCAATAAAAAGCAAACGATTATTTAGATACACATTATGACAGCAAAAAGGTTCTTGGTCGGGTTGGCGTTGGCAATGATCTCGGGCTCAGCCTTTGCTCAGCAGGAGGAAGGACAGGTGAATCCAAATTCCCTGCTCAACATTCCTCGCTATGAGCAATTGTACAAAGTCCGGGTGTGGAGGGTCATTGACCTCCGTGAAAAGCAAAACAAGGGCTTCTTTGCGCGTGGCAGTGAAGTGACTAAACTGATCATCAATGCAGTTACGTCAGGGGAATTGGCTGATATCTATGTTAATGATTCCATTACAACGAGAAAGTCAAAAGAGGATTTTTTCAAGGATATGGTTTCGGTTCCTGGAGCCACGTATGAAACCTGGACTCCAACGAAGGATTATTATGTAGATGATCCAGTGACCTTTGAAGGGAAGAATTATTTGGCAACGGCTGATAATAAGGGCAAAAATCCTAAGACGTCTTCCAATGAGTGGGCCGAAACCAATCAGGGCAAAGCACAAGTATATAGCCCCACGGAAATATATCAGTGCCGACTCGTTGAGGACGTAATTTTCGATAAACGTCGCTCAAGACTGTATTATGATATGTTGGCCATGCAGTTCTCTGCGTTTGATAATAACTCGGGTACATTTAAGCCCCTGGGATGGTTTAAGTATAAGGACCTGGAAAAATTGTTTCGTAATCATGTGAAGGATGCTGTTTGGTTCAACCGCTATAACACGGCTGAGAACAAGAACTATGCAGATGCTTTCCTGTTGCGTTTATTCCATGGAACAATTGAGAAGGTGGAGAATCCGGATGATGATACCATCTACGATACCTATAATGGAAGACCCCGCCAGGAAGCTGTGTGGGCTACCGAGTGGGAGGAAATGAAACTTATGGAGCGTGAGCACAACCTCTGGGAATACTAGAAGTTGCTGAGCGCCTGAAAAAGGGAACCTTAATCGGGTTCCCTTTTTTGTTGCCAGGCTATTACGTGAGCCGCTTTGGCTTTGCCCAATAGAGATTCCAGTTCCTCGAGGCTTGCTTCCTTCAGTTTTTTCGCCGATTTGAAAGTGCTCAGCAACAGGCTCGCGGTCTTTTGCCCGATGCCTGGTATGTTGTCCATCTCGGAGTCTAGGTTGTTGCTGCTTCGTTTCAGTCGGTGGAAGGTAATAGCGAATCGGTGTGCTTCATCACGGATTTGTTGAATGAGCAGCAGACTGGGAGATTTCTTTCCAATGTGTAGTGGCAAAGGGTCGTGTGGGTAGTAGATTTCCTCTAACCGTTTCGCAATACCGATAATGGGTATTCGGCCATAAAGGTTTAGTTCCTTGAGCACGTCAACTGCGCTGCTAAGTTGACCTTTGCCACCATCAACGATGATCAGGTTGGGCAGTTCTGCATTTTCGTCCAAAAGCCTGCGGTAGCGACGACCTACAATTTCTTTCATCGAGGCGAAGTCGTCAGGTCCCACAACTGTTTTGATGTTGAAATGTCGGTAACCTTTCTTGTCGGGCTTGCCGTCTACGAATCGAACCATCGAGGCGACTGGATGGGTGCCTTGGAGATTGGAGTTATCAAAGCACTCAATAATCCGTGGCATTTTGAGCAGCTGCAGGTCTTGCTGAAGTCCGCGGATGAGTGATTCGTTTTTGAATTTTTTCTCCTCTTTCGCAATTTCCTTCTTGCCCTTAAGAAAGAGCACGTTCTTAAGGGAGAGATCCACCAGTTTCTTTTTGTCGCCAATTTGAGGGACCACATTTTCAAAGGATGGATCCGCAACAGGTAGTGCGATGTTCGTGTAAACTATGGGATGTGTGCTTTGAGTTTCAGTGCGGAGTTGCTGCGTGACGAGGCCCAGGATTTCATCGTCTGTTTCCTCTAATTTCTTTTTTACTTCAATGTTTCTGGAAAAGATGATCGCCCCTTCACGAACCTGCATGAAGTTGACGAAAGCGTCGGTGGCGCTACTGGTGATGGTTACTACGTCTATGTCGGTGAGTTTGCGATTTACCACCATGGACTTGGCCTGGAACTTTTCCAGGAGCATCACTTTGTGCTTGTAGAATTCAGCGCGTTCGTAATTCAATGTTTGCGCGCTGACCTTCATTTGTGTGGTGAAATATTCCTCGACCACCGTGAGATTACCCTTGAGGATGCTCCGTGCCATTTTGATTTCGTCCAGGTAGGCTTGTTCTTCCTGTGCGCCAACGCAGGGACCTTTACAGTTTCCGAGATGGTATTCCAGACAAACTTTGAATTTGCCTTTGGCTATGTTTTCCTCACTCAGCAGCAGATTGCAGGTACGAATGGAATACAGCTTTCGCACTAATTCCAGTACGCTTTTCATGGAAACTACGCTGCTGTATGGGCCGAAGTACTCTCCTTGTCTGGCGATGTATTTCCGGGTTGATATAATGCGGGGGAAGCGTTCGTTGAGTATGCAGAGGTAAGGAAAGGTTTTGTCGTCCTTAAGTAGGATGTTGTATTTGGGTTGGTTTTGCTTGATGAAATTGTTTTCCATCAGCAGGGCATCGAATTCGGTGTTGGCGAGGGTGAATTCTATCCGGTTAATTTCAGAGACGAGTTTTTCGGTTTTGCGGTTGTATTGTGATTGCTTGTTGAAGTAGCTGCCTACGCGCTTCCGGAGACTCTTGGCTTTACCGACATAGATCAGTACATCTTCGCGGTTATAGAAACGATAGATCCCTGGCGAATCAGGAAGTGTGGCGATCGTTTCTTTCAGGGCATCAGACATCTTTAGTTTCTGATCTCCCAAGGTCTTTCGTCGAGTTTGACTGAATCAGGTGCTTCCAATTTGGAGCAATCCAGGGATATGTCGAGGCCGGAATGAGGTGTTTTGAATTTTCCTTTTACTATGCCGGTCTTCGGATCTGCATATGCCTTGAGCATGTATTTGTCCCAAATGGGGCGAGCCGTGCGGCCGCCTTGACCGAATACCCAGGATGGGAAGTGAACAAAGCGTTCGTCTCCGCCAACCCAAACTCCGGTTACAAGGTCGTGTGTCACTCCCATAAACCATCCGTCTGACGCCTGGTTGGTGGTACCGGTTTTCGCACCGATTTCATTGTCTTTGCGGAGCTCTGCCGACATATAGTGTGATGTGCCGCCTTCATCCTCCACACCGCCACGCAGCATGTAGATCATTTTATAAGCTGTTTGGTCGCTGATGGCTTGTCTTGTTTTGGGAACGAAATTGGCAATGACGTTGCCGTTCTTATCTTCTATTCGGGTGATGTAGAATGGCTCCGTGTGAATTCCTTGATTCACGAACGTGCTATAGGCACCCACCATTTCAAACAAGGAAACATCACTTACTCCAAGGCACAAGGACGGCACGGGATCAAGGTCGCTGGTAACACCAATGCGATGCGCAAATTCGACAACATTTTCTTCCCCTAATGCCTTCATCATTTGCGCGGTAATACTATTTACGGAGCGTGCCATGGCCTGACGAATGGTCATCTTCTCCCCATTTCCTCGTTTGCCATCTGAGTTGGGCGGATACCAAACGCCGCCAGAAACTTTAAAACTGGGAGATATATCTTCCAATACGTAACACGGTGTATAGCCGGACTCCATGGCAAGGCCGTAGATAAAAGGCTTGAAAGTGGAGCCGGGTTGCCGGCGACCTTGCTTAACGTGGTCGTACTTGAAGTACTTGTAATTGTAGCCACCCACCCAGGCTTTGATGTGGCCGGTGTTCGGATCCATCGACATTAAACCCGTTTGAAGGAAACGCTTATAATAAGCCAGGGAGTCCATGGAACTGAAAAGGGTATCTCTTTCTCCTCCCCAGGTAAAAATGGTCATTGGCTTCTTGAGGTTAAGCATGATTCTTACGGAATCATTTTTCTCTCCGTATTTGGCCACGAGATTTTTGTAAGCATCCGTTCCTTTAATTCTCATCTTAAGAAAACCCGGAATTTCTTTCCAATCCTCATCAACCCATGGATTGCGTCCCTTCCATTGTTCAGTGAAGTCGGTCTGTAGTTTCTTCATGTGCTCGAGCACAGCCTCTTCAGCGTATTTCTGCAGACGGCTGTCGATGGTGGTGTAAATCTTGAGCCCTGAGTTCCATAGGTCCAGCCCGCGCTCGGCGCAGAAGTTCATCAGGTAGTTGGTGATCACCGTGCGGAAGTAGGTGGCCATCCCTTCGTTTTGATTTTGTAACCGGAAATTAAGTCCAAGTTCGAGCCGGCAGATGGAGTCGTATTTGGCGCGGGTATCGAGTTTATAGCCGGCGGCATAAATTTTAGTAAGTACCTCATTCCGCTTGAGAAAAGCGTTTTCAGGATGCCGGAGTGGATTGAACAATGTTGGATTTTGGAGCATGCCTACGAGCATAGCAGACTCTTGCAGGTTTAAGCTATCTGGTGGTTTATTAAAATAGGTTTCGCTCGCGACCTTGATTCCATAGCTATTGTTGCTGAACTCGGCCGTATTCAAATACATCGCAATTATTTCCTGTTTGGTGAAATTGTGCTCCAGATCCAGGGAAATGATCCACTCCTTTGTCTTTTGCACAACACGTCTGGGGATACGACCCAATTTGGCGATTGAACCATCCAGCGATTGGTCAGGATTCCGGGTATACAGGTTCTTGGCTAATTGTTGGGTAATTGTACTGCCGCCGCCGGCCGGATCCAGACGTATGAGCCCCCAGCCAACGCGAAGAAATGCGATAAAGTCCAGCCCGGAGTGATCGTAAAATCGCCGGTCTTCAGACAACACCAGGGTGTTGACCAGGTCATCAGACAATTCTTCAAAATCGACCTGACTCCGGTTGAAGCGGAAATAGCGACCCAGAGAAACGCTGTCTGCCGAAATCAACTCTGATGATAAATCATTTGATGGATTCTCGACATCTGCGAGACTTGGCATTCCACCAAAAAGCCCAAAGAGGTCGATTTTTACCGTATAGACGTAAAGGGGAAGACCCAGCAGGAAGCTAAAGAATAGTATCCAGCACCAGGCAATAACCTTTTTAAACCACGGTCGCCGGACCGCAAGCAGATCATTGATTTTGTTTTTGATAGTGTTTGTCGAAGAAACTGAGGTACTCATCAAGCGCCTTGTTGCGGTAGAAGATATTGAAATTATCCTTGGTTATAACAAAGTTATGGAAATTTAACACGGAAAAGGTCTTTCCGTTCGCCAAGGCACCTCTGAAATGGTTAAAGTACTCCAGGGCATCGTTCTTATTGGGGAAGTTGCCAACGAAGGTCAACGCGTAGTTCTCGTTATAGATCAGATTACTTGTTTCCAGTTTCCGGCTCTTGTAATTGTCCCGATTAAATTTTTCAAGCGCATCGGTAACTGGTACGCTTACCTTATCAGGATAGCGGTGCACAATGACAAAGTAGTGGGGTTCATCGAAAGAAGGAGAGAATCGAATCCCCTTGGACCTTTCTGCCTTCTCGACAAATGTTCTGGAGCTGGCCAGCAGGGTTTCTGCATACTTACGAACACCCGCGTCAGGATACTTGCGGATAAACTCGTCAAGTTCAAACTGATAGCGGGTAACATCTTCGGTCCGACCGGTAATAAGAATTTGAAGCAACTCCAGCTGCGGTGAGAAGGCCGTTGTTCCCAGTAGCTTGGCCTGCTGGATCATTTCCTGAGCACCACGCAAATTCTTTGTTTGTATCGCCTGGTAGGCTTCCTTATAAATCAACTTTTGTTTCTCCTGCGCTACACTGGTTTCTTTCAGGTAGTCGGGGTTTAGCAGAATCCTGGTGTAAGTTGAGTTGGGGTATTCATCTTTAAGTTGTTGGGCCAAAACCCCTGTCTGATCATCTCCTCTTTCTTTGTGAATGAGATACAGTTTATACAATACTTCCGGTTTGTATCGTGATCGCGGAAACCGTTCAAGTAACTGCTCATAGGAGCCTTGTGCATTTTCCTTTTCCATCAACTGGAAATAGTAGAGGTCTCCAAGTTTAAAATAGGCCTCTTCGATTTTGGCCAGCGACTGTTTTTTCAGCGTATCGGTTCTCGGCAACTGAGCCAACAGGCCTTTGAAGGTACTCAGTGCTGCACTGACCGTAGTGGCCTTACTTTCTTCTTGTACTGGTCCTTTGGTTGTTGCGACTTCTCCGGATGCTGTTAGGGGCGCTGATGGCCCGGCACCGGATTTGGAGGATCGCCTCCAGTTGTCTTCAAGGGGAATATTGCCCCAAATTCGCTGAAATTCGGATTGTCCGGAGCCAACCGCAGATGGATTGCCAAAGTACCAATCAGTGGTGCTGGTAGACTCCGTCTGGTACAGGCTACTATTGGAACCTGCAAATCCTTCGTCACTGGAGCGCTTTTTCTTTTTCTTCTTTTTTCCGTCCGCTACAGTTTCTCGGGACGCAAATAAGGAATCAATCTTTTTATGGATCAATGCAGTATCCATAACTGACATCCGAAGCAAACTGTCTTGCAAGGTGATGGCTTCGGTGTATTTGACGAACTCACCCAGAATTTCATGACGTTTCTTTATCGCATCGTAGTTTTCGAATTCCTTAGGCAGGGTGGTCAGGGCGCTATCATAGTAGACTTTTGCCGGCGTGAACTTTTTAAGAGAATCGAAGTACAATTGCCCAATCCGTAAGAATGCACTTCCCTGGATGCGCTTGTTCTTGCCTGCGTGTGCTGACCGCTTGTACTCTTCAATGGCTTCAGGCACATTGCCTTGTTTGCGCTCAAACTCACCAAGCTCATAATAGATTTTATCCTTAAACTCCTGATTCTTGGTATCAGCAAGAAGTTTCTCGAATTGCTTCCTTACCGTCCGTACGTTGCGCGAGTTATCCAGCCGTGCCACCTGAGCGAGATTCAGGCGTGCATAGAAATCAATTTCATATTCCGGATTTGTCGCCAGGCATTTACGATAGTAATTGTAAGCTTCAGAACTGAATCCAAGCTTTTGATAGACCTGGCCGATGATAAAATAGATTCTTCCCTTGCGATCACTCCGACCCAGGAGGGAGTCGGCACGCGTCAGATTGCGCACCATGTTGTCATAGTCTTGGCGTACCTGATAGTAGTAGGCCTTTTCGAGGTAGAGATTCTTCGCGTTGACCCGGTTTAGTTTTTCTTTCTCCAGAAATTGAAATGCTTCTTCAGCCTTTTCGTATTCACCCTGTTCTGTGAAGGTGCGGACCAGATGAACCAGGGCGCGGTGCCTCAATGGAGCATCGTGGCTCTTGGTATTAGCATACTTAAAAGTTTGAATGGCATTCTGGAAATCGCAATCATAGAGCCGTGCGAGACCTACCAATACATAATTGTCATCCACCCATCGACTGTTGGGGTGACGCTGAATCGAGATGGACGCCATTTTGATAATTTCCTCGGTGTCCTTGCGATACGTTTTGGCCAGGTTTGTGTCCAGTTTGGGAAATAGCCGAAGGATTTGATTTGGGTCGTCATCGAGGCTCTTCAGAATCGCTTTTTCCACTTCGCGTGTCTTCTCCCTCGCGTAGAAATAACCATTGAAATGGGCGGTGGTATTGTGGAAAACGTCGCCGGCAATGGTGTTTTGGTTTGAGGAGCAGCGCCACCAGAGCCCGGCTGAGAGGACCAGCAAGGCAGACAGGAGGGGGGGGCGGCCGAACTTCATGAAAGAGTTTGAATTACAAACGTAAAAAACAGATTTTCAATATTATAATCGCCCGGAATATCTAATTTTGTAGTGTTTGGACTGCCCTTGAAGCCTAAAAAAACCATATCAGAGCGACTCTCCGCCAGGTACCAGATGGTGATCCGGAGCGAGGAGAGCTTGGAGGAGACTTCCAGCCTGGGATTTACCTATGCTAAGATTCTGGTATTTTCCATCGTACTGTTTGTGGTGTTGTTTATTGGCAGCCTGTTTTTGGCACAGACCTTACTGGCTAAGTGGTTTGATCCGCGCTATGCTCACCGGGAGGCAAACAAGAAGATAGATTTGCTCGTACGACGTTTTGACTCGCTGGCGGTAGAAGAGCAAAACAAGGCGGAATTCATCGCCAATGTAAAGCGCATATTTAACGGCGACACGTTGGGAGGAGCATATAATCCGGAAGAGGCATTGCGTCAGCAGGATAAACCCATAAAGCCAGTGAGCAGTATGAAGCTCGCTGCATCTGACTCTCAATTCCGCAAGAGCTTCGAACAATCGGAGTTGTCGCTGGTCGCCCTGACAGGTAGTAAGTATCGCGAACTGCGGGAGACATTTTTCTTTACGCCATTAACAGGTGTAATCTCCGACCGCTATGATGTGAAGAAGGGCCATTACGGTATTGATATAGTGGCGAAGACCAACGAACCTGTAAAGTGTATTGCAGATGGCACGGTGATTATGGCGTCCTGGACACAGGATGCGGGTTATGTGATTGCCATTCAACACCGGGGTAATCTGATCTCGGTCTTCAAGCACAATGCCGAACTATTAAAAAAAGTAGGTAGTTTTGTTAACGCCGGTGAAATCATCTCTATAGTTGGCAACAGTGGAGAAATGACCGATGGCCCACACCTTCATTTTGAGTTGTGGTACAATGGCAATTCACTGAACCCGGAAGAATTTGTCACTTTTTAAAGCCAAACAGCATGTTTACAACAAAAGAAGAAAAGAAGGCCGCTGAAGAAATCAGCAACTCCAGCAACGTTATTGGTAAGGGCACCATTCTGGAAGGCAATATTGAAACATACGGTAATATTCGCATTGAAGGCCGTGTTCATGGTAATGTTAAGTCCAAATCAAAAATTGCTTTAGGCCACTCAAGCCATATCGATGGAAATATTACGGCCCAAAATGCCGATATTGAAGGTGGTGTAAAAGGCAAAATTGAAATCTCCGAGACCTTAGTTCTCAAGGCGACCGCCGTTGTACAGGGAGACATCATTACCGGTAAGCTGGTAGTTGAGCCAGGAGCCGTATTCAATGGTAGCTGCAAAATGGGTGCGGCCATAAAAGACATCATGTCTGCTGAAAATGGACAAGCGCACGCCCTCAGGACCGCAGAAGCCGGATAACGCTTACCTCCGGTACAGCAACTTTGCATTTCAATTGTTGGGTGGGATAGGTCTTGGCGGATGGATAGGCTATCGGCTGGACCAATACCTGAACCTGACTTTCCCCGTATTCCTGTTGCTGTTCGTCATGCTGATACTGGGAGCGATGATTTTTCAGATGTATAAGCAACTGAACGAAAACAAATGATTCGTTTTGGATGGATGACGGTGATCCTGGCAGGCCTGATGGTGGCTGCTGTATCTCTGGGTGTAAACCTGACCTGGTTTGAGCGTCCCGGGTATTTTGAAGCCATTATTTTTTTTGTTGGCCTGGCCACACTGATTACTTATGGGTTCACCAGCCGAAAAATGCTTGAAGCCCCGGATGATTTCATCAGAATATACATGACAGCTACGGTTGTTCGTATCATGCTTTTTGGTGCCGGTGTCGGCTTCATGGTTTACCTGGACACGGATGGCGCTACGGCTAATGCCATACTTTTCCTTGTTACTTACTTGCTTTTCACCATGCTGGAAGTCTCCGTTCTCTGGCAAGAGGTAAATGCCAAAAAGTCCCCGGAAGAGGGGCAAAAAGATCGGTAATCATTTTTTTTTGGTCTATTTATCAATAGTTTTGCGGTCGATCTAGAAGACTGTGCAAACCTACCCTAAAAAGCGATTTTTATTGGCAAAAACCGCGTTTTTTGTCATCATCCTTGCCCTCATTTCTGCAGCATTTTTGCCAGCCCAGGCACAGGAAGATCACACATCAGATTCTACCAAGACTGAAGCCAGCCATGGCGGTGAGTTAAACGTGAGCGAGGTGATAATCGAGCACGTGCTGGACAACCACACATGGCATTTTTTCGATGGTCACTATGGCACGCTGTTTCTTCCAGTAATAGTTCATTCAAAGGCTCGCGGATTTGAGGTTTTTTCTTCAAGCCGGTTCTTTGATGAGCACCACAACCCGGTAGCATACAACGGATATACCCTTGAGCATAACCATATTTATCTGGATGGGGAGCCTGTATTTGACCTGTCCATTACCAAGAACGTAGCGATGTTGTTTATCAACGCCATCCTGTTGCTGGTTGTCTTCACATCTGTAGCCCGTGCCTATAAGAACAATCCTGGGAAAGCGCCCTCAGGCTTGCGCTCATTTATTGAGCCGATTGTCTTGTTTGTGCAGGATGAAATTGTCAAACCCAATGTTGGCGCTAAGTATGAGCGTTACTTGCCATACCTGCTTACCCTGTTCTTCTTTATCTTGTTTGGTAACCTGCTTGGATTGTTGCCAGGTGCAGCCAACCTGACAGGTAATATCGCAGTAACCCTGGTGTTGGCCGTACTCACTTTCCTGATCACCAACTTCAGTGGCAATAAGAACTACTGGTCACACATTTTCTGGACGCCAGGCGTGCCCTTACTGCTTCGACCGTTGATTCTCCCTGTCGAGATTATCGGTATTTTCACCAAGCCCTTCGCACTGACCATTCGTTTGTTTGTGGCAATCACGGCCGGTCACATTGTGATCCTCAGCCTGATTTGCCTTACGTTTATTTTTCACAGTTACTTTGTTGGTGTAGGCGCGTCATTTGTAGTGTTATTCATCAACCTGATTGAGTTGCTGGTAGCTGGTATTCAGGCTTACGTTTTCACCCTCTTCACCTCGCTGTACATCGGTATGGCTACCGTAGAAGAGCATCACTAAAATTGAATTTTGTTTCACTTTAACCTATAATTCTATGTTGTTCTCCATCCTTCTTGACATCAGCTACGCAATCATGGGTGCTGGCATTGGCGCAGGTCTCGCTGCAATTGGCGCGGGTATCGGTGTAGGCCGCATTGGTGGTTCAGCTATGGAAGCCATTGCACGTCAGCCGGAAGCTTCCGGCAAGATCCAGGGCGCCATGCTGGTTATCGCCGCCCTTGTGGAGGTAGCTGCTCTGTTCGCGTTGGTTATTTGCCTCTTGATTTCATTCAA
This sequence comes from Cyclobacteriaceae bacterium, assembly GCA_044223085.1. Taxonomy (GTDB): domain Bacteria; phylum Bacteroidota; class Bacteroidia; order Cytophagales; family Cyclobacteriaceae; genus ELB16-189. The sequence goes on from JBGAMI010000001.1 coordinate 178,807, forward strand.
AGGCTAAGCTTAAGTAAAGAACTTGCCAGACGATGGGTCTGGTGAGTTCTTTTCTTTAACAACAAGTACTATCGGTTAGCAAAACAACAGTTACTATGGAATTACTTACCCCAGGCTCAGGACTCATCGTTTGGCAACTCGTTATCTTTATCGGACTGTTTCTGCTGCTGGCAAAATATGCCTGGTCGCCGATTCTGGGCTCATTGAAGGAGCGCGAAACATCCATTCAACAGGCACTGGATGCTGCTGAAAAAGCAAAAGCAGAAATGGCCTCCCTTAAGTCTGATAACGAGAAACTATTGAAGGAGGCCCGCCAGGAGCGCGATAAAATCCTGAAAGAAGCCCGCGAGGCAGGTAATCGCCTGCACGATCAGGCACAGGCCGATGCCAAGAAGACGGCAGATAAGATGATTGAAGATGCCAAAGCCATTATTCAATCAGAAAAAAACGCGGCACTCCGCGACGTACGTGAGCAGGTGGCTTCATTTTCACTGGAGATTGCCGAGAAATTGCTGAAGAAAAATTTGTCCAACGACAAGGCTCAGAAGGACCTCGTTGACGGCTATGTGAAAGACCTCAAAATGAACTAAAGTCATGGCCGATTCGCGCGTTGCATCGAGGTATGTGAAGTCTTTGCTCGGCCTGGCGGTCGAAAGGGGCGTTTTGGAGGAAGTCCACAAGGACATGAACCTCTTTACTTCTCTTTGCAAAGAGAACAGGGCGTTCACCATGATGCTGAGAAGCCCGGTGATCCGGCACGAAAAGAAAAAGGCTGTGCTGGACAAGATCTTTACAGGCAAGGTGAATGCATTGACCCTGGCCATTATTGATATCATTACACGCAAGAACCGGGAGCCCATTCTGCCGGCGATTGCCGCTGAATTTCACAACGCGTACAATGAATACAAAGGAATTGGTGAAGCGCAGGTGACCACTACCATCGCGATGGATAAGGAACTGCGCGCCAGTCTCGAGGCAATTGTGAAAAAGCTCAGCAATAAACAGCAGGTTGAAATTAAGGAACACATCGACCCTTCCCTGATTGGCGGATTTGTCCTCCATGTTGGCGATCGTCAAATCGACGCATCGGTAAAAGGGAAACTCAAGGTGTTGAGCCTGAAGTTTAACGAGAATTATTTTGCGAAATAAGAATAGCATTTACCCACGAACCACGCGTAACGACTAAAGAACTATGGCAGAGATCAGACCCGAAGAAGTTTCCGCAATATTGCGCGAACAACTTTCACAATCCCGCACCGAAGCTGAGTTGGAAGAAGTAGGCACCGTGCTCACCATCGGTGACGGTGTAGCTCGTATTTATGGCCTCACCAAGGCACAGGCCGGCGAGTTGATCCAATTTGAAAACGGACTGCGTGCCCTTATCCTTAACCTGGAAGAGGACAACGTAGGAGCGGTATTGCTCGGAGACCCACAGGGTATCAAAGAAGGCGCAATTGTGAAACGCACCGGCCAGATTGCCAACATTAAAGTTGGTGATGGTTTGCTCGGCCGCGTTGTAGATACCCTTGCCAAGCCGATTGATGGCAAAGGCCCAGTAACCGGTGACCTCTATGAGATGCCCCTGGAGCGCAAAGCACCCGGTGTTATCTACCGTCAGCCGGTGAATGAGCCACTTCAGACGGGTATCAAGGCCATTGACTCGATGATCCCCATTGGTCGTGGTCAGCGTGAGTTGATCATCGGTGACCGCCAGACGGGAAAGACCGCAGTGGCTATCGATACGATCATCAATCAAAAGGAATTTTACGAAGCTGGTAAGCCGGTTTACTGTATCTATGTAGCTATCGGGCAGAAAGCATCTACCGTAGCTGTGGTCGCATCTACCCTGGAGAAGGCCGGTGCACTGCCGTACACAGTTATTGTTTCTGCATCAGCATCAGATCCGGCGCCTATGCAGTTCTTTGCTCCGTTTACTGGTGCAGCCATTGGTGAATTTTTCCGTGATACCGGTCGTCCTGCCCTGGTAATCTATGATGACCTTTCGAAGCAGGCTGTTTCATATCGCGAAGTGTCACTGTTGTTGCGTCGTCCTCCTGGCCGTGAAGCCTATCCGGGTGATGTGTTCTATTTGCACTCCCGTTTGCTGGAACGTGCCGCCAAGGTGATCAACAACGATGAGTTGGCGAAACAGATGAATGATCTTCCGCCTTCCATTAAGCATTTGGTAAAAGGAGGTGGATCATTGACAGCCCTTCCCATCATTGAGACACAGGCCAATGACGTATCTGCCTATATCCCGACCAACGTAATTTCAATTACGGATGGTCAGATATTCCTGGAGACGAACCTCTTCAACTCAGGTATTCGTCCTGCTATTAACGTGGGTATTTCGGTATCCCGCGTTGGAGGTTCAGCCCAGATCAAATCAATGAAGAAAGTGGCAGGAACCCTTAAACTGGATCAGGCCCAGTTTCGTGAATTGGAAGCTTTCTCCAAATTTGGTTCTGACCTTGACGCCTCGACCAAGTTGACCATTGAACGCGGTCGTCGTAATACAGAAGTGTTGAAGCAGCCGCAATATCAACCTGTGCCGGTAGAGGAGCAGGTAGCTATCCTTACAGCTTCTACCCGTGGTTATCTGGATAAGGTGCCGGTTAACAAAGTGAAGGATTTCGAGAAGAACTTCCTCGAACTGATGCGTACCCAACACAAAGGTATCCTTAACAATTTCAAGGCGGGTAAACTGGACGACGCTGATCTCGAAACCTTGAAAAAGGTGGCACTGGATCTGGCTGGATCTTTCTAACGACAAACAGGAGAAGCAGCTATGGCGAGCTTAAAGGAAGTAAAGACGCGAATCAGTTCGGTGACGAGCACGCAGCAGATTACCAAAGCCATGAAAATGGTGGCGGCTGCCAAGTTGCGCAAGTCACAGGAGCGTATCATGCAAATGCGTCCTTTTGCACAGAAGATGACTGCTGTCGTACAGAACCTTTCATCCGGGCAGGATACTGAAAGTTGGTACAGCAAGGTGCGCAAACAAGAGCGTATCGCCGTTGTCGTGATAACCTCTGATCGCGGACTTTGCGGCTCGTTTAATTCGACTGTAGTAAAGAGCGTGCTCCGTTTACTGGAAGAAAAATATTCGGCAGCTTATGCCAATAAAAAAGTAACCATCATTCCCATTGGCAAGAAGGGCTTTGAGTTTTTTGGCAAGCGCCAGATGCCCATGATTGCCGACTATGTGGAATTGTTTCATGGCTTGTCGTACGAAAAGGCAAGCAAGGTGGGTGACCACCTGATCGACGCATTCCGCAAGGGTGAATTTGATCGCATTGACATCGTGTACAATCAGTTTAAGAATGTGGCAACGCAAATTCTTGTGACGGAGCAATTTCTCCCCGTCACCCCGCCAGCAAAAGCCAAAAAGCAGGATACTGATTATATTTTCCAACCTAACCAGGCGGAGATCTTATCCGGCTTAATTCCGAAAGCGCTGAAGGTACAGTTGTACAAGGCTGTACTGGACTCCAATGCTTCTGAGAACGGAGCCCGGATGACGGCCATGGACAAGGCAACGGAAAATGCCGGTGAACTTATTAAAGACCTGAAGTTGATGTATAACCGGACACGCCAGGCGGCCATCACCAAGGAGATCCTTGAGATTGTGGCCGGGGCCGAAGCGCTGAAGGGTTCATAACAAGTAACAGCCGTTAACAGAAAGCCTGTTCGTGTGAGCAGGCTTTTTTATTTAGCTTCAAACCTATGAAGGGTGGGTATGCGTGGCGGGTGATATCCCTGACCAGTATTGATGTTGCGGTTGGCGCTGTTGTTTCTGCCAGTGTCGCCATGCATCTCAGGGGAGTTGTGATTGACGGAGTGATCCTGACGGTCATGGGACTTACGGTTTGGATTATTTATGCGATTGACCACCTGATGGACATATGGAAGTTGGTGAAGCCAGCCTCATCAGAACGTCATGTGTTTTTTCAACAACATGCTACCGTGCTTACGCGACTAATGGCGCTCCTGCTGTTTGTCGATGGACTGCTGGTGCTCTGGCTTCCGGTACGCGTTGTTGTGATTGGTGCCCTTGTTGGCGCCGTTTCTCTGTTGTACCTGCTGATGCAACATCGCCTGCATGGGGTAAAGGAGATTTTTGGTGCTTTGCTGTTTACAGCCGGTACATGGCTTCCGGCCATGGTATTGGGTTCAACCGGAATCCGGGTGGTGGACTATTTTGCGATAATTATTTTCCTACTGATCGCCTTATTGAACTTACTTGTTTTTTCCCGACATGACGAACAAGAAGATCGCTCAGATCAGCGGACCTCAGCGGCAACTCAGCTTGGCAGAGGACAACTGGACCAGTGGATAAGGCTCGTGTGGATTTTACAGATATTAATTTGTTTGATTGCCTGGTATAATTTCAAGCATGTCGAAGAATTATGGGTTCTCTATGTCATGAATATGCTGCTGTTGATAGTAGACATATTCGAGCCGGTTTTGAAGAGATGGCAGTTATATCGGATAGCAGCGGATGCCGTATTTTGGTTACCGGGTGCTTTTTTTCTGGTTCTGGTGCATTAATGGCTTTATTCAACGGCCATTGTATTGAATTTTGTTGTCTTTATTACATCCACCCCGTACTGGCGTGGAGATCAGCTACTTTTACATGGATATGGGTGCTGGTGTCGTTGAGTCGCAACAGATAATAGATCATCTACCTGTCGTGGTATTTGAGTACACATTCTTTGGGGATGGCAGGCGCGATTTTACTTACCTAAGCCCCCGAAGCGAGGAATTACTCGGTGTTGACCCAAGGGTACTTTTGCGAGGAACCCTATCTATGGAGAGTTTTATCCATCCGGATGACTGGCCTGCTTTTCAACTGAACCTGGCGACCAGTACAGAGCGTATGGCTGAATTCCGGTGGCGAGGTCGTTGTAAAGGCAAGCGAGGGTATATCTGGATAGATGCACAAGGCTCTCCTGTTCAATTGGAGGGTCACCGGTTGGTATATCGGGGAATTTTTTCTGACATCACCGAGCAAAAATTACTGGAGCAGCAATACACCGAGTTGGTTAATCAAATGCCAGTGGGGGTTGCCATCCATGCTGATGGAGTACTCAAATTTGTCAATCCGGCTGCAAGCCGGATGATTGGAGCAACGCGACCCGAGGAGTTGATTGGCCTGGATATCCGCAGGTTTGTACATCCGTCGCATTGGGATATTGTAGCCAGGCGTACCCAGAATGCTATGTCCGGCAAGAAGGAAGACGCCATTGAATTAAAATACGTACGGCTGGATGGATCCTTACTGGAAGTGGAGGCTGCTGCCCACCCCTATGTTTTCCAGGGAGAGCCCGCTGTTCAGATCATTTTCAATGACATTGGAGAGCGTAAGAAAGCTGAAGCCCGAATTCGTAAGACCGAGACCCTCTTCTATCAGTTGTTTAAGAACACACCCATAGCGGTGGCGCTTCTGAATGAAGATGGGAATGTATCGCAAATTAACCCTGGATTCACGGAGTTGTTCAACTTTGAACAGCATGAATTGGTGAACCACAGCCTGAATGAATTTATTGTTCCCGCCGATAGGATAGAAGAAGCAGAGCAGGTGAATACCCAGATTCGAAATAATCAGGTGGTGAGACTCGAAACCCGACGAAGAAAGAAAGACGGGAAACTGATACCCGTAATTATCTATGGTGTTTCCGTAATGCAGGAAGACAGAACCCTGGGTATTTTTGGTATGTATGTAGATATCTCCGAAAGAAAGAAGGTGGAGGAGGAACTGGAGACCCGTAATGTGGAATTGGACAACTTCGTCTATAAAGTCTCCCACGACTTGCGGGCGCCGTTGTCGTCCGTGTTGGGTCTGACACACCTGGCATCTATTCCTGGAAACGATGACAATTTATTGGAGTACATGACCTTGATAGGGCAAAAGGCCCAGCAGCTAGATCGATTCATCAGCGATGTGCTTAGCCATTCCAAGAATCTCAAGATGGCCCTGAAGGTTGAGCCTGTCGACTTTGAAGCGCTGATCACCCGCACTTTTTCAGATCTTCATTTTCTGAAGGGTGCTGAAACAGTTGAAAAGACTATTCGTATTTCAGGCGAGTCATTTTATAGTGATCCCTGGCGTATCGCGGAGGTATTCCGCAACCTGGTGTCAAATGCCATCAAGTACAGAAGACTGGACAAGCCCGTCACCCGCATTATGATTCATGTTGAGATTGGTGCCGGCGAATGCGTCATCACCTTTGCAGACAGCGGTATAGGAATTGCTCCGGAGCGGCTGGAGAAGATTTTTGATATGTTTTACCGTGCCAGTGATCAATCGGACGGAAGTGGCCTTGGATTGTACATTGTGAGGAATGCCATTGAAAAGTTGGGAGGTACCATCGTGGTGGAAAGCGAGGAGGGGAGTGGCACCAGTTTTAAAATCCGCCTTCCGGACCAGCGCCTTTCGAAATAACCCGTATCTTGGCGGGGTTGGATTATGCTGATTCGTGAAGTTCAAACCCAGGAAGACATAGGGGAATTTCTCTCCTTACCAATCCGGTTATATCGTCAAACACCACAATGGATCCGACCGCTGGATGCGGACATTGAATCTGTATTTAATCCTGACAAGAATAAATCTTTTCGAGGTGGCGCCTGCACCCGGTGGATTTTGAAAAATGATCAGGGGGTGACCATTGGCCGGGTTGCTGCATTTGTACTGGATAAAACTGTGCACAAGGGTAACGATCAGCCAACGGGTGGAATGGGTTTTTTTGAGTGCATCAATGATCAGCCCTCCGCCTTCATGCTTTTTGATCAGTGCAAGACCTGGCTATCTGCGCGGGGAATGGAAGCAATGGATGGCCCTATCAACTTTGGCAACCGAGACCGGTGGTGGGGTTTGCTGGTGGAAGGCTATCAATACGAACCGAACTATCAATGCAATTATAATTTCCCCTACTATCAGACCTTGTTTGAAGCCTATGGCTTTAAGCTATATTTCAATCAGCTGACCTACCTGAGAAAAACACTTGACCCGTTATCGGAACGCCTGGCTGTGAAGGCAAAACTCATTGCACAGGATAACCGGTATTCTTTCAGGCACCTCGGTAAGCATGAATTGGACAAACTGCCAGAATACCTCCGCATCGTCTATAACCGGGCGTGGGCTAATCGGGCGGAAAATCCGGAACTAACACAAGCGCAGGCGTCCCTGATTGTGAAACAAATGAAGCCAATTCTGGATGTCCGGCTGTTATGGTTTGGCTTCTATGACCAGGAGCCCGTTGCCTTTTTTATTTCCCTGCCTGAAATCAATCAGATTTTTAAGCATGTCAATGGAAAATTGAACGCATGGGGAAAGGCAAAATTCCTCTGGTATAAATTGACCGGCGCAAGTAAGAAGGCATTTGGTATATTGTTCGGAGTTGTGCCGGAACATCAAGGTACGGGCGTAGATGGTGCACTGATTATGGCGGCACGTGAGTTATATCAATCAGCCCATTTTCCGTATGAGGATTTTGAAATGAACTGGATTGGAGATTTCAATCCCAAGATGATTCAGGTCGTTGAACAGGTCGGCGGATTTGTGAGTAAGCGCCATATCACGTACCGCAAATTGTTTGATGAGCATAAACCATTTACCCGTCACCCGATTTTACGCTAACCGATGGAAAAGGAAGAAACACGATCCGGCTTTTTGTGGAAGAACCTCCTGCGGGGACTGATTTGGTTTGGTGTCATTCTTACTGCCTATATCCTGGCCAGCGAGGACATTAAGGTCTATCAGGCAGAGATCAATAGCATTGGCGACCGCTTACCGTTGTTACTGGGCATCTTCACCGTATCTGAAATTGTTTTTGGTATACTACCTCCTGAGCTATTTATGCTCATATGGCAATCCAAAGGAATCTTGTCCGAGTATGTAATTAACCTTACTTACCTCACATTGATTTCCTATGCTGCCGGCGTTTTGGGGTATTACATTGGTCATTTCTTTTCAAAAACGAATGTTTATCGCAGGATCAGTGATCGCTACCTGAAGCAATATGACAGTCAACTCAAGAAATTTGGACTCTATATTGTCCTCGTCGGAGCAATAACACCGGTGCCATTTTCAGCCACGTGTATGCTGGCCGGATCGGTCAACCTGCCCATCCGCAGTTTCTTACTCATCTGTATTTCCAGGATAATCCGCTTTGCAGCTTATGGCTGGGCCGTTTGGGCTGCGCCTTCTTATTTCAGTTGAGCCATAAAATGTTGATGAAGGGCTAACACCTGCGGAATCACCAGGTGTCGCTCATCATTCTGAATGATAAAATCTGCGCGCTTGGTTTTCTCTTCGTCACTCATCTGATTGGCGATGATGGCCTCAATGTCTTGGCGTGATCGGTGTTTGTCCCGATGCAGTACTCTCTGTATCCTCAAGGTATGGGGTGAGGTCACCACAATCATTTTTTCCACGGTGGCATAGCTTCCGGATTCATAGAGCAGGGCCGCCTCCCGGAGGACATAGTGAGCCAATTGGGCACCTGACCACTCTTCATAATCTATCCGCACCCTGGGATGTACCAACCCATTCAATTGGGCCAGTGCTTCTTGATTACCGAAAACAGCCTGGGCCAGAAAAATGCGATCCAGCGACCCATCCGGTTTGTATGAGGCAGGTCCAAAAGTTTGCCGAATCGAGTCGATCAGCGTCTGATCATGCTCCATTAGTTCACGTGCCCGTAGATCTGCGTCATATACGGGAACACCCAGTACCCTAAAAATCCGGCAAATGATGCTCTTGCCGCTTCCAATTCCACCGGTAATTCCAATTTGAAGCGGTTTATTCATTTCGGGTTCCTCGAGATTTGTACCGAGTCGAGGTGAATGTGCATTGCGCCATCGGGCAGGCCGGAAAGCAAGGGCATAACAAAGCGTGTTTCGCCGGGTGTTAGCCTGGGTAACTCAATCCTGGCCTGAACCTGATTGGTGATTTTGACCTGACTCACGGGTACTTGCCAGGTAACAGTTATGCTATCTCCGGCAATCAGATAGTCGGCTGGCACCCGCGGCAGTCGAAGTGGAACAGTAATCGAAATCTGCTCCACTTTATCCACCGGCAAATGTACCGCAAACAGGTTTGGAAAAACCGATAACAATGATCCCTGTGGTCCAGACCAGGATACGTCTTTTGCAAATGTCGAAGCTAGCGATTCGGCTTTTGGATGAAGAACGATGGAGTCTCCCAGTGCAGCAATAATAGATGCAGGACCGGTGATGCTTGCCGTGTCAGGCATAACTTGAAGCTCGCCTGTTGCACCGAATCCCTTCCGGAATGAGATACGATCTGTTGCACCAATAACCCTGACGTGTCTTTTGGTGATTGGATCAATGTGGATAAACAGGGTATCGGTCACCATGTAATTCAGCTTAAGGCCTTCCAGTTGACTCGCTATAACTGGCAGCAGTGATGCGGCGGGCATTTTGCGAACATCGGCAGGGCGTTCCAAGGAAATACTGATGTCGGGTACTTTTATTCCGTATTCGTTGCGGATGATCCGCCAGCCACTACCGCTGATGTTAATGGCTATCTGAGACGGAAGTGGCTCCACCGCCTGGAAGCGACTGCCATCGAATTCGAATCGCAATGGCAGCCGGACCGTAGTGGCATAGTTTTTATTCAGGGCATTGAACAACCAAAAGGTGCCTGCAGCCAGGACACACAACGCCAGGACTTTCCAATTGGTGCGATCAAATCGCAAGAGGTTGGATATGGCGCGAAAGAAGTTCAAAGCGTCAGGCCGTCTTTTTGGCGTTGGCGGCTTTGGTGGAATCCATAGAAACTGACGTCTTCAGGAACTTAATCCTTGCACCACGCTCAAATTCGATGATGAAAGTATCGTCTTCAATCTCAGCCACACGACCATATGCGCCGCCGATGGTAACAACGAGGTCCCCCTTCTTTATTTCCTCGATAAATACTTTCTGGTCTTTGGCTTTCTTCTGTTGCGGACGAATCATGAAGAAGTAGAACACAGCAATGATGGCGCCAATAAAGATCATTTGCTGTACGATGCTGTTTTGGGCTTGTAAAAGAATTGAATAAATCATGGTTAGATAGTATTAGATGGTCAAAGTTAGTGCATTTGGGTCAGTTGTCGGAAACAAAAAAAGTCCCGGTTTTTGCCGGGACTTCTGAGCCTGGACAGGCTGGATTATTTTGTAGGGCCAGTTGATTGTGCGCGGGGAATCACCATGGCTTTGAATCGCAACGTAGTGGTAGTAGGCCAGGTGTTGGAAGTTACCGTGATGGTCTTGTTGTTGACACCTGGTTTGCCGTTGGTATCAAACTCAGCGGTTACTTCACCAGTGCCGCCCACCGGAATAGGTTCTTTGGTCCACTTAGGAACTGTGCAACCACAAGAAGGTTGTGCATTCTGGATAATCAGGGGAGCTTGGCCGGTATTTTTTACGCGGTACGTATAGCTTACTTTCTGACCTTCGTTCACGCTGCCGAAATCATGATCCACTACTTCAAAAGCCGCAGTTGGTAATGGGCCCTCAGGCTTTACATCAGGTTGTGTGGCGGGTGCATTGGTGGTAGGCTGGGCTGTGGCGTTAGTCTTTCCTGATTCCAGTTGAGACAGTCGGCTTTCCAACTCAGCAATGCGCTTCTCGGAGGCGCGGTCTTTACAGGCAGATACGAGAAAGGTGGTCCCGGCCACCAGTAGCATCAGATAAATGGTTTTTTTCATATTGATTTTATTATCGCAATTCAAAAATAAGTAACTGTAAAATGGATTGTTGAGTCGTTAACAAAACATTAACTCTTCTGGTTTCCGCGAATCTGGGCCAGCAACTCATCAACGTCTTCCAGGAGCCGCTCAGCCTTTCCTTTGGCTTCAGAAACTACTTTTTGGCCCTGCGACTTGGCTTCGGTGGTCAAGGGTGTGTCTTTACCGGAAACGAGGTCTTCCAAAAAGTCCTCCAGGATTTTCTTGTACTTGTCTAACCGATATGAAAGTTTTTCACGGGTATTGGATCCTTTATCGGGTGCGTAGAGAACGCCCAAAATGGCTCCGGCAGCAGCGCCGGCCAGGAAGGCGATGAGGGTATTGCTGCTTTTCTTGCTCATGGTACTGTTGTCTAGGGGACAAAGATAAAATATTCGCCTGAGACTCGCACAGCGCTATTTATTGTCAATTAAACCGCGTCCACTCTTCTTAATCCTGCCGGTAGCCTTAAGTTCTTTGGCGATGACGTCCAGGATGCCGTTAATAAATTGCCTGCTTTTGGGTGTGCTGTATTGTTTGGCAAGTTCAATGTATTCGTTGATGGTCACCTTCACCGGGATATTGGGAAAGGTGGTAAGTTCAGCCATGGCCATGAGCAGAATTATCTGATCGGTCAGGGGCAAGCGATCCACCTCCCAGTTCTTGGTATTGCTGGCGATAAGTTCGTGATAGTAGGGTTCAAGCTTCGTCGTGGCCGCAAACAGTTTCTCAATAAAATTCTTGTCTTCATCCCAATCGAGTGAAAGTTTTTGCAGCTCAATGGTTTTCGCATCCTCATCGAGTGACTTCAGCGTTTTGTCAGCAAGGCTCTTTACGATTTCATGGTCTTCTGCCCAGCGCAGGTCATCTTCTTCGAAAAAGGAATTGATGGCTGTTTCGCCCAATATGACCTTTCGGATCAGGTGCTTCATAAACCCCTTACCGGCCTCAACATCCGGAGTTTCAAGGGCAAGGTATTTCAGCACTTCGGCATCAGTCTTTACACAGTCCTTCCACCAACTCTTCACCACATCCATGCGCTGATCCCAGGAACCACCGCGACGAAGCGTTTCCTTGCGGAGTTCCTCATTGTTTCGCAGTGCGATAACAAACGGGTGATCGGTAAAATGTGAGGTCTTGACTTTCTTATCCTGGGCAGCAATGGTTGCCAGGGCTGGGATAAGGTTTAGCAGGCTGTGGTAATAGCCGCTTATTTTCTCCACATCACTTACAATGTTTTTGCGGAAGAAGTCAAAGTCTTTCTTTGTGTGTTTTTTGTATTGCTCCAGGGACTCATCCACGGCCTGGCCCACACGAGGGTCTGCGGCTTCTGGAACAGCCTCACCCTTAAAGGCTTTTTCGAATCGTTGGAGGGCAGTGGATCGTTGGCCTTTGAGCAGGCTTTTGTCCTGAACCTTCATGGAATTGAGGTCCGGCTGAAAAAACGTGTCAATGTAATCCTGCGATAGCAGATACTCGGCCTCTTTGCACTGTTCGTAGGCAAACAGGCTTTGCATTATTTTGATGCGGAGTGTACGTCGGTTCAGCATGCCAAGGAACGGTAAAAAAGAACGGGACAAAGTTACATTTTGTGGGTGATATATGGTTGTTTTGAACTAAAATTCCCAAACCGCGTTCATACGGGGCATATCCATGAAAGAACTCTCCAGGCTTAATCCATATCTCTTCAGGTATAAATGGCACCTGTTCTGGGGACTCGTTTTTGTCATAATTTCCAACATCTTCCAGATTGTGCCCGCCCAATTGGTGCGCGAGTCGATCGATCTGGTGATCAATAACATTCAGGTATACCGGTCCATGTCCGGCACTTCGGCGCAGGCCGACTTTTTTGCGGTTTTTGCCCGGGGTATTGTGCTCTATGCCATGTTGATTCTGGCCATGGCCCTGTTGCGTGGACTGTTCCTGTATTTTGTCCGGCAGACACTCATCGTAATGAGCCGAAGGATAGAGTTTGATATGAAGAATGACATCTTTCAACATTACCAGTCCTTGCCGTTGAGTTTTTATCGCCGTAATAATACGGGTGATTTGATGAATCGCATATCTGAAGATGTGGGTCGCGTACGGATGTATCTGGGCCCTTCCATCATGTACGGGTTGCAGTTATTTACACTGTTCTTCATGTTGATCCCGGTGATGTTTATGATCAGTGTTAAGCTGACCTTATTTGCCCTCATTCCGCTCCCGTTGCTGTCTTTCAGCATTTACTATGTGAATAATATCATTGAGCGTCGTTCCGAGGAAATTCAAAAGAGCCAGTCCCGGCTCAGTACGTTTGTGCAGGAAGCATTCTCCGGAATTCGGGTGATTAAATCATTTAACCGGGAAGAAGACTCTGCCCGCCGCTTTTCCATGGAGAATGAGCAATACAAACGCGAATCCCTTAGACTCACCCGCGTTCAGGCTTTGTTCTTCCCTTTGATGCTGGGTCTGATCGGACTGAGCACTATCCTCACCGTATACGAAGGCAGTGTGGAGGTAATCAACGGCGCGTTGACCTTTGGCAACATCGCCGAGTTTATCATTTATGTGAACTTACTCACCTGGCCGGTGGCATCGCTCGGCTGGACCAGTAGCCAGGTTCAGCGAGCAGAGGCATCGCAAGGTCGTATAAACGAATTTATGCGGACTCAGTCTGACTTGGTATCAGGCGCTGAAACCAGAGATATTTCCGGAAAAATTGAATTCGATCAGGTTTCCTTTACGTATCCGGACACCGGCATACAGGCCTTGAAGAAGATTTCGTTCTCTATTGAGCCGGGTGAATCGCTGGCCATTATCGGAAGTACAGGATCAGGTAAGAGTACGGTTTCGAATCTAATCACCCGCCTGTACGATGTATCCGAAGGTGAGATCCGGATTGATGGGTTGCCGATCAAGCAATTTGACCTCACACACTTGCGTAGACAAATCGGCTATGTGCCGCAGGATGTGTTTCTTTTCAGTGATACTATCTATAACAACATCGCCTTTGGGCTGGAAACCATTGATGAAGAGAGAGTGTTTCAGGCGGCACGTGCTGCTGATGTGTATCAAAACATAATCGACTTCCCCCAGGGTTTTGCCACCCGGGTCGGGGAACGCGGAATTACCTTGTCAGGAGGCCAGAAACAACGTATTTCGATGGCGCGCGCGATTGTCAGGGAACCCAAAATCCTCATGCTGGACGACGCCCTGTCGGCAGTAGATACCAGAACCGAAAACACGATTTTGAATAGCCTCAAGTCAGTGATGAAGGGCCGGACAACATTAATTATTTCTCACCGGGTTTCGTCAGCGAAACTGGCTAACAAGATTCTGGTCCTCAACGATGGTGTGATGGCGGAGCAAGGAACCCACGATGAGTTGTTGGCACTAGGTGGCGTGTATAGCGACCTGTATGAAAAACAGATGGTGGCTGACGAAGCTGACCGTTAGTTCTTGGGATAAACTTTGACGTAGGTCAGCTTATAGGTGACCGTGGTGTTTCCTTCAGTTTCTACACGAATGCCCTCCAGCATATCACCATTGGCATCATAAGTAAAAGTGTACGAAGAACTTTTTTCGTGTGCTTCGAGGTGTTTGTACACCAAAATGTTGCCGCCGGAAGCACGGGTAAATTCTCCGATCACCGGATACCGTGGCAAATAGGTTTTGTTTAAGGAGACTTCAATGAAGTCACGTCCGGTTTCACCGCCGTCGGCCAGAATCGCAACCTGTGCGTAGTTATCCCGACGATCTGTTACTTTTTCTTTTTCAGCACTTCCCAGCAGGGCCTTACCTTTTTTGGTCACCACACCGGAAACAGAGTAAATCCCTTCTACCGGGCTGACCTTTTCTTTTTTCATGTACCGCTGGGTCAGGGAATGAAAGTCCATTACCTCATATGGAGCGTGTGCCCGGGCCATTTGTGCCTGATACAATTTTTCAAAGGAGCAACTGGTCAGCAGCCAGCAGGAGGCGAGTATACAAAGCGTAGTTTGGCGCATGAATAGTAACTCAATACACGTACCTCAGTCCGACACCGCCCTGGAATCGGTGGTACCCGGGATCAATCAGGGCGTCTGTGAAAAGCTCAACTTCGATAAATGCGGAAAGAGGCAATGAAAAATAGGAGTATTCAAATCCCAGCACGACAACGGGGCCATAGGTAAAGCGGGTTTCACGGAGCTTTCCGAATTTACCTTCGTCGAAATTCTTGGAACGATCGTCAAAGTTATAGTCGTATTCAATGGTCGTGTTTCGCCATTGCCACCCCAGACCGGCGTAAAGTTGCAATCCTTTCGATATTTTGTCTGCATCCCATTGGTAGAGGAATTTGGTCTCTATAAACCAATCAGATAGTGCCTTGTGCGTGAGATATGTAATGCTTTGTTTGGCTGATAGGGTATCAGGCAGATATGACTTGAATGCGCCTTTGTAATATTGGTTGTACAGGCCGCTGGCAGCTTTTCCCACATCGGCGGCGAACGAAAAGTGTTTGTTGGCGTAGAACTTATAGGTCAGCGCAAATGGGTCACCCAGTTTCAAGCCAATTCCCTGATAAGGGTATCGTTCTGCTATAAAAATGGGGCACAAAATCCGGCGCTTATTTCCAGTTACGATGGGAGCGCGAAAACCGGAGCTTTTGGGGCTTTTTCGGACCTGAGCCAAAGCTTCAGGACCTCCCAGTAGCAGAAAGGAGCCAACCAGACAGATGAAGAGGGCGCGCATTAAAGCAAATATAAGGGTTTTGGCCGTTTGCGAACGGTTTCACCTTACATGACCTCTTTATACTGCATTTTGTGTAATTGGGCGTATAATCCCTCCTGGCCCAGTAGCTCGTCGTGGCGTCCAGATTCCCTGATTTCGCCTTTCTCCATCACAATTATCTTGTCAGCCTTTTGGATGGTGGACAACCGGTGAGCAATGACAATGGAAGTGCGATGACTCATCATTTTACCAATGGCTGCCTGAATAAGTTGCTCCGTTTCGGTGTCGACGGATGAAGTTGCCTCATCGAGGATCAGGATGCGTGGATCGTATACCATGGCCCGGATGAAGGAAAGCAATTGACGTTGGCCAACAGAAAGCGTAGCGCCACGTTCCATAACATTATAATCCAGGCCACCAGGCAGGCGCTCGATAAAAGTTCTGGCACCGACCAGGTCAGCTGCATGCCAGATCATTTCATCGGTGACATCCACATTGCCCAGGGTGATGTTATTCCGGATGGAATCCGAGAACAGAAAAACATCCTGTAATACAAGGCCAATACTGCGCCGAAGGGTTCCCAGATCATAGTCTTTGCAATCGACCCCGTCAACCCGAATGGCGCCACGATTGATGTCATAAAAACGGTTGAGCAGGTTAATGATTGATGATTTCCCCGCGCCGGTCGCACCAACAAGGGCCACGGTCTCTCCCGGAGAAATGTGAAGGTTAATGTCGCGCAAGACATAGTCAGAATCTTTATACGCGAACCATACGTGATCAAATTGTACATCACCATCGATGTGATCAGGCACATGCGCTCCGTTTTCCATCAGGTGCTCCTTGCTGTCCAGCAGATTGATAATCCGGGAAGAACTTACAATGCCCATCTGCAAGGTATTATATCGATCGGCAATCATCCGGATAGGCCTGAAAAACATCTGGATGTACATAATGAATGCGGTCAAGGTACCGATGGTGATACCGGTTTCTTCCATATTCAGCACACTCTTGGCACCATACCACATGATCAGGCCAATACCCATGGCTGCGATAATCTCGGCGACTGGAAAATAAATTGAGTAGTACAGTACCGAGCGCATGTTGGCATCGAGATGGTCTTTGTTGATCTCCTTGAATTTGGCGTATTCCCGCTTTTCGCTTCCGAAGATCTGCACAATGTTCATTCCTGTGATGTGTTCCTGAACAAAGGAGTTAAGATTTGACACCGCATTGCGGACATCATTGAAGGCTACTTTGATCTTCTCCTTGAAAATATAGGTGGCCAGAAACATCAAAGGGATACAGGATAAGCTTACCAACGATAGTCTCCAGTTCGTATAGAACATGAATGCCAGAATAAATGTGATTTGCAGCAGGTCAGCTAACATAGCGGCCAACCCTTCACTGAAAACATCGGCGAGTGTTTCAACATCTGAAATGGTGCGAGTCACAAGCCGGCCGATGGGAGTCTTGTCGAAGAAGCGAAGTCGTAACCGCAGGATATGCTGATATAGCTGAATCCGGATGTCGCGAATTACATATTGACCGATTCTTCCCGAGATGTAGGTGTGTATATATTGTAATACGGACTGGAAGATCAATAACCCCAGCAGGAGAAGGGTGAAGTTGAGCATCATCTGATAGTTGCCCTGGGCAACAAAGTCATCGAGAATCAGCTGGGTGATTGCCACACGCACTGGCGAGAGAAATCCAAGGACCACTGTGAGTAAAATGACCGTGTAGAACCGCCCCTGGTACGGCTTGATAAACTGCAGGATACGGCGGAGTACCTGAAAATCGATGATATTCCCGCTGCTTACTTTTTCTTGCTCCATGAATCCTGTCTGAACGATTTACTTTATAAACACGCCCGCGGGATACTTTACCTTCATCAGGTACAAACCCTCGGGGGGAACATTCATTCCTGCCTTTCGGCGGTCTTTGCTGCGTAATATTCCGGCAAACTCATCCACGGTGATCTTTCCGGTACCCACGTCCAACAGGGTGCCCACCACGGCCCTCACCATGCCCCGCAAAAACCTGTTGGCGGTAATCGTAAAAACGAGTGAATCGCCTTTTTGATTCCATTCAGCCTGACGAACGGTACAATTAAAGTGGTTTACGTCTGTTTTCACCTTGCTGAAACATTCAAAATCATGTGACCCCAGCAATAACGCAGTTGCCTGGTCCAGGGTTCGCATATCAATTGGTTTAAAAAAGTGAAACGCCTGACCCACCCGAAGTGGATCTTTTACCCGTGTGATGTGATAATGGTAGGTCCGCTCGCGCGCGTCATAGCGTGCACTGGCGGTTGACTTTACTTTGCGAATGCTGCGGATGGCTATGTCGCGGGGCAACAAGGCATTCAGGCGCAGCACCAACTCATCCTCCACAAACGACTTTTCAATATCGGCGTGAAAAAACTGTTGAACACAATGAACGCCGGTGTCGGTGCGACCGCTTCCAACAATTTCAGTTTTTGTCCGAAGCAGGCGCGTGAGGGCCTCTTCCACCACTTGCTGAACACCAAGGGCATTGTGCTGACTTTGCCAACCATGGTAATTGCTACCGCTATATGTTATTTCGAAGAAGTAGCGCATGGTATATCAGCGCCGCAGGTTTTCATAAATAACAGCAACGCCCTGACCTACGCCCACGCACATGGTAGCCAGACCATATCTCCCCTTTCGACGGGCGAGTTCATGGAGCAGGGTGGCCGTGATGCGAACTCCGCTGCATCCCAGCGGATGCCCGATGGCGATAGCGCCGCCGTTTACGTTGACCAACTCAGGATTAAGCTGAAGATCATGGATGCAGGCCAGCGCCTGTGCAGCGAATGCCTCATTCAGTTCTATCAGATCAATGTCTTTGATGCTGAGACCGGCCCGTAGCAATGCTTTGCGCACCGCAGGCACAGGACCTATACCCATGAATGCCGGATTCACGCCGGCCGCAGCACTGGCAACGACCCTGGCCATGGGCTTGAGATTGAATTGCTTGAGTATGTCTTCATTTGCGAGTAACGTCGCTGCCGCACCATCATTAATGCCTGACGCATTGCCCGCGGTGACGGTACCATCTGCTTTGAAGGCAGGCTTTAGTGCAGCGAGTTTTTCCAGGGTTGTCTTGCGTGGATATTCATCGGTATTGATGACAACCGGTGTCTTGCCTTGATGTAGAGTAAGCGCAATCCGTTCGTCCTTGAAGAGTCCTGCTGCATCTGCGCGGAAGTACTTCTCCTGAGAGTTCAATCCAAACCGATCTTGTTCTGCCCTTGAAATGTTCCACTTGGCAGCAACATTTTCAGCAGTTTCGCCCATGCTGTATGGATAGTGCCGCCTGGCCAATTCAGGATTGGTAAAACGCCAGCCGATGGTGGTGTCCACCATCTCCTGATTTCGGGTGAATCCCTCTGTTGATTTACTGATCACATAAGGTGCCCGGCTCATGCTTTCTACACCACCCGCAATGAACGCTGCGCCATGATTGGTCTGAATACCCTGCGCCGCCTGCGTGATGGCCTGTAGCCCTGAGGCACACAGTCGATTGACGGTGACTCCGCCGATAGATTCAGGAAGGTCTGCCAACAGCAAAGCCATTCTCGCTACGTTGCGATTGTCTTCACCCGACTGATTGGCGGCACCGAAAATCACTTCTTCAATGACCTGAGGATCGATGGTTGTATTTCGCGCCATGAGCTCCCGGATCACGGTAGCCGCAAGATCATCCGGACGAATGGAGGCCAGGGCGCCACCATACTTTCCTATGGGCGTGCGCAATACGTCTACGATGTATGCGGTTTTCATGGTGGCGCGTTAAAAATTCCTACTTTTGAGTTCTTATTAGGCGGACGAAGTTAGCGCAACCCTGTTATGTGGCAAAGAAAGCAGACAATATTCCTGGGCATTACAGCCGGGTGTTCAATCCTGATGATTTTCTTCCCAATCTGGACGGCCACCTACGATGGAACGTATAAGGTGTTTTATCCCCTGTATTTGCTCACCCGTACCGGCAGCACTGATACGGCAACGTATTTCCCTTATGTATGGTGTGGCACCTTAGCCGTTGCAGCGGCCACGTTAGCCATTATTGAGATTGGGAAATTTGAAAATCGCCTGCTACAGTTGAAGATGGGGGCCCTGAATTCTCTGGTGATGACCGGCGCGTTGGGCGTTGCTGTATATTTTTCAAATGGCCTGATCACCAGCAACCCGACACCGGGTTCCTATGGACTTGGTCTTTACCTGCCTGCCGTTGCCATGGTCTCCAACCTGATTGCAAACCGTTTTATCCGCAGCGATGAAAAATTAGTCCGCGACTCAGAACGAATCCGGTGATCTTTTGTTAATTTATTTATAACCCTATCAACCATGGCACAAACTAAACTTGGTGAACTTGTTGTAAATACTACTGGTAGCCTTCCGCCGGTCGGAAGCTCGGCTCCTGATTTTCAATTGACCGGCAACGATCTGAAAGAAGTATCGCTAAAAACCTTCTCAGGCAAGAATGTTGTATTGAATATATTTCCCAGCATCGATACAGGTGTGTGTGCCACCTCCGTGCGTGAATTCAACAAGCGTGCGAGTGCCCTTAGCAACACGGTTGTACTTTGTATCTCCAAAGACCTCCCGTTTGCCATGAAGCGCTTTTGCGGTGCAGAAGGAATTGACAAAGTGATCACTTTGTCTGATTTCCGCAGTCGTGGCTTTACTAAATCATACGGCATTGAAATGACTGACGGAGCGCTGGCTGGACTGATGGCACGTTGCGTTGTCGTGGTTGGTGGCGATGGTAAAGTAAAGTATCATGAGCTGGTGCCCGCTATCGGGCAGGAGCCAAACTATGATGCTGCACTTGCAGCCATCTGAACCTAGCGTGGCGTCAGCGTCTTTTGATCAGCTGCCGAAGCGGCAATTTTTTCGGGTGTGAAGTATACCGGGAAATGCTGGTCATTGGCCCAACGGTCAAACAGGTTCCGATAATACGGACTTTTGGGGTCTCCACTTTGTCCGGGGGTGTTGGTAAACATCGCACCATCCCAATTCGAAACGTCCACAACCATTCGGAAGGAGGCGCCGGCTGACTGATTGTCGCTATTGGTGGTCATGCCCGGCGTTGAGGCATTGCCTGCACGTGGCGCAGGTCCTGCCTCAAGAAGTTTGCGGGTGGCGTCGTTCACAGCATTGCTCATCGGGTGCTTGATCAAAACATAGTGATAATTGGCCTGCCCGTATTTCCATTGGGAGAGGTCCGCGCCCAGTTTATCGGCAAGTTGCTTCACCGCTTCGTTCAGGCTGAGGATCAATAATTGATTTCGCATTTCGGTTGCACCTTTCTTCCAGTGTTTTTCGGGATGTTGGAGCCAGTCAATGACCCGGCTCAACGCCACTGAGCGAATGTGTTTTCGTGTGACTTCAGGCACTGCCTCAAAGTACAGGGATCGTGAAAGCTTTTTCTCCCAGGCCATGTAGATGGCTGCTGCCGGAGAGTCTTTGTCCATGATAAAATTCCATTGAAGGAGCAGTTGACGGGCCTGCTCTGCCGTAGGGTTATCTGCTTTAACAGAAGATAATAGTGGAACCAGTTCCCTTGCTGGCAGGGAGAGGTAATCAAACTGAAGTTTCATCAATTCTTCCTGGGTCATTGCTGTTGCATTGCCCAACACTTCATTAATGCGGGAGACGCGATAAGGATCAGCCCAGCTCCAACCGACGGCGTCGCGATGATTGTAGTTTGAAGGAATGTTGTTTTCATTGGCAGTGGCCCAAAATCCTTTTTCAGGATTGGCGATGTTTGGCAGTTCACTGATGGGCAGGTATCCATTCCATTCATGGGTCCCATCGCCTGGCACTGGCATCAATCCGGACCAGTGGCGAACGGGAGCGATTCCCACTGCCTGCCACCCAATATTTCCGGAGGTATCAGCCCAAATCATATTTTCACCCGGGATATGACTGTAAGAACAGGCTTCCCTGAATTCATTCCAGTTGGTAGCCTGATCAATCCGCAGGCTGGCGAGGTAAGGAGCGCCACCTGGCTCAAGCCAGGCGCATCTGACAGCATAAGCAACCATATTCTTTTCATCCACCCATGTCACTGGTCCATGTCGGGTAAACCGGTGAGTGATGGCAATCGGTTCTGAACCTTTTACCTGAATGGTGTCCTGCTCGGTTTGCATATTTTCCCAGGCGCCGTTATACCAATACTGGTTGGTATTCGCCGGATTGAGTTTATAGACCATCAGGTCTTCACCGTCGATTGCAAAAATGGTGAGGCCCCATGCGCCAGACTCATTGTGGCCGATAGAGATACCGGGAATGGTTGGCTCACCACCACCCACCACATTCCACCCCGGTGCTTTCAGATGCACCATATAGCGGAGTGATGGCGCAACGATTGTGCGGTGTGGATCATTGGCAAGAATGGGGTGACCTGACTTTGTCAGTTTACCACTTACCACCCAGTTGTTGCTTCCGATCGTTTCCTTCGGCAAAGCCAGCATCTCTTCATCCTGTGTCGCATCCTCTTTATTTAGCCTGGCTACTTGTTTTGGATCAGGATTCGCAGAAGCGATGAGGTCTTCGGGCAGAAATCGAAGGGGACGCCGATAGGTATTATATATGGAGATGATGCTGTCTTTGAGTGATTCTTTATTGATGGAAGGATGTAGTGCGATGTCGGGTTCTCCCGGTTCGAAAACCACAATGTCTTTAACCTTTTCCTGACCGAGCAGGGCAATTGCACGTCCCAGGTTTACTTCATCGGGAAGATTACCCAGCAGTCCCTGGTGTCGTGAGATTACCACCTCGGGGGTCCAATGCTGAGGCACAATGCCCAACCATTTAAATTCTAAAGGAAGGAGTGAAGTATCAGCCAACACTTCATCAATCCGTGCATTCACCCCATCTGTAAATGCGGTGATGATATCTTTGCCATGCGGGTGGTAGTGGTTTAGTTCCTTTTCCAGGTTGCCGCGATAGCGGAAAAGCCGTGCACCCATATCGCGTTTGGCTTCCCGCTGCCCCAGAATTTCAGCTACCGTACCAGTGGCCTGTCTGCGCCATACTTCGAATTGAAACAACCTGTCTGTTGCGGCAGCATATCCCTGCGCGAAGAAAAGATCATGTTCGTTTTGGGCCACGATATGATTGATGCCATTGACATCGCGTGTGATTTCTACCGGTTGTTGAAGTCCTGAAATAGAAATGCCCGGCTTTTGGGCACAGCCGGCTATTGTCAGCACGGTCGCAAAGAGTATGTATCGCATAGGCAACAGATTGGCTAGGGTGTAGGAAGATAAACACTCTAACCCAAACCTGCTTCCCGCCGGGAGAGATTGTGATGAATGGTCAGGAGGCTGCGATCCTGGCCACAGCCTCAATCAAACGGTCCAGGTCTTTGGTGGTGGTATACACGTGGGGAGTCACACGCACAGCACTGACGTTTTCCCAATTGATCGTGGTGGTATGAATACTGTAATCGGTCATCAGTTTTAATCCGACGTCATTGGATGTCATACCATCAATGCTAAAGGTGCCGAGTGCACATGAATATTCGGGTTTGAGTGAAATGTGCAACTTGACACGTGGATTGCGTGTCACAGCCGTGCACCAATACATTTTGAGGTAGTGGAGCCGCTCCTGTTTGCGCTGAGCACCGATGGCGAGGTGAAAGTCGATAGCTTGTCCGATGGCCTGCTCGGGCGCGAAGGAACGGGTACCCAGGCCCTCAAACTTCCTGATATCCGGACTTTGAGGCTTGTCGGTGGAAAACAGTGGCCAGGTTTTTTCAATCCGGTCCTTGCGTACGTACATCATTCCCGTTCCAAAAGGTGCGCACAACCATTTATGCAGGGATGTACCGAAATAGTCGCATTGAAAATCGGAAATTTTGTAGTTGATGTGGGCAAAGGAATGAGCCGCATCTACAATGCTGATGATGCCGCGCTTGCGGGCTTCTGCACATAGTTTGGCTGCAGGCAGTATTTGCCCTGTCCAGGTCATGAGGTGCGTGATGTGCCAGATTTTTGTTTTGGATGTTGTCGCATCGATATAGGCTTTCAACACGACATCGTCGTTGTCTACCGGCAAGTTGATGTTGATCCAGTTGATTTTTATGCCTTCGCGGATTTCACGTTGCCTCCAGGCGTGGATCATATTGGGATAATCCTGCCGGGTCATCACGATCTCATCCCCGCGATTAAGATCAATGCCGTATGTGAATGTACCCAATGCCTCGGTCGTGTTGCGGTTGATTGCGATTTCGTCAGCGGAAACTCCTGCCAGGTCGGCAAGCTTGTGACGCAGGGGCTCACGACCACGGTCCAGAATTTGCCACATGTAATAAGTCGGCGCCTCATTGCTCAGGTGATAGTATCTGTCGACAGCGTCCTGCACAACTTTCGGCTGCGGACTAACCCCGCCGTTGTTGAGATTCAGGATATTCGGGCTCACCGTATAGGCTTGGGCCATCCGCGACCACAGGTCTTCATCGCTGGCAGCGTCGGCCGGCGACAATGAATTGAGTGATGACAGCGCATCGGAAATATCCTCTGCCAGGGCTTCGGTGGACAAAGAGGTCAGGGATGCTGCAGTAGCAATCCCGATGGATTTACGAAAGAAAGAGCGGCGCGTTGACATGGGATTTTCTTTTCTTTACGGAAGGTAGGAAAATCCCAGCAAGAGAAAGTGTGCTATTCCATGTCTTTGAGTTCGATCTCCAGCGCCCGCGTGCTGAGGTAAATTTCGTTGAGGGAGAGCCCCAGTGAAAGTAGCAGCACCAGCAGGCTCATCGCAAACAGTGCATACGAAAGTCCCTCCTGCTCAAAGTACACGGCCAGCATACAAAGCACACAGAGAAACAAGGCAAAGATGCCGCTGGCCTGCATTTGCTTTACCAGGTTAAGCCTGCGGCGCAGGTTTACAATTTGTTCCTTCACCAGTTCCTTGTCGGCATTCGATTCCTTGTATTGCTGGTGTAGTTTTCGGACCAGCGTTGCCAATCCCAGAAAACGGTTGGTATAAGCCAGCATCATCAAGGTGATCGCCGGAAAAAGTAACGCAGGGGTGTTGATGGAGATTTGCATACTGATTTAATGTACTTTTTGAAGTTTGCGCAAAGTAGGTGCTTTCCATGCCGTGAATCCAACCACCACCAGGGTCATTAATCCGCCAAAGATCACGGATGGCACCACACCCAGCAAACGAGCTGCGACGCCGGATTCAAACATGCCAATTTCGTTGGATGACCCGATGAAGATATTGTTAACGGCGGACACCCGGCCCTTCATGTTTTCGGGCGTTAAAGTTTGCAACAAGGTGCCTCGTACAATTACACTAATACAATCAAACCCTCCACTGAAGATGAGCAAGGCCATGGATAACCAGAATTCACGTGAGAGGGCGAAGCCGATCATGCACAAGCCGAATCCGGCTACGGCATACAAAAGAATTTTGCCCATGCTCTTGCGGATGGGATTATGTGTCAGGTAGATGGCCATTACCAGTGCGCCCATCCCCGGTGCTGAACGCAGGAATCCTAATCCAACGGATCCTACGTGCAGGATCTGATCGCTGAAGATCGGGAGCAAGGCCACCGCTCCGCCAAAAAGAACAGCGAAGAGATCGAGACTAATGGCATTTAATATGAGCTTATTCGCGATCACAAATTTTAATCCTGCTTTGATTTTCTCAACAATACCCTGCTCATCGCTGACTTCCGGCAAAGGACGAGAGGCTACCATGGCGGCGAGGATGAGTCCGGTGATCATTAATGAAGCATCGATGGCGTATGCAGCGGTAACGCCAAACACGCCATAGATTAGACCGCCGATGGGTGGTCCGCCAATGGACGCCATTTCCCAAAGGGTGCTGTTCCATGAGATGGCATTTTGAAATAGTTCACGAGGCACCAACTGCGGCATGAAAGAGAAAATTGCCGGAGTAATAAATCCCCGGGCGATACCACTTACAAAGATGACCGCATAGATTGGATAGACTCCTTCGGCCAGTAGAAATGCACCGACATCCAGTGTAAAGAACAGCAAGCCAACAGAACAAAGCACCAGGGTGGCCAGCGTGATGACAATAATGCGCTTGCGCTGCACCACGTCAGCAAGATGTCCAGCATAAAGAGATACTACAATGGAGGGCAGGGCTTCGGCCAGACCAATCAAGCCAAGCGAGAGTGCATCCTTGGTAATCTCATACACCTGCCAGCCCACGACCAGGGCTTGCATTTGAATAGCCAACGTCACGCAAAACCGTGCACTGATGAAAAGCCGGAAATCCCGAATTTGCAATACAGCATAGGGGTTGCTCATTGATTACACTTTCCTTTGAATAATTTTGTCAATTGCCTGTACGGCCGTCAGTTGCCGTTGTTCACGCGACCCTGAAATTTCAACGGTAGGCACTCCGGTTCGTGCAGTTTCTTCGCGATAGCGATTCCAGAAATAGTCACGTCGGGTAGGATGTTCCCGCTGCGGATCGTTTTCCCACGGAATATCAACGTTGGTCAACAGCTGCAGGTCATAGTGACGGCTATTCATCACGTTGATGATCTCTTCAGGACAGTGTCCGAATTTTTCTTCACTCCAGACTTTGATCACCATCAGATTGGTATCACAAACCAGTAGTTGATTGGCGTTTTGGATCCATTCTTCTTCCAGCCGAATCTGTCCATGCGCAATTTTGATTAAGTCGGATAGTTCATATGGCCGGTTGAGTTTGTTCAGAAAAGCCCGCGCATACTCGGGCACCCAACTTGTGTCATAGTGGTTGGCCAGAAAATTTGAAAGATCAGTTTTGCCAGTACATTCCGGCCCCAGAATGACCACTTTGAGGGGTTGGGGAGTGATGTGATCTGTGGCTTGCATACATGCAAGATACCAGAAATAGCGTCATTCTGACCCGATAAAGGGCCCTCCGGGCCATTCCGCATTTTCATTCCCGCCGGGTCCTGCGTATCTTTCCCCGCTAATTTTACACTGTGAACCGTAGGGAAGTAATTGAACGTTTGGGTTGGGGGTTAACCGGAAGCATGCTAATGCCTTCCCTGATCTCTTCATGCAGCCCTAAAGACCCGGGTCCCGAAGTTGCCTACAGTGGCACCGTTGCTGTAATTGGCGCTGGTGCATCAGGCTTGTACGTGGCAGATATACTCCGTTCCAAAGGCATCAAGGTGACCATTTTTGAAGCCCGTGATCAGTTGGGTGGACGGGTGCGGTCCTTGCGCAATCAATCGGTGGACCAATACCCGCGGTTACAAGACATGAGCTCTGACTTCCCGGTCGAGCTTGGTGCACAGACCATCGTGGGTAGTGACTCCATCATGGGCAAAGTCTACACTGCCTATGGTCTGGTTACCCTTGACAATACAGCCCTTCCCAATAACTATGTAATTGATAATCTGTCAAAGTTGGAAACGGATTGGTCTGGTGATGCAGACTTTGTTGCCGCCAAGAACTTTGCAACCAACCTGCGCAGCTTTGCCAACAACACAGGCACCGTTCAGCAGGCGATTACTGCTTCAGGCATCAACCCGCGTGTGAATGGTATGCTCAACGCGCTCGTGGGCAACAAGCGGGGAGCAACCAACGAGCAAGGGGGGGTGGGAGAGTGGGCACAGGAAGCTGCGCTAATCCAGAATGACGGTAAAGTAATGGTATTGAAGGCCAATCCGATGCATGATGTGCTGATATCCCGTTTCAGCAATGTTCAATCATTGGTTAACATCAATACGCCTATTGTATCGGTTAACTACAGCGCTGATCCTATTGTGTTGACGGCTAAAGACGGCTCAACCTATCAGGCGAATAAAGTAATTGTTACTGTTCCCATCTCTCAACTGAAATCCAATGCGATAGCCTTTACGCCCGGATTGCCAGGTGGAATTACCGGCTCATTGGCCAAATTTGAAATGGGGGCATCCTATCGTGCAGTCATTGAATTCAAGAAAAACTTCTGGGGTGATACGATTGGTTATATCCTTGGATCCGGTGATGTTCCGGAATATTTCAGCATCGGTGTGGGCCGCAGTCAGTTTAACGCAACATTGTCTGTAACGGTTAATGGCAGCAAAGCGGCCAAATATTCGGCCATGAAGAATGATGATGCCATTCTGGCCATCCTTGCCGACCTGGATGTATTGTATGCCGGTCAGGCCACCAAGTATGTGCGGCAGGTGCTTAATACTACCACCAATATTTATGTCGTGGAGGACTGGAGTAAGATTGCTTATATCGGTGGCGGTTATGCTTATCCTTTACCCGGTGCAACCAGTACAGATCGCAAGAATTTGAGTGCACCGGTCAACAACGTGCTGTTTTTCGCAGGAGAAGCTACTGATGTCAGCGGACAAGCAGGCACCGTGAATGGCGCCCTTGCCTCAGCGGAACGTTGTGCTCAGGAGGTAATCACCTCTATCACCAAAGCCTAAACCCGAATCCCTTTAGCATTGAGTTGCTCCCGCAAACCGGCTGGATGCTGAAAATGAATTGTTTCTATTCCGAGCTTCACAGCCGCGTCAACGTTGTGCAGGTTATCGTCAATAAACAGCGCCTTAGCCGGGTCAACCTGGTATCGGTTGAGAAGGATATGATAGAATTCAGGAAATGGCTTTCTGGTTTTTTCCACACCACTGACTACAATTCCATCGAACCAATGCAGAAAATCGAATCGTTCCAGTGCCCACGGAAAAGTTTCGGCTGACCAATTGGTTAGTGCATAGAGCCTGTGCGACCGTGCATCGCGAATGGCTTGCAGGATGTCAACAGTTCCTTGTATTGGTCCCTGGATGGTTTCTTTCCATCGGCCATACCAGGCCCGGATCGGTACCTCATGTTCCGGAAATTTCTGTAACAGCTCCCGGGTAGCCTCTTCAAAGGTGCGGCCACCATCCTGCTTTTCATTCCATTCGTTGGTGCAGACATGTTGAAGGAACCAGTCAATTTCCTGCTCGGTATTGAAAATCTTCCGGTACAGATAGCGTGGATTCCAATCGATGAGTACGCCTCCGAGGTCAAAAATAATGGTGTCTTTCATAGCCAGTTTAATGATTGCCAAATGCCCAGGTTAGGAGATAGGGAAAGGCTTCTGCCCAGGTTTGTTGATTGTGTTTTCCGTCTTTTATTTCAAGGTATTGAATATCGTGAAATGGCCGATAGCCCTTTCGCGTTAATTCCGTGATCAGATCCATGGTATCATCAATTGAATCGATAACACCATTCTTGTTGCGGTCGCTATATTCATCCTGGGTGCCGGTTTGAAACCAGAATTTTAGTCCGGACTTATACTTGCCTCGCCTCACCTGAAGGTGCATCAGGCGATCGCGATAGTCGGAATAGAAAATACTTTGGGCATCACGTCGTCGCCACCAGAATGAGCCGCTAAATACACCCGTTTTTCCAAAGACCTCCGGGTGGTTCCAGGCGATGTCCATGGCCGATAAGCCACCGAGTGAGTAACCGGCCATAACCCGCTCCTCCGGTTTGGCGGTGATGGGATATTTGTATTGGATGTACGGGAACAACTCTGCAATCACGTACTGCGCATAGGCCCTGGCCATCTTGCCACGTCCATGATAGTCAGTGCGCAGGCAAACTCCGTATTCCTGAAGCCGGTCAGCCGCTACGATGCCTACCACGATAATGGGTGGGATTAGCTTCTCGGCCACCATGCGCTCTACAGTTTCCTTAACTTTCACTGCGGCCATGTCCTGACCATCGTTCAGCACCAGCAATGGATAAGTTTTGCTGCGGTCCATGTCAGGCGGGGTGAGTATTTCAACAGCCACATTTCTGTTGAGCAACGAGGTAAAGATGTTGTCCAATACCTCCGATCGGTAGGCTGGAATGGTCATTTCAGGCGTCAGGGGGATAATGGGCTTGTCGTTGTTCTCCATGTTGAAAAGGCTTGCAAAAATAGAATAACGGAGGTTAACTTACCTGTGAATTTTTCCCCCCAGCATGTACGAGCACTATCATCGGTGGTATTCCCCCAGTCTCAGCCGCGACATTGAAGTACTCGCATTTGGTACGCGCGGGTATCCGGTGATTTTGTTCCCAACTTCGATGGGACATTATTATGAGAACAAAGATTTTAAACTGCTGGAGAGTGTGGCCTGGTTTGTCGACGAAGGCCTGGTAAAAATTTATTGCCCTGACGGCATCGATGAAGTGAGTTGGTACAACAAAAGCATTCATCCGGCCCAGCGCGTAATGAACCACATCTGGTACGATCAATTTCTGTTAACGGAATTGGTGCCCCTGGCCCAACGCGAAACGGGTGTTGGCCGGGTAGCCACCGCAGGTTGCAGTTTTGGTGGATACCATGCTACGAATTTTGCGTTCAAACATCCTGAAGTGGCCAAGTACGTGTTCAGCATGGGCGGAGCATTTGATATCCGTGATCAATTGGACGGATATTATGATGACAATGTATATTTCAACAATCCACCTGACTTCATTCCCCAGGCACAGCATCCCTTATTCAGCGATATGTTTGTCGTTCTGGGCACCGGCACCAATGACATGTGTTGGGATGCCAATGAAAAGATGGCAGGCATATTCCGAAACAAAGGTATTCAGCATTGGCTGGATGTGCGACACGGTGCACCTCATGATTGGCCCGCCTGGCGTGAGATGTTCCCGCATTACTTGTCTTTGATCAAGGGATAGCCTAAGAGTCACCGCTAACAGCCTACATGAAAAAGTTCTGCTTGCTTTGGCTGTGTTTAAACTTCGGCCTGTATGGATGGGCTGCTCCGATTGATATCCGCCAATCGGTGATGATCAACGGCATTCATCAATGGATTCACATCAAAGGAAAAGACAGCACGATGCCCGTGTTGCTTTTTTTGCACGGTGGCCCCGGCAATTCCGCCATGGGCTATGCCGACAAGTTTACACACGAATTGCAGCGCCATTTTATGGTGGTGATGTGGGACCAACGTGAAAGCGGAAAAACAGCCACCCTGAATACTTCCGGGGTATCTCTGACAATAGACGTTGTGGTGAAAGATGCATATGACATGATCAATTACCTCCGTGAACGTTTTGCTCAGGACAAGATCTATCTTATGGGCCATTCCTGGGGTGGATTTCTTGCGCTGTATGTTGCGGCCAAATACCCGGATCCCATAAAGGGCTGCTTTGCCCTTGCGCCCATGGTATATCAGCAACGCAGTGAACGGGAAATGCTACAGGTGATGTGGGATGAGGCAAGCGAACGCAAGGATACTGATGCTATAAAGGAATTGGGGTCAGTACACATCCCGTTTGAAAGCGGTGAGCAATTGTACTACCACAGAAAATGGCTGTCCAAAAAAATGGGGTCTCCCGTGGCCGGGAAATCGTTTGTGTTGAAGTGGTCGGTAAAATGGCTTTCATTGTTTAATGAAGGATCAGCCATCAATTTGTTCGAGGCCGCCCCGGAGATCAAGTGTCCGGTTTATTTCTTTGTTGGCTCCCGCGACTATCAAACTTCCTCTAAATTGACGGAAGCCTATTTTCAGGCCGTGAAAGCTGAAAAAAAGGACCTATTTTGGTTTACAAATTCGGCACATAGTCTTAACCTTACCGAACCAACCAAACTTCAGGATTTGGTGATTTCCCTGAAGGACAAACCCTAACCACTTACCGCATGAAAAAGATAGGAATACTCCACGGCATGGAACGTTCATTTCCACAAGCCTTTGTCGAGCGCATCAACAAAATGGATATTGCCGGGATCAGCGCCGAGCCCGTGTTGGTAGATCAAGTGAGACAGGGTGAGTCGAGTGGTTATGCTGTAATTATCGATCGGATATCCCAGGACGTTCCTTTTTACCGGGCGTTCCTGAAAAACGCAGCCATTTCGGGAACGGCCGTGCTAAACAATCCATTTTGGTGGAGTGCAGACGAGAAATTTTTCAACAATGCCCTGGCAGTAAAATTGGGCGTGCCGGTTCCCAAGACGGTGATACTTCCGTCGTACGAACGGCCAACCGATACCAGTGAGACCTCTTTTGCGAACCTGAAATTTCCGTTGAGCTGGGATCAGATTTTTGATCACATTGGTTGGCCGGCCTATATGAAGCCACATGCCGGAGGTGGCTGGAAGAGTGTATATAAATTGCGCGGCCCCGATGATTTCTTTGAGTCTTACCGGCAGACTGGTCAGTTGGTGATGATGCTTCAGGAAGAAATTGTATTTGATGATTACTTTCGTTGCTATTGCCTGGGCGGAAAATATGTGCGCATCATGCAGTATGAACCCAGAAATCCACATCACCTGAGGTATGTTGTAGAGAAAGGTCCTGCATCGGAAAAACTGTTGAAGACGGTGCACGACCACGTGCTCACGTTGAACCATGCCCTGGGTTATGATTTTAATACCGTGGAGATGGCGGTACGCGATGGAATCCCGTATGCAATTGACTTCTGTAATCCTGCACCGGATGCCGATGTCGCATCAGTTGGACAGGAGAACTTTGATTGGGTGGTAGAGCATGCCGCGAAAATGGCCATCGAGCGGGCCCAGCTGCAGAAGGATGGAAAGGATAACCTCACATGGGGAACGTTTGTTACGCAAGGCGTTGCACCTGCACCGAGAAAGGCCACCGCAGCCAAGACACCGACAAAGAAGGCAAGGAAATAACCGTATGGAAAAATTTACACTCGGCATTGAAGAGGAGTACATGGTGATAGATCCCGTGACGCGGGAATTGAAATCGCATGACCAGAAGATCGTGGAACTCGCCGCAGTAGTATTTCACGAGCAGGTGAAAGCGGAAATGCACCAGGCAGTGGTGGAGGTAGGTACATCAATTTGCAATAATGTAGACCAGGCTGGTGCGGAGATCCGCCAATTGAGAAAGCATGTGGCACAGATTGCCGGAAGTCTTAACCTCAAGATTGGAGCATCCGGGACGCATCCGTTTTCGCATTGGAGTACCCAGTTAATTACGCCCAATCCCCGGTATGATGCCATTGTTAACGAAATGCAGGAAGCTGCCCGATCGAACCTGATTTTCGGACTGCATGTCCACGTAGGCATTGCCGACAAGGACATGGCCATTCACATCATGAACACCGTACGGTATTTTCTGCCGCACGTCTATGCATTGTCGTCCAACTCGCCTTTTTGGGAAGGACGCAATACCGGATTCAGGTCCTTCCGCACAAAGGTGTTTGATAAATTTCCCCGGACAGGAATTCCAGATGATTTTGCCAGCTGGGATGCATTCAAGAATTATATCAACCTGCTGATCAAGACCAATTGTATTGACAATGCAAAGAAAATCTGGTGGGATGTGCGCGTACACCCTTTCTTTGACACCATTGAGTTTCGCATTTGCGATGTGCCCATGCGGGTGGAAGAGACGATCGCCATCACGGCACTTTTTCAGGCGCTCGTGGTGAAGTTGTATAAACTGCGTCTGCAAAACCAGAGTTTTATTATGTACAGCCGTGCATTGATCAATGAGAATAAATGGCGCGCCTCGCGATACGGATTGGATGGCCGTCTGATTGACTTTGGCAAGCAGCAGGAGTTGGATACCCGGTTGTTGATCCGGGAATTGCTTGAGTTTATTGACGATGTGGTCGATGAGTTGGGTAGCCGCAAGGCCATCCAATATGTGTACAATATCCTGGAGCATGGCACTGGCGCCGACCGGCAGTTGGCGGTGTTTAACAAGACTGGCAGCCTGGAAAAAGTGGTTGACTATATCACCGACGAGACCCTGACGGGCGTCTAGAACGCAATCCTTACCTTTGCCCTGTGTTTACGTCTTCTGATTCCGGCCCCATCCGTGTAGCTGTGCTTGATTTGTATGAAGGCACTGCCAATGTCGGCATGCAGAATATTCTCGACCTGATCGCCTACGTTTCCCGGGAGTATCAGCAACCCATCGAGTACAAAAAGTTTGATATCCGCGCCAAGTGCGAATCACCTGGATTGGACTATGATGCCTATATCTCCAGTGGCGGTCCGGGCAGTCCGATCGATAGCGCTGGTGCTAAGTGGGAATCAGTGTACTTTGGTTTAATGGAAGACATTCAACGCTACAATGAGTCGCATCCGGACCAGAAGAAACATGTATTGTTGATTTGTCATTCATTTCAGATCTACTGCAGGTATTATGGATATGGCCATGTCTCAAAGCGCCGGTCGACCTCATTTGGCGTCATGCCAGTGCATAAAACACGTGAAGGGGCTCATGACCCTTTGTTGAACACCCTGGCCGATCCGTTTTGGGCCGTGGATTCACGGGATTATCAAATCACCCGGCCTGACGATGAAAAAATTCACGAACGTGGAGGCGCTGTGTTGTGTGTTGAAAAATACAGACCGCATGTGGTTTTGGAGCGTGCGGTGATGGCCATCCGCTTTGATGAAGCTTTTGTCGGCATGCAGTTTCATCCGGAAGCTGAATCACAGGGCATGCGTATGTATCTGCTGAGCAATGAAAAGAAGAACCTGGTTATCGGCAAGTATGGTGAAGCAAAATATCAGGACATGCTCAATCAATTGACCGATCCGGATAAAATCAGCCTGACCAATCAAACGGTCGTTCCCCGTTTTCTTGCCTTGGCACTCCGTCACCGGCTTCAGGCTGTTAGTTTATGATTGAACAGGTCCGTCAGCAATTCAATAAACAATTCAGCGTACAGAAATACGATGCGTTTCTGAATGACCTGAATAAAACATATCATTATACGATTCCCTTCCGCGTGGCGGAGACACCGGTGTTTGTTGATAAGCACTTTGCCCGGAAATTATTTGCATCGGCCGAACACATCATCGACTTTATCGTCCGGCCCGACTTTCGGGAGCGGATGGCAGGTGCACTTCCCGATCATCTCCGGGTGCCTCACGAAACGCCCAACAGCCTCTTCATCGCGTTAGATTATGCTGTTTGTACAGAAGGCAACTATGAATTGGTTCCTCGCCTGATTGAGATGCAGGGATTTCCTTCGCTCTTTGGCTATCAGGATTTTCTGGGAGCAAAAATACGAGAACACTATACCCTGCCGGACTCCCTGCACTACCATTTTGGACTGGACTCAGAAGCGTACTGGAAGAAGTTGCGCCACGCGATAGTGGGGAAGCATAACCCCGAAGAGGTAGTCCTGCTTGAGATTGACCCCTTGAAGCAGAACACAGCTATCGATTTTCTGATCACCCGGGAAAAACTGGGCATAACCCTGCTCCATTTGGGTGATGTACGGGTTCGGGGTCGGGCATTATACTATATAAAGGAGGGAAGAGAAATCCGTATCCAGCGAATTTACAACCGGGTAATTTTTGATGAACTGGTACAGCGCAAAGACCTGGTTACTGAGTTTCACCTCACCGAAGATGTTGATGTTGAATGGGCTGGACACCCAAACTGGTTTTTCTACATCAGTAAATATACCATGCCCTTCCTGAACGACCCGGCAGTGCCTGAAAGTCGCTTTTTACACACGGTAGATCAGTTGCCTGCAGACCTGGAAAACTATGTCTTGAAGCCATTGTTTTCATTTTCCGGCAGTGGTGTAATTTTTCATGTGACGCGACAAGACATTGACCGCATCCCAATGGCTGACCGGAAGAACTTCATGCTTCAGAAAAAGGTGCACTACGAACCAGTGGTTCAGGCCCCGGATGGATTGGTAAAAGCAGAGATCAGGTTACTCTACCTCTGGGAGCCGGGCTCCGGTCGTCCTACCTTGCTAACCAACCTGGCCCGGTTAAGCAGGGGTGAAATGATTGGCGTGAAGTACAACAAAGACAAAACCTGGGTCGGGGGCACGGTGTGCTTTTTTGAATCCTGACAGGGTTAATTTTTCACAATAACCAGAACCCATGCCTCTCGCGCTCATTCGTTCAATGTTGCGTTTAACCCGGTTCTGGAACCTTTGCATCATTGCGCTTACCCAGTACGTCACAGCTTATTGTCTGGTTGATCCCTCAACCCTGACTGATCTTCGTCTGTTCACCCTTACCCTCGCTACGGTGCTAATCGCGGCAGCCGGTTATATCATCAACGATTATTACGATGTAAAAATCGACCTGATCAATAAGCCAGATCGGGTAGTAATTGGCAAAGAGGTGCCCAGACGTCATGCCATGATCTTTCACACCATCCTTTCAGTTGCCGGTGCATTGCTTGGGTTATGGCTCTCGTGGAAAATTGCACTTATGAATATCGCGAGTTCATTTCTTCTGTGGCTTTACTCCAATGCACTCAAACGCCTGCCTTTTGTGGGTAATGTGGCTGTCTCCTTGCTGACGGGCTTGGGGGTTTACATGATTAATATCTTATATCCACCTTTTCGTCTGCTGATATTGGTTTATGCGTTGTTTGCATTTTTCATTACGCTGGCGAGGGAGATTATCAAAGACCTTGAAGACCTGAGAGGGGATGATACCTTCGGATGTAAGACCCTGCCTGTTATCTGGGGCGTACGCCGTACGCGCAACTTCGCCATCTTTCTACTGGTGGTGTTCTTTGGATTGATTTTGTTCATCAACGCAATGGTGTCGCCACTTCCGATGGGTTTTTTTGCAGGGTTTCTATTGCTCCCGCTGCTTGTCCTCGTGGTCTGGTTGAGTCGCGCCGATACCCGCAGGGATTTCTACCTGCTCAGTCAGTTTTGTAAACTAATTATGCTCGCAGGAATTCTCAGCATGGCATTTCTTTGAGTACGTTTGCCAGATGGAAAAAGCCCGGATAGCAATTTTGGCCTCTGGCAGTGGCACCAACGCCGAGGCCATCATGAAACATTTTGCGGGTAGCAACGAAATTTCCATCGTGTTGCTTCTTTCCAATAATCCTAAGGCCTATGCTCTTGAACGCGCCCGGAGGTTTGGCGTAACGACCCATGTATTTTCCCGCGAAGAATTCCGGTCCGCCAGCAGTGTGTTGCAGACCCTGGAGCATCATCGGGTGACACATATTGTATTAGCCGGATTCTTACTTCTCGTGCCGCCATCCATCATCAAAGCTTTTCCCGATCGGATCGTAAACATTCATCCGGCATTATTGCCCAGCTACGGCGGCAAGGGTATGTACGGGGAGCGGGTGCATCAGGCGGTAAAGGCCGCAGGCGACCCGGTCACGGGGATCACCATTCACCTAGTCAACGAAAAATTTGACGACGGGAAAATTCTCTTTCAGGCTTCCTGCCCGGTGTTGGTGAACGATACCCCGGAACAAATAGCAGAAAAGGTACATCGGCTGGAGCACCAGCATTTCCCCGCCGTTATCGAAAAGTGGGTATTAGATCTTGCCTAGATCCAGAGGAAATCTGTTGATTTTGGGAATGCATCAAACACCGAATGCACAAAAGGGTCAGGTGTTGTTAGTTTCCGTAAGGAGAGATTCATCCAGGCGCCGTCCATGTTGATCACGGCAGCAATGGCGCCATCCTCTTTCATCAGGTGATGTCGTATGCTCCAGCGAGAGAAGTCTTTCTTCGCTTTTGTGACCTCCATGTCTACCGTGATGCGGTCTTCAAATTTTATTTCCTTTCGGAACAATGCCTCTTCCCTGAAAAGTATAGGGCCTACGCCGAGTTCTTCAAGTTTCATGTTGGTGAGGCCTTTAAGAGAAAAGAAGGTAACGCGCACAGTCGTGCCAAAATCGTAGTAGGCGGAATGTCTCAGGTGCCGGTTTTGATCGATATCAGACCACCGTACCTGGATGGGCATTGAGAATTTTTCCATGGTGCCTACGGCGTGTTTATTTCGTTGAATTCATCCCGCGAATCGGTCCAGCTCATGGGATAATTTTTATCGATGAAAGGAACCGCATCTGTGGTGAGGTGGAGGGGCCTGAAGGTATCCACCATAACAGCCAGCTCTTTGGTCTCTTTGGCACCAATACTTTTTTCTACGGTTCCTGGATGAGGCCCATGCGGCAACCCACCTGGATGCAGGGTAAATGACCCGCGTGAAATCCCCCGGCGGCTCATGAAATTTCCTTCTGCATAGTACAACACCTCATCGCTGTCGATGTTGCTGTGGTTGTAAGGGGCAGGAATTGCCAGCGGATGATAGTCAAATAGTCTGGGTACAAATGAACAGATCACAAAATTGTGTGCCTGGAATGTCTGGTGTACGGGTGGTGGCTGATGTACCCGGCCGGTGATGGGTTCAAAGTCATGAATCGAAAAAGCATAAGGCCACAGAAATCCATCCCAACCCTTTACAGCCAGCGGACTGTGCTCATAGGTGTATTGGTGAAGATGACCTTGTTTCTTGATTTTAATCAGGTACTCTTTTTGATGAGGTAAGTTGGCCAGCTCGTGGGGAGGTCGGATGTCGCGTTCACAATAGGGAGAATGTTCCAACAACTGCCCCAGTTGATTGCGATAACGCTTCACCGTTTCCACCGGGGAAGCAGATTCAATGATCAGGAGGCGCAAGGGACCGTCATTGAACTGAATGGAATAGATAACGGTCCGTGGGATAACTAGATAGTCGCCGGAACGGAATTCCAGCTTGCCAAATTGACTGAATAAAGTGCCACTGCCTTCGTGAACAAAGAGTACTTCATCTCCTTCGGCATTCTTGTAGAAGTAGTCCATGGTTCGCTTGATGGGCGAGCATATCGAGAGGGAGCAATCGCTATTCATTAACAGGACTTTTCTGGCGTCTAAGTAATCCTGGCCTGTGGTGTCCATTGCCGAGGTGTTGAGGTGCGTTTGTTTTAGTCCGTAACCTTCAAGCAACCGTGGACCATATGGAACAGGTTCACCCACCGACTTTACCCGGGTGGGTGCGTGTTCATGATAGAGGATAGAATAAATTCCGGAGAAGCCTTCAGAACTAACCACTTCTTCATGGTACAAAGAGCCATCCGGTTTTCGGAATTGTGTATGCCGTTTGGGCGGAATCTGCCCCAGTCGATGATAATACATGAGCTGAAAATTGAATAACGAAGTTAGCGAATGCAACCCACTTTATGGGCGGCGAGTCGTGTTTACATCTTACCCCGACTCAGTGTCGGGATACGATCAAACAACTTCATGGCTTGTTGAAGCACCTCGTTATTTTCATTGTACACCGGATAGAATCCGTCGTTGCCCCAGATTTTGCGGGCCACCTGAGCCTTCACGTTTACCTGAAAGTCTCTTTTGTGCCTTGCCAGATCAGCCCGATCTGCTTTTACTTTATTACCCTCGCCGGTGCGCACCAATTGTTCCAGCATGGCATCGCTCACCACGAACTGCAGGTAGTACTTCTCGAAACCCATTGTATTCAGTTCCTGCTTATGTTGTTCGGCATATTTAAAGGTGTATTCCTGCATCGAATTGGAGATGTACAATTCGTTGAGATAACGGCTGTTTTGGGTGGTGTCGAGCGGAACGAAGTAATCAGGCATGATTCCTCCACCACCGTACACGGTACGTCCGTTCAGGGTGTGGTATTTCAGCGAATCGTTAAACTTGATGCTGTCAGCATTGAAAAATTCTCCATGCTTGTACCGCTTGAGCATGTCTTTGGAATACTCTTCCATGTCGCCGTATGGTTTTTGTATGGAGCGACCACTGGGTGTGTAATAGCGTGAGATGGTGAGACGAAGTTCGGAACCATCGCTGAGGTCAAAGGGCGACTGTACCAGGCCTTTACCAAATGAGCGACGTCCAACGACCAGCGCCCGGTCATTGTCCTGTAAGGCTCCTGCGAGAATTTCCGAAGCAGATGCACTGCCTTCATTCACCAGCACAATCAGATCACCGGTTTCAAATCCTCCCTTTTCGGTGGACATGGCATCCGAGTTAAACTTCTTGTCTTTGCCATTGGTGAACACAATCTTCTTTCCTTGCGATAAGAATTCGTCGGCCAGGTCGATGGCCTGGTTCATGTAACCACCTGGATTTCCCTGCAGGTCCAGCACGAGGCGTGACATTCCCAGTTTCTTGAGCTTGACCATAGCCTCCTGGTATTCGTCAAAGGTGGTTTGAGAGAATCGATTGATCTTAATGTAGCCGGTGCCGGCATCCAACATGTACGCTACATCGAGTGAATGTTGCGGAATCCGGTCCCGGATGATGGAGTACTTAAGCCGGTCACGGTGGTTTTTTCTGATTACCTCAATCTTGGCTTCCGTTCCTTTGGGGCCTTTGAGCAGCTTCATCACCTGACTGTTGGTGAGGCCTACATTGGCAATTTCTTTATCACCCACCTTGACAATTTTATCACCGGGTTGCAGGCCCACGGCCTCTGAAGGTCCGCCGCTCAGGGCCGTAACTACCACCAGTGTATCGTGGAAGATGTTGAACTCGATGCCGATGCCTTCAAAGTTACCTTGCAGGTCTTCGTTTGCCTCAGTACGTTGACTGATGGGAATATAGGAAGAGTGCGGATCGAGTTTTTCCAACATGTGTTGGATAGCTTCGTCAACCAGTACATCGGTTTTGGTGGTGTCCACATATTCTTCCCGGATCAGGCCCAACACTTCTTTCAGCTTTTGTACATCGTCACCGGAGGAATACCCAGGAACGGATGAAGAATTGAAACTAACCCCGATCAGCACGCCGGCGGCCAGGCCAATGGCCAATACGAGGGGGAGGCTGATTTGACGTGGGGTGTTCTGTGGTTCGCTCATAGGTAAATTCTTCCGTTCTAAACGGCAAAGATCGGGCAAAGTTCAGACA
Source organism: Cyclobacteriaceae bacterium (assembly GCA_044223085.1). Classification (GTDB taxonomy): domain Bacteria; phylum Bacteroidota; class Bacteroidia; order Cytophagales; family Cyclobacteriaceae; genus ELB16-189. The sequence goes on from JBGAMI010000001.1 coordinate 218,866, forward strand.
GCACGAAACAGATTTAAGCCAAATCCGGCGTCCTATTGTGTACCTTGCCATTGAGTGGGACGAATTTTAGCTATTGATTATGGAATGAAACGCACCGGGTTGGCTGTTACCGACCCGTTGCGGATTATTGCTACGGCCCTCACCACCGTGGAGAGTCATCGCCTGATGGTATTTCTGGACGATTATTTCCGGAAGGAAGTTGTGGATGAACTGGTATTAGGCTTTCCGCGAAGACTGAACACACAGGATACTGACATGACACCCCTGGTGCGGACGCTGGCTGACCAACTCAAAGCCCGGTTTCCCGACAAACCCCTGACGCTCGTCGATGAGCGATTCACCAGCTCAATGGCACAACGGGCAATGATTGACGGTGGTATGAAGAAGAAGGACCGGCAAATAAAGGGTAATGTAGATCAGATCAGTGCCACCATCATTCTACAGTCTTACCTCACTTCAAAGGGTTAACACAAAAATCACTGCCCTTGTTTACCTTTGTTGCTTAATTGTCTTTTCTCATGGTTTACCCCATTGTTGTATACGGCGACCCGGTACTCCGCAAACGTGCCAAGGAAGTGGAGCAGGGTTCAATAGACATCAAGGCCTTTGTGCAGGACATGTTCGACACAATGTATGCAGCTAATGGCGTGGGATTGGCAGCGCCCCAGATCGGCAAGAGCATTCGCGTATTTGTGGTGGATGGTACCGGATTCACCGATGAGAAAGAAGACCTTTCAGACTTTAAGAAAGCGTTTATCAATCCGGAGATTTTATCCGAAGAAGGTGATAAATGGGAGTATGAGGAAGGATGTCTCAGTATACCCAATATTCATGAGAGCATCTCACGTCCACCCAGGCTTACTATCCGGTACGAGGATGAAATGGGTGTAGTACACGAAGAGAAGTATGCCGGTATGAAGGCCAGGATTATTCAGCATGAGTATGACCACCTGGATGGCAAACTATTTCTCGATTATCTGAGTCCATTGCGCAAGCGACTCCTCAAAGGTAAGTTGGCCGATATCAGCAAGGGCGACGTAAGAACGGAATACCGAATACTCGCTCCCAAGCGATAAGTCGCCCAGTCATGCATGAGTTGCTCCTCAACAGTGTCCGAAGCAAAATTGCCATCTCTGACGAAGAGTTGAAAAAACTGCTCACGTTTTTCTTTCCCAGGAAGATCAGAAAGAGACAATATGTGTTGAATGCCGGCGACGTGTGCCAGCACCTCACGTTTGTGGAGAGCGGTTTGTTGCGGTCCTTTTATGCAGACGACAAGGCCAACGAACATGTTGTGCAGTTCGCGTCCGAGGGCTGGTGGATCACGGATATGGGCAGCTTCTTTTCAGGTGAAACGGCGATGTATAACATCGAAGCGTTAGAAGACACCGAAATGCTCGTGTTGCCCAGAACTTCCCACGATATGATGATGGATGCAATACCGGCGATGGAGCGTTATTTTCGCCTGCTGCTTCAAAACAGCCTTGTCGCATCCCAAAAGCGGTTAATTCGCTCCATGAAAGATCCAGCGGAGTCGCGTTACCTCACCCTGATTAACGATTATCATGACATCACCAACCGGGCCCCCCTGCATGATATTGCATCCTACCTGGGTATTACACCCGAAACCCTCAGCCGTATCCGGCGCCAGTTGAGTCAACGAAAGAGTTGATATAGATCAAGTTCTTTTTTATCCCACGTCAAGGGCAATCCACGGCCATACCCTGAGCTTTGTTTCACCAATCGGGACAACCCTGATCGACTAAAAAGAAACAAAATCCAATAATATGGCTAAGCAAAACTGGGTATTAGACCCAACCCACAGTGAACTGTTGTTCAAAGTGAAGCACCTGATGATCACTAATGTGAAGGGTGAATTCAGAAAATTTCAAGCCAGCGTTTCGGCCGACGGACAGGATTTCAGCGGCGCGATCGTTAATGTGACCATTGAGTCAGCCTCGGTGTTTACCAACGAGGACCAACGCGACGGTCACCTGAAGAGCGGCGACTTTTTTGACGTGGAAAAGTATCCGCACCTGACTTTCCAGGGGACCACCGTAAAGAAAGCCAATGGCGACTATCAACTGAAAGGCCCTTTGACGATCAAAGGCACAAGCAAAGATGTAGTGTTGGACGTTGAGTTTGGCGGTATAAACAAAGACCCCTGGGGAAATGAAAAGGCTGGTTTTTCGCTGACTGGAAAAATCAATCGCAAGGATTGGGGTTTGAACTGGAATGCGGCCCTTGAAACGGGCGGCGTACTGGTGAGTGAAGAAGTGAGTCTCATGGCTGAAGTACAATTTGTAAAAGCCAAGTAGCCTTTATACGCTTCGCTACAAAAGTCTCGGACGTTCAACGCTCCGGGATTTTTTTGTGCTTTGATTGCCTCGGTTAATGTTGATACCTTCGGGTATGAAGGGAGAACTATTGCGTCATTGGGAAATTCAGGAGCGTCTCCTCCAGTCGTATAGGTTTATGTTTATGACGTCTCAATCTGTGCTATTGACTGGAGCCGCATTGATCACCGTACAGGGAACTCCACATCGCCTTGTATTTTTGCTTTTGTTGGTCATCGGATTTGTGCTCCTTTATGCATGGGTCAATATCACCCATGCGCGGGCACTCGACGTATCTTACTTTCAGATGCAGTTGATGTTGGCCGAAGAAGGTCAGATTATGGACAATGTGTTAACCAATTTCAAAACGTGGCAGCACCTGTCACGTGCCAAGAAGCAAAATGCGCTGGATAAAGCCAGGCTCCTCCGTTCACGCACACGGCAGTTACTGCAGATCTATGTTCCACTTTTTTTCGGGTTGATATGGATTGTGCTGGCAGCTGTTAACTTTTTGATCCTGTAGGCAGGTCGTTATACGTAAGGTGTGCCAGTTTACTTTGTTCAGGGACTGCGATCTTCAATGCGCCGTTGGTTTTGGTCTGGCACGCCAGCCGCTGCGGGTCAGGGAGTAAGCCGGCTTTTCTGTATCGTATCTCTGCTTCAGAGGGCGATGTAAGATTCTCTGCTCCATCCAAAACAATCATTTTGCAGGTAGTGCAGCGTCCTTTGGCGCCACAGGCATGCATCCAATCGACTCCTGCCGCGTGAATATGGTGCAAGATCGACCGCGTAGGGTCTGCGACCGGAACCACTTTTTGTGCTAGATTTTCTATGATTATATTTACCATCGTACCTGCCCCCTTTCGGCCATGGATGAAAAAATCAGTTTCAAAGCACTGGATGACTACAGTGATGATTATGCCTCCAAGGTAGTGGCTTCTTTTTTCTCCACGAAAGACAAGATCACGGGCCCTGAAATTCTTAAGCTCTGCGACATTCATCAGATCAATCTGTTTGTACTGAGCGAACTCTTGCATGCCTGGAAGTTGGAGAGCCAGCGACTCCGCAGTCCGTTCTTTGATTATACCGCCCCAGAAGTAGCGGAGGCCCTCGCAAAATTTCTAAATCTGCTCTCCAACCATATCGCCATTTCCAAGGAGTCGTTTCAGCCACTGTTGAAGAAGGCGGTGAGGCAAACGCTGTACTTGCTATTGGACCCGTATGATTTCTATGCTGACAAACTGGACAATGGAGCCGGAGGAGTGGTGCGAGCGGAAGAACTTAAGGCAGACATCAAATACATTAAGATTAATCGTATTCCCCTGGAGCGCTTGTTGGCATCCATGGAGGAGAAGAAAATGACCTCCATCAGTGGGAATGAGGCGTTCGCTTTGCTCGATCGAATCCTCGAAGAAGTGAACTTTACACCGGAGGATTTGGAGAATTATATAAGTGCTTTCTCGACGGTGGTGCCGGTGGATCTGCATGCTTTTTACGAAAGCAAATCAGAGCCGGTGAATAAACCGGCAGAGGTCGTAATTCAGAAACCAGAGCCAATCAAAACTGCGACTCCGGTCGTCAAGGCACCTGAGCCACAAAAGCCGGAACCTCCGAAACCAGCTGTGGTGCAGACCACTCTCTACGATCAGTTGCAGAAGGGGCCCCAAACCACCGTGGCTGATAATTTTCAGATTAAGAAGAAGATTAAGGAGTCACTGACCATCAATCAGAAATTCATGTTCACCAAAATCCTGTTCAATGGTGATTTTGAATTATTCTCGGCTGCCGTTGAACGCCTCGATGAATTAGATAACCTGGCACAGGCGAAAACATATCTCCAGAATAATTACGGTGAATGGGACGTGGCGGGCGAGGAGTATCAGGAGTTTATGGAAATCCTGGAGCGCCGTTTTGCTTCCTGATCAGATTCGCTGAAGCACCTGTCCGCGGTGCGCATCCAACTTCAGCAGAATAAATAACAATATGGTAAATCCCCAGAGGGATGATCCGCCATGGCTGAAGAATGGCAGGGGAATGCCAATCACCGGAAAGAGGCCTATGGTCATACCGATGTTTACGGCGAAGTGAAAAAAGAATATACTCACGACACTGTACCCATACACCCGGGCGAAGCGATTCTTTTGCCTCTCCGCGATGTATATCACCCGTAGCAACAAAGTGACAAACAAGGTAATGACCAGCAGACTTCCCACCCAACCATGCTCTTCACCAATGGTACAGAAAATAAAATCGGTGCTTTGTTCCGGAACGAAATCATATTTTGTTTGGGTGCCTTTCAGAAAGCCTTTGCCAATGAGGCCACCGCTCCCAATGGCAATTTTTGATTGGGTGACATTCCATCCAAAACCCAGCGGATCTGCATCGGGATTGATCAGGGCCTTGACACGATTTTGCTGATGCGGTTTGAGTACATCTGTAATAACGTAATCCACACTTTCGATAACACCCATGATCAAAATGGCTCCTACGCTCAGCAGTACAATTCGTTTTGCTTTTTTACGGCCAAAGGCGATGAGCAACGCTAACACCACGACGATCGCACCGTGTAAATAAAGTTGATTGGGAATGAGGAGGGTAAGGACAAAGATTGCGGCCGCGCAAATACCCACGATCATCAGAAATGGCGACATGCCTTCGCGGAAGAACACCAGAATAAAGGATGTAAACACCAGGGCTGTACCTGTATCTTTCTGCAACAGAATAAGTGCCATGGGCAAGCCGATCAGGCCAAACATGACCGCTTGATTTCTAAGGTTATCCATCCGAAAGCCTACGGAGCCGGCATATTTAGCGACGGCGAGTGCCGTGACAAACTTGGCCAATTCGCTGGGCTGTCCCCCGAAAGAACCAATACCGATCCAGGCTTTGTTTCCGCCAACTTCCTTGCCAAGGAAAGGAATCAGCAGCAGCGTGAACATTAACAATGCATACAGGACGTAAGCAAAGGTTTCATAGAAGCGCATGTCGAGGATGACAATACCGGCAATGATGAACATCGAAACAATGATGAACAGCAACTGTCGTCCGGAATTCAATGACAGGCTGAAGATGCTCTGTTGCACGCTTTCGTCGTACACCACGGCATAGATGTTCAACCATCCAAAGAGTACCAGGGCGAGGTACAACCCAATGGTTGCCCAATCCAGACTACCTGATATGTTGTCTTCGCGATTCAATTTGGCTTAACATCAAGAAATTTTCCGGCCATTACATATTGTTCGATATAGGGTCGTTCCGTATGACCCAACAGGTATTTTTCAATCATCAGGGAAGCAATGGACGCCGCCGCCCGACCCCCCTGTCCACTGTTTTCCACATACACAGAGATGGCAATTTTAGGATTATCGCGCGGGGCAAAAGCAATAAACACGGAATGGTCCGGGCGTGGCTCGTTTTGCACTGTACCGGTTTTGCCACACACAATAATATCTTTCAGTTTGGCACGCATCCCGGTACCGGCAGCGACAACTTGCTCCATGGCATCTATGGCAATCTTAAAGTTGGCTGAATCGATGGTGGTGTAGTGACGCTCAACATACCTTGGCAAGGGCTTGCCATCAGCGCCAACAGCCCGTACAATATGCGGTGTGTAGTAGTACCCGCGATTGGCAATGGTGGCAACGAAATTAGCCATTTGCAGAGGCACCACCAGATTTTCTCCTTCCCCAATGGCAATGGAGTAGATGTTGGAGAATTTCCAGGGCTTATTGTGATAGGCGGCATCGTACGTAGCTGGTGTGGGTACCAGACCGCGTTTTTCATTGGGAAGGTCGATGCCCAGCGGGCGGCCAAAACCAAAGCTCATGATATGCTTGTCCCACTCTTCCAAACCAATGCGGGTGTCTTTGTAAGGATCATTGATTACGCCTTTGTTGATCATGCGTCGAAGTACGCCGAGAAAATACGGGTTACAGGAATTGGTGATCGCACCACGCAAGTCTTCGTAGGAGTGTCCACCATGACAATCAATGAGTGTCCTGTCGCATCGGATCCGTGTTTCGGGGGTGATGACTCCCTCTTGCAAGGCCGTCATGGCCTGGGCGATTTTGAAAATGGATCCAGGCCTGTATTGTGCCATCAAGGGCCGGTTAAACAGCGGTTTATTGGTATCGCTGCTGATTAGTTTGAAGTTAGTGGAGTATTCCTTGCCGGTAAGCAGGTTGGGGTTGTAGGAAGGACCGGATACCAGGGCGAGAATCTCACCGGTGGCAGGGTCGATGGCAGCGATACTTCCGGCTTTGCCATTCATCAGAAACTCTCCGTATTGTTGGAGGTCAAGGTCAATGCCGGTAATCAGGTCTTCCCCGGGCACGGAAAGGGTATCATACGCACCATCTTTAAAAGATCCCTTTACGATACCTTTTACGTTGCGCAGTTTGAAGCTCACGCCACGTTTACCGCGAAGACGTTCTTCATAAAAGGCTTCAATACCACTTTGCCCGATATAGTCGCCTTGTTTGTAGGTACCAGACTTATCTTCTGCCAGTTGTGTCTTGCTGATTTCACTCACATACCCAAGTGCATTTGCCAGGGCCGGTGTAGTGTAAGCGCGGGTGGTACGGGCCTGAACGTAGAATCCGGGGAATTCGTCGAGGTAATCCTGGATTTTTGCGAAGTCTGTTGTTGAGAGTTGATTGAGAAAAAGCGTTGGTTTATATGGCGAGTATTCCTTCCGGGTTTTCATTTCCCGGAATTTTTTTCTCAACTCCTCGCGTGTGAGTCCGAAGACTGAGCAGAATCTGGCAGAATCAAAGTTCTTCACATCCTTCAGGAGGACTTCCAGCTTAAACTCGGGTGTATTGTATACAATCAACTTTCCATTCCGGTCGCGGATCAATCCCCGGACCGGATAGTCCACCTGGCGGAGGATGGCATTGCTGTCGGCCATGTCTGCATAGCGGTCGTCGACAACCTGGATGAAAAAGAGCTTCACCAGGAAGATGACGGCGACCCCGATAATCGCCAATTGAAATATTTCTTTTCTTCCTTCGTTCATCGTCTTCTGTCAAATGACAGGTATTGGAGGAACAGCATCACTGAAATTGTAAAAAGCAGGCTTGTGACTATCTTCTGCATCGTAAACCAGAATGTGCCAAACCCTCCAGCCTCTACGAAAAATAATAAAGCGTGGTGGACAAACACCAGCGGAATGGCGTAAACCAGAAACCATTGAAGCCCATTGGATGCCATGGTAGGTCCTTCCCCTGCGTCATAGCCGCCCTGTGGCGTAATGGCTGCCAGCAAGTAATTGCGCAGATAAGACACCAACACCAGGCTCATGGCATGCAGGCCAAGGCTGTCGTAGAAAATATCGATTGAAAAACCAAGGAGAAACCCAACCAGCATAAGTACCAAAGGGTTGGTTTCTATGGGCAACAACAGAATAAACGCAATGTAGAGAAAGCAAAAGGCGGTGTCAAAGAACACCACTTGCTTGAATATCATCACCTGTACCAGCAGGTAAGCAACGAAATAGAACACCGGTAAGATGCCAGATCGGTTCATTTGGGTATTCCGATGGTTTTGGTTTCGAGAGAATCCTGCTCCTTGCGAAAACGACTTTTCACAAGCTTCACAAATGACAATTGTCTGAAATCCTGAGCAAGTTCAACGCGGATTTCATAGAACAAGGCCTCGTCTTTCAACGAAACTTCTTTGACCAATCCCACCATAATCCCAGGAGGGAACACAGCATTATACCCTGAAGTGAGGATGGTATCTCCCGGTTGAGGCGTGACGTGGCGCGGCACATACCGCATATTCACCATGCGGGGATCGGTGCCATCCCATTGCACGGTTCCAAAATTGCCCGTTCGGCTCAGCACGCAGGATATTTGCTCGTCGATATTGAGCACTGAGGTGAGCACGGCATAATGATCGGATACTGACTTTACCTTCCCGACTGCACCGAATGTGCTGATAGCGGCCATACCGGGTTCAAGCCCATCCAGACTGCCGCGATCAACCGTGATATAGTTTTTGAATTGAGCCACAGAGTTGTTCACAACGCGTGCACTAACAAAATCATACCGGCGCAGGGTATCAAGCCCATGGCTTCCTTTTTCCTGAAGGCTTAACTCCAGGGCAGTGCGCAACTGAGCATTTTCGCGTGCAATCTCTTCATTGATTTGTCGCAGGGAAAAGTACTCCCGGCTACTTTGTGAAAATGCGAGGATACCAGCGGCAAACCGGTTGGAGGAGTTGAAAAATTGAGTGCTTTGATATTGGTTATTTTCTACCAGCAACCAGGCACAGAGAAGTTCAAGGAGCAAAAAGGTGAAGAACGCCCGATAGACAAATAGAAAATTGAAAAGACGCTGCATCGCATCAGATCATCAACACTTTCCGATAGTGGTTCAGGTTCTTGAGCGCAGCTCCGGTTCCGCGCACCACAGCCCGCAGCGGATCTTCAGCAACATGTATGGGCAATTTGGTCTTTAATGACAGCCTTCTGTCCAGGCCGCGCAGTAACGCACCGCCGCCAGTGAGGTAGATCCCCCGCTCATAAATGTCAGCCGACAATTCGGGTGGTGAGAGCTCCAGGGCTTTGAGTACAGCTTCTTCCAGTTTGGAGATCGATTTATCCAAAGCGAAAGCGACCTCGCTGTATGAAATTTTAATGGTTTTGGGAATGCCGGTCATCAGATCACGGCCGCGGATCTCATAATCATCCGGGCCGTCGTCCAACTCGGTAAGGGCAGATCCTACTTCAATTTTCACACGTTCAGCGGTGCGTTCACCGATCAACAGGTTATGCTGACGACGCATGTAGTCGAGAATATCACGGTTAAAAGTATCTCCCGCAATGCGGATAGACTGATCGCAGACGATACCAGAGAGCGCAATCACTGCAATGTCCGTTGTTCCTCCGCCAATATCTACAATCATATTGCCGACTGGCTGTTCGATATCAATGCCAATGCCGATGGCCGCGGCAATGGGTTCATGAATCATGTAAACTTCTTTGGCATTGGCATGCTCGGCGGAGTCGCGCACTGCCCGCTTTTCAACTTCGGTGATGGCGGAAGGAATACAAATCACCATCCGCAGCGATGGTGGGAAGAATCGCTTGCCGGTGTCAATCATTTTTATCAAACCGCGGATCATCATTTCAGCAGCATGAAAGTCGGCGATCACACCTTCCTTGAGCGGGCGAATGGTTTTGATGTTGTCGTGGGTTTTCTCGTGCATCTGCATGGCCTCGCGGCCTATGGCCAGCACTTTGCCAGACAATTTGTCCAGGGCAATGATGGACGGCTCGTCGACAACCACTTTGTCCTTGTGAATGATCAGCGTATTGGCTGTGCCAAGGTCAATGGCGATGTCGCTGGTAAAAAAATCAAAAAGTCCCATGGGTTGGTTTTCTCCTAAAGTTGAAATGAAAATCGAGCGAAATTACAGAAATAATCAGTTGATTTAATGGCTGTTAGCCCAAACCTCTCAGTTTTTTTGGCAGGGGGGTGACGATGTCGCCGGATGTTAGTGCTTGAAGTGACGGAAGCCGGTAAAGACCATCGCCATGTCATGGCCATCACAGTAGGCAATCGAATCCTGATCTTTGATGGAACCACCAGGCTGAATCACTGCCCGAATTCCGGCGTCATGAGCAATTTCGACGCAATCCGGGAATGGAAAAAATGCATCTGATGCCATGGCGGCACCTTTCAGACTGAAGCCAAACACCTTGGCTTTTTCAATAGCCTGCCGCAGGGCATCCACGCGGCTGGTCTGACCCACGCCACTCGCCAGCAACTGGCTGTCGGACGTCAGCACAATGGTATTTGATTTCGTATGCTTACAAATCTTGCTCGCGAAAAGGAGTCCGCGTACCTCGGCATCGGTGGGCGATCGTCGAGTCACCACTTTGAGATCCGCGACGGTGTCAGTTTTCCAATCGCTGTCTTGTACCAAATAGCCATTGAGCAAACTCTTCACCTGCTTCGGGTTTCCGATGGCCTTTTTTTGCAACAGCAGGATGCGGTTCTTTTTGGACTTGAGCAGGGTAAGCGCCTCTTCTGTAAATCCGGGTGCAATTAGAATTTCGAAGAACAGGCTGTTCATGGCCTCTGCGGCCGCCAAATCAATGGGTTGGCTTGAGGCCAGCACGCCACCGAAGGCCGACAACGTGTCGGCCGCGAAAGCTTTTTGATAGGCCTCTTTGACGGTTGCGGCGGTAGCCACGCCACAGGCATTTGTATGTTTGATGATGACAAAAGCGGTCTCTCCTGTAAACTCCTGTACGAGGCTCACGGCAGCATCTACGTCTACGAGGTTATTATATGACAGCTCCTTTCCATGCAGTTGATCAAATATCTCTCCCAGTGCACCAAAGAACACACCCTGCTGGTGCGGGTTCTCGCCATACCGAAGCACCTTGCCATCCTGAACGCTGGCTTTAAAGCGAGGCATCGGCTCTGTTTGCTGAAAGTAGCCGAAGATCGCAGTGTCATAGTGTGAGGTGGTATCAAAGGCAAGAGCGGCGAAGTGCTTCCGGTCAGCAAGATCAGAGCCTCCGGACTTCGACACTAACAATTGCAACAAGGCCGGATATTGATTTCGGGAAGAGACGATCAGCACATCGGCGAAGTTCTTGGCTGCACCGCGGATAAGTGAAATGCCGCCAATGTCAATTTTCTCAATGATCTCATCTTCTGTTCCGCCTTTGCTTACGGTTTCTTCAAATGGATAAAGGTCGACGATCACCAGATCAATGGCACCGATCTTGAATTCATCTGCCTGACGGATGTCCCCTGCGTCATCACGCCGATAGAGGATACCGCCAAACACAGCAGGGTGCAGCGTTTTCACCCGCCCACCAAAGATTGAGGGATAGCCGGTTAATTTTTCTACCGGCACTACACGGTATCCAAGCTTTTCAATGAATTCCTGAGTTCCTCCTGTTGAGACGAACTCTACCCCGTTTTTTGCAAGTGCATGAATAATGGGCTCAAGGTTGTCTTTATAATAGACAGAAACGAGGGCACGTTTGATGGGGCGATGTGACATGCCGCAAAAGTAGCCAGTATTTTTCAGCCTTACCGCTGTTCCCTAGAGAATCCTGAAATCATCTGCATCGCGCCACGCCGGAAACCGATTGCGGTGCGTCGTGAGCTGATCGGCACTGAGGGTAATACTAACAATTCGTTCACCATCGGCTCCGGGAACGAGTACTTCGCCCGCCGGACCAAACACAGCGGATTGCCCATTGTGAAATATACCAGCCCCGTCATTTCCGATACGATTAACACCAGCTACATAGGCCAGGTTTTCAATGGCCCTGGCCCGCAGGAGGGTATTCCATGCCTGGATGCGGACTTCCGGCCAATTGGCAACGTAGAGCAACAGGTCATAATCCATCCTTTCTGCCCCCATCCGGTTTCGGCTCCAGACCGGAAACCGCAGGTCATAACATATCATCGGACAGATGTTCCAGCCCTTATAGTTAACAATCAATCGTTCCTGACCAGGGGCATAGGCCTTGTGCTCATCGGCCATTCGGAAGAGGTGCCTCTTGTTGTACACCTGATAATCTCCGACGGGCGGCATCCAGATCAACCGGTTAAAGTATTGCTGATCTTCCTCTACAATCAGGCTCCCAGTAATCACTGCTTTGGTTTGCTCGGCCATTTGCCGCATCCAGCGCACTGTCAGCAAGCCCATTCTTTCGGCCAGGTCGACAGGCTCCATGGAAAAGCCGGTGGTGAACATTTCCGGAAGCACAATCACATCCGTGGGTTGATCGATCTCCCAGATTTTTTCTTCAAACATGGCCCGGTTGGCGGTGCTGTCTTCCCAATGAAGGTCCGATTGAATCAAACTGATGCGCAGGTCATTCATGGCTTATAATTTTCGGAGAATAGCGCCGGCCATTTGGAGGGTGGCCTCGCTCTTCGCGAAGCAAAAGCGGAGCAGTTTGTTGTCTGTTTTGTCGCGATAAAAAGCAGACACAGGTATGGAAGCCAGTTTATGTTCCCGGGTCATCCAGGCGGCCATGTCCGCTTCGGGCAGGTCTGACACGCCCTGATAGGACAGCAATTGGAAATAGCTGCCAAAGCATGGGAGTGGAGCAAAGGAGGAGCCTTTGATCTGTTCCAGGAAGTAATTTCTCTTTTGTTCGTAAAAACTGCCGAGGTGAAGGTAATGATCAGGGTTCTTCATGTGTTCGGCCAATGCGTACTGTACAGGGGTATTCACACTAAAGGTGATAAACTGATGGGCTTTTCTAATCTCCTTGGTAATGGCCTCATCGGCGACCGCATATCCCACTTTCCATCCAGTAGCGTGGAATGTCTTTCCAAATGAGAATACGGCAACGCTTTGCCGGGCGAGTGAAGGATAGCGCAGGATGCTCTGATGGGTGATCCGTTCAAAAATAATCCGCTCGTACACTTCATCACTCAGCACCAGGAGTCCATAGCGATTTGCCAATTCCTCGAGCGTTTTCATGTCAGACTCAGTCAGCACGGCACCACTGGGATTGTGCGGAGTGTTGATGATAATCATCCGGGTGCGGTTGTTGATGCGTTGCCTCACCTGATCCCAGTCAATACCAAAACCCGGGGGCCGCAGATTGATGTGAATGGGCACACCACCATTCAGCCGGATGGCGGGTGCATAAGAGTCATACGAAGGATCGAAGACAATGACCTCATCGTTGGCCTGCACCAGCGCGGCAATGGTCGAGAACAGGGCTTCAGTGCCACCAGCGGTAATAGTAATTTCTGTTTCCGCGTTGGTAGGTCGTTGGTAGGTTGACTGTATCACCTGGGCGAGCACCTCCCGAAGACTTTGGACGCCGGGCATCGGTGCGTACTGATTGTGCCCGGCCTTCATTTGCTGAGTGATAAGGTCAATGAGCGTTTCCGATACCGGAAAATCCGGAAAACCCTGTGAAAGGTTAATAGCGCCGTGTTCCAGGGCCATGCGCGACATGACCGTAAAAATGGAGGTTCCGGTATCCGGGAGCCGGGAGGTAATATTCACACCAAAGAATTTATCGCCAAAGGTATCGAAACCGCTGTAACCAAAGGGTATTTGATGCCGGACGCTTAACTTGCCCTTATGTTCGTCGAACCTCACCTGGGCAAACAAAAATCCGAAAGTCGTGCAGGCTGGATTGAGGTGGTATGTGGTTGCATGTTTAGTGGTAAGACCGAGGAGTTGATCCGCCGCCTGAACCGGGCCCTGATTGCGCGCCAGCGGGTTGAAATTTTCAAACCCGCCATTGACAAGCGCTACCACAGTGAAAACATCGTGTCGCATGCGGAGCGGGCCATCCGTTCCACACCGGTGCAGTTTGCCAATGACATTTTATTGCTGGCGGGTGATTGCGATGTAGTGGGCATCGATGAAGCGCAGTTTTTTGATGACAGTATCGTTGAAGTATGTAATCAGTTGGCCAATGCTGGCAAGCGCGTAATTGTTGCCGGATTGGATATGGACTATGAAGGCAAACCATTTGGCCCGATGCCCAACCTGTTGGCGGTTGCCGAATTTGTTACCAAGGTGCATGCCATTTGCAGTGAAACCGGAGAGTTGGCTTCGTTCTCCTTTCGGCTCAATGAAGAAAATGCCCAGGTAGTATTAGGCGAGAAAGACAAGTACGAAGCGCGCAGTCGCAAGGCATTTAATGAGGGAATGAACAAGCGGCGCAAGTCGTAGTTTCCAAAACCCATGCCGGCCTTACAGAAAACACGGGGGATTGTTTTTCGCTTTACGCGTTATGGAGAAACCTCCATTATCGTCACCATTTTTACTGAACAGTTTGGCCTGCAGAGTTATATAGTAAATGGTGTGTGGGGCCGCTCATCGCGTAAGCAACTCGCCCTGTTTCAACCCCTGACACTCCTGGATTTGGTGGTGTATTATCGGGAAAATGCGCCGATTCTCAGAATCAAGGAAGTTAAATGCATTCATGCCTATCAGACCCTGGACCGCGATATCCGTAAGTCCGCTATAGCCATGTTCCTTACCGAAGTGATTAACCGCACTGTCAAGGACCAGAGCCAGGCCGAAGAGCTCGGATGTTTTTTGATTGACTCGCTGATAGCACTGGATAAAAGCCCGAAACCAGAGAATTTCCATCTCATATTTATGTTGAAGCTGAGCCGCTATCTGGGCTTTGGTGCACAGTCAAATGATGAAGTGCTGGACGGCTGGCCATTAGATAATGGGCACGCCCGCTCCCTACAAGCTCTCCTGGCGGCAGATTATTCAACGGTGGTGCCCCTGACCGGAGCTTCACGGCGGATTTTGCTTGATTCCATATTGCATTTCTATGCAATCCATGCTGATAATTTCGGGGAAATCAAGTCCGTATCCGTGCTGAAGGAAATGTTTAATTAGTTTCCTTTGTCGCCGTGGAACCGTTTCAGACACCCAGTACCCTCGTCATCACGTGCAATAAACGCCTGGCCCCATTTCTCCGCATGGAAGTGGAGGCCCAGGGATTTGCCGTTGACCGTCAGTTTTCCACCGGAGTCGAACTCAAGGGAACCATGACAGATTGTATTCGACTCAACCTTACGTTGCGGTGTGCAAGTCAGGTGCTATACTCGCTTAAGAAATTCAAGGCCAACAGCCCGGAAGATGTGTATGATGTTCTCATCCGCATGCCGTGGGAAAAAGTGATTCCCGCGGAGGGATATGTTTCAGTTACCAGTACAGTCGACCACTTTACCGTGAACAATAATTTGTTTGTCAACGTCAAGGTAAAGGATGCCATCGCGGACCGGTTCAGACGGGAGAAAGGTAAGCGGCCCAATTCAGGACCATCTTTGGACCAGGCCGTTGTACATCTGTTCTGGAAAGAAGAGGATGCTGAAATATTTATAGATACATCCGGCCACACATTAGCCAAACACGGTTACCGGAAGATTCCGGGTAAAGCGCCCATGCTTGAGGCGTTGGCAGCAGCTACTGTGCTGGCCACCAAGTGGGATCGGAAGTCACCATTTGTCAATCCCATGTGTGGATCATCTACGGTTGCGATTGAAGCACTGATGCTGGCCACTAACCGGTATCCGGGATTATTCCGGACAAACTATGCCTTCATGTATTTCCTTGGTTATGACCCAGGGGTTTATGCAGCAGAGCGACTGCGCCTGGAAAGTTTAGTCTCGGAGGTTCCCGGTTTGCGTGTGATAGCAACTGACATCAGTGAGGATGCCATTCAGATTTCGAAAGTCAATGCGGGTGTGGCTGGCGTTGAGTCGCTTATGGAGTTTGCGATATGTGATTTTGCGGAGACCGTATTACCGGAACCTCCAGGCATTATCTACTTCAACCCTGAATATGGAGAGCGATTGGGTGATGTCACTGCGTTGGAGACAACCTATGCCCAGCTCGGCGATTTCCTGAAGAAAAAATGTGCGGGTTACACCGGCTATGTATTCACCGGCAATTTGGAGTTGGCCAAGAAAATCGGATTGAAGGCAAGCCGCAGGATTGAGTTTTATACCAGCCAGATTGATTGCCGGTTGCTGGAGTATGAATTATATGCGGGCACGCGTCGGGTACCTCGGGAGGGCAATTAGACCCCTTTTTTATTAGAAAAACACGCTTTCCTCAGGCATTTCCATGACAAATGTCACAGAGGGAATTTGAGACTTGCACTAAGTTGGTGGTGAGTTATGCTGCATCACCGTCATGAGTATTGAATCTGAAATCGAGCCCGAACTGAGCGCTGAGGTACGGGCACTTCTCGACCACACCCCGGGAGGAATATATAGTGTACTGCGACACCCAAATGGTAAGCGCGAGGTCAAATTCGTTAGCGAGAAGTTTCTCGAGATCACGGAGTTTACCCGGGAAGAGCTCATGGGAGGAGTTGACCCCATCCCATCGCGCATTCACCCTGATGATTTGGCAGAGATGGTCAGGTTGAACCAGGCGGCGGCTCGGAGTTTTGAGGAGATACATAGTCAATTCAGGCTGCAATGTCCCTCGGGCATCACCAAACATATTGAGGGCATTGCCCGTTGTCAGCAGTTAGACAATGGCAGCCTGCTTTGGTTCGGTGTCTTCCTGGATGTCAGTCAGCGTTTCAGGTTTGAACAGGTGTATCAGGAGCGGGAGCAGCTCAACCGGCGGGTAAACATGATGGTAAGGCTGTCGCCGGGTGGTTTATACAATGTAGTCACGCACCTCGATGGAACCAGCCGCCTGGTTTTCGGCAGTCCCAAATTTTATGAGATGACCGGCTTGTCAGAAGATGAAGTGATTGCCAATCCGTTTGTAATTGATGAACTCCTTCATCCGGACACAAAGACCAAGGTATTTGAAGCCAACGCGAAGGCATTGAAGACCATGTCGCATTGGCATGAAGAGTTTATGATCCTTCGCAAAGATGGAAGAACGATGCATGTGGAAGGCTTTAGCTACCCAAACCTGGAGCCGGATGGATCTGTTTTGTGGTATGGACTAATTATTGACATTACCGAACGGAAGAAGGCACAGCAAGTCCAATTGGAAAAACTGTCACTTGAACGTGACTTGTATAATCTTTCCGAACTGTCACCAGCGGCTCAGCTCATCATCAGGCAGGAAGTTAATGGATCCATGCATGCAATTTTCTCCAGTCGCAAAATGCGGGACATCCTCGGTGATGATATCAATAGATTGAATAGGGATCTGACGGTGTTATTTAACCATGTTCATCCCGAGGATTTGACTCACCTCAAGCAAGTGATGAAGGGTGCCATTCAAAAATGCGAATCACTTCAAGCCGAATTCAGGATTGAAAGTGTGAATACTATTGAAGTATGGTATGAATTGCGGATACGACCGGTGCAGCAGGAAGATGGTTCTGTGCTATGGTATGGCATGTTTACCAACATTGATCAGCGAAAGAACCTCGAGGAGGCGCGACGAATGGCTTATGACCGGCTCAAGGAGGGCGAGGCGAAGTATAGGGCGCTGGCCGAAAACATTGAAGTTCCCATTACTTTGGTGAACCCTGATGGATTGATTCTGTATGCAAACAAATGCGTTGCGCAGCTATATCATCGGGAAGTTACCCAAATGATAGGGCAACGGTGGAGTGTCGTCTCACCAGAAGCCTGGGAGGACAAGAAACTGCTCATTGACCTGGCCATTTCGAGTAATCAAAAACAAATTGATGTTCTCCAGCTGGAAGACGGCGATCGGGAGCGGTATTTCAGGCGTACCTTCCTGCCCTTGCGAATTGATGGAAAAGTCAATCAGGTTCTCATTTCCGGATTTGAGATATTGGAGAAGGAAGTCAAGGAAATTCAGCATTTAACTATTTAAGCCAGTCGGGACTTTTATTCATCCGGGATTTCTGCAGTTGATTCAGGAGTCTTCACCTTAACGGTCGAAATGGAAGGGGGCGATACAATCAATAGCATTGAACAAAGGTTTCCTAAGGACCATGGTGGACTGCTTATTACATCCTGGCCTTCGGTAGACCAATGCAAGGTCGAGTATGCTAGTCTGTTATTTACGGATTTCCTGAAAATCAATATTAACCATGTTGAAGGGTCTACTGATCCTGTATTATCTATACTTGCTCGTGAAGACCTCGAAAGAATAACGAATATTGATATCCGGGCGCGCCAATCACAGACGGCGTGGCAGCAACAATTCGGGCTCATGCTGCCGACTGGCACTCAAAGGGTCCAAGGGCATGCCTTCTATGTTCAATACGGCGGGACGCCACCCATGCGGTATTTGTTCCTTCACTATGTGGCCCCCGGCCGGGATTACAATCAACCGATACGTGCCGACGCAATTAAGGATGATCTGGAAGGAATTGTGGAATTGTCACCCGGCGGTCATTATGCCATACGCCTTGAACCGGAAGGGAATTCCAAATTGATTTATGCGAGCAGAAAAGTCCAGCAGATCATCGGATTGGACATGAATGAATTTGTACACGACGCAAAAAAGATGTTTGCGCATATCCATCCGGATGATGCGTCCAGGTTTCATGCCGGTCGGACTGAGGCAGTCCGCAAATGCGAAGGCTGGCGCGTGGAATTCAGAATCAGGAAAGATAATGGAAATGAATCCTGGATAGAGCTTACGATTCAACCGTTTAAGCAGGAAGACGGTTCGGTGATCTGGTATGGCATTCTCCTGAATATTGACCAACGTAAAAACCTGGAGTTGGCCCGACAACTTGCCTTTGATGAATTAAAAGAAAGTGAATACAAGCATCGTATGCTTGCGGAGAATCTGGAATCTCCCGTAATCATCATTGATGAAGATGGCACCTTTCATTACGCCAATCATGCTGCGGAGTTCTTTTTTGGGGTGGCCCGGGTTGATCTCATTGGTCGCAAGTGGCCTGAGACCATAACTCCTTTAGAGTGGGAGCATAGGAAACCCATCATCGCGCGCGTATTAAGTGAAGGCAGGAAATTTGCCGATGTGTGGTGTGTGGCGCCTGATGGTCGGAAGCGCTATATCAAGAGGTTATTTATCCCTTTGAATCATTTGGGAAAGATTACGCGAGTACTCATTACAATTACTGATATAACCAGTGAGGTACTCCTGGAAAAGCTGCTGGCAGAGCAAACCTACACCTGGCACGGAGAGTGATCAGCCTCTTACTTCCAGCTTGAATCCAACGCCGTGGTAATTGATAATTTCCACCCTTGGGTCGGCCAAAAGATACTTGCGCAATTTCGAAAGAAATACATCCAGGCTTCTTCCCATGAAGTAGTCATCATCGCCCCAAACGGCTTTTAATATTTCCTCGCGCTTTAATACACGGTCCCGATGCAGGCAAAGCAACCTGAGAACATCTGCTTCTTTTTGGGTAAGGGTTTTGACCTGATTGGGATGCCGGAGGGTAAGGTTCTTGTAGTCGAAGGTGCATTCGCCGAGTATGAAGGATGACGACTCACCGGAGCCTAAGGATCGCCTCAAAAAGACTTCCATCCGCAGGCAAAGTTCTTCCATGCTGAATGGTTTGACGATATAGTCATCACCACCGGCCCGAAAGCCTTCCACCTTATCGGCTACCATAGACTTGGCTGTAAGGAACAGGATAGGCACATCTGAGTTTTTTTCGCGGATGCTGCGCGCCACAGAAAAGCCATCCTTTTTTGGCATCATAACGTCAAGGATGCACAGATCAAAGCTCCCTTGGTGAAACGTTTTTATGCCTTCTTCTCCATCTCGACAAAGCGTCACGAGATAACCTTTGGCAGATAAATTATCCTTAACCACAAAGCCCAGGCTGGGATCATCCTCAACAATCAAAACGCGTGTCCCCATCATCTTTAGTTTAACGGAATCAGGATGGAGAAAGTACTGCCAGCGCCGGGTTTACTCTCCAAGGCAATGCTGCCCCGGTGATGCTCAATGACTGTTTTGACATAGTGAAGGCCCAGGCCAAAGCCTTTTACATCATGTACGTTTCCGGTGGGCACGCGATAGAAGCGTTCAAATATTCGTTTCTGTTCATCGACAGGTATACCAATCCCATTGTCAGTGACATGGATGCGCAGTCCGGCGGGTGAATCAGCTGTAGTGATGGCCACGCGTGGTGGACGGTGGTTGTATTTAATCGCATTGTCGATCAGGTTATTGATCACATTCGAGAGGTGCAGTTTGTCGCCGAATACAGTGCTGTATTTGGCGTTGGCATGAATTTCTATTGCTCCACCCTTTGCCTCCAGTGCGACCGTGTTGTGAATTGCGGCCTCCTGGATCAATTCATGGATCTGACAGTATGTTCTGTTCAGGCCCAGGTCTTTCTTCTCCAGTTGGGCCATTTGAAGTACACGGTCAACCTGTTCGCGAAGGCGATTGTTTTCGGTTTCAATCAGGGATGCGTAGTTCAACAGCCGGTCAGGTTGCGATACGATGGATGGATCTTTTAGCACCTGCGAGGAGATGGCAATAGTTGAAATAGGCGTCTTGAATTCATGGGTCATGTTGTTGATGAAATCATTTTGCACTTCAGACAGACGCTTTTGTTTCAGTATGACAAACAGCGAGTAGACAAAGAATAAAATCACCACCAGCATAACAATGGAGGAAAATCCCCAAATGCCCATTTGACTGAGGATGTTCGCTTCGACCATTGGAAACTGAACGGCAAAATAGTAACCGTCATTATTGAGTCGTGGAGTTTCGGGGAAAGTGGTTTTCTGTACGGTCGTGGCCGGGGTGATATAGTTTCCACCCCGCATGCACTTGTCAACGCAGTCGTAAATGCCATATTCATAATGTGCGATGCCGCGTTTTTGGAATTCGGTAGTTAAAAGAAAATCCAGCAGGGCTGCATCTATGGGGCCATTGACCAGCACAACGAAATAGTTGGTGGAAACCTGACTGACCAACGAGCTGGAAGGGATCGTGCCGCGGTTGAATTCGATCAACTTAAGCGCAACGTTATTAAGCGAAGTGGTAACATCCCGGTTAAACTGATTGGCCCGAAGATCAAAAGCCTTTCGGAACCAATACACCTGCGTTACTGATATACCAATAATGCTGATGGCGGCAAGGAGGATTACGATGCGGAGGGTATTCCGGCTCATGCAACAAAGGTAATGCGGTATCTGGCGAAATTGGGGTGATTAACAAGTCATTAACATCAATTAAGTGTTTCTTAACAGCATGGCGCGCATTTTGATACAATGTTTGTATCGTTGAATCCAACACAGTATTTTTAACCCTAAATCAATCATCCCTATGAAAAAAGTAGTGTTTTTCGCAGCTCTGGTGCTGGTGGCTCAGGCCGCCCTGGGTCAGGGAGCCACACCTGCAAAACCAAAAACAGATGTTGCTGTGGTTACCGTAGATAACCAGAATTTCGATTTTGGTAAGATCAAGCAGGGCGTACCCGCTACGCATCGCTTTATGTTTACCAACACAGGCAAAGTACCCGTTGTTATCACCAATGCTCAGCCTTCATGCGGCTGTACATCACCCAACTGGACCAAAGATCCTATTCTTCCGGGCGGTCAGGGATTTGTGGATGCAACTTATAACGCAGCTGCTGCAGGAGGCTTTAATAAGAGTATTACCGTGACGGCAAATACCGAAACCGGCGTAATTATACTTACCATTAAAGGCGAAGTGGTTGCTGAGCCAGTCAATAATTAAACAGGAAGTTAAAATTCAAAAAAAGGTCGGGCGATGTGCCTGACCTTTTTTGTTTATTGGGTTTGCCTCTAGAGTTCCCGCACCCAGATATTCCTGTAGCTGACAGGATTGCCATGATCTTGTAAACGGATGGCACCTTTGCCGTGCGATTGATACACTGGCAAGCCTCGAAATTCGGAGGGCCCCTGTATCTGGGTGTGATTCTGAATCAATACTCCATTGTGCACCACGGTGATGTACGCCGGTACGATTACCCGGCCATTGTCACTGAAACGGGGTGCCGTATAATAGATATCATATGTTTGCCACTCGCCGGGTTTGCGACAAGCATTTACCAGGGGAATAGACTGTTTATAAATCGAGCCTGCCTGTCCGTTAGAATAAGT
Organism: Cyclobacteriaceae bacterium; assembly: GCA_044223085.1. Classification (GTDB taxonomy): domain Bacteria; phylum Bacteroidota; class Bacteroidia; order Cytophagales; family Cyclobacteriaceae; genus ELB16-189. Next base: position 240,689 of record JBGAMI010000001.1, read on the forward strand.
AACGCTTTCATAACTATCCAATACCTGCAGCTCATAGCGCTCTTGCAAAAAAATGCCGCTGTTGCCTCGCCCCTGACCTTCTCCGATGATTTCTTCCGGGGAGCGCCACTCAATATGTAACTGAATGTCACCAAAAGTCAGTTTGGTTTTAATATCACCTGTTCCCTTGGTAACAGTCATGGCTCCGTCTTTCACTGTCCATTTGGCTTCACTCCCGTTGTTGGCTAACCACTGACTAAGGTCTTTTCCATCAAACAGCACGATAGCGTCCGAAGGAGCGTCAGCCGAGGTGGCACCCGGGTTAATTTTTTTTGGTTTTAAATCCCAGACCTCAGTAACAGTAAAGTCCATTTGATCACGTGTCTTCGTCTGGGCAATAGCGCCGGCCGCCACCAGGCAACCAAAAATGAGCATGATAGTTTTCATAAATCGGATGTTTTGATTTGACATAATAATTTCGGTGGTCGTTTGAAGCAGTTTAGATTCCATCCGCCATGGGATAAAGGTACTTATGGATTTTTGTTTGACAGTTCAGTTTTGTTTGGGCGGGCGACTACTCTTTGCTGTGTCGGTCAATGATATGTTGACTCACTATTTTGTAGATCTCGGCAACCGCCGGGTCATCTGACAAGGCCTCCAGGTGCCGATCCAGGGTTTCGAGATCACCGTTGTGGGCCGGCCCCGCCTGGGTATTTTCCGGCCCAAGTCCCATGCCTTTGTTAATCGTTTCGGTGATGAGCGGTTTAATGAGATCAAAACTCATCTTATGCTGCTTTAATAAATCGCTGGCGATCGTCATCATGTGATTGGTGAAATCAGCGGCGATGCACGCTGCCAGATGAAGGGCCTTTCTTTCTTCTGCAGAAGTACGGGTGACTTTGTTGCTGATGGCCCTGGCCAGGGTCAGCATTAATTTTTCGGTGCCGGCTTGTGCACTTTCTACGAAAAGCGGAACCGTTTTAAAGTCGATCTTTTTGTTCTTGCTGAATGTTTGAAGCGGGTAGAGTGCTCCGATGTTGTCAATGGCGGCAAACTGAAGCACTGACAGGGGTTGACTTCCGGAGGTGTGGATCAGGTGGGCGTCGTCGGGAAGCACAATCTCAGTTGCCACCTCCGTAATGGCTTCGTCGCTGACGGCGATGATAAAGATCCGGGATGCACTGTCGGAAAAATCAAGTGATGTTCTTACCTCGGCCTGATACAGCCGCGAGGTCAATTTCTCGGCATGACGGGCGTTTCGGCTGTACACTTCTTTAACAACATAGCCGGCATTGTCGAGTGCGGGAGCAAGGTGCCAGGCGAGGTTGCCGGAACCAATAATTGATACATTCTGATGTTCTGCCACAGCGCGAAAAGTAGCAAAATTATCATGAACCCCGGTCGCTAATCGGTAACTTGAGCAGAGTTTCCTGCTTATGTCACCTGCCTATGTTTCAGCCAGCGAAGCCGTTCAGATTATTCAGTCCGGCGATCGCGTATTTATTCACGGAAGTGCCTCAACCCCGACAACGTTGTTGCAAGCCCTCGTACAACGTGCGCCCGAATTGCGTGGTGTTGAATTGATTGCCATAAGCACATTGGGTGATTTGCCAATCACGGATGCGCGGTGGAGAGACAGTTTTTATTTTAACTCACTCTTTGTGTCCGCCAACCTGCGCGACGTTGTGCGTGAGGGACGCGGCGACTATATTCCAATCTTTCTGAGTGATATTTCCAGGTTGTTTGATGAAGGCCTCATGCCTTTGGATGTAGCGATGTTGCATGTATCACCACCTGACCGACATGGTTATTGTTCTTTAGGAACTTCTGTGGATGTGGCCAAGTCCGCATCACGCTGTGCAAAGAAAATTATTTTGCAGGTTAATCCCAATATGCCCCGGACGCACGGTGATGGATTCATTCACATCAGTGAAGCCCATCGCGTAGTTCAATGTCAGGATGTATTGCCCGAGGTGGCTTACGGTGCGCAGCTCTCCAAAGAAGATCATGCCATCGGCAAACTAATCGCTGAGTTGGTAGAGGACCGATCCACGCTTCAGCTGGGTATTGGTACTATCCCGGACGCAGCGCTTTCTTGTATGGGTCATTGCCGTGACCTGGGGATCCACACGGAAATGTTTTCTGATGGCGTGCTGCAATTGATTAAGTCGGGTGTGATAACCAATGCCTATAAGAAGAAGCACCCGGGTAAAGTGGTATCCGGATTTACTGTGGGCTCACGGGCGTTGTATGATTTCATTGACGACAACCCTTTGTTTGCATTTCTTGAAACAGCCTATGTCAATGAGACACGGGTTATCCGGCAGAACCCCAGGGTAGTGGCTATTAACAGTGCCATTGAGGTGGATCTCACGGGTCAGGTTTGTGCGGATTCCATTGGCACCTATCAATACTCCGGGGTTGGCGGTCAAATGGATTTTATTCGCGGCGCGGCATTGTCAGATGGAGGCAAGCCAATCATAGCGTTGGGATCAGTTACGCGAAAGGGAGAGTCCAAGATTGTGCCGGTGATCCGATCAGGTGCTGGTATTGTCACCAGTCGAGCCCACATGCATTGGCTCATTACCGAATACGGGGCGGTCAATTTATTTGGTAAGAACCTGCGTCAGCGTGCGTATGAGATCATGCGCATCGCGCACCCTGATCATCGGGAAAGATTGGAGCAGGAGATTATCAAGCGATTTGGAAGCAATACCTATCCGGTGCACTAAGCATGAACCCGGTACAGTTCCGCTAATTTTTCAGTAGCGAAATCAATATCTGCTACGGTATTGTATTTACTAAATGAGAAGCGAACTGCACCGCGTTTAGATTCAGGATACAAGGCGCCCAGCACATGCGACCCGGTAGATGCACCACTGCTGCACGCACTTCCCCCCGAAGCTGAAATACCCTGCAGATCGAGATTGAATAGTACCATGTCATTTTCTTCCGATGGCGGAAGACTTACGTTGAGTACGGTATACAAACTGCGCTCAAGATTAGCTGAGTCGCCATGGAATGAAACACCGGGTATGGCTTGCTTCAGGTTATTGATCATCCTGGCTTTCAATCCGGTGATATGCTTTTGATGGTCATCCATTTCCCGATAAGAGATTTCAAGCGCTTTGGCCATGCCAATGATTCCATATACATTTTCGGTGCCCCCGCGCATGTTGCGTTCCTGAGAGCCACCATGGATGAATTGGTGAATTTTTTTGTCTTTTCGGATATACATGAATCCCACACCCTTGGGGCCATGGAACTTGTGGGCACCCGCAGTAAGTCCGCATACAAACAGTTCTTTCATGTTGTGGCGATAATGCCCCATGGTCTGCACGGTATCGGAATGGAAAAATGCCTGATGCTTTTCGCAAAGCTCGCCTACCCGCCGGATGTCTAGCAAGTTCCCGATTTCATTATTGGCGTGCATCAGAGAGACCAAGGCATTGGGATACAGCTTCAGCAATCGCTCGAGGTCAGTAAGGTTCACATGACCGTTTTCATCCAGGGCCACATAGTGCAATTCGATTTCGCCGGCTTTTGCCATTACCTCCAGGGTATGCGTAACTGCATGGTGTTCGATGGGTGTAGAGATAGCATGCTTGATGCCGTAGGTCTGAATTCCGCTTATGATCAGGGTATTGTCTGCTTCTGTGCCGCCGGAAGTAAAGATGATTTCACCGGGTGTGCATTGCAGCAATTCAGCAATTTTCTTTCGGGATGATTCGATCGCGGCCCGCACTTTGCGTCCATGGGCGTGGGTGGAGGAAGGATTGCCGAAGTCTTCCAGCATAAAAGGTTTCATGGCTTCGAAAACCTCCGGATCCAATGGGGTGGTAGCGGCATTGTCAAGATACACACGCATAGACATCTGAATTGGGTGGCTGCAAAGTTAAGCTTTCACAATGGCTTTTATATCAGCGATCATGCGTTGCGCGAGGGCGTCTGCTTTTTCTGCGTCGCGCGACTCAGCATAGATGCGGATGATGGGTTCCGTGTTGGACTTGCGCAGGTGCACCCATTCTTTTTCCTTTTCAAAGTCAATTTTAACCCCATCAATGGTGCTCACCTTTTCCTTTTTGTATTTGGCCTGAATTTGGGACAACACCTCGTCTACATTAATAGCAGGTGTTAATTCAATTTTATTCTTGGAAATAAAATAAGGCGGATAGCCAGCTCGAAGCCTGGAGGCTTTCTTTTTTTGTTTTGCGAGGTGGGTTAGAAACAAGGCGATTCCGATCAGGGCATCGCGGCCATAGTGAAAATCAGGTACGATAATTCCGCCATTACCCTCACCACCGATGACTGCCTTGGAAGACTTCATGGCATTGACCACGTTCACTTCGCCTACGGCAGCAGCGGTGTATCGACCACCGGCTTTTTCGGTGACATCGCGCAGTGCCCGTGATGAAGAGAGATTTGATACGGTATTTCCTTTGCGCTTGCGCAGGATATAATCGGCCACTGCTACGAGTGTATATTCTTCACCAAATGGCTTTCCGTCTTCCTGAATCAGAGCAAGGCGATCTACATCCGGATCGACCACGATTCCGAGGTCACAATTTTCATTGCGCACCAGGTTGCTGATTTCAGTCAGGTGCTCGGGCAATGGTTCCGGATTGTGGGGGAAGTGGCCGGTAGGTTCGCAATAGAGCTCCTTGATTTTCTTTACACCCAGAGCTTTGAGGAGCATGGGTACCGCTAAACCACCCGTTGAATTAACGGCATCTACAGCAATCCTGAACTTTGCTTTCCGAATGGCCTTCGTGTCCACAAGTGGATAATCCAGAATCATCCGGATGTGCTTACGGATGTAGTCTTTTTTCTTTTTGTAGCGCCCCAACTTGAGTACTTCGGCAAACTGGAAGGCTTCGGTTTCGGCCAGATGAAGGATGGCAGCCCCGTCATCAGCGGAAACGAATTCACCGTGCTGGTTGAGCAACTTCAGGGCATTCCATTGAATTGGGTTATGACTGGCTGTAAGAATAATGCCACCATCTGCTTTTTCGCGCACCACGGCTACTTCTACAGTCGGTGTGGTGGATAGGCCCAGGTCAATTACATCGAGTCCGAGTCCAATCAAAGTGGAACTTACGAGTTGCGACACCATCTCACCAGAGATGCGGGCATCACGGCCTATGACAATTTTTTTTCCCTGTCGCGACAATATCCAGGTGCCATAGGCAGCTGCAAACTTGGCACAATCAACAGGGGTGAGGGATTCTCCGGGGCGGCCACCAATAGTGCCGCGGATGCCGGAAATGGATTTTATCAGGGTCACGGTATGCTGGAAAAAGGTGACCCAAAAGTACGGGTTATCTCACCGATTTCTTACATCCGGAAGCGGTGCAAGTGCAGGTTCCTTTTCATCTGCATTAGGGCACGACTCGCCAGAGCCAATGGTTTTTCCGCAATAGCCGCAGGTGATACCCTCTTTTGCCAGGTAAGGACTTTGGGTGGCGCAGGTGCCCCGAAATTCACCGTTTTTAATGAAGATCAGGCGTACAGACATGAGGGCAAAAAACAGCCCGAAAATGGCGAGGGTGAGCAGGAAAACGGCCATGACAAACAGTGATTTGGCTAACTTGGTGCGAAGTTATTGTGAAAACACGAGGATTCTGAATAAAGTTTATCGGAAATGAAAAAGCCGCTTTCTGCCCCTGACCCCAATCGAGAAGCTAAACTCAAAGCCTTTGATCGTATGCTTACGGTCATGGACGAATTGCGGGAAAATTGTCCGTGGGACAAGAAGCAGACCATTGAAACACTTCGACACCTGACCATCGAAGAAACCTATGAGCTTTCGGATGCCATTCTGGAGGGGAATCTGGATGAGGTTAAAAAGGAGTTGGGGGACATCATGCTGCACCTGGTATTCTATTCGCGCATTGGCAGTGAACAGAAAGCATTTGATGTGGCCGATGTACTCAACAGTATTTGTGATAAGTTGATTGCACGGCATCCACATGTATATGGTGATGTGGTGGCTGACGATGAGGAGACCGTAAAAGCCAATTGGGAAAAATTAAAACTGAAGGCCGGGAACAAATCCGTGTTGGCCGGTGTGCCTAAAGGGTTACCTGCGTTGGTGAAGGCTATTCGTATTCAGGACAAAGCGCGGGGTATTGGATTTGATTGGGAACGCAAAGAACAAGTATGGGAAAAAGTGGAGGAGGAGATGGGTGAGTTCAAAAGAGAATTCAATGCCGAATCGAATCAACCCATAAACGCGGACCGGGCAGTGGCCGAGTTTGGTGATCTGCTGTTTTCACTGGTCAACTATGCTCGCTTTATCCAGATCGACCCGGAAGAAGCGTTGGAACGGACCAATAAAAAGTTCATCAGGCGATTTCAATTCCTCGAAACCGAGTCTGCGCGCGACGGTAAGAAAATGGGTGAGATGACTCTTGCTGAAATTGATGCCTATTGGGAACGCGCCAAGAAATTGTAATTTTATTGGGTATGAATAAGCCAACGATCTTGTCGCCCACTTTTTGGAATCATGTAGCGGGCTTTGCTTTGGTTGGGGCGGCGCTCAGTGTCTATTTTCAGGAAAGTCTTGGTGGGTGCGGAGATTATCCGGAGCACTTTGTGTTGTTATACCAGGGCATGGTAATGGGGGCTGTTGTCGGATTGGTTTTCAATATTATCTGGGATCGAATCCCCAATGCATTCATCGTACAGCCCGTTCTGGTTACCCTGATCCGTTATTATCTGGCCTTTATCATCTTTAGTTACGGATTTGCCAAGGTATTCGCGGGCCAGTTTCCCCATACCATGGCAAATATGGATGCCCGGTTTGTTGAACTCTCGCCCATGCGGGTGGCCTGGGCCTTCTTCGGCTATTCACGGGGATATCAGGAGTTTTTGGGTTGGGGCGAAGTGGTACCGGCACTTCTACTCTTGTTCAGGAGAACGGCATTGCTCGGGGCGTTGATGATGTTTGTGGTGATGCTGAATGTTTTTCTCATCAATATTTTCTTTGATGTGTGTGTAAAGATTAATTCAGGAATTTATACGGCACTTTCTTTCTATCTGCTCCTCCAGGAGTTTCCGAGACTCTGGAGTTTTTTCATTGCCAACACAACCACTCCGGCCCGGGCAGATGTAAAGTTGGAAAATCCCCGGTGGCTGCGTATCGCCGGACAAGTGCTGAATTATCTCTTGTTAGGATATATTCTCTATGCTACCGGCGATGGAGCTTATAACTACCTGAAGTATTCACAGACTCAGGTCACCCAGACTCCGCTACAGGGAGCCTGGAGGACGATTAAGGTGGGTTCCCTCGCAGACGCTACGGAGGTGAATATGGAACCAAATGATTCTTTGTCGGTCAATCGACTCTTTTTTGATGGTAACAATGGAGTCATTCGAAGTGATTATATCCGGGACAGGTTCCGATTTTCAATGGATAGCATCCCCAACCAAATAACGGTGCGATTTACAAATCCCCGAAATGAATGGAACATTCCTCCGGTAACCTGGCAATTTGAACGTCCGCATCCGGACACACTGTTGTTGACCGGACCCTGGAAGGGCAAAGCCCTTCGCATGACTTGCGTGTTGCGCAAGGAAAAGTTGACGCGTTACGAATAGGAATTCAAACTTTAGTTCTCCCAGTCGAAGTATTCGTCTTTCTTGAGTTCGAGTTCTTTCTTTTTCTTTTGTCCCTTTAATTTGAAGGCATCCTTTAGTTCCTGAACTTCTTTTTTGAGGTCACTGGCAATTTTCTTTTTTACGGCTTCTTTATCATATGTCACCTCGTAGTTATCAGTGGTGCCCGTGATTTTGAGAAACAGTCTGGACTGACCTTTACTATCCTGTTCAATCGCCCCAAAGGCCTCATCCGGGTCTATCTTCTTCCGGGTGCGCAGCGGTGCCACTACCCGATAGTTAATATGCTGATCAAATGTGTGTGTGCCACTGATTTGAATATTCGTCAGATTGCTTCGCACTTCCATTTGTGGAATGTAGACCGTTTTCTTTTCTATATGGATGTCATTCTTTAGGTCACCGAAGCGCAGTTTGCTCAGTCCTTCGTCGTCGAGGTATTTGTTCAGATTTTGCATCGGCGCGAAGTTGTTGAGTTCGCCATTTCGGATGACGGCACTTACATCGGCTATCAGGGTCTCGGGTACTATGGAGAGACCGCTGGTCAATGTGGTTTCCAGAGAAATATCCGCATCGGCCTGGCCGCGAAGGTTCTTGTAGTTGATGAATTCCTGCTGAAAATCTTCAAATACATAGAACAATGAATCGATCTGAATTCCTTTGAGCTTTGATGAAGCTATGAGGTCTATGGCTTTGGCATTCTTGGCATCAATAATGCCGGACAGGTCCACCGTGCCACCCATGCCGCTGAGGTGGATGGCGCGGGCAACGGCTACCTGACCCTTCACCAGCAAATCCCCCTTCACCCGGGTAGGGTGGAAGCGCCGGAACCTGAGTTGGTTGATGTTGTAGGTAAAATTGAGATGAAGATTGGGAGAAATGCTGAACTGATAAGGCCCCTGATCCTGGGAGCCGAAGCCAATGGAAAAGAGTTGGTCGATGTCAAGGAATTCTGACTTCAGGTCGGCCTCTACGCCAATGGGCTGATTGGAGAAGAGCAGAAAGGTCACCACGTTCTTAAAAAACCCGTTGAGCACGAAGTCACTGTTCTCAAAGCTCCCCTTGAGGTTGCTCATCGCCAGGTCATTGTTATTGAATTGCAGTACGCCATTGATGCCGGTGAAGGCATGTTGATTTTCACCTATGCGGAAGTTGAGGTTATGCAATTCAATGTTTCCTTCGGTCCGTACCTGCTGGGCGGTGGATTTATTTTTGAGCAATGCGATTCTGCCCTGCAGGGACACGTCGGCATTGATACGACCCGTGAGTTCATGCAGGTCTTCAAACCTGTAGAAGTTGAGGAGCTCGTCGGTATTTACTTCGCCACTAAAATCCGCTGTGACATAGGGGTCATCAAAATTTTTCATTTCGAAGTTGCCGGTAAAAATATCGCCGTTGAGCGAGGCGCGGATATTGCGAAGGGAAAGAAATGCTTCGCGGGTGTTTGCCAGGGAGGGTGTTCTAAACTGACCTTCGACGGTTGCGTTTTCTATCCGTGATTGATAGTCGGGATGAAAAACGGTGGCGTCTTTCATGCCAAAATGAACATCAAGCCCTGGTTTATGATTGGATGACAATTCGCCCTTCAACTTCAGGTCAAAGTAGACATCGCCTTTGCTTTGATATTGTTTCAGGTGCGCGACAGTTGATTCCGGCAGGAGGGTAAATAGTAGTTGGACGTTGGCATTCTTGCCTTTGGTTTGAAGATCAATGAGGTTCTTATCCTTAAAGCGGTACGAGCCAGTCACCTCAAAATCGGCACCGTCCAGCGTAAGGGTAGATGGCTTAATGTCAAGCACCTTGTTTTTGTCGTCGTAGATCAGCTGAACATCGGCATCAAAAGTCTTTTTCTGAAACCAAACTGAGGTACCAATTCCGATTTGTTCGGTAGTGAGATCTCCTCGGGTATTTATGGTGTATTGATTGCCGTTGGCGGTGACCGTTGCGATCAGCGACGAGCTGGAAAACTCATGGTGCAGATTGGCAGCCTGATCAATATAAGTAACCAGGGTGTTGCGGAGTCCTACATTTTGCAGATCAAAGGAGACGGAGCCCGACCCATCCCCCTTTTTTATCACGGTATAATTGTTGATGCCTGCTTTATTGATGCGGAGGTTTGTTTCGCTGTCGCTGATCTGAAGCCCGCGGATGGTATAGTTGCCCTTCCATACCTCCATGGGATTCAAGATAAATGAGACCCGCTTGGCAGTCAGGAGTGGATATTCCCCAGGATGGCTATCTTCTACGTATACGTCACTAAGTTCGATGGTGAGCTGTGGAAAATCAGACAGGGCTGATATTTCAATTTTTGCGATTCGCACGGGTGTACCCAGGTGCTTATTGGCTTCCCGAATGAACTGCTGAAGAATACGGTCTTTGAAGATGAAGACGGAAGCTGTCAACCCGGCTATGACCACGACCAGGGCCAGCAGCATGTAAATGACAAATTTTCGCAGACGTTTCACAGGGGCAGGTCCAAATACAAAAGTAACAGGAATAAAAACGATGCCAATTGATTAAAAATGTGACCAAACCGACAAATTGTTATCCACAGCCATGTTGGAGATAGCATCGAGGGCGTATGGGAATGGTTAATTGAGTGTGAAAACAGGATGTGAGACTATGAAGGTTGTAATTGTTGTGTTGGTGGGGCTACTACACGCTGTTTCTTCTGAAGCCCAGCAGGACAAGGTAAGTCTCCTGTTATACGGACGCATGATTGCAGATGCGGCAGGCCAATGGCGGGTGGACGAGAATGTGGTGCTCAATGCACAATTGAACAAGTGGTTGCGGGGAGAGGTTGGGATTCGTCAGGGAGAACGCCCACAGCGATTCGACTCGTACTATCATTATAAGGTTGAGCTTCAGACCAAAAACTTCTGGAAGCGGGTGCGGATAATTGCCCGGCTTTCGGATAATGTGATCAAGTATCCTTTACCTGTTTTTTCACGAAGTAATTACCTGCTCTTTGCAGAAGGCCGGTTTCCACTGACTGATAAGTTCTCTTTGCTGACTGCCTATGGGTTTGTTTCATCGTATACCCGCAACGGATCACAGGAAGCTATTCCTTCGGCAGGCGGATCAGGAAATTTTTATAGTACGTGGAAGCTGGCTGTGAGATACGCATTTAACCATAAGGGTCATGCACAAGTCGTGTGGGGTGCTTATGACGTTTTTAATCCCTATGTGTTGCAGAGCCCGTTTCTTCAACTGGACCTTGAGCATGAATTGACAGAGCGACTGGCGCTGTATAGCTACGTAAGGTATCAATATGATCATCAATTGAGCCTTCCGCTCAACAACTTCCTGGGGTTGGGGGTACGGGTACATGTCGTGAAGTGATTGAAACCAGAGGGTACCTTACCTGAGGTGATGCCTTAAACGCAAGGAGATAAGTACCTTTACAGGTACAATCTGTAATACTTTGAGGCGCATTTTATTTTTCCCGGTTCTCTGGCTTGTCGTTGACGGGTGTATTGACAGAATCAATTTTAGTACGCCACCGGTTCCGCTTACGGAGATAGTCATAGAGGGAGCCATCACCAATGCACCCGGTCCGTATACGGTAAAGCTCAGCAATGTTATCAAGAGTGATGCTACCCTTCCCCTGGGTGTACCTGTGAATGCGAATCGGGTATTCCTGGCAGATGATGCGGGTACTACGGAAGAATTGACGCTGGTTTCTGCAGGTGTTTATCAGTCGAGCCCTTCGGGTATCCGGGGTACTATTGGACGGTCTTATCATGTTCGGGTTGAGATGGACAACGGGAATATTTTTGAATCGGTACCTGACAAGATGACGCCGGTAGGCCGCATTGATTCACTCTACTATGAATGGGAAGAGATTGTTCGATCCGATAAGGCAGATTATGGTTATCGCATTTATGTTGATTCGCATACAGTTCCTGGCGAGGAGTACCTGCGGTGGAAATTTGTTGGGACCTATGTGGTGGAAACCCTGCCGCAATATTCATTGTGCCAGAGTGGCGCTTGTCGGCCTGATGGGGGAGGTGAAACTCCTGGAAATTACTGCCCGCTTCCCTGCAGCGGTTACATGTGGGTCGATGGGGAACTCAAAATGGGTTATAGGCTTAACCCAAGGACCCAGGAGCCTGAGTTTGTTCCGGGTTTGGAGTGTACCTGTTGTCGTTGCTGGGTGACGCCCCGGGAAGACAGGCCGAAGGTAAATGACGGGGCGTTGTCCGCAAGTGGTAAATTCAACAAAGTGGAGGTGGGGTATGTGCCGATCAACTACTATACTTTTTTTGAGCGGTACCGGGTGGAGGTCTATCAGATGAGTTTGTCAAGGAACTCCTATGAATACTGGCGGGCCATTCAGAAGCAGAAAGAGGGCATAGGCAGTTTGTTCCAGCCGGTTGGCGGGCGCATACCCACCAATATTTTTGAAGTGCATGGAGCAAGTTCCGTTCAGGGGATCTTTTATGCCGCTGCAGTGCATAAACGCGAGGTATATCTGGACAAGAACACGCATAAGACATTTATTGAGACGCCGGAGGATTGTGTGAACCCGCCTCGCAAGGGAGCGGCAGGGGTAAGTTGTTTACTGGGGTTTCCGGGTTCGGAGAGCACGACGGTGAGGCCGGTGGATTGGAAGGATTAGATATAAGGATGATTAGGTGTCCTACACCTAATAGGTGTAGGACACTGTCACTTAATCAGGATAACCGGACATGTTAGAATGAATGCCTGGAATTCCAGAGCGCTACATTGTGACCATGAAGCTCATCGAAGGCGGCATATATCACATCTTCAATCGTGGTAATAACCGGGAGGTTATTTTCCCAGCACCTCACAACTATCCGTACTTCATGAACAAAATCGGTCGGTATGTAGCCCCTGCGTGTGACATTCTGGCTTATTGCCTGATGCCAACTCACTTTCATTTTCTCATTCATGCTAATCATCGCTCTACCTATCCTGTTCGGGATCTTGGACTCCCGAGACAGCGTTTTTCGCAGGCGATAAAGCAATTATTAAGCTCTTACGCCAAAGGAATTAACAAGCAGGAAGGAAGAAAGGGAAGCTTGTTTCAGCAGGGCACTAAATCTATTTTGGTCAATGATGTCAACAATGACTATGCGAAGACTGTGTTGCATTATATCCATCAGAATCCACTCAAAGCTGGCCTGGTTTCTAAAATGGAATATTGGTCACATAGTTCTTTTGCTGAATACACTACATCTTCTCGTCACAGCACTAGGCTATGCAAAAAGGATCTTGCCCTCGAGTTGCTTGACATTGATCCAGACACGTTTTACTCTGATTCATACTCAGTTATTCCTGATGCTAAGGTGTCCTACACCTATTAGATGTAGGACACCTGTACATTTATTTTTCATCACTGAACTGAGTTTTGATTCTGTCTTATTCCGGTGACCCTCCCGACTAGAAGTCGGGATGCCCTGAACGAGCAATCAAAGACTCCACCATCTTTCGACTCTTCCATCGTTTGATTTCACGCTCACGAGCATAAGCCAAAGCCTTGGAGGAAAATTTCTCTGTATAAACAATCCTCCAATCTCCAAACTTCCCTGTAAAGCCGCCGTGATTTGAATTGTGTTTGCGAAGGCGTTCTTCTATTGGTTCGGTAGTGTGACCAATATAGAACTTCCCGGCAGCCGGCGGAATAGAGTATGTAAACCAATGCATCCATAAAAATGCAAAACCCCGGAAGTTCCGGGGTTTCGTGGGAGCTGAGTCCCGAAAGCTTTCGGGAGAACCCCCGACCCTCCCGACTAGAAGTCGGGATGCCCTGAACGAGCAATCAAAGACTCCACCATCTTTCGTCTTCCATCGCTTTATTTCACGCTCACGAGCATAAGCCAAAGCCTTGGAGGAAAATTTCTCTGTATAAACAATCCTCCAATCTCCAAACTTCCCTGTAAAGCCGTCGTGATTTGAATTGTGTTTGCGAAGGCGTTCTTCTATTGGTTCGGTAGTATGACCGATATAGTACTTCCCGGCAGCGGCGGAATGGAGTATGTAAACCAATGCATCCATAAAACGCAAAACCCCGGAAGTTCCGGGGTTTCGTGGGAGCTGAGGGGTTCGAACCCCCGACCCTCTGCTTGTAAGGCAGATGCTCTGAACCAGCTGAGCTAAGCTCCCTTTTATTTTAAGGACTGCAAAGGTAATTGAGATTTCGATTTGACCAAAAATTCGCGCCCCCGGGAAAACAATTTTTCCCCTTTCAGGTCCCAATTAGCTGGTTTTCTATCCACTGACCTGCCTTTAGTTGAGCCTGCATCAATGAATTTCCCGCCCGAGACATGCGCAATCCCTGCCACTCGTGGCTCAAATTCGACGGCCTGTCGCTGATGAATGGCTTTGGCCGATAATCAACCTTAGACGTATTTCCTACGTTAAGGCTTCTGCTACTTTCGTGGCCCAATCTGAAAACCAATCAAGTTTAGCGCGTGGGGTTAAGAACGAAATTCTGGTGTACGATCGCAAGCTCAATCAGCGCCTTGTCGGTCATGGCTCAAACGGACTCCACCAAACTGAAACTTGATCCCACCAAATCCTATACAACTGCCTGGGTAAAGAGCGAGCCCCCGAAAATTGATGGAATTATCAATGACCCGGCCTGGGAACAAGTGCCCTGGGGCGGTGGAACTTTTCGTCAGCGTGAACCCGATGCCGGCGCCGTGGCCTCTGTCCAGACGTATTTCAAAATACTCTATGACGCGCACAACCTGTACGTAGCATTCAGGTGTGTGGATCCGGAGCCTGCGAAAATTGTGCAACGCATGTCCAGGCGGGATGGATTCGATGGCGATTGGGTGGAAATCAATATTGACAGTTATGCTGATAAGCGATCAGCTTTCTCATTCACATCATCAGTCTCCGGTGTGAAGGGAGATGAATATGTTTCAAACAACGGCGACAACTGGGACACCAGCTGGGACCCCATCTGGTACCTCAAGACAAGCATCAACTCGGAAGGCTGGGTCGCAGAACTTCGCATACCCCTGAGTCAATTGCGATTTACGGATCGCCCGGAGCATACGTGGGGATTTCAGATTATGCGCAACTTCTATAGGAATCAGGAACGATCCATTTTTCAATATATCCCACCAACGGCTCCTGGTTATGTTCACTTGTTTGCGGAACTCAAAGGCATCAGTGGCATCAAACCTCAAAAGCAATTGGAAATTCAACCTTACGTCGTTGCCAAGGGAGAAACCTTTCAGAAAGAAGAAGGCAATCCTTTTATGACGGGGAGTTCCTCCAATACGGCCGTAGGATTGGACGCGAAAATTGGTATCACCAGCGACATCACCCTCGACCTCACCGTTAATCCCGATTTTGGTCAGGTTGAAGCAGATCCATCACGGGTGAACCTGACGGCGTTTGAATTATTTTTCCAGGAACGACGGCCATTCTTTATTGAAGGAAATAACACCCTCAATTTTCCCCTGTCGGATTACAATACCAACAATCTCTTCTACTCCCGCAGAATTGGACGAAGCCCTCAGGGTTCCGTCAATCTTTCGGCCAATGAATTTGCGAAAGTAAAAGGACGAACTACGATTCTTGGCGCCGCGAAACTTACCGGCAAGAATCGGAACGGATTTTCCTGGGGAGTTTTGGAAACGACGACGGCACCTGAAAAAGCCCAAATCGATTCTCTTGGGACAACCCGTTACCAAAATGTGGAACCACTCACCAACTATTTCGTAGCCCGCGCCCAACAGGATATTCACAAGGGCAATACGATAGTTGGGGGAATGTTTACAGCCGTAAATAGAAAGATTGATGACCCGCTGCTCAATTGGCTTCCTGACAAAGCGTATACAGGTGGCATTGACCTTGTTCACAATTGGAAAGACCGCAAGTTTTATGTGAGTGGCAAAGCATTCATGAGCTATGTGCATGGAAGCGAAACAGCCATGATCGAAAAGCAGCGCAGTTCGGAGCGATATTTTCAGCGCCCCGACAATGACCACGCCCATGTTGACTCAACGCGACGATCACTGACTGGCACCGGAGGCACTGTCATCTTAGGCAAACGGAGTGGAAAGTTTGTCTTTGATACCGGTTACAGCTGGTTATCGCCTCAATTGGAGCTAAACGATATCGGCTTTTTGTTGCAGACGGATCAACAAAAGCAGTGGCTATTGCTCCAGTACCGCATACCAAACCCGGTTGGAATCCTTCGGTCGCAATACTATAATCTGTATCAATCCCAGTCGTGGGACTTTGGCGGTCATAGCCTTTCATCCGATAAGGAAATCAATAGCCAGGTACAGTTTAAAAATTTCTGGGAGTTGGGAATGGGACTGTCACACAATGATCATAGCGTTTCTAACGCTGATTTGCGCGGTGGACCGGCACTTCGCTACCCGGGTAATGTTCAATATTGGGTGTGGGCAGGCACGGACAGGAGAAAGAAATTCTATTTGAATATTAATCCCTATTGGTTGTGGGGCAATAATAATTACATGAATACGGCTAATGTGGATATCAATATGACCTGGCGTCCGGTCAATGCGATGAACATTTCTTTGGCCCCCAGTTTTACCCACAACCTGAACCAAATGCAGTATGTGGCTACTGCTGAAAGCGGAACGGACCCCCGATATATTGTGGGGGAGATTGATCAGACAACTGTTCGCGTGTCCCTGCGCGTAACCTATATGGTGACGCCAAACTTATCCATTCAATATTGGGGACAACCCTTTGGCACAGCAGGCGCTTATTCCAACTTCAAATCAATCACACAAGCCAATGCGGCTGAGTACCATCAGCGCTACATGGCGTTGCCAGCCCCCACATTATCAGGTGATGGCTCCACCTACCAGGTAAACAATAACCAGGGCCTCACCGATTATACATTCAATAAGCCAGACTTTAACTTCGGGCAGTTTCGGTCAAACATGGTTGTCCGGTGGGAGTACATACCTGGCTCAACCTTGTTTTTGGTTTGGACACAGGAATTGAATGGTGCTTTTTACAGCGCCGGCACACCGGATCACCGGGCGTATTCCTTTGATGCTACCCAACAAGCCCACAATGTCTTTGTGATGAAATTCACGTACCGTTTTGTACTATAAATTAACGTTGTCAGCGTCCGTATCATGGTGCCACAAAGAGCGTCTCTGGCGGCAATATCCGTACCACCACCTATGGAAACATCCGCACCAGTACAGAGAATATCGGTGGAAATCACGCATTTTCTTCCAATTGTGATCGCAAAATCCGGTATTTGAAAGGCCAGCGTGTAAATTTGGGATGCTACTACACCCATGCGTCCGGCATTTACCCTGATTTTCTCAATCTGCTTATGGCTTGGTGCGCACGCGCAGGATTTGCAACTGCGAACCCTGATGGGGATGCCTTCTTCGCAATGGGAGACCTATTACAATCAGCACAAAAATGAACTGCCTGACAGTACGATAGACCGTTGGCGCACCGAGGCCATCACCTTATATAACACTGAGAAATTCAAGGAAGCGCATCAGGTAGCCGAAATCTGCATTCGGATCGCCACGCTAAACAACAACCTGAGCCTTCGCGGATCAAGTAAGTTGGTTCAGGCAGAGATTTATTTTGCCCAGGAAGAGTATACCCAGGCACTTGCTTCAGCAACTGACGCAGGCGAAGACCTGAAGAAGGCAGGTAATCAATATCAATTGGCGCGCAGCAAGAACAGGGTGGGGGTTTCGTATCAGGCGCTGAATGAGGCCGATAAGGCATTCCGCGCATTTGAGGAGTCCATCGCGCTGAAACGGCAATTGCTGAAAGAGGATCCTTCCAATGAAGTTTATATCAGCAGTATTTATGGATCATTGGAGGCGTATGGTAATGCCTTGTACCAGTTTGAAAAGTATAAGGAAGCGGTGCCGGTGTATCAGGAGGCCATACGTTATGCACAAATCAATAAAAATGGATCCGGGGAAGGAGCCATGAATTATAACCTGGGTCTCGTGAATTATATGATCGATGACGCCAAGGCATCCAGGCATCATTTTGAGAAATCTGCCGAAGTATATCTCGCTTCAGCAGATACTGCAAATGCTGTGAACAGCTACCGGCAGATATTGTACCGTCAGGAGTTCCTTCAGGTGGGTGATGGATATGCAGACCTGGTCGAGAAGGCCTTTGAATTAGGTAATCGGATGAGTGACAAAACGCAGGTGTTGCGGCTCGTGGAGACTTGCCTTCAGCCCTTTAAGCGTACAGAGGAATACAGTTCTATGTTGTATTTCTACAACAAGAAGTTACTGATTTTTGGAACCAATTATCCGGATAGCGCTTACAACACCTACATCAAGATTGGAGATGTCTATGAGAAGCAGAAAAAATATGATGACGCCATAGCGTTATATGAAAGTATGCTGGAGGCTTTGAAGGGCCTATCAGCATTGGATAAGCAGTCTAACCTCTATGAGTACCTGGGTTCTGTCTACCAAACCGGCAAGGAGGATTTCAAAAAAGCAGATCAATACTATCAACTGGCAGCAGATGGATTTAGAAAATCGGGCAACAAAACGCGCGAAGCGAGTGCACTCTGGTTTAAAGGATACAACCAAAGCGTCTTATTAAAAGACCGCCTCAACGGAATAGCTACGTATCAAAAAGCACTTGGCCTGTTTACACTGGAAAAGGACACGGCCAGCATGGCAACGATGATGAGCAATATTGCCCTGACTTATGCTGATTTGAAGGATTCACTGAAATCTTACCAAACCTTTCAACAGGCAATTACCCTGACCAAAAAGTATTCCGATCCATATTACCACATAGGAATTCTGGACAAGGCCATTGACAATTTTGATACGTTTGGCAGTGGCAAGCGAAAGTTGGAAATGGCCATCCAGCGATATCAGTTTGCCCGGACAATCAAGGATGATGAAAAAAGTGCCGCTACAGCCCAGGCGGTAGCTGCCTTGTTAGAGGCGAGAAAACATCATTCGGAAGCGGACAAATACCATGACCTTGCCATTCAGCACTTGTTGTCCATCGATGAGCCTGAACAGTTGGCGGATGCTTATTGGAAAAAGGCTACTAACCTGGGTGATTTGGCCACCCGCGATGCTTCAACAGCCAAGGCATTAATTGCGCTGTACGAGAAGCCGCTGAAATACTATCAGGATGAAGAGGACACCACGAATACAAGAACACTGTTGTGCAATATTGCCCTGATGTATCGCAACCTTGGCGATTCATTGAAAGCGTACGACATCTATGATCAGGCACTCATCCTGACGCGCCCGCAGGCAGATGAAGTAAATTTCAATGTTGTGATCGAAAAGGCTGCAGCCATGGCGAAGGACTTTGGCCATCCGGGAAGACAAATTCATTATCTCACGGAGAAGGTGAAACACTATGCGAGCCGGCGTAAGGAGCGAGAAGAGCATGAGGCGCTTCGTGATTTGGGAAAAGCATATGAAGAGCGGGGGGCCATGGCGCAAGCACAACCTTACTATGAGAAGCTCGTGAGATTTTTTGAACAACACCCCGACACCACCTGGCTGACGGATTCTTATTGGAACCTGGCCTATGTGTTGTCGGAGCAGGAAAACAAAAAGACGTCAGGTCCAAAAAACCTGCAACGTCCGCTGGAGCTGTACGGCAAGGCATTAAAATACTATGCAGCACAAAATGATACAGCCGATTGGCGCACCATGCTGACGAATATGGCGGTGATGCACCGAAACATGGGCGATTCTGTTTCAGCCTACCGGTTGAATGAAGAAGCGATCGCACTCTCCCGGAAAAGTTCAGATCTGGACGATCCCATTGCGGCCTATCAAAAAGCGTCTGAGACCGCACAGTATTTCAATCATTACCGCAAGCGGATCAGTTACCTGGAACAACGACTTGTTTATGCGCATAAAAAGAATGACCCGGCATTTGCTGCTGCTACCCTCGAAGCCATTGGGAAAGTATATGAAGATGACTTAAAGCAGTACCGGAAGGCAGATGAAACGTATCACCTGTCCCTGATCGAGTATCAAAAGTCTGGCAACAAATCCGGGATGGCGGGTACCTACTGGAATATCGCATATAATTATGCCAACCACCTTAAAAGACCCAAAGATGCTCTGGCAGGATACCAAAAGTCACTCACCTTATACCGGGAAGAGAAGGATTCCAGCAATACGGCAACGATCCTCAATAATCTGGGTGGAACGTATCGAACCCTGGACGACTCCGTACAATGTTATAAATACCATCAACTGGCCATTGCGAATATTCCGCATGCAGCTGATCTCAAATTCCGCGGGGACATATACTACAAAACTTCAGCGAGTTATGAGCACTTCAAGCACTATGGCAAACAGCTATACTGGCTTGCCAGGCAGGTAGAGATCTTCCGCAAAAGCCCAAAACCCGAAGAGCTTGTGGATGCCATCACGTCGTTGGCACGCGCATATCGCGACAACCGATCCGATTATGCACAGGCAGATCAATTATTGAAGGAAGCGCTGGACATTGCGCAGACCACTAAGAATGCCGACGCCCAAGCCAATGCCTGGTGGAGTTATTCATACAACCTGGGCTTGATGAACCGCAACGAGGAATCTATTGAAGGCTATGAAAAGGCTTATGTGCTTTTCCTGGCCAACAAAGACACCAGCAATGCCATGACCATACGCTCCAACATCGCACAGACCTATTGGGGGATGGAGAATTTTCAAAAGGCGATTCAGGAACATGAACGCGCGATAGAAATGGGTGCCGGCAGCAACAACCAGGAGATGATCTATAAATCATGGAAATCCCTTTCAGATTTATACGACGAGACCGGCAATCCAGTGAAAAGTACGGAAGCACTCGCTAAAGCCATAGGTGCGCTTGAGATCATCAGGGACTCTGCCCGCATGGCAACTACTTACAGCAAAATGGCATCGCGTTATGCCAAGTCCAAGGAGTATGCCAGGTCATTTGATTACTACAACAAGACCGTTTTGATGAACCAGGCAAGAAAAGATACCGCCTCGTGGGCATCGGCACTCTATGAATGGGGCCTGGCCCTAAATGATAAAAAAGACTACACCCTGGCTCGCGAAAAAATAGAGGCATCGCTTCCTCTGTACCGCAAAATAAAATCAAAAACCGATGAGGTCTACAGCCTCGTTTGGATGGGTATCCTGGAACAAAGCACCACCAATGACTATAAAAAAGTAGAAGGTTGGTATAACCAGGCCATTGCTGTAGCGAAGCCGCTCAACAATGAAAACCTGCTGGCCTTCTGCTATTATCAAATGCGTTACTTATACCGCAGTACCGGCCGTGCTGCCTTGGCTGATCAGAATGCTGAGAAATCGCTGGCCTTGTATAAAAAGCTCAAGAACTGGCAACAGGTATCCAACACGCTCCTGAACATTGGACAGGATGCACACCTGGTCTATGGTGATTTGAATAAGGCATTGCTGTACTATGACCAGGCGCTGGCTGTGTGCGACACCATGAAAGACAAATCATACCTGGCCAGTGTAATTGGTGCCCGCGCTACAGTTTACAGCGATCAGGGTGAGTTCAACAAAGCGTTGGAAGTCATTGATAAAAGTTATGAACTGTATCGTTCCCTGAATAATGAATGGGGCATCGCTGGAACGTATATCGACCGGGGCAATGTTTATCGGGTATTGAGTGAGTACGAACTCGCCATGAAGTTTCAGGGCAAAGCCGATAGCTTGTATCTCAAGTTGGGAACAGAATATGCCCGTCTTGCTCCGCTGGCTAATATCGGCGAGAACTATGTCTCACAGGGCAACTACCCCAAGGGATTGGAATATTCCATGAAGGCCTATGACATCATGCACAAAGCCGGTGATGAAGATGCCAATATGTGCATTATCAAATCGAATATCGGCGACATCTATTACCAGATGGGAAATTATGTTGAAGCGGAAAAGTGGTTAAAAGACGCGCTGGCCGGAGCACAAAAGGCCGGAGCCAAACGGGTCAAGATGGACATCCTTGGCGAATTGGGTCGATTGAAAATTGAGCAAAAGAAATATGCCGAAGCCGCCACCTTCCTCAATGAGGGCGTTGCCATCGGTAAAGAAACAGGTATTGTTATCGGATACCTCAACAACCTGGTGTTGCAGGGTAAACTGATGGTGGAACAAAAACAGTTTGACAAAGCCAAGGTGCTGCTGGAGGAATCGTACACCAAATCCAAGAATATCGGCAAAGACAATACTCTATGGGAATCGCTTTACCTGCTGGGTATTGCCTATAAAAACACCAATGACCTGAAGAAGAGCAAGGAGTACCTGGTGGAAGCTGAAAAGGTAATTGAGAAAGTGCGCAACAAAGTAGTAGGCGGTGATGAGGCCAGAAAATTATTCTCATCGGACAAGAACATCGCCGCATTGTATGACGCGCTCGTGGAAGTACTGCTTGCCCTCGGTGAAACCGAAGAGGCGATGACGGTCATTCAGAAAAACAATGAAGAGAACCTCAAAGCCAAGTTCAAGGGACTCGATGTAAAATTTGAGAATGAGAAGAAGCAACGCGCGCTGGATGAAGAACGGCTCATGAAAGCCAAGCTGGATGGCATCGACAAACAAATCTCTTTTGCCAAAGCCCAGGCCAATAATGCCAAGGCCAGTGAGCAGGTGAAAGCACTGGAAGGTGTAAAGACCATCGCAGAAACCGAATACCTGAAGTTTGTCAACCAGCAAATCAACGTACAACCAGAACTGTCCAAGTATTTCAACAACAGTGTACAGCCGGTTCAATTCAGAAAGGTGAAGAGCAAGATCCCCAAAGACATGGCTTTACTGTCTTACCTGGCCGGGGAACAACAATTGTACATCTTCGCCGCAACCTCTGATACGGTGGTGGCCAAGATTGTATCCGTCCCCCGGGAACAATTAACGAAGGACATCAATGCCATGCTCAATATTGTGTTGCACAACCTCGGCGGCTTCCCCGTGGGTGAATCCAAAAACGAATTGGCTGAACGCGAAGAAATAGTCAATGAGATCAAGCAGACGGACCCCATGATCCGCCCGTTTGAAGATGCCTATCATTACCTCATTGCACCGGTAGCCAAGGAGATTAAAGGCAAGACCAAACTGGGTGTAATCCCGACAGGTGCCCTGAACTACATCCCTTTTCAGTTGCTGGGAAAGACCCTGAGTAACGGCAAATTCAGTTTGCTGGTCAATCAGTTTGCGATCTTCTATGCCAATTCTACGGATATGCTCTTCCGCAACGATGCAGAGATTGACAAAAAGTATAATATTCTGGCGTTCGGTAACCCGGACCTTTCTTTGCCTTCTACCGAGAAGGAGGTGACGGAAATCAAATCAATGTACCCAAATGCAGCTGTGTTTGTTCGTAATGATGCGACAGAGGACAAAGCCAAGTATGCCGGTGAAGAGTATAATGTCATGCATTTCGCTACCCATGGCAACCTGGATTATGAGGACTTCTCGCAATCCTTTATCACCATGGCCGGCAATCCATCAAAAAGTGAAGATGGTAAACTTACCCTCGAGGAATTATGGGGCATGGAAGTGATGAACCACCTGAATATTGTGGTGCTATCAGCTTGTCAGACGGCAGTAACCAAAGGCTCTAACGAAAGCGCTGCCGTAAGTCCGGCGAGCGGATTCCTGCAAAATGGTGTCAAGTCGGTAGTGGCCAGCCTTTGGAAAGTAGATGACGAGGCAACCGCATTGCTGATGACGGGATTTTATAAGAACATAAAGACGATGAATCCCGTTGATGCCCTGCGGTTGTCACAACGCGCAGTGGCGGCCAATCCAAAATTCAGCCATCCCTACTATTGGGCCGGATTTATTCTGCTCGGCGACTGGCGATAAACGAACCTTTTGAATCCTTTTTAGTTTAGTACATCATGAGCATGAACCTGAAACTATTTGGCAACTCCGGACTACGCGTTTCGGAATTGTGTCTGGGCACCATGGGATTTGGTACTGAGTGGAAATGGGGTGCTGATCGGGCAACAAGTCAAAAAGTGTTTGAAACCTATGCCAACGCCGGCGGCAATTTTCTTGATACGGCTAACCGGTATACGGAAGGAACATCAGAAAAGTGGCTGGGTGAAATGGTGGCCGCGGACCGGGATCACTTTGTTATCGCAACAAAATACTCGCTTCGCGATCGGGCCGGCGATTTGAATTTTGCCGGTAATCACCGTAAAAACATGATGCGTAGTGTACATGAAAGTTTGCGTCGCCTGAACACTGAATTTATCGATGTACTGTGGGTCCACGCCTGGGACAGCTGGACACCCACGGAAGAAATTATGAAAGGACTGGAAGACCTGGTGAGTAGGGGAATGGTGCACTACATTGGCGTAAGCGACACACCAGCCTGGGTCGTCAGTCAGGCGAATACGATGGCGCAACTGCGTGGCTGGTCCCAGTTCGTAGGCCTTCAGATTGAATACAGTTTGATCCAACGCAGCGTTGAACCGGAATTGATGCAGATGGCCCGGGCCTACGGAATGACCGTGACTCCCTGGGCACCCTTGGCCGGGGGCGCGTTGACCGGAAAATACCTCCGCGGAGAGCAAGGAAGGATTACGCCCCAAAGTGCACGGCTTGGCGAACGCGCGGTGTCGATTACGAAGAAGGTAGTGGAAATTGCAGATCGCCTCGGTGTATCGCCTGCTCAGGTAGCCATCAACTGGACACGACAGCACAAAGGACAATCCATCGTCCCGATCGTGGGAGCCACCAAACCGACACAACTTGAGGACGTTCTCGGTTGCCTGAAATTTGAAATACCCACAGACGCCATGAATGAATTGAACGAAGTCTCCAAAATCGAATTGCCTTTTCCGCATAAGTTTTTCAGCGAATCTGGTGTGCTGGATGTTCTTTATGGCGGTGTAAAAGAAATCATGAAGGACCGGCGATTTGGCGAATAGTTGTCACGACAATAATTGTTAGTACCTTTACGGCATGTCACTGGAACAGGATATCCGTCAGGAGAAATTTGAGAATGAGTTTCACAAAGTAGCAGTCAATTTACTTTATACCAGTAGCTGGCTCTATCACCAAAATGCCCTCCGCCTCAAGCCGATGGGTATTACCCCCGAACAATACAATGTATTGCGCATCCTTCGTGGCAGCCACCCGAAGGCACTGATGCTGGCTGAAATTACCTGCAGGATGATTGACAAGAGCAGCAATGCCACGCGATTGGTCGAAAAGCTTCGTCAGAAAGGGTTGGTCCGCCGGGACATTTGCAAAAGCAACCGCCGTCAGGTAGACATTATCATTACCACCAAAGGCCTTGAGCTGTTAAGCCACATCGACAAACTTTCAGGCGATTGGCAAGCAACGCTAAAGACCATCACAAAAGCAGAGGCCGCCGAACTTAACCGTGTGCTGGACAAACTTCGTTCATGAACCGCTACATCGTTGTTGGCTGATTAGCGGATGATGGCATTCAATTTCCCCCAAAGATCATTTTGAAAAAGATATGGCACCGATGAGGTGTCCGGAACATCTCCCATACGTATCACCACCAGATTTTTGCTGGGCACTACATTAATGATCTGTCCATTCTTCCCCATCGCGGCAAACATGTCGGCCGGGGCATTGGGCGCAATGGCCCCAGGAATGACCAGTTGCGAGCCTGGTACCATATAGCTGATCTTTCCATTCAACCAGGTGAGGTATCCATAAGATGGATTCAGACTTTGAGATGACGTGGTCATGAGCGTGAAGTACGAAGAAGGGATGACCGTGGCACCATTCCATACACCCTTGTTGAGCAACAGCAATCCATAGCGCGCAAACGACCTGGGTGTGCTGTAAAATACATTGTTGTAGGCACCGCTCTTCAGATAAAAGCCATCCATGCCAATTACTGATCCGATTTTTGAATTAAAATAATTCGTCAGGGTCTGGCCTGTGCCGCTCGCAATTACACCATCCAGTAACGTGTACGCCGCATTGTGGTATGCCCAACGGGTACCCGGATCCGCTTTGTAAATCAAGCACGTTTTGTCGGTACAATCCGGATCTGCAACGCCATCGTCGAGACCGGTGGTCATGGTAAGCTGATGGCGCACGGTAATTTTGCCCTCCTGCAATGCAGTCAGGCTGGTCCAACCGGTTCCCAGGTAGTCGGAAGTCTTCGCGTCAAAATTGACTTTTCCTTCTTCGTGCGCGATGCCGACCAAGGCCGACGTCAACGTCTTTCCGGCCGATGCCCAGTACCACGGACTGCTGGCTGTAAAGGCGCCTCCGGTTAACTGAGTTCCCAGATATTCTTCAATTACGATTTTTCCATCCTTCAGCACGATCAAAGCGCGTGAATTGCTACTCGCCAGGAATGTCTTCAGATCTGGAATGGCGGCTTCATTCCAACCAAGCCTTGCCGGTGTTACCGTTTCCCAGGCATTAGCGGGTGGAAAGTAAAGTGTATTCGTGGCAGGAACAGGATCAGATTTTTTACTACAACAGAAACACAAACCCAATAAAATGAGAAACAGACTCTTTTTCATCACAATATCTAATTGGCTTATCGCTGAATTTCGCTCTGGTATTTTTCGCCTCGCTGTTCGGCGAAGATGTCCAGTGTCAACATCACGGCACCCTGCATCAACATACCTACCCCAACTCCAAGCCAAAATGCCCGATCCCTCATGATCACAATCAGGAGGATTCCAATAAGTACAAATGCAATCTCAATCTTCTTGTAAGTGCTGAAGTTTTTCATGACTACATCCATGCGCGGAATCTCCTGATTGCGAAATTCTTCACGATCAATCTGGTATAGTTCTGTCAGGGTCTCGAGTTGCCGATCAGTTCGAAAATATACAGTCCCACCAACTACCACCTGAATGATCGCAATCAAAATTATCGGTATGGCAATTCCTTTATAAAAAACTTCGTTCCACCTTACCCAGCCATAGATCGAAAACCCGATGGCGAGTAACCCCAGGATTAAGAACAACAGACTTTCTGTTTTCTCGGCTACAAAATAAGTTTTGATAAATTCCATCGCACTATGCTTAAGGATGGTTCAATTTACTGCATTTTTGACTCTGCCGTTGCTGTAGAATATGTGGTAATTCCCATCGGAATTTCCAATCTTCGATGAAACTAACCTCAATTTACCATGACCCGAATATGTTGTGTGCTTGCCCTCTTTTTCATGGGCATAAGCACCTCGGCCCAAACCCTCAAAAAAGAAGATGTTGAACAACTGAAATTTCG
The DNA here is from genome assembly GCA_044223085.1 of Cyclobacteriaceae bacterium. Classification (GTDB taxonomy): domain Bacteria; phylum Bacteroidota; class Bacteroidia; order Cytophagales; family Cyclobacteriaceae; genus ELB16-189. Next base: position 267,469 of record JBGAMI010000001.1, read on the forward strand.
CCACATCGGCCCGATTGGAAACCGGGTGTCGTGTGCGGTGGGTGTACCCGGCAACGAACTCGTGTACTACGCGGGTGCGGCCACTGGTGGAATCTGGAAGACGGTAGACGGAGGTCTGAACTGGCGCCCGGTCTTCGACGACAAACCGGTACATGCCATCGGCGCATTAGCTGTAGCCCCCTCGGATGTACAAGTAGTGTACGCCGGAACAGGTGAAAGCTTTATACGATCCAACGTCTCTATTGGAAACGGCGTTTGGAAATCAACCGACGCAGGTGAAACCTGGAATAATATCGGACTGGAAAATGCCGGCCGCGTGTCGCGCATCATTGTGCATCCTACGAACCCCGACGTAGTATATGTCTGCGCTGTCGGTCATGCATACGCACCGCAAAAAGAACGCGGCGTGTGGAGAACCATGGATGGCGGGAAAACCTGGAAGCAGGTACTGTTTGTGGATGAAAACACCGGGGCTTCTGATCTTGTGATGGATCCCTCCAACCCACGAATGCTCATTGCGGGCATGTGGCAATTGTCGCTGCGCACCTGGAACCGCACCAGCGGCGGTCCGGGCAGTGGATTGTATGCATCCACGGACGGCGGAGAAACCTGGAACAAAATAAAAGATGGCGGCCTTCCTCAGCAACCCGTGGGGAAAATCGCATTGGCCATGACAGCTGCAAACCCGGACCGTGTATATGCATTGATTGAAACAGGTGATGGCATAGAGAAGCTGGGCGAGAAAGCCGAGGCTGGTGAACTATGGCGATCAGAAAACAAAGGCAAGACGTGGAAGCTCATTAACTCCGACAGGAACCTGGCCGGCCGTCAGGCTTATTATACCCGCGTTACCGCTTCTCCGGAAAATCCGAATGAAGCATACTTTATGACAGCGACATTCTTCACCACCATTGATGGCGGTCGTACCACGGAGCCAATTAATTTCATGACACAACCTTATGGTGATCACCATGACATGTGGATCGATCCAAAGAACCCTAACCGGTTTATCGTGGCCCATGACGGTGGCGTGTCTATTTCCGAAAACCGGGGCAAAACATGGAACCGGATTGCATTGCCCATCGCTCAGTTGTACCACGTAACTACGGATAATGATGTCCCCTACAACGTGCTTACTAACCGGCAGGATGGTCCTTCCATGCGCGGACCGAGCCGCAGTCTCGTTGGAGGGTTCCTTGGACTGGGCATCACTACCGGCATGTGGCACGAAGTAGGTGGTGGTGAATCTGGATTTGCCACGCCTGATCCAACTGACGCCAATATTGTTTGGTCCAGTGCTTCGGGATCTGGTGCCCTTGGTGGCGTGGTGGTTCGTTACAACGAAAAGAACCGACAGTTCCGCCAGGTAGAAGTATGGCCGGACTATACCGCTGGTCATCCCGCCGAAGAAGTGAAGTACAGATTTCAATGGACATTCCCGTTGCTGATCTCCCCGCATGATCACAACACGGTGTTTGTTACCAGCCAGATGGTGCACCGCACCAAAAACGGAGGTCAATCCTGGGATGTGATCAGCCCCGACCTTACCATGAATGATAAGTCAAAGCAAACCAAGTCTGGTGGACTTACCCCGGATAACATTGGTGTTGAATACGCTAACGTAATCTATGCTTTTGAAGAATCAAGAATGAAGCAGGGCCTTTATTGGGCCGGCACCAACGACGGTCAGGTACAGGTAAGCCAAAACGGCGGTCAGGAATGGGTGAACGTGACTAAGAATATCCCCGAGTTACCTGCGCTTGGAACCGTGCGCAACATTGAGACTTCACGCTGGGTGGAGGGGAAAGCATGGGTGGTGGTGGACTTACATGAAGTAGGAAACTTCCAGCCTTTTGTATACCGCACCACGGACTATGGAAAGACCTGGAAGAAAATCACCAAGGGTATCGATGGAGGCAATCTCAACTATTGTCGCAGCATCAAAGAAGACCCGATCCGCAAGGGACTGCTTTATCTGGGCACGGAAACCAACCTGTATGTTTCTTTTGACGATGGCGATACCTGGCAGATCTTTATGGCTAACCTGCCCCATACCCCCATGTATTGGATTGAAGTTCAGGAACACTTCAACGATCTGGTGGTGGGTACTTACGGCCGTGGTGCCTGGATTTTGGACGACCTGAGTCCGATTCAGCAAATGCCGGCCAACCCATCCGCGACCAAAGCGGCACTGTTTACGCCAAAGAACGCATACCGGTTCAATCAACGCACGGCCACAACCCAGTTCATGCCTGAACCGTCTACCGGTACCGATCCGCCTGAAGGTGCTTCTATCAACTACTGGACTACTTCCGACAAGGACAGTGTGAAGATCCACATCATTGCCGCCGGTGGTGATACGGTAAAGACATTCAAGCAGAAAGGGAAACCTGGCATTAACCGGATATGGTGGGACTTCAATGGCAAGCCCACCAAAGACATCACCATGCGCACATATCCGATTGGTGGTGAATGGATGGATATGGGCAAGACCCGTACGCGTCCGGCCGTTATCAGCAATCCATTTAAGACATATCGGGTTGCACCGGGTACGTATACGGTCAGCATGGTAACAGGCGATCAAAAGTTCAGCAGCACCATTACCGTGTTGAAAGATCCGCATTCGGATGGCACTTTGAATGATATCCAGGCACAGAATGCCTTGTTAGCAAAGATTCATGCAGACGTAAATACGATGGCCGACATGGTGAATGAAGCTGAATTGATCCGCCGCCAGTTGTATGACATGCGCGATATGTTGGCAACACAAAAGGGAACCAAAGCCATATCGCAGGCAGCGGGCAAACTGGATAGTACCATTATGGTTACAGAGGGTAAGCTGGTGCAATTCAAATATACAGGCAGTGGTCAGGATGGTGTTCGTTATCCAGACATGCTTACCGGCAAGATGGGATACCTGGCCAACGCGGTTGCCGTTGCTGACTTTGCGCCAGCCGATCAACACCTGCAGGTGTATGAGCAGTTAAAAGCAAAACTAAATGATGTTACGAAGGAGTGGGCTTCAGTGGTCAATGGACCGTTGAATGATTTCCTGAAGTTACTCGACGATAATAAGATCAAACCAATAATTAGAAAGAAGTAAGCTGTTCTTCAAAAATCCAAGAAGCCGGTTAATAGCCGGCTTCTTTATTTCTATCCGACGGTATCAACTATTTGGCACCTGTGACTTCTCATACGCCACGGCAGCATGCAACGCGCCGTAGGAATATTTCCCTTGTAGGCTCGCAAAGAGATCTTTGGTGGTGGCGCCTGTAGGCAAAGTACGGTACGATGCCAGAATCTCGTCTACGGCATCATGCGACATGAAGGAATAAATATCCACCTGGCCCGAACCTACCGCCTTTGCCAGATGCCCCTCAATGGTGCCTACCGTCATTTCTCTCTTCTTTGCAATTTCGGCGACTGATAAACCTTCCTTGATATAGTCAAGGGTAATTTCATAGGTGCTTCGGGTATCACCATCTTTTTTCTTCTTCGACTTTTTCGGCTTCTTTTCAGGCTTTATCGCGAGGCCGGTTTTCTGCAATTCGGCCCGCACTTCTTCCTGCAAGGCTAATCGTTCCTGATGCCGCTTCTTCGAGAGGGGTGAAGCATCGAAAACTTCTTCACCGCGCAATATGGATGCGGTGAGCCATACCGCTTTGTCCAGTTCTTCCCACTTCTTGCTGAAAAACTGGTCAAGCTCGCCCAATTGATTCAGGTGAGTCTTAACACGTTTACCCTGCCGGATATGCTCCGTGTGAATCAGCAATTGCTTCAGGGAGTTGATGATGAGCTTGCGGTAGTAGGCACTTCCTTTCTCCAGTCGGTTGAGCAGACCTGACTGATCCCCGGCGGATACCAGCTCAGCGAGCTGATAGCGATAGCGAAGGGTATTATCCGATTCCTGTTCCAAGCCCTCGGCCAATTGTTGCAACACAGGCTTCATGGTAGGGTCCAACACCCCTTCGTCAGTGTGCTGCTTGTTCATGTGGCGCAGCTCCTGCACCAGGGCCGAGAAATCAAATGTGCCGGCCAGCAGTCCCTGTAAGAACTCCTGCTGTCGCGTTTTCATCAATTCAGGCAATTGCTCGGGATGATTGTTTTGTTCCACGAAGGAAACAATGTTCTTGTCGGTGCTGATCACCGATGCGGGAATGGGCGACCGGAGAATCAATCCATCAAGGCTGCGCAATCGGGACAGCGCAACATATACCTGTCCGTCAGCAAAAGCCTGCCCTACATCGATAATGGCTTTGTCGAAGGTGAGCCCCTGACTTTTGTGTACTGTAATGGCCCAGGCCAACCGCACAGGATATTGCTGAAATGATCCAATAACTTCTTCTTCCACTTCGCGCGTTTCTTTGTTGACCTTATAGCTCTTGTTTTCCCACCTTACCTTTTTCAGTTGATAGGGAACGTGTGTAGTGGCCATGGTAACATGAATTTCATCACCATCAATATCGGTCACCGTGGCCAGTTTGCCATTGAAATACATCTTGTCCTCCGCGTCGTTGCGGACAAACATAATCTGTGCCCCGCGCTTGAGCTCCAACCGTTGTTGAACCGGAAACATGCCTTCCGGAAATTCATATTCAATATCAGCCTCAAAGTAGCAGGAAGGACTGTTCAGTGCCTGCAACTCCGCCTTGTTGATTTCTTCAGCTTTGTAGTTGTGCGTGGTGAGGGTGATCACTTCCCGCATTTCGCGGATTACTTCGGGTGGCTCGCAGTGGTCATTGAGCATCACCAGGTCCCGCTCTGTCGTCGTGTTATTTCTCAGGTTGTTGAGCAGGTCAATAAATACCGTATCGTGTTGCCGATATATTTTCTCAAGTTCCAGATATAGGATGGGATCCTGTTGAAGGGCATGGGCCTCATAAAACCACGGCGTGGGGTAGTAGCGTCTGAGGGTCTCCCATTGCTCAGCGCGCACCACAGGTGGCAATTGATAGAGATCGCCAATGAACAAAACCTGGACCCCACCGAAACTCTTCCTGAAATTTCCCCGCACGGCCTTCATGCGATAATCAATGGCGTCGAGTAGGTCGGCCCGCAGCATACTCACTTCGTCAATGACAAGCAGATCGATTGACCGTAATACTTGTTTCCGTTCACTGTTGAGTGGATGTTTGCGCGCAAGGGTCTGTTGGTTAATATAACCACCTCGCTCCAGCACCTCATCTGACGCATTTCGATCCGGAATGAAACTTAGCGGAGGAATCAGAAACTGGGAGTGAATCGTAACACCGCCGGCATTGAGTGCTGCGATACCCGTGGGCGCAACCACAATCATGGACTTGTGGGTGATCTCGGGCAATTGCTTCAGAAAAGTGGTCTTACCGGTGCCTGCTTTGCCGGTGAGGAAAATATGCCCGGAGGTGGTATTGATGAGCCTTGCTGCAGCAGATAGTCGATCTTCCATGTGGGAACGAAGGTAAAAGTTAAACCCTTGCGGTACATGCCTGTGGCATAATTGTCTGGAATACCGGCAATACCCACTTCCAATCCGAAATCCCCTTTTTCTGCACCCAACAGGGATTTTTTTGGCTTTGGGAACTATTAGCTTCTAACTGTTGTAAATACAATAATTGTATATATATCTTTACAGAAAGGAAATCAGTATGAAAACGGTACTACACCCCGCAGGCAGCCGGGGCCATGCCAACCACGGCTGGCTTGACAGCCACCACACCTTCAGCTTTGCCGGATACCACAATCCGGAGCGCGTGCACTTCGGCATGTTGCGGGTATTAAATGACGATATGGTGAAAGGCGGGATGGGCTTCGGCCAACATCCCCATGACAACATGGAAATTGTTTCCATTCCCCTGAAGGGCGTACTGGAACACAGGGATACGACCGGCGGTCATGGCCTTATTCGCGCTGGTGAAGTGCAAATCATGAGCGCTGGTTCCGGATTGCAGCACAGTGAGAAAAACGGTTCCCATACAGAAGACGTCAACTTCCTGCAGATCTGGGTTTTCCCCAAAGAGCGCAACATCAAGCCGCGCTATGATCAAAAACTCTATCCTGCCAGTGAGCGTGAGAATAAATTTCAAACTGTAGTCGCGCCGGACCAAACCGATGGTGCTTTGTGGATTAATCAGGATGCATGGTTCTCATTAGGCAGTTTCCAAAAAGGCACGGTGGTGGATTATACCATGCACCGTCGTGAAAGCGGAGTGTACCTGTTTGTAATCGAAGGCTCGGTGACAGTAAACGGTCAATTGCTGAATCGACGCGATGGATATGGATTGTGGGAAACCGATTCGGTATCGCTGGTTGCGCAGGACTCGTCGGAAGTTTTGTTGATGGAAGTCCCTATGATGCCATAAGTTCTATGAAAAACAGAACAATTTCGCGATTGCTGTATGCGCATCCCATGGATATGGGCGGATTGCCCATCCGTCAACCATTGCCTACGCAACAAGTTGAACAAGTCGACCCGTTTCTATTGATTCATCATGCAAACGTCAAAGTGCCGGTTCATCTCGAACCGCGTCATGCCGGCGTGGGACCTCATCCGCATCGCGGCTTTTCACCGGGAACCTTCATCTTCCAGGGTGGTGTGCACCACCGCGACAGCCGGGGCAATAACAGCATCGTATATGCCGGCGGGGCGCAATGGATGAATGCGGGTATGGGTATTATTCATAGTGAGCGGCCTACGGACGATATTCATGAGATCGGTGGCAGACAGGAGATCATTCAATTATGGATCAACACCCCTGCCAATCACAAAATGGATCAACCCGCCTACTTTCCATTGTCCGCAGAAGATGCTCCGCGATACACCAGCGCAGATGGCTCCGTAGCAGGAACCATTTTTTCAGGTAACGTGCTAGGGGTGAAAGGCCCCATACCTTCCCAGACGGTGGTGAATGCAGCGACGTTTATAGTAAAAAAAGGTGGCCGTTTGGAGATCCCGGTGCCAGCGTCACACAATACGTTGATGTATCTCCTGGATGGCAGCGTAACCGTTGATGGGTTTGGTCTGGTAGAAGAACTTCACCTGATTCATTTCAACAATGATGGAGCCGGTATTGCTGTTGAGGCGTTGGAAGATACCCGTGTGCTGTTTCTTTCCGGCGAACCCCTCGACGAGGAGGTGGTTTCCTATGGACCATTTGTGATGAACAATCAGACCCAGATCATGGAAGCCATGCGCGACTATCAAATGGGTAAAATGGGCGTGTTGATCGAAGACTAAGAAATAAACCATAACCATGAATTCAACCCTATCTATTTCACAAGCCCTCAAAGGAGGTGCAATCGCTGCCTTCATCGCTGCCGGCGCGAACAATGTATGGAGCCTGATCGCGAATGCGTTGGGCGCTACGATACCTGCTCAATTTGTAATTGCCGTTACGTTGGCCTCTATTATACCCATGATCCTGGGAAGCCTGGTCTATTTCTTATTGATGAAGTACGCCACACGCGGCTTTGTCATCTGGATGATCCTGTCCATTGGTTTTACGCTGGTAAGTTTCTTCCCGGTTTTCAACACCACTCAATTGGCAGACGGCACCCCCACAGACAGTACATTCCCTTTACTGGTAGGGCCCATGCATGCCATTTCAGGTTTTTTGGCCGTCTGGGGAATTCACCGGTGGTCGAAATGAACTGTTTAGCGATTTAGCTGTTATTCCTTTTTGTTTTGATGACCATGGAAGCACAAATGACCCAAACATTTACCAGTGAGCCTGAATTTCCAATCGCACCTTGGCTTGAAAAACGACGCAGCCTGCGTTCGTTTGCCGATCAGGATGTTGAGCAGGATAATATAAATAGCTTATTTGAAGCCGCCCGATGGACGCCATCGGCCAATAATGAACAGCCCTGGAGCTATGTTTATGCCACCCGCAACCAACCTGAGTTGTACGCAAAACTCTTTGATGCGCTGAACGAAGGCAATAAACTGTGGGCGGGCAAAGCGCCCCTATTGGTGTTGTCATTGTATCGCAAAAACTTCGCCCGCAACAACGCACCCAATGCTTCAGCCTTGTATGATTTAGGCGCAGCTAACGCCATGCTTTCTGTGGAGGCTACCCGACTGGGTTTGAACGTGCATCAGATGGGTGGATTTGATCGCGAGCGTGCACGGGTGAATCTTAACATCCCCGACACACATGCCGCCGCCATCATGATGGCGATAGGCTATGCGGGCGATGCCGAATCCCTTCAGGAGCCATTCAAGACACGTGAAACGGCTCCACGCCAGCGATTCATGCAACAGTCATTTGTTTTGAACAAAACATTCTGACATGGTATCGGCTACCATTGGTCAGGACATTTACAAAACCGAGTTGGTGGCTACCGGTCATGAGTTGATTGCCGATGAGCCCGAAGAGGCAGGTGGCACCAATGAGGGGCCTTCTCCAGGACAACTGCTGCAATTGTCGTTGGCATCGTGCACGGCCATTACCCTGCGCATGTATGCCAACCGCAAACAGATGAAGTTGAAACAAATCCGGGTTGAAGTCGATGCCGTTCGCTATCCCGACAAAACCAGTTTTCAACGTCATATTTATTTGGATGGTGAACTCAATGATGAGCAACGTGCCCGGTTGTTGGAGATTGCGAATGCCTGCCCCGTTCATCGAACCCTGACACATCCAATTAAGATTGATACCTTAATTCGTGACTAAATAGCATCTGACATGAAAGACATCACCAAAAAATACAGCAACGGCGAGATCACCATTGTGTGGAAGCCCGGACTATGCGCCCACTCAGCCATCTGCTTCAATGGCCTCGGCGAGGTCTTTCATCCCCAAACCCTGCCTTGGATTACACCTGAGCATGCGACTACCGGGAGAATCATTGAACAAATACGGAAGTGTCCATCGGGGGCACTGAGCTACTACCGAAATGATGAGGCGGGTCAGGGAGAAGTGCAGGTAGATGCCGAAACCATTGTGGAGCCAGTTTCCAACGGACCATTGCTGGTGTATGGAAACGTTTCAATCAAAGACGCCAATGGTCATCTCACGAAAAAGAACACCATGACGGCTTTCTGCCGATGCGGTGGTTCCGGCAACAAACCATTTTGTGATGGCACCCACAAGAAGATAGATTTTAAGGGCTAAAGCATTTTTTGGATTTTACTATCTTCGCGACATTCCTTGATATGCTTCCCCGTTGAAGCACCGGGGGATGTTAGCTCAGTTGGTTTAGAGCACTACCTCGACAAGGTAGGGGTCACTGGTTCGAGTCCAGTACATCCCACACATCATGTGAGACCTAATTCCGGGCGGTAATTTTCTTCAGTTTAAGCCAGATCCACTCCACTTCATCCGAGCCCTTGGGTCCGCTGATAGGAATTGAGTTGGCCACTTCCTTTCCCCGGCTGTCGAAACTACCCGTCACTACATCGTCGATCACAAGCGCCAGGGTGGCATCAGGCAAGGTCTTACTAAATGCCCTGAGTTTGCGCAATCCTTCCTGGGTTAAATAAAGATTTACGTACATCAGCGACTCCCGGTTGTTGTATTGCATGTCGCTCACTGATGTAAATTGTGTAGCAGGAATTAATGGATCTTTGGGTAGACAATATTGCTTGCCAGGCGTAAATCCATACACCGGATTGATACAGCCTGTCAACTCAGGAATAATTACATAAAACCCATTTGGGGTGTGCTGGGCAGCCAGGGAGCCGGCAAGGCTGCAAAGGAGTGCACTGAGGATTAATAACCTGGCCATGGTAATCGCCTAGTGGGCATCGTGCATCATGGCCAGAAATACGCCATTGGTCCAACCAAAGCCGTCCTGATTCGGATATTCACCACCACTCGCCAGTGCATCGTCGGTCCAGACGTCATACTTTTCTGTCATCTTCCCTGTCTTTTCAAATACACGGTTGTTGGCATTCAACCAATGGGTTTTGATGGTGTGTGCAAGCTCCTTATGCCCGTAGTGCAACAATCCCCGGTAGGCAATCCATTGAAGGGGTGCCCATCCATTGGGAGCATCCCACTGTTGCCCGCTGTGGTGCAGCGTAGTGGTAAGTCCACCCGTTTTTAAGAAATGGGTTCGAAGTAACACACCCGTTTTCGCAGCCTGTTGAGAAGTGGCTATTTCAAAAAATAAGGGGAAGCAGCCGGCTAATGTCAGTGCCGGTGTGAATTGTTGATTCTTCCAATCGTAATCACAAAACCATCCCGCAGACTGGTTCCAAGAATATTTCTGAATAGCCTCTCTTCTTTTTTCGGCCATAATCATGAGATCCAGTGAGCGACTGGTATCGCCGGCCAGTTGATACGCATCCGACAAAGTTTCTTCCAGATGCCAAAGCAAGCAGTTGAGGTCAACCGGAACAATATCGGTAGTATGGATGGTGCTAAAGTCTTTTGAATCCAAAAACCATCGCGTACTAAAATCCCAACCCGATTCGGCAGCGGCGCGCAAGTGGCGATATAATTCTTGCGGCGGCTGTTTTGACTTTCGGGAAAGTTCAACATCTTCCTTGTAGGCTTCCGGACGAGGTGTATCATGCTCATCCCAGTAGCGATTCAGAATAGCGCCATCAGGCATACGTACTACGCGGTATTTGGCGGGTGCCTTGGCGCTCACTTCGCCAGACCCTTTCATCCAAAAGGCATGCTCTGCTTCCAGGGCTTTCAAGTACTTCACCTGAAATTTTCCGGCGGGATCATGCAAGTTCTCCTGCACCAGCAGCTTGATCATTAATGAAAAGAAGGGTGGCTGCGACCGACCGATAAAATAACTTCGGTTTCCATTCGGGATATAACCGATGGTTTGAATCAGGTGGCTAAAATTGTCTACCATGTTATGAATGAGTTCCCATCGGCCGGATACCCGTAAGCCGAGCATGGTAAAGTAACTATCCCAGTAATAGATTTCGCGGAAGCGGCCCCCGGGTACCACATAGGGGAATGGCAGTGCCAGGAGCGACCCGGTGGCTTTTTCTGGTGGACGTGTCAGTATCGCCCACAGCGAGGCGATGTGTTCAGCTGCACTTTGACCTGCCTGGGGTTTATATCCGGCACCAACATCGGGGGGCAACTCAAAGTGAGTCTCGATAAATTTCTTCAGGTCAAAGCCGGACCTTGCCTTTTGTTTTTCGTAATCGGCCGAGATCTCCGTCAACGAATGCCTGGGTGTGCAATCGGGAAAGGTCTTGCCATCGCCGAAAATGTTTTGCATCTGAACATCTTCAAAGAGGGCGCCCAATTCGTGGATGTGTTTCATGGTGGGTAAGGTTAGCCTTGGGCGGGCTTTGCCTGTAATTTATTAAAGCCAATAAGACACAGGATCAGTATTCCCATGGGCACCAGCGAGAAATAAAATGCAGTCTGTCCGCCATATGCCTCAAAGATATTGCCGGTAATGATGGAACCCGTCGTGCCGCCGAGGGCGGAGAAGATTACAATCAGACCCGACATGGGTGCATGCTGTCGGGGTGGTAGGGTACTTAAGATTACAGAATTGATCGCGGGGTAGATGGGTGCGATAAATAGTCCAATTAACGGAAACACAAACGCACCCAATGGAGCATCACCCCAACCGGTGATTGGGCCTCCGGAACCTTTGGCCAGGGGTATAGCCACGAGCACCAGCGCTCCGGCAGCCGCTACACAAGCGAGCAAGACAAAGAACCAGTGAATTTTTCGAAGAACGATCCCCGCGGTAAAGCGACCAATAGCCGTTGATGCCGCCAGGATGCTCGCCATCTGAATACTCAATGACGTAGGCAGATTAAGCACCTTGCTGTTGAAGGTCGGCAGCCAACTCATAATACTCTGTTCGATGAGCACGTAGATGAAGGCACTGGCAATAAACACGAGCACCAGCGGTTTCAGGGCCAGGGTAACCATGTCTTTAAAGTCTTCCAGCAAGGGTCGTGATGTTTCGGCGTGCACCGCCGATTCATCCAGCGTGGTCGACAGCAGGAGCAAGAAGGCCACAAGAGAAATGCCTGCCAACAGGTAATAGACGCGCAGCCATGCTGTGGATTGCGGCTGCCCGTCTGTAACAAATGCACTGAAAATGAAGTAGCCGGTCAGAATGCCGATCATGAAGAAAGATTCAATGAAATTCATGAAAGAGGCGTGCTCCTTCTGGTCTTTGGTTATGATGCCAATGGTAGCATAGACTGAGACCTTGATCAGGGCGAAGCATGTGCCGGTGGCAGCAAACAGTACCTTGGTCATGGCGAAACTGCCCAGCGATGGCATGAGCAGACACACTCCAGCAATGGTGCCCAGTGCAATCAGCATGGCGCGTTTGTAACCGATGCGTGCAATGTAGGAGGCCACCAGAAATGAAACGGCGGCAATGCTCAGGTCTTTGAACGCCTCAAGGACACTCGCTGATCCTTCTGTCACGCCGTAATTACCCTGCACCTGCAAAATGACGGTGCCTACGCTGTTCAACAGCATCGCAAACACGAAGTAGTTTAGAAAGAGCGATACCTTGATCTTCCAGTGTGCCATACGAATTTATTTCATGTAACCATTTTTCTTCCATGCCTTTACACCTTGCTTTAGCATGGCGTCCAGTTCCTTGACAAAAACCTGCTCGGGTTTCTTGAAAATGAAGCAGGTTTTCCCCTTCAGTACCTTGCCGAGGTTGGGTATAGTTTTTTCGTAGTCCTTGGCGTGAAAGTAAATTGCGAAAAAATATAAACTGATCGAATCTTTTCTGGCTACGAAGGAAGCGAAGTACATGCCCGGCACAATCTTCTTCTTGCTACCATAAGGTACCGGTTTGTTGCCGATTAGTTCAAGGGTGTCTTCTGCGTCCTTTGAGACCACCATGGGAGGGCAGCATTTGGACAGACTCTTCCTCAACTGGGCAATAATCGCTGTCTTATCATCCGGTTTGAGGGGCATAGTCAAACCTACAAAAAAAATGGCGGTGCCGATGTGGGGCAAGGGCAGGAAAATAGCCTCAAATGGTGCTATTGCTGCACCACAAAATGATACCCAACCCCTTTCACCGTCACGATTTGAACAGACGAATCCTCTTTCAGATAGTCGCGCAGCTTGGTGATGTACACATCCAGGTTCCTCGAATTGAAAAATGAGTCATCGCCCCAAACGCGCAGGAGCACATCCTTGCGCGATACGATCGTGTTTTTGTGATCGGCAAGCACGGTGAGCAATACCGTTTCACGATGGGAGAGCTTGCGGGTGGCATTAGCTGACTTGAGCTCATAACGATTGGCCGCGAATTCGAATCGGCCAATCTGCACAACCTCCGCTCCGGCATTTTCCTTGCGGGTAAGCCGAAGCAGGTTGTTGATACGCACAATGAGCTCTTCCAGGCTAAAAGGTTTGCGGAGGTAATCGTTACCGCCAACCTCAAATCCCTTAATGAGGTCATCGGTTTGTGTTTTGGCCGTAACGAAAATGATGGGCACCGCCGGATTGTTCTCCCGGATCTGACGGGCGATGGCATAACCATCCTGATGCGGCAACATGATATCCAATACACACAGGTCTGGCTTCAGGGAATGATACAAACCCACAGCCTCGTTGCCATCTGCCGACATGTGAACTTCGAAGTCACGGCTCTCCAGACTTTCCTTTACTATACGTCCAAGGAACGGTTCATCTTCAACGTAGAGTATCCTGACCTTCGCCATCACGAACGGGGCAAGTGAATGGTGAATGTACTGCCTTCACCTGGCGTGCTCACCAGGTCAATATGACCCTTGTGTGCCTGCACCACACTGGCAACATAACTCAGTCCGAGGCCGTACCCCTTGATGGTATGCACATCGCCGGTGGGCATGCGGAAAAATTTTTCAAAGACCTTTCTTTGGTAGGCATCGGGTATGCCAATGCCATTGTCCTTGACCATAAGGATAATCTCGGGTCCGGCGTCGCGCAACCCAATAACCACGTGCGGTTTCGATTCGCAGTATTTCAAGGAATTATCAATCAGATTATGCACCACATTGGTAAGGTGAATAGAGCTTCCGCGCAAATCAAAATTTGAGCCGGTTCGAATCACTTCAACCTGAGCACCAAGTTTTTCGAATACGAGGCGCTGCGATGCAACAATGCCATCGACCAATGCACCCAGGGAGACTGTCTCGGGTTCTATGCGAACACCATTCTCATCAAATAGGGAAGTGGTCAATACCTTATCGGTAAGTACGGTGAGTCGTTTCAATTCCTGCTGGGCAATGGCAAGATATTCCTCAGTCACGTTTGGGTTACTTATCCCTTTGAAATTCTGTAATGCCTCCAATGCCACGCTTACGGTGGCGATGGGGGTTTTGAGTTCATGGGTTACGTTGCTGATAAAGTCATTTTTCAATTGAACAAGTCGTTGCTGCGACCTCACACTTCGATACATCACCACAAAGGCACTGATGGTAACGAGGGTGAGAAACAGAGAGAACAGAATTTCAAACTTTATTCGCCCGATCAGGTAGGGGGTCAGATGATCAAAGTGTGCTACATAATTGTCCAGGGGGGAAACTGAGGCCGGCTCGGTCACAAGGTCGATATCCTGCGGGGTAAATCCTGCGCCCGGACCTTCAATCCGTTTAATGGAGAAAGGAAGCGAAAGACCGATTTTATTCAATGCTGATTGGTAGTGTGACTTTATGTCGGGTATGTGAAGAGAGTCCAGCCCCAGCCTAATGAAAAAGTTTTTTTGATTCTTTTCCTGAGTCATTCTGGAAACCACCGGTCTTAATATTTTTCTGATAGAATCGTCTTTGAGCGGAGACCCGGAGTAAATGATTTCCACTCGTGCACTGGGGGAATCAGTACGGAGTTTTATTGAATCGCGCTGGAAAAATTGAAGGAAGTTTGCGGGTAAGGGCTGACGCCGATGAATGCTGTCTCGAACTTCATGCGTAATGATCCTTCGGAATCCCTGCCCGGGCATGGGCTGAATGTTGCGCTGAATCATCGAGTCCTTCAAGTCGAAAACAGTATTTCGCAGGACCAGCGATGCGTCCTTTCGTAATACATCCCGCGCATCGTAAAAGGCAGACTGAAGCCAGAAACCCTGCAGGACCAGCAGCAGCAACAGGCTAAAAGCCATCAGGGCAACAGGAAGTTGATTCTTGGACATCCCTGCAAAAGTACGGGGTTTGTGTTATGGCCGGTGAGCTTTTAACCTTAATTAACCTTACTTCTACAACCATTAACCCACGAATGTCATCCATGACCGTATGTTTGTAACCGAAGAAAAATGAAAACAACACTACTTATGAAACGGATACTCCTGCTGGCCGGCGTGCTGGTAATGCTCACCGCCGCGCGCGTCGTCTTTGGTCAAACACCCGAGGGGGTAATCACCTATGAGGTAAAAATTAATATGCACCGCCGACTCCCCCCGGAGCGGGCGGAGATGAAATCGATGATACCGGAATTCCGGGTGATCAAACAACAACTTTTTTTCCGAGGCACTGAATCCCTGTACAAACCCCTGATCGAGGACGAAGAAGAGGATATGCAGTCCAACAACGGTGGTATGCGTATGGTGATCAAACAGCCGAATATTGAAATATACCTGAACCAACCTGACGCGCAGGTAATCACGAAACAGGAGTTCTTTGGCAAGGAGTACCTCATCACAGACACATTAAAGATGTCACCATGGAAATTCGGAAGCGAAACGAAAACTATCGCGGGCTACGAATGCCGGCAGGCATATTATACCGATACGGACCCCCGTGGTCAGAAAGTGGAAGTTACCGCATGGTTTACCGATAAGTTGCGTCCATTCCTTGGCCCGGATCGCTATTTCTCATTACCCGGCGCTGTGCTGGCAGTGGACATCAATAATGGTGAGCGGGTGACTTTAGCAAAGACCATCGAGTTGCGCGAATTGAAAAAAAATGAGTTCAAAGTCCCATCCGGAGGCATCAAGACCACGCAAGCTGAATTCAGAAAAATCATGGATGAACAAATGAAGAAGATGGGCGGTAGTAATGGCATTATCATTCGCAATTAAAAAGACGATTCAACTAGCGGTAATACCTGGATATTATGATGAGAAGGCTATTCATGTTGGTGTTGTGTTGTGTGGTGATGCCGGGGTGGGCGCAGAAGTTCATCATTACCGGCCAGGTGCTGGATACCCTCAAGCAAGGTGTACCGTCGGCCACAGTCATGCTGTTGCAGGCCAAAGACTCTTCGCTGGTTAATTTTGCAGCAACGGATGCACGCGGCGTTTTTGAAATGCGCAACGTGAGCAAAGGGAACTATCAGGTGAAAGTCACTTTTGTGGGCATGACACCAATAGTCAAGTCAATCACGACGGGCACTGAATCAACAATCGATGTGGGCAGGCTGATGCTGGAGCCACTCAACAAACAATTGGATGACCTGGTGATCGTCGGGGAAAAGGCTCCTGTGACTGTGAAGCGAGATACCATCGAATTCAATGCCGGATCCTTTAAGACCAAGGCCAACGCCAATGTAGAAGACCTGTTGAAGAAGCTCCCGGGCGTGGAGGTTGATACAGATGGAACGGTAAAGGCACAGGGAGAACAGGTGCAACGGGTAACCGTGGATGGCCGGGAGTTTTTTGGGCGCGATCCCAAACTCGCAACGCGAAACCTTCCGGCCGATGCCGTGGACAAGGTGCAGGTGTTTGATAAGAAGTCTGATCAGGCCGTGTTCACCGGTATTGATGATGGTCAACGGGAAAAAACCATCAACCTGGAACTCAAGGAAGAAAAGCGCCATGGTGCCTTTGGAAACCTCATGGGAGGCGCAGGAGATAATCAACGTTTCCAGGCCAAGGGCAGCGTAAACAAATTCGGGAAAGGCCAGCAGCTATCATTTCTTGGCATGGGCAACAACATCAATGAGCAGGGGTTCTCCATTGATGACTTTATGAATTTTACGGGGGGATCGCAGCAAATGATGGGTGGTGGTAACGTCAATATTCAAATCGGCGGAGGAAACTCCAACGGCGTGCCGCTCAACAACGGCGGGCGCCAAAACGGACTCATGACCAATTATGCCGGGGGCGTGAACTTCAACCAGGACCTCAGCAAAAAAACGCAACTCACGTCGAGCTACTTCTACAATCGGCTGGATCAGAAAATAACCAAACAGACACACCGCATTAACTACCTACCCAACGACAGCACTTATTTATATGATGAAAACGCGGCACAACTCAATACCAACGACAACCATCGTGTTACACTTAACGTGGACCACAAGATTGACTCAGCCAATTCCATCAAGGTGAGCAACAACCTGGCATATTCCACCTCCGAGCAGCATGCGAATACCCAGGGACAAACCACCACCGTGCCCGGTAACCTTATTAACCAGAGTGATCGTATCAACAGTAACCTGCAAACAAGTTATAACCTGAATTCATCTTTGCTGTACCGCCATCGATTCAATAAGCGAGGGCGGTCCATTTCTACAAATCTTACCCTGGGCCTTTCCGAAGCGGAAAGCAATGGCAACCTCCAGTCCACCAATGAATACTTCAATACCGTACCTGAAAAGCAGACCATCCTGCAAACCAATACGCAGTCAACTGGCAATCAAAGCTATGGGATCACCGTCTCTTACATTGAACCACTGGGAGGCCGGAAATACCTGGAGCCTACCTATTCCCTGCGCACCAATCTCAACCAGGTGGATCGTCAGGTCTTTGACCATGCCTCAGGCACACCGGTATTAAATCTGCAGTTGACCAACAAGTACAACAGCAACTACCTCTACAACCGACCCGGTCTGAACTTCCGGTTAAACCGGCAAAAATTTAATCTTTCGGCTGGCGTGAGCTACCAGAACACACGCCTTACGGGAAACCTGATTACCCGCAACCAAACCATTGACCGCACTTTTGAGAACACCTTGCCTTCGGCCCACTTCAACTATGACTTCTCCAACTTCAAGCACCTGCGTATGGACTATGAAACCGCCATGCAGGAGCCTTCTATTCAGCAATTGCAGCCAGTGGTCGATAACAGTGATCCGCTCAACCTCTCCGTTGGAAATCCGGAGTTGAAGCCAGCCTACCAGCACCGTATTACTTCTAATTTCGTCACCTTCGACCCGGGTAAGTTTATTAACTTCTTTGGATTCGTCACCGCCACATATACCACCAATAATATCGTGTACTCACAATCCGTGAGTGATAAGCTGGTGCGTCTGACCAAACCAGTCAATGTAAAAGACAATGTAAACCTCACCGGTAATTTCAATTTTGGCTTTCCGCTGAAAATGATCAAGAGTCGTATTAACGTGGGCCCTACCTTGACCTACAACCGCGGTATCAACGTGCTCAATGAACGAGAGAGCAGCACCATGCAGCAAAATATGGGGGGCACGGTACGGTATAACTTCACGTACAAAGAGATAGTTACCTTAGACCTGAGTGCTAACCTGAGCCACCAGGAGACCCGGTACGAAGGCAATTCCCTAAACAACCAGGTGTATTTCAACAAAACGTACTCCGCAGAAACCAATATAAATTTTCTAAAGAACTATCAGTTCAATGGAAGCTTTGACTATTTCATCTACAACAGCCAGACCACTTCTTACAACAAGACTATTCCCCTGCTCAACCTCGCCATCTCCCGCTTCCTGTTAAAGAACAAGACCGGCGAACTCAAGTTCAGTGTGAATAACCTGCTTGACCAGAGCCTGAGCGTGACGCAATCCGCTACGGCCAACTACCTTCAGCAACAGGTAACTAACAACCTGGGCCGCTACTTCATGGTGAGTTTTACCTATTCACTCAACAAGCAGCTCAACCCGATGGGCGGCGGCGGTAGACCCGGCGGCATGCGGATGATTATCCGGAACTGAGAAGAGCACAAATGCATTTCTTATATTTGAGAATGCGCTATCTTCCTGCACTTCTGATCTTGCTCATGGCATCATCGGCTTTCAAGCAGGTTTATATTCCCAAGTTTGACCTGCAGGGTCACCGTGGCTGCCGGGGCATCAAACCGGAGAACACGATCCCGGCTTTCATTACTGCACTGGATTCGGGTGTCACTACGCTGGAAATGGACCTGGCCGTTACGGCCGATCAGCAATTGGTGGTGTCGCATGAACCCTGGATGTCAGCAGCCATCAGCACGGACCCTTCCGGGAACGGCATCCTGGCCAAAGAAGAAACGAAGTACAATATTTATAAGATGACCTATGCCGAAGTCAGTCAGTGGGACGTAGGCAGTAAAGGCAATGAGCGGTTTCCGGAACAGGAAAAGATGAAAGTCTCCAAACCCCTGCTCAAGGATGTGGTACTGGCGGTGGAGAAACACATCAAGGACTTCACCAAATATGAAGTGGATTATAATATTGAAATAAAGAGCATGCCGGCCTGGGATGACAAGTTTCACCCCAAGGTGCCGGTATTTTCCGATCGGGTCTACACCCTGCTCAATCAGTACATCCCCATGGATCGCGTGGTGATTCAGTCGTTTGATTTTCGGGTACTGAAATACTGGCACGAAAAATATCCTGACGTCAGGCTTGCCGCGCTGGTGGAAAACAAGAAGTCGATGGATGATAACCTCGCCGCCCTGGGCTTTAAGCCATCGGTGTATAGCCCGGAATACAAGGGTGTAACACGCGATGTGGTAAGACACGCCCACGAATTGAAAATGCGCATCATCCCCTGGACGGTTAACGATACTACGGATATGCGGGCCATGAAAAGCATGGGTACCGATGGCCTCATCACCGATTATCCCAACCGAGCCCGAAAACTGAAGCTCGCCCTCAACTCGGCTAAGAAGTAGACGTTCCCATTCTTTCCTTTTTGCTTACTTTTGCCGCTATGAAATACGACGTATACGGCCTTGGCAATGCCATTGTGGACATTGTAACAGAAGTTGGTCACGACTTCTTTGAAAAGAATGAAGTAGAAAAGGGCGTCATGACCCTGGTCGACGAAAAGCGGCAACTCCATCTCATGAAGGCAATCGATATGCGCCGCAGCAAGATGTCTGGTGGCGGGTCGGCTGGTAATACCATCGTGGCCATCAATCAACTGGGGGGCAAAACCTTCTATAGCTTCCTGGTAGCCCACGATGAATTGGGGAAATTCTTTCTCGAGGACCTGAAACGCAATGGCGTGGACACGGGCCTCAAATATGAAAACTGTCCCCAGGGTCACTCCGGACGATGTTTGGTGATGACCTCACCGGATGCCCAGCGCACCATGAACACCTTTCTGGGTGTGAGTTCATTCCTTTCGCCGGAACACCTGGACGAAACAGCCATAAAGAATTCATCTTACGTCTATCTCGAAGGATACCTCGTGGCAAGCCCCAAGGGCCTGGAGGCCATGAAGGAAGCCAAGCGGATGGCTGAGAAAAGCAAAGTCGATGTAGCACTTACTTTTTCGGACGCCAGCATGGTAAAGTATTTCTCCAAACAAATGGAAGAAATAGTCGGGGCGAGCGTAGACCTGCTCTTTTGCAATGAAGAAGAGGCAATGATTTTTACAGGAACCAATGACTTGCTCGAAGCCCGCGAAAAACTAAAGCAGGTGGCCAAGCGCTTTGCCATCACCCTCGGTGCCAATGGGGCACTGATCTACGACGGAGATACGTTCATTCAGATTGAGCCCTACAAAGTTCATGCGGTAGACACCAATGGAGCCGGAGATATGTTCGCCGGGGCTTTTATGTATGGCATCACCCACCACCACAGCTATGCGGAAGCCGGAAAACTGGCATCGCTGGCTTCGTCAAGGGTCGTTACACAATGGGGTCCGCGTCTCACACCCGCGGAAGCACAAACTATTCTCAAGGATCTCACAGCGCACTAATCGGATATGATCCCCTTTTCATCGTTTACGTTAGCGAACGGGTTACAAGTTTTGGTGCACGAGGACCCAACCGTTGACATAGCGGTGATGAACATTCTCTATAACGTAGGATCGCGCGATGAGCATCCAGACAAAACTGGATTTGCGCACCTTTTCGAACACCTGATGTTTGGCGGTTCGGTGAATATTCCCAGCTACGACGAGCCCCTGCAGCGCGTGGGTGGTGAAAACAACGCATTCACCAATACAGACATTACCAACTATTACCTGACCGTACCCGCCTCCAACCTGGAAACTGGTTTCTGGCTGGAAAGCGATCGAATGCTCAGCCTTTCCTTTGAACCCAGGGCCCTCGAGGTGCAGCGCAGTGTGGTGGTGGAAGAATTCAGACAGCGATACCTCAGCCAACCCTATGGCGACGTATGGTTGAAGTTGCGGCCATTGGCCTATCATAAGCATCCATACCAATGGGCTACCATCGGCAAGGAGATCGCCCACATCGAAGGCGCAACGCTCGAAGATGTGAGGGATTTTTTCTTCCGGTACTACAGACCGAACAACGCCATTCTCGTCGTTGCGGGCAAGGTAGAGCACAATCAGGTGGCTGCTTTGAGTGAAAAATGGTTTGGTCCGATTCCCGCTGGTAATATCCAACCGCGCAAACTTCCGGCCGAGCCTCCACAACAGGAAAAGAGAACATTGGATACATCCGCGCCGGTTCCCGCTGACGCACTGTACAAGGCGTATCATATGCCAGGTCGATTTCATCCGGACTACTATGCCGTAGAAATGCTCAATGACATACTCAGCAATGGACAATCAAGCCGTCTTATCCATAAACTCGTGAAGGAAAAAGAGATTTTTACTTCACTTTCTTCCCATGCCATGGGAAGTCTGGACCCCGGACTTTGGGTGGTGAGCGGCCGTGTGAGCCAGGGTGTTTCGCTCACTGATGCCGAAAAGGAAATTGATCAGCTCCTGGAGGATGTGATAACCAATGGCGTTCGTGAATCAGAGTTGAACAAGGTGAAAAATCAGGCGGAATCGATGATGGCTTTTGATGAGGTGGATGTGATGAATCGTGCTATGAACCTCGCCTTTGCTGCTTTATCAGGTGATCCCCACCGCGTAAATCATGAAGCAGACATGATAAGGGCCGTAACGACCGCTGATGTTCAACGGATGGCCAGTGAGATTTTCAAAGAAACAAATTCAAGTGTATTGTATTACCGGTCGAACCCAAAGTAAGAACCATGAAAATCAGGGTAGGATTTGGTTTTGATGTACATCCCCTCGCTTCAGGCCGCGACCTCTGGCTGGGCGGCATATTGCTTCCGGCACCCAAAGGCGCTGTTGGACATTCGGATGCTGATGTACTCATTCACGCCATCTGTGATGCGCTGTTGGGTGCTGCCAACATGGGAGACATTGGATTCCATTTCTCCAACAAAGATCCCCGCTGGGCCGGCAAGGACAGTAAATATTTTCTGGCTGAAGTAACCCGGATGATCACCGCGCAAGGATGGAAAGTAGAAAATGTGGATTGCACGTTAACGCTCGAGCAACCCAAGATCAATCCGCATATCCCTGCCATGAAAAAGGCATTGGCTCCCCTCATGAACATCGGGGAAGAGGATGTATCGATCAAGGCAACTACCAATGAACGTTTGGGCTATGTTGGCCGTGAAGAAGGCGTAAATGCCTACGCCGTAGCGTTGTTGACCAAAGCTTGATTTGTGGGCCTTACCATCATCACCACAGAAGATGGGTCGCATTCGCTGCGGAATGAGCAACTACAGGAAACTTATCACTCTGTTCATGGGGCAGTTCAGGAGTCAAACCATGTTTTTATCCAGAATGGTTTTGTTCATCAATTAAAAACGAATCCATCTGCCTTGCGAATACTCGAAGCCGGGTTTGGCACCGGTCTTAATGCACTGCTCACCGCACTACATACTCGCATATCCGTTTACTATGAATCATGGGAGTTGTATCCGCTACCTATCGAGGTGATCGACCAATTAAACTATGGAAATCAATTAGAAGCGGCGGAGCTATTTAAAGCCCTGCATGTTGCGCCATGGAACCAGACCGTATCGATAAGTTCCCATTTCACCCTTTGTAAACGATCGGCTGATTTGTTGAACGAGGTGCCTGTCGGTCAATTTGATATCATCTACTACGATGCCTTTGCACCATCTAAGCAACCAGCTTTGTGGGAAATTGATATACTCCGGAAAATGACCGACACGCTGGTTCCGGGCGGCGTGTTCGTTACGTATTGTGCCAAAGGACAACTCAAGCGTGATTTATCATCGGTGGGGCTCAGCGTGGAAACCCTGGCCGGCCCTCCCGGAAAGAAAGAAATGGTACGCGCGACCCGTTAGTGTGTAAATGAAATAAAGCCGGTGGGTGTGAGGCAGGCATCCAACGCGATATCGGTGGTGTCTACATCATCGATTTTTTCTGCCGGTCCAAAAAGCGACAACCCGATTTTCCTGCAATCAGGGCGGCAATGCTGTAGAAACCGATCATAGTATCCTTTGCCATAACCCACCCGATGCCCCAGTGTATCGAAACACAACAGCGGTACCAGTACGAGGTCAATACGTTCGTTTGGAGTAGGAATTCCTTGTTTGGGTTCAGGAATCCCCAGGGCACTGGTCTGCAACTGGTGGAGTCCTTCAAAGAAATAGTTTTCCAGTTGCCCGTCTTGGGTGGTGCGCGGTATACTTAATCGGATGTGTGGAAATTCGCGTCGTATCCGATCGACGATCAGCCAGGTGTCCGGCTCATTGTGTCCTAAAATCGGCAGGAAGGTATGTACCACCTGCACAAACGACAGTTCGACATTGGCAAAAAAATGATGGTACAGGTCAAGGTTAAGTTGAGCGTATTGTGGCGGCGAGAGCGTTTGTCGCTTTTTGCGATACAACAATCGTAACGCCTGCTTATTCATAAGTCAGCACGTGGAACTGATAGTCAAACGCATCGAAGTGCTCGAGCAGGTGATTGATGAATTGCGGATCCTGCTGATAGAAATTGAGGAAGTTATCGACGCGCTCCTGAAGTCCACCATTGGGGAACAGCGCATCCTTCACCTCGTTGATTTGCCGCAGCTTGTCGTCATGCCGGCGTTTTTCCGCCCGCAGCATCTTTTGCTCGATGCGAGTGAGTGCCGCCTGCATCCGTGTACCTTCTGCTTTCACCATAGGTCCCAGTGTGGGGTCAATGTCCGTGCTGCGTTGGTGCAGTTCAGTCATCAGGGCGTGCACCATTCGCATGCCACTCCCCACAGACAGGTCGTGTTCAGAATGCTTCACAGTCCAATGGTTGTGGAGGTAATTCTTCTCTTCAAAGAATAACTCGAGGGCGAGTTCCGTCTTGCCCATTTTGCGCGCCACGGGCTTATCTACGACCATGGCAAAATTGCGGGGCATCAGCATCGGATAGGGAACGTTAAAATGCTGAAATACTTCCTTGAGTTCGAGCCAATACACCAACTCAGCCGGACCGCCCACATAGGCGAGGTTGGGCAATATCATCTCCTGATAAAGCGGCCTGAGAATAACATTGGGGCTGAACTTTTCGGGAGAGGATTCAATGAGTTGCTCCAGCTCCGATCTCGTAAACTGAATCTTGGTGTCTACCACCGTAAACACATCGCCGCGTTGCTCGAGGCGGTTGCGCAATTGCTTGTCGAGGTAAAAGAAGTTGATCTCACGCGGATTTACCGGTGCGGCCTCTCCGGTGGCGAGTTTAAATTTTTCGTTGGTTGCCAGGACCCGTTGATTGGGGATATGATCAAATATATCAGCGCGCATAACCGGCGCCAACACTTTTTTCAGTCCGGCATCATTGGCATCCACCACCACGAGTCCCGATGCCCCGAAAAGGGCGTTGACATAATCACGGACGGCATCGGCCAGGGTATTGTTTTTGGTATAAGCCTTTTCAAATACAGATATGTCGCCTGGTATTTTGGCGAGCAACGTGCGCAAGGCCGAAATTTCAAATGGCCCAACGGCCCCCTGCTGCTCTGTTTCCCACGTGTACTTCTTGCCGTATAACCTGAATGATTTGATCTCTTCGTAATCGTGGTCCTCGGAGGCCATCCAGTACACGGGCACGAAATGATAATCCGGATAGTCAGCCTTCAGTCGTTGACACGCTTTGATGACGGTGACAATTTTATAAATGAAATAGAGGGGTCCGGTGAAGATATTGAGCTGATGACCGGTTGTCACCGTGAAGGTTTTGGCCTCGCGCAGGCTAAGGATGTTTTTCTTTACGGCCTCGTGCACGGGCTTGAGGGAAGCGTATTGTTTCATCAGCGTGTCGCTGAGCAATTCACGGGTGGGTGTGCTGAACCCGGCTGACTTTTCCCTGATCTGCTCGCGAAAATTCTCCGGCGTGGGGTACCGTGAATAGAACGGGGCTAAAGACGGATGTTGTTCCTGGTAGGTTAGAAAGGACTCAGTAAACGCGCGGGTGTTCCGGAGTGGAATCTTTTGAAGGCGCATAGTTTCAACAGCAAAGGTTCAGTAACATAAATCGAATAACGGCAATTTTTTGATAAGGTTGGAGGTCACTGTCCCACCGTACCAGTCAGGTCAAATTCTGAGGCGCCGCGAATTGTCACCGGAACAAAATCGCCCAACCGAAGATAATTTTCTGTGCTGATGATGACTTCATTGTCCACTTCGGGGGAGTCGTATTCGGTACGGCCGATATAGTTTCCGCTTTCTTTGCGGTCAATGATCACCTGATAGGTCTTTCCAATTTTAGCCTGGTTCAGTTCCAGGGAAATTCCTTGCTGCAATTCCATGATGGCATCTACGCGTTCCTGCTTTACCTCAGCCGGAATGTCATCCGGCAAAGAGTAGGAGTGAGTTTGTTCTTCATGCGAATAACTGAATACACCCAGGCGATCGAAGCGGGATTGCTCCACGAACTTCATCATTTCAGCAAAGTCAGCTTCCGTTTCTCCGGGATGGCCGGCAATGAGCGTTGTACGAATGGCGATGCCCGGTACTTTGCTCCGTATGGCAGCAAGCAAGTCTTCTGTCTTCTCGCGGGTGATACCGCGGCGCATGACTTTCAGCATCTGTGTCGATCCATGTTGCAATGGGATGTCGAGGTATTTGCAGATGTTGTTCCGTTCGGCCATCACATCGAGTACATCCATGGGGAATCCCGCCGGAAAAGCATAATGCAGCCTGATCCAGCCAATTCCCTCAACATCAGAAAGCCGTGCGAGCAGTTCCGCCAGATTACGCTTCTTATAAAGGTCAAGACCATAGTAGGTTGAATCCTGAGCGATGAGCAGGAGTTCGCGTGTGCCGTTCCTGGCCAGGTGCCTGGCTTCGTTCACCAGTTCTTCCATCGGTCGTGAAACGTGCGCGCCGCGCATAAGCGGAATGGCGCAAAAGGAGCAAGGACGATCACAGCCTTCTGATATTTTCAGATAAGCAAAATGATTGGGATTGGTGAGGATTCGCTCGCCAACCAATTCATGACGATAGTTCGCGTTGAGCTGCTTAAGCAACCGTGAAAGATCCCGGGTGCCGAACCAGGCATCGACATCAGGTATTTCTTTTTCGAGATCATCCTTGTAGCGTTGCGATAAACAACCGGTAACGTACACCTTCTCCACAAGGCCTTCTTCCTTGGCATCTACATAGCGAAGAATGGTATCAATGGATTCCTGCTTTGCATTGTCAATGAATCCGCAGGTATTGATCACCACAATATTGGCATCATCTTTGGCAGATTCATGTACGGCGTCGATGTTGTTGCCCCGCAGCTGCGTTAGCAATACCTCCGAGTCCACCAGGTTCTTGGAACAACCCAGGGTGACGATGTTTACTTTGGTCTTTTTGTTTCCGCGGGTACGCACGGTATGATTATTGAGGGTGTAAAAATAACGGGTTTGGCCCTTGAACCTCTATATTTGAAAATAAATTCCCCTGTGTGCGGCTTTTTCTTCCCCTAATATTCATTCTCATGCTCTCCGGCTGTCTCACAGAGCCAGATTGCGTGGTTACAGCCACCAATTTTGTAAAGGTGAGTTTTAAGAGCCCGACCGGCGACACCACCCGCACCATCCGGGTAGTCTCGGTGGCCATTTCCGGCTCTGATAAGGTAGTGACCGGAGACTCTGTTTCGCGCATGGTGCTGCCCATAAACCCCAGCGGTACCCAAACTGAATTCACTTTTTTGTACAAGCAGAAATCCGGTGGAAAGTATATAACCACTTCCGGGTCGATCACCCTTTCTTACCAACGGTTGAATGTGGTGGTGGGCGCACAGATGTGCGGCTCATTTGCCTACTTCAACAACCTTGCGATTGTGAACTACACATTTGCAACGGAACCAAAGATTATCAACCCCCAACTATCCACCAGCAATGCGATTGCCACAAATCTGGAGATCCGGCTGTAGCCTCGTGCTGTTGTGCATTTCCTGCGCAGCCTTCGGGCAGTCCGGGGGAGGTGAGCCGCCTAAGGATACAGTACACTATCGCAAGCCGGATAGCCTTCGGGTTAAAATCTATCCGCGTGCCATTCGATTCAGTACCGACCTGCTCAGCATCATCAGGTCACAGACCATTTCAACCTTCAAGGGATGGGAAGTCAATGCGGATATGGACCTCGGCCGATACTACCTTGCTGCCGACTATGGTTCGTGGGAAAGAAACTATAATCTCAAAACCGGAGGAACGTACAGCAATGGGGGCACGTACTGGCGGGCCGGCATCGATGTGAATTTATTGATGAAGGACCCAGACCGGAATATGTTCTTTTTGGGTTTCCGGTATGGACGCAGTCAATTCCATGAATCCACGACTGTGATCACCAATGATGTTGTCTTTGGAACTATCCAACAGGATTTTGTTAACCCTGCGGTAAGCGCCGGGTGGGGTGAAATAGTGACCGGACTGCGTGTGAAAATGTGGAAGAACTTCTGGTTGGGATACACAGCCCGCATGAAGTTTGCGCCCGGGGTACAGGGAGATACCGCGGCAAAAGCCTATGACATACCAGGCTATGGATTGAACGGGAAGGGAGTAACGTGGGGATTCAATTACCAGGTAATGTGGCGAATACCATTCGGCAAAGAGAGAAAGGCAAAGTCCAAGCCTGCGCCAGGCGCCACCAATTAGTTTTTCTGAAAGAGAGAGTCGACGAATTCTGCACGGTTGAATAACTGCAGGTCATCCACCTGCTCGCCTACACCGATATATTTTACGGGAATTTTGAACTCATCACTGATACCGATCACCACACCACCTTTGGCAGTGCCATCCAATTTGGTGATGGCCAGGGCTGATACGTCGGTGGCTTTGGTGAATTCCCGCGCCTGAACCAACGCATTTTGACCGGTGCTTCCATCAAGCACCAGCAATACTTCATGTGGGCCTGCGGGCAGCACCTTTTCAATGGCGCGTTTGATTTTGGAAAGTTCCGCCATCAGGTTGACTTTGGTATGCAGGCGTCCGGCCGTGTCTACAATGATGATATCGGCGTTGTTCTCAACACCGTACTTCACCGTTTCAAAGGCTACGGCAGAGGGGTCGGTATTCATGCCCTTGGCAATAACGGGAACGTCTACGCGCTGTCCCCAGAGCTTCAGTTGATCAACGGCTGCGGCGCGAAACGTATCAGCGGCACCCAACACGACCGACTTGCCTTGCTTTTTGAATTGAGCCGCCAGCTTTCCGATGGTGGTGGTTTTTCCGACCCCATTCACACCAACCACCATAATGACATAGGGTTTTGCGGGAGGTTCAGTTGAGCGGGCGTCGGAAGAAGTATTTTCTGCCAGCAACGCAGCGACTTCTTCCCGAAGTATTCTATCCAGTTCGTCGGTACCCACGTATTTGTCGCGGGCAACGCGCGACTGGATACGCGCGATGATTTTGAGCGTGGTGTCTATACCCACATCGGAGCCTACCAGGATTTCTTCCAGATTATCGAGTACTTCATCGTCAACAGACGACTTGCCGATAACGGCCTTGCTCAGCTTGCCAAAGAAGCTCTCTTTGGACTTCTCCAGGCCTTTGTTAAGGGATTCTTTCTTCTCCCGTGAAAACAAATTACTGAATAGCGACATGGGTGGTTGTAAATAAAAAAAGTCCCGGTTCGGGACTTTCAATGATTTTTGATGAACCGATTAGTTCTTCTTGGCCAACGTCTCTTTTACGAGATCGGTAGCCACAATCTCTTCTTTGAAGGTGTAGGCGCCTGTCTTTTCAGACTTAACGGCACGAATCACCTTAGCGAAGCTTTTACCATCGGTTTTCTTGAGCGATGCAACAACTTTCTTTGCCATGATTACTTAATTTCTTTGTGAACGGTGTATTTCTTGAGGATCGGGTTGTATTTTTTCAACTCGACACGCTCGGTAGTATTCTTGCGGTTCTTGGTGGTGATGTAACGGCTCATGCCCGGCTGACCGGTAGCCTTATGCTCGGTGCACTCCAGAATCACCTGAATGCGGTTGCCTTTCTTTGCCATGTTCTTGTCAGTTTATATCAGTTAGCCAACATGCCTTTGGCGCGTGCTTCTTTCAACACAGCCGTGATGCCTTTGTTGTTAATCGTCTTAATAGCTTTCGTAGAAACCTTCAAGGTAATCCACTTGCCTTCTTCAGGAATGTAAAAGCGCTTAGTCTGGAGGTTCGGATAGAACCTTCTCTTGCTCTTGTTATTCGCGTGAGAAACTTTGTTTCCTACGTGAGGACGCTTTCCTGTGATTTCGCAAACCCTTGCCATAAGTTGTTGATTTTAAGCCCTTTCCTTAAAAAGGATTGCAAATATCGGCATAATCGACCGAATTCTCCAAGTCGGGCCGAAAATAATGGGACCTGCCTTCCGGATCGTATCTTTTAGGCAGGTTAAATGTCTACCGTATGCGTTGTTTTCTAGCCTTCATCCTCACCCTCGCCCTGTCGGTGCCCCTAAATGCCCAAAATGGCAACATTGACAGCCTCAAAATTGCCCTCAGATCGGCCCAGGGAAAAGCAAGGGCGAAAGTCCTGTTGGAGCTCTGCTGGCAACTCAGATTCTCCAATGCCGACACCGCCCGAACCTATGGACTCGCTGCCCTTGATTTGGCCAGACAATTAAATGAAACCGACCTGGAAGGTGCGGCCCTTAACTACATAGGCATCACCCACGAGGCCCAGGGTAATTATACGGAAGCCTTGTCTTTTGAATTGAAGGCCCTTGAAATGTCCAGAAAATCCGGAGATGAAGCCAAGACAGCCCGGCTGCTGAATGACATCGGCATAGTACACGACGAAAAAGGTGACTGGCAAAAAGCACTGGAGTATTACTATGAGGCCCGGAGAATTTTTGAACATCGAAAGGATACCACCAGCATGGCGATGGTACTCAGCAATATTGGGATTGTGCTCAAGGCCCAGAAGGAATATCAGCAGGTAATTGGCTATTACCGGGAAGCAAGACAACTGTATCAGCAGCTAAACCACAAATTCGGAATGGCCGCTTGCGACGCTAACCTCGGCTCCGTCTACATGATGCTGGAGCGCTACGACAGTGCTTTGTTTTATTCCCTTCGTGCCAATGAAGCGTTTGAACAACAACATGTGCAACAGTTCCTCGCCATGACGCTTTGTAATACCGGCATGACATATGATAAACTGGGTGAGGAAGGTCCCGCCATGAACTATCTCCTTCGTGCCCAGAAACTTTTTGAGTCATATGACAACAAAAAAGAGCTGGCGTCGGTGTTGATTTATCTGGGTGGGGTTCACCGCAAAACCGGCAGCGTGGAAGAAGGCTTGCGCAAAGTGGAACGGGGACTGGCCATGGCAATTAAAATTGGCGCCAAAGAACAAGTGCAGGATGCCCATCGGGAAATGGCTGAATTATATGCGGCGCAGGGTGACTATCGGGGAGCGTTTCGTGAGCACCAGCAGTATGCGACCATGAAGGACTCACTTTTTCAGCAGGAGAAAGCACGACAGGTGGCTGAACTGCAGACCTTGTACGAAACCGAAAAGAAGGAGAATGCCATTCAACAGTTGACCCAGGAGAACCAACTTAAAGACTTCAGGAACACCCGCAATGAGCTGATTATCGTTTTGATGACGGTGTTATTGCTGGGTCTCCTGGGTTTGGGTTGGCTTTGGAGAAACCGTACCCAACTGAAGCAAGAAGCAGAAATAGCTTTTACCCGAAGTGAACTGAAAACCGCTCAATTGAAGGCGGTTATTACCTCACAGGAAGATGAGCGTCGACGGTTCGCCGCCGATCTTCATGATGGCATGGGACAAATGATCTCTGCCCTTCGCCTCAACCTGTCCCATGATCCGGTACAGCAATCCAAGGTTGAAGAAGCTGTTGGAATCCTGAACGAGATGAACGTTGAGATACGCAAGATTGCCTTTAACCTGATGCCACAGGTGTTGATGAACAGCGGGCTCACCGAGGCACTGACTGAGTTTGCCAACCGCATCAATCGCACTGGTAAGGTGCAGATTTCGGTACAGGCGTTTGACCTCGACGGTTCCATGAGTGCCGAGCAGAAGATTGCACTCTACCGCATTGGGCAGGAGTGGGTAAACAATGTCATCAAGTACAGTGGTGCCACGAAGATTTCCATTCAGTTGGTGCAGCATGAAGATGAGCTGGTAGTGACCGTGGAGGACAATGGCAGTGGCTTCGATGCTTCAGCATTGTACAGTAGTGAAGGCAACGGCTGGAAGAACATTAACTCCCGCCTTGGACTCATTCGCGGCGCGATAGAAATTGACAGTGCTCCGGGTCGCACCGGTACGACGGTCGTGATAACGGTGCCTACGCGTCAGTTGGCTGCAGCCTGATCCGTGTCAGCACGGATCAACAAAATACGTAATCACGGGTATGGCGTTGCCAGTTATTTCGAAGGACCTTGCCCGCTGTGGAATACTCCTATTTATCGGGCGACCAGCATGTCCGCATACAGTTAAAGGATGATGCCATGACCATTCACGAAGGTGATCAGTCGGTCACCATTGCGTATGGGCAGTTGTGTCAGGTACGTCTAACTCGACTGGGCAGCCTTTACCAGGTGCAGCTGAAGCCGCGTGGACAAAATCCAATTACCATCAATAGTGATGGAATGGATGATGTCGGAGGCACCGGAAGAACATTCGCCTTATTTATCCGGGTGTTGCACCATTACCTCCACCAACAGTCAGAGGTGCGTTTCAGGTGTTCTCCGGATTGTCGCCTGCTAATTATGGCGATGTTCGTAATCTCCCAATCGGCAGTTGCCATCCTGTGGTTTGGCCCTTTGGCCGCCTGGGGTTGGCCGGATCGACTGTGGCTTTCGGCTGCGGCTCTGGCCATGGCGGGTGTTTTGGCCCGGATTCTGCCCCAATTTCTTTCCCGGACATACTCCCCTTTGAATATACCCCTTCATTACTTGCCTTGATAGTTGCAGATAACTACATAGACCGTCTATTTTTATCACTTATGAAGGGTGGTAAAAGGGTTAAGGTCGTGTTGGTGGATGACCATCGAATTGTGTTGGATGGTCTGGTCTCGCTGCTGGAGAGCGATCCCGATTTTATTATCCTGGCCGCTCTCGGCACTGGTGAAGAAGTGATTGATTTCTTTAAGAAAGACCAACCGGATATACTGCTTACTGACTACAGCCTGCCCGGAATCTCGGGATTGGACCTGACGCGCATCATCAAGCGTGACTACCCTGGCGTGAAGGTGGTGGCCCTCAGCATGCACGATGAAGCCCACCTCGTAAAAGGCATACTGAAGGAAGGCGTGGATGGATATCTCCTCAAGAACATTCAACAGTTTGAGCTAAAGAATGCCCTCAAACAGATTATGCTGGGCATGCCTTATGTGAGCCCGGAAATTACGCGCTTGTTGATGCATGACCTCAATCAGCCGACAGAAGAAAATTCGCTCCTGACTGACCGCGAGCAGGATGTGCTCAGGCTTATCGCCAAGGAATTCTCCAACAAGCAAATCGCTGAAAAACTCTTTATCAGTGAACGAACGGTGGAGACCCATCGAAAGAATATTTTTCGAAAGACCAACACTACGTCGCTGGTCGGACTGATCAAGTACGCCTATACCAATAACCTGATGTAAGGCGATTACTCCGTACCAGTACGGATAGACAAATACCCGCATTTTGGTATAGGAATCGATATTACGCACCGGGATTTTTGGGATACCAAAGACACCCGATGCTTCATCACCCTTTTCGCAGATACATCCTCGGCCTCCTATTCCTTGTTGCAGTGATTATGCCGTGCCTGGCACAAACGGTGGCAACTGACAAAGAATCAGTCATTGCGGAGGCCAAACGACAACTGACGGATCTCTCAGCACCTGAAGGTGAACTTGGAAAATTCTGTCAGGAAAAGGGCATTCAGGGTCAATTCACTTTTGATATCACGGTGGCACAAAAAGGAAATGTAGTTACCGTGTTTACCGTAAGCAGTAACGTGGAGGATATCGCCCAGCAGAACAGACTTAAAGTCAAAATCAACGAACTCAAGTTTGACAACATCAAACTCCCCAAAAACACTCGCGTAAAGTTCCAACACACCCTAAATTTTTAATAACCATTTATGAAAAAACTATTTCTCATTGCCCTAGCGGTCTGCTGCACGGTCCTGACCTACGCTCAGGAAGAAATGACCGAATTGTACACCAAGGAGATTGAACACTCTTTCAACAGCACCGGAATTGATGACCAGGAAGGGTACATCTATGCATCCAGCGGGAAGGAAATTTCGGTGATCAAGAATGCAACTGGAGACGTGCTTTGGACAGCTCGTTATAAGGATATCTCCGAAGAACTCGGCAAGGTGGATGATATTATGCCCATGTGGGATGCCAAAGTGCTTTTTCTGTTTGATCGCAAAATCGGTAAGGACAAGATCGCTGCGGTCGATGCCATGACCGGAAAACTACTTTGGGTATCCGGAAAATACCAGGATGTTGAAGACATGGACAACGTGGTCTACATCCCTAAACTGGATGCTTTTGCCATCACGACCAAGAAAAATCTCACCATGATCAAGGTGCGCAGCGGAGAAGAATTGTGGGCCACAGAGAAATTCAAGGGTATCGTGGGAGCCTGGGCTTTTGGATCCGATGGATCAATGGTAATGATTAACATGAAGGCTACCCTGATTGGCTCACTGTTCGCCGGATTGAAGAATCAGATTGTTAAGATTAACCCGAAGAATGGCGATATTCTGTGGGATCAAACCTATCGCGGTGTTGTTGAGCGAAAAATTCTTACCAAAGAGAAGATCGTAAACATGGAAGTGGAGAACAACAAGGTGTTTCTGTACATGAACGGAATCCAGGTATTCGACTACGCTGATGGAAAACCCTTATGGTCTGCGGTGTGGGATGCTTCTCCTTCGGATGTGGTAAAGAACAAGAAGCCAATCGGCGCCACTATGTTTGGCGCATACGGTGTGGTAGCCGAACCTATCGTGGTGGGAGACTATATCTATGTGATCGATATGGAAAACAAGCGTAACCAATATTTGAAAAAGTATGAGATCAAGACCGGCAAGATGGTTTGGCGTTCTGCAGAGATTAAGGATGCCAGGGCCATTCCCGGTATTCACGTTTCCGGTGATAAAGTGATCCTGCAGGTGGGTGGTTTGGTAGAGCTCCAGTACGTTCAGAAAAAACTGGAGAATGGAAACTGGGTTTTTGAAAATCACATAGAGGGTGAAAACATCAAGCCTTTGAATGTCCAGTGCTTCAATGCCATAACGGGAGAGCAATTATGGGAATCCGATAAAATGAAGCGCGGCATGACCAACCTGTTCCTGGACAACAACAATGTGATTGTTTGTTCCGGCAAAGCACTTTACTCCATGGATATTGCCACCGGCAAGGAGAACTATGAGCTGCCGATTAAGGAAGACAATGTGGGTGTGGCCAGCATGATCCTGAAGTATAAAGATCAGGTGATTGTAGTGGGAGAGAAGGGGGTTAGTTCAAGAAAAATGAGCGATGGATCACTGACCGGATCCAGTAAATTCAAATCTTCTCAACCCTTGTCCATGAATGGCAAATACA